>NZ_CAJUHF010000018.1 GCF_910585845.1 uncultured Bacteroides sp. | reverse complement strand
GGTAAAAAAGATTGTTCCTAAGGTTGAGATGGGAGTGCATATCTCCCATCTTTTTTATGTCGTAATTGACTGATAGATTTAATATTTATCTAATATTTCCGATATAAACGTGAAATAAAAATGCGGTTACTTTGTATCAAAGAAATACTATAAATCATGTACGTTACAGTTCTCTCGATAATGGCTCTGGCCGGAATCATCGTTATGTTGCGACGGCATATCCGCAGACGTAAGGTCAAGGAAATGTATTGTTTTATCCCCGCCCGTCCTGTTGAAAAGTCTTGCTTGACTATGACGATGCAGTCATGCGGTCCGATTATCGACAAAGCGTTGAAATGTCTTTCAAACAATGACAGTATAGCCGTTTGCAAGAATCATCGAATCGGGTCAGAAACCATTGACATAATCAGTGAGAAAGTCCGGAATAGTTCGGCAGACACTGACGATACTATCGGCAAGACTGCGCTATATTGTGAATATATGCTTGAGGCTACGGACAAGATTGCCGAAACCACACGTCATCTTGTCACGTCCCCGGATGGCTATATACCTATCTCTTACAAATGTGAGATCGAAACAATTCGTGGAGGGATTGTCCGACTGTCTCAATTAGCTGACAGCATACTCAGTTCAGATGTTGATACAGTGAAGATTAATGGAGATGCGGGCTTGGAGAAAGATTTTATCGAACACAGCATCGCCGTACATTCCAAAGGGATGACACATGAAGACTTTCATTTGATATAAGTTTAAAAATGAATCTTCTCTTGCAAATAGAGAAATTAATGCCTATATTTGCAAGCGTAAGACCCTGTTGTCCCTGCTGAACAAGCAAACTTCAGGGTTATTGTTCTTTTCAGAATCCGTTTCTTCCGGTCATTTCTTTAGCGCAACTCAGGAAAAGCCAGATCAGTACACAAATGAAAAATAACATAATTACCTCCTTCTTTTGATGAAACATTCCGAAGTATATATCTTAACTGTTTTTATATTAGAAAGGCTCGTTTAGTTGTTGCATATACCAACTATAGGAACCTAAAATGAGAAACCTATTGGGCAGAGTTGACAATGTGCTAAGATAATTCTGCCAAACGAGTATAATATGTTTTTTAGTATTCTCAGTCACAAAGATATATTTTTTACCTATTGTTTTTATGGTTAAGCATGCATTTTGCCTGTTTTCAAGTTCTCTGCTACGCCTGTTTATATGGAGGCTTATACATTGAAAAACACCAGATATTCCCCTTCTGCTTCGATGGTGAACTCGCTGCCGATACATTCGTTAAGAGTACCCTGCCACCAGTTGGTGAAAGCGTAGAGCGGATAGACAAGCCCTTGGCTCTGCATCTTGCGGGCAGTGAAATTGAAGATGGAGACTTGCTGCCCTGCGCGGCAGGGAAAGATCCGCTTCCCTTGGCAGGGAATGAAAACACCATAGTCGGTATAGGTGCGGACATCGGCTCCAAGGCGCATATACTCGATGAGCAAACTGATGTTGCCCACGGTATGATCCTCGCGTTTGCCCGTTGCTCCGACGATGGCGATGCGTCGTTTTCCTTGTTCCAGAAGGAAGCGCACGGCTTTGGTCTGGTCGTTGTTCTCCTGCTCACTGATGGCGTGGAGGAGGTTGCCGTATCGCTGCTGATACTCCTTGTTAAGCGAATCCATGTCGCCTATGATGATGTCGGGCACTTTCCCTTGACGTATGTATTCGTTTGCTGCTCCGTCGCAACAGACTACGTAGGGAGCTTCTTCTACGATTTGCAGAGGAAGCGGAGAGGACGGATAGTCGCCGTTGGCAATGATTACTGCTTCACACATATTAATTTTTTCCATTTTAAATAACCGAATATGGCAATGATAGTGTATAGTGCATAGAGGGCAGACGTGAAGTAAAGCCCTTTATAGATGTACAGACCCGAACTTACGATGTCCGTTGCAATCCACGGCCACCACTGCTCTACATATTTCTTTGCCAGCATCCACATGCCTATGATGCTCAGTGCCGTAGTGAAAGAGTCCAACCACGCCACATCGCTGTCCGTGAAGTTTATCAGTATCGTGGCGATAAGGAAGAACGCTAGTGCGAACACTGCCGTGAGGGGCAACCAATAGCGGCGGGGCATATAAGTGATGGGCGTTTCTGTTGCCGTTTTTGCCTTTTCCGACCTTTCATTCATGTTACTTTCCGCTTCTTCCTTCACGTTACCCGGTTTTTCTTTCCCGTTCCGGGCTTTGAAAGAGGAGACCTGCCAGCAAGTCCAGCCGTAGATGGCGGCAATGAGGTAGTAGATGTTGATTCCGAAGTCGGCGTAAAGCCCTGCTTTGTAATAGATATAGAGGTAGATAGCAGGCATGATGATGCCCACTATCCACAGATAGATGCTTGCGCGATATTCCAGCCAGAGATATATCAGCCCTACGATTGTCCCAATGATTTCCAGCAGTTCCATTCCTGTTCTCTCTCTTTGGTTCTTTAGAAGTTGATGGACACGTGGGCGAGCAGATGGGTACCTGCCTGTGCGGCATAGCCGGCATAGTTGTAACGAACCTTCCGGTCGCCATCATAATAGTAACCGCTTCCGGCATAACCGTTGTTTTCGTACTTCTCGTTGAAGAGGTTGTAGAGGGTGCAACCGACGGTCATTGATTTCACTTTCGGCAGCTTGAAAGTGTAGGCGAGGGCGAGATTGCTCACAAAGTAGGCATCCAGCGTGCACTCCTCTTGCTTGGCGTTGCTCATGTACTGTTTGCTGACATACTGCGACTGAAGCGAGGCTTCGAAGCCCTTGTAGGTGTAGCCGAAGCGGTTGTTCAGAATGAAGTCCGGTGAGAAAGAGAGCGGAGTATTGCCGTGGTTGATGACCCAAGCTTCGGTGCCTGCCTCTTCGTTCTCGAAGAGGGTTTCGGTGAAGTTCTTTACGCGGTTCTTGCTCAGTGTGGCGTTGATGTTCCATGTGAAACCGCAAGGAAGCCTGAGGTTTGCCATCAACTCTACGCCCATACGATAACTGTCCGGTACATTGCTTGCCATCGCTTCGCCTATCTCGTTCAGCTCGCCTGTCAGTACCAGCTGGTCTTTATAGTCCATATAGTAGAGATTGGCACCTGCCTGGAATGTCTTGCCGGCAAATGTGTAGCCCAGTTCGTAGTCTAACAGCCGTTCCGGCTTGGGATGTTCGTCGAAGCGACCGTCGGTATAGTTGTTGCGCGTAGGTTCTTTCTGCGCTTCGCTGAAGGAGACAAAGAGACGATGATGCGGGTTGATTTGCCACGAAAGTCCGGCTTTGGGGTTGAAGAAACCAAAGTCTTCGTGGATGTCCAGCCGTTGCATCTCCGAAGCCAGCCAGTTGTATTTGTCGTTCGTGCCGTCTATCTTGTAGCAGATGTGGCGGTATTGCAGGTCCATGTAGGCGTTCACTCCTTTCGCCAGTTCATAGTTGGCTTTCAGGTAGATGTTGCCGTCGTTCTTCGTAGCGTTGTTGAAGTAGTAGTCGGTGTCGGGATTCAGGTCGCCCACGTAGCTCTTCACCCACAATACCCGTCCGAAGTGGTCGCCGTCGTAGCGGTTCAGGGCACCGCCGAGGGTGGCTTGCAGGCGGTCGCCCTTGTAGGTGAAGGAGAAGATACCTCCGCCAAACTTGTTGTCCATGGCTTTCTTGCGTACGAGGTCGCTCTTCGTCACCTCTTTATCATCGTACACAAAGGGGGACAGCCCGTATTCCACAAGTGTGCGGCGGGTCTTGTATTCCTGATAGTAACCGTCGCCCTTGGTGTAGTGCAGCCCGATATTCATGTTCCATTGGGAGTTGAAGCGGTGGTTCAAGAGCAGTTGGTAGTGCTTTTGGATGTAGTTGTCCGTCTGGTCTTCGTAGAAGTGTTGCACCCCTTTCTCGTCTTCGTACATCAGTCCGCAAGAGTTGTAGCGTCGGCCGTATTGCTCCATTTCCTCCTTGCTGGCATAGTTCCAGGCGTGGTAAGTACGTTCCTTGTTGGCAAAAGTGATAAGCCGGATGCTGGTGTTGTCGGTATAGTATCCTCCTTGCAGGAAGTAAGCGTTCAGTCCCACAGAGGCACGGTCTATGTACCCGTCAGAACTGACGTTGGAGAGCCGGGCGTCGAATCCCCAATGACCGTTGATGATGCCTGTGCCCGCTTTTACGGTCTCTTTGTGGGTGTTGAACGAACCGTAGCTTCCGGAAAATTCGGCGTATGGAGTGGGCGATATGCCTTGCGTCTGCATATTTATACTGGCGCCGAAGGCTCCTGCGCCGTTGGTTGAGGTTCCTGCTCCGCGCTGTATCTGCACGTCTTGCAGGGAGGAGGCGAAGTCCGGCGTGTTGACCCAGAAGATGGAGTGGCTTTCCGCGTCGTTCATCGGTATGCCGTTGGTGGTGACATTGATGCGGGTGGCGTCAGTGCCGCGCACTCGGATGGAGGTATAGCCAATGCCCGCGCCTGCATCGCTCGTGGTCAGCACCGAGGGAGTGAAGGTCAGCAGATAGGGCATATCCACGCCTGTATTTGCTTTTTTGAGTTGTTCTTTGGAAAGGTTGGTGTATGCCACCGGCGTATGCGCTGTGGCACGAGTGGCGATAACTTCTACTTCCTGCAGACCTACAGTCTGCAAGCTGTCTTTCTCTGGTGCTTGTGCAAAGGCACCTGTTGTTGCCATGAGCAGGCAAACAATCATTGCATTTCTTCTCATTCGTAATTCCTTTAATGAATAAATTAAGAAAAGGGGGAACTTTTCTTCTTTTCCCTACGTCGGCACTATCCGAATCAGGTCAATGGGTATGATCTCAGCCCGTTGTATTAAGGCACCCCTTCATTGAAATCGCGGCAAAGATACATCATTTTTTTATTCTTATGCCAATTTGAGTTTGTAAGTTTTCAACTCACCAACTCACCAGCTTGAGCCGTGCGATTGTCACTGCTGTCTCTTTTTCTGTCTTATTTGTATCAAAAACAGGCATTGAGATGATAAAGGCATGAATTTATAATGTTCGGGATGTAAAGATACGTATATTTGCGATGATAAAACAGAAAACTAAAGTTAATGTCATGAAGAAGAGAAATATTCTTTTGATTTGCTTGTGCTTGATTAGCCTTTGTGTGGCGGCGCAAGAGAAGAAGCCTGTAAAGATAGCTTGCGTGGGCAACAGTATCACTTACGGTTGGGGCATCAAGAACCGCTTCCAGAATAGTTATCCCGGTATGCTCTCCCAATTTATGGGCAAAGAGTACGACGTCCGCAATTTTGGAATCAGCGGTCGCGTACTACTGAACAAGGGAGACCGTCCTTATATGCACGAACCTCTCTTCTTCGACCTGCTGAAATTTGAGCCGGATATTGTCACCATCAAGCTGGGGACGAACGACAGCAAACCTTGGAACTGGTGCTATGGGAAGGAGTTCAAGACCGACCTGAACGAAATGCTGGACAAACTCGAAGCACTGCCTTCGAAACCGAAAGTCTACCTCTGTCTGCCCGTGCCTGCGGTGCAGCTGAACTTCGGTATACGCGACAGCATCATCACTACCGACATTATTCCCCTGATACGCAGTGTGGCAAAGAAACGCCGCCTGCCTGTCATCGACCTTTATAAGGTGTTGGAGCCGCATCCCGATTATTATGTCGACGGCATCCACCCCAACGAGAAAGGTGCCGCGCTGATAGCCGCCGAGATTTACCGCACGCTGACCGGCAATGAAGCACCTGCCATTGATACCACACAACCCTTTCCTGGAAAGAAGTCGCAATGGGAAGGTTTCGACCGTTACGATTTTCTCTGCAATATGCGCCAAGCCACGGTAGTCGTGCCCCGACGGGCAGCTGAAGGACGTCCTTGGATATGGCGCCCGGCTTTTTTCGGAGCCTTCCCTGCGGTGGATAAGGCTTTGCTGGAGAAAGGATTCCATGTCGTATATTATGACCTGACACACCTCTATGGAAGCCCTCGTGCCCTACGTTTGGGCAGTGATTTCTACGATGTGATGTGCCGTAACTACCGCCTTTCTTCCCATGTGACGCTGGAGGGTTTCAGCCGTGGCGGACTTTTTGCCTTCAACTGGGGAGCGAAGAATCCCGATAAAGTGGCATGCATCTATGTCGATGCTCCCGTTTGCGACGTGTTCAGCTGGCCTGGCAGACACCGTGAACTGTGGAAAGGTCTGCTCGAAGAGTGGGGATTGAAAGAAGAGGAGATGAACAACTTCAAGGGTAATCCGATAGACAATCTGGCTCCCCTGGTTCGTGCAGGCGTTCCCGTTATCAGCGTCTGCGGCGACAGCGACCGGACGGTACCTTACGAAGAGAACATGAAAGTTGTTGCCGAACGTTACCGTGCCTTGGGCGGGCAGGTGGAAATCATCCTGAAACCCGGCTGCGACCATCATCCTCATAGTCTGGAGCAGCCCGAAGCCGTGGTCGATTTCATCGTCCGCAACCAACCCGACTATCAGAAGAAGTAGGTCATCCACCGGCAGCACACCCCACGCCTTCCCCTTCGAAGGCCGTGCTGTGGGCATCTTCTGCGTGGCCGGTCCGCAAGCCTGTGTGCTGGAGTACAGCGTGGATGGCGCCCCCTTCAAGCGGTTGGATACGTTCACCGACTGGAGCCATCGGCTCTATATCCCTTGGGTGTACATGCTTGAGACGGAACTCGCCCCGGCGCGCCACATCTTGCGCCTGCGCGTGGCGAAAGGCGGAAGGGCGGAGTGCCAGATACGGAACTTTGTGGTGAACAAGTGAGAGATTTTCTTGGGAACTTTATTGTTTTTCTTGCCTGATGTTAGTACATTTGCCTGTGGATGCTAAATCTTTCTACCATGGAGAAACTTTCTTTCTGCCATGATGGAAAGAAAATTTCCCCACGGAGGAAAGAAAGTTTCTCCATGGTGGAAAGAATAAATGTCTGCTGCGAAAATCCTTGGCCATCGCAAGGAAAAGGGATAAAAGTAGCGGTGGAATAGCTTAACTCCGGTACTCCATGTTTCACAAGCGTAGGGTATCCGTAAGAAAAACATATAGAGATGAGTGCATATTATGATCTTTTTGAAAAGCCTGATGTTCGCCAAACCGGTGAGCAACAGCCTCTTTACGCCCGTTTCATTCCCAAGGGTACCATCGACCGGAAAGAATTTCTGAACCGTGTACATCTCTTCACCGGTATCAGCCGCAGCGTGCTGGAGGGGGCGATGGCTTCGTTCATAGACGAGTTGTGCGACTGCCTTGCCGATGGCTGGACGGTGGAACTTGGCGAGTTGGGCTATTTCACGCCTGCCTTGGCTTGCCGCCGTGAAGTGATGGAAAAGAAAGAGCTGCGTGCCGCTTCGGTGATGCTTCGCGGTCTGAACTTCCGCCTGGGAAAGAAGTTCTACAGGAAGCTGGATAAGAAGATGCAGCTGGAGCGTGCCCCGAAGTCGGCCGGACAATCCGTTTCTTCTGCATCGCTCCTGTCCGTGGAACAGCGTTTCCGCCTGCTCGACGACTATTTGCGTCAGGAACAGCCTTGCATCAACCGCGCACAGTATGTCCGTCTGACGGGACGCAGCGTGAAGCAGGCCATTACGGATTTGAACCTCTTCATTGAAGAGGGGTTGCTGATGAAGTGTGGGGCGGGGCGGAACGTGGTGTATATGCGAAAATCGTGACTCATGTTGTGTACATAAAGGAATCATTACAGAATAAAACCAAAATAATCCAATTATGAATACAATTGATATTCCTGTGTTGCTGCTGACCGGCTATTTAGGCAGTGGCAAGACCACCTTGGTAAACCATATCCTTACCAACAAACGTGGCATCAAATTTGCCGTCATCGTCAATGATATCGGCGAGGTGAATATCGATGCGGCACTGATAGAGAAAGGCGGTGTGGTGGGCAAGAAAGACGACAGCCTTGTGGCGTTGCAGAACGGCTGCATCTGCTGCACCCTGAAGACAGACCTGATTGAGCAGATGTTTGAAATCATGAAGATGCAACGCTTCGACTATATCGTCATCGAAGCCAGCGGCATCTGCGAGCCCGAACCCATTGCCCAGACCCTCTGTTCCATTCCCCGCATGGGAGGCGCCTATACCAAGTATGGCATCTGCCGCCTGGACTGCATCACCACCGTGGTGGATGCCCTGCGCCTGCAAAGCGAATTTGCTTGCGGCGACGGCCTGACCCGCAAGGGCATTGACGAAGAAGATATCGAAAGCCTTATCATCCAGCAGATTGAGTTCTGCAACATCATCCTGCTGAACAAGGCCGACGAGGTGCAACCAGAAGAGCTGAAACGCATCAAGCACATCATCCGCACCTTGCAACCCGGCGCCGAAATCATAGAATGTAACTATGCCGATGTAGACCTGGGGAAGATTATCCATACCGGTCTCTTCGACTTTGAACGTGCCGCCACTTCCGCCGGATGGATCCGGGGCATAGAACGCCCTGCCACCGAAGAGGAGGAGAGGGAAGCTCATCATCACCACGAGCATCATCATTCGGAAGAAGACGTTCATCATCATCATGAACACCATCACCACCATCATGTGGAAGACGGCGAAGTGGAAGAATATGGCATTGGTACGTTTGTCTACTATCGCCGTCCGGCTTTCAACATCCACAAGCTCGACCACTTCATCGCCACCCGATGGCCGCGCAACGTCATCCGTACCAAAGGCGTCTGCTACTTCAGCCACAATCGCGACATGTCTTACTTGTTTGAACAGGCAGGCGTGCAAAAGCAGCTTACGGAAGCCGGACTGTGGTACGCTACCGCCCCCGAAGAGGACCTGGCGGAATTGAAACGGCAAGAACCAGGGCTGATGCGTGACTGGGATCCGGAGTATGGCGACCGTATGCAGAAACTTGTCTTTATCGGACAGCATCTGGATAAAGAGCAGTTGGCACGCGACTTGGATGAATGTCTGGAGTAATACTTCTTTCGTATATATATCAAGGAGATAAGAATAAAGCTAAATGGTATTACATCGGTGAGAGTACAGTGGAGAAAATCGCAACAGTGGAAGACCAAATTTGGTTTTATACCCAACCGTTTTTGCCCGATATGGAACCAACCTTGCTTAACGTCAATCAAACAGGATTGCCAACAGGCCGTCCGTCAGCAACAAACAACAACTATACATTTGCATGGTGTGTTCCTTCTGGGACAAGTGGCAAGTATCCGGAAGAATTGAAAATCGATGGCAAACACCGTTCGTTCGTTTACCAATTTGGCATGGGACTGGATGCGCTTACAGAAGATGCTCTGTATCCGGCATATTACATTGTACCCGGAACGACAGCTATTACATACCGCTTGATTAATATCAACCCAAGATTTATCGCATCGCAGAATCAGGGAAACTGATACCCAATGGGGTGAAGAACAACCCATGATTGACGATAAAGCGTCAAGGGAAATAATAGATTTCTTGTCGGTTTCGTAATGGATATCTGTTTTGAACTGTTATTAAATAGAGAATCCGGTTAATAGTATAGTATAAGGATAGGATTGCGTTGACTATAGCGTAGGCGAAACGCGGTTCTATCGCCAACAAGGTTTTTAACTTTCATCCCTTGACCCGTGAGAGTGTGTGTCCGGTTTGGCCTTTGGGGGCTTCTCTCGGACATGCTCTCTCTTTTTTCATCCGGAAATCTGTGTCTATTTGTGCAATCTGTAGATGAAACGTCGTTTTCCCTGATAGATTTGATGACCTGTAGAGATTGCCAGCCAGCCTACCATTCATTTTCAGTACTTTAGCATCTCAAACTGTAGAGATGGCATTCCGCTTCTTCCTATTTCCCCTTTTTCCCGTTTGGGAGCATTTTCTCAAACTGTAGAGATCTCAAATTTTTATGCTACTGTTTATCAGTGGTTTAATATATTTAGCTGTAGATGTCGTTTCTTAGGCTTTCGCCGCATATTGCCCTAACTTTGCGACATCGATTCTGAGAGAATGAAACTGCCGACCGTTGAGGCCTCACGGTAAAACGTTTCCTTATTTCGGATGAGATAAGAGAGATATACATTATTATTTAAACCCTTAAAAAGTGAAAAGAATATGGCTATTAAGTATGAAGTAAAAAAGGTGGTTTTTGGTTTTGACAAGACGAATACGGAGAAGTATGTGGCGCAGGCGAAAGTCTTGGGCATGGTGAAGTTTGACAAACTCTGCGAAGAAGTGCAGAAGGTGAGCATGGTGCCGCGCGGTGTGGTGAAGATGGTGATTGACGGATTGATCGACACTCTGAATATGGATTTGGATAAAGGATATTCCGTGCAGTTGGGGGACTTCGGCTGTTTCCGTCCTGGACTGAACGCGAAGAGCCAGTCCGGGGCGAACGATGTGGATGCCAACACTGTGTATCGCCGGAAGATTATCTTTACTTCCGGAAGCTACTTCAAGGACATGTTGAGCAAGGCTACTGTAGAAAGGCTGGTAGTAGGCAAGGGCACCGTGATTGATGCTGCGAGCGTAGCTCCGAAACCGGATGAAAACGGTGGCGGTGGACAAGGCGGTGAACAAGATGGCGTGGATGAGAATCCTTTCGGATGAATTTGAATTTTTTCAAAAACTCACAATCGTAAATTAAATATCTATTTCCCCGGTCAAGGAATTGAAAGGTTTCCGTATCTTTGTATTCAAGAAACGAATTATCAGTTATGAACCGTATTCTATTAACCTTGAAACGCCCATTCATCTGGCTGCGCCGCTTTCGTCACCGTTGCGGTTACGGGATACATTCTCCTTTTGCTTTCAACCTCATTACGTTTGTGATTTATGAAAGCACTCCTTACTATAAATACAAAGCCCTGGCGGCAGAACAGAAAAGGCTGGCTCCGCAGAAAGGCAAGGACTGGAACCGCGAATCGAAGAAAGTGAAACGCCTGCTGTTTCGTCTGGTCAATTACGCCCAGCCAGCCACCATTGTGGATGCCGGCCGCCTCTCCGCCTCTGCCCTCTACCTGAAAGCGGGCAAGATAGGAGCGGACTATACGCCTGCGTCCGATCTCTCCGACCTGTTTCTGGAAGCCGGGACACCGGTCGACTTCCTCTATCTGCACGACTGGCAGCGTCCGGAATTTGTGGAAGAAGTGTTTCGCATCTGTGCCGCGCGTACTGCCGGTAGCTCTGTCTTCGTAGTGGAAGGGATAGGCTACACTCCGCAGATGAAAGCACTGTGGAAACGCATGGTGCAGGACGACAAAGTGGGCATAACGTTCGACCTTTATGACCTTGGTATCCTCTTTTTTGATAAAACAAAGCTAAAGCAAGACTATATTGTCAACTTTTGATTAGCTTTAGGCGTTATAATACTAAAAAAACAACCTTATGAAGATATATACCAAAACCGGAGATAAAGGTACCACCTCCCTTGTAGGGGGTACCCGTGTGCCGAAGACACACATCCGCCTCGAAGCCTACGGCACAGTAGATGAACTGAACTCCAATTTGGGATTGCTGATCACCTACTTGTCCGACGAGAAAGACAGGACATTTGTCCGCAATGTCCAGAACCGCCTTTTTGCCGTAGGCTCAAGCCTGGCTACCGACTTGGAGAAGACCGACCTGAAGTGCGCCAGCATTGTCCATCCCGAAGATACGGAATGTATTGAGCGGGAGATAGACCGTCTGGATGCCCTTCTTCCTCCTTTGCGTGCTTTTGTCCTGCCCGGAGGCAGTCGTGCCGCTTCGGTCTGCCATGTCTGCCGAACGGTTTGCCGCAGGGCAGAACGGCGCATACTGGCTTTGGCAGAACAGTGCGAAGTGGCTCCCGACTTGCTCGCTTACGTAAACCGTTTGTCCGATTATTTGTTTATTTTGTCACGAAAAACCAATCAGGATGAGAAAAAAGATGAAATATTTTGGGATAATAGTTGTAAGTGAAATATTTTATTATACTTTTGCCGAAAATATAGAAAGTAGGACTTAATATAATAGTCACCATTTTAATACTTAGGATTTATGTATTGGACATTGGAATTAGCATCTAAACTGGAAGATGCTCCCTGGCCGGCAACCAAGGATGAATTGATCGATTATGCCATACGTTCGGGTTCTCCGCTCGAAGTAATTGAGAATTTGCAGGAAATGGAAGATGAAGGCGATATTTATGAAAGCATCGAAGACATCTGGCCCGACTATCCGAGCAAAGAGGATTTCTTCTTTAATGAAGAAGAGTATTGATATGCTTTTTTAGGTGGTGAAAAACGGTTATGCCACACCCCTGTTGACACATAGAAAGAGGTAGTCCGTAGACTCGTTTGTGATGAGTTGTGAAGGACTACCTCTTTTTTTAGAATTTTCCACTATATGGTTGAAATGCAAAAAGAAATGGCAGGTCGTTTGCCGGAGTTGAAACAACGGCAGTTGCCTGGCGGCTGTCGAGAAGCGGTACATGCGCTTTTGAGAGAAATATATGGGTACGAACAATTTCGCGACTTGGAAGTATACGACGATTTATTCCGGGGAAAAGATACACTGCACATTTCGCAGGGGCAACTGATAGAGAGTGTCATTGCCGAAGCCGAAAAGGCACACAAAGGAGAAACGGAGATCAACAATGTCCTGCTGACGGCACCTACAGGAGCCGGAAAATCCCTACTGTTCCAGTTGCCCGCCATCTATCTGGGCAGAGAATACAGGCTGCTTACCATCGTGGTATCTCCCCTGAAAGCATTGATCACAGACCAGGTGGAAGGTTTGCAGGAGTTGGGATATACGCGCGTGGCGTATGCCTCCTCCGATCTCTCACCCGAACAAAAGAACGAGGTGTATCGGCAAGTGCGCGAAGGCGAAGTGGACCTGTTCTACCTCTCGCCGGAACTGCTGCTCTCTTACGACATCAGGCATTTTGTAGGCGAACGCCGCATTGGCCTGGTTGTGGTGGATGAGGCTCATACGGTCACTACGTGGGGGAAGGAGTTTCGTGTGGACTATTGGTTTCTGGGGCGTTATCTGCAAGGCTTGAAGAAAAGTCTCGGTTACACATTCCCGCTATTTGCACTGACGGCTACGGCAGTCTGGAATCCGAAAGGAGGCAATGACATGGTGTTTGAAACGATCCGTTCATTGCAGATGGAGCCTTGTGTGCTCCATGCAGGTACGGTGAAGCGCCGCAATATCGGCTTCGACATCCGGCAGATGGAGATGGAAGAGGGTGAGACATACGATAAGGCCAAACAGCGTGTTATAGCCAAAAGGGTGGAAGACTTTCTCGACGGACATAAGACTATTCTCTACTATCCCTTTGCAGGCGGCATCGATATGCGTCTGAAGGCATGGGTGAAGTCTGTCGACTGGCATTTGGTGGCTTCCTACTACGGAAAGAAAGACAAAGAACAGAAAGCGGCAATCGTGCAGGACTTCAAGGAGGGCGAGAAGCGGATGATTGTAGCCACAAAGGCATTCGGCATGGGAGTGGATATCAGTGATATCGACCGTGTGTATCATGTGGCGCCCTCCAGTACATTTGTCGACTATATACAGGAGATTGGACGTGCCGCCCGCGATGCTGATATTCAGGGCATCTCGGCGACGGACTATCATGAGAGGGATTTCTATTATATGAAACGCCTGCACATGACGGGCAACATCACGCAGGAGCAGTTGTCGCTGATCTTGAAGAAGTTGATGGAAGTGTACCGGATGAAAGGTAGAAAACAGGAGATGCTGCTTTCTCTGTCCGATTTTGAATTTGTGGTGAAACTGCCTCGCATGAAGAACAAGTTGGAATACGAAGCGGAATTGGGGCAGCTGATAAAGACAGCCCTGCTGTGGCTGGAAGATGACTTGTGTCATCGCTACGGCAAGCACCTGCTGGAAGTCAGTCCGCAAAACCTGCTTGCCGAAGGATATATACAAGATAAGACAGGCGATGCCTTTATCCGCGAGTTCAGTGACTATCTGACTAAAGTGCCTGGTACGGAAGACGTCTACATGGCGCGTCTGGAGAAACTCTGGGAAGAGCGTTTCGCAGAGTTCGGCTATAGAGAGTTCAAGCAGAAACTGAATAATGGAACGTTGTGGGAAGGTTCGCGTGCGGTGTCCGTGGGCAAGCACGAGGTGCTGCTGAAAGAAGATGCAGCAGTGATTCGTCGGCGTATGGATGCGCTGTTCGGCAGCCTGAAGACCTTACTGTTCGACAAACTTCGTAAGACGAAAGGGCGTTTTGATGAAGAAGAGTTGCGTGCGGTATTTGCCGAGCATGGCATGGATGTACCGTCGGCAAAACGCTTCATCGGCTCCTTGTTAGAATCGCGTACGGAAGAGGGACGCAGCGTGAGCTACATCAGCAGTGTGAAGAAGAAAGATTCCAACGAACTTTCTTTCACGGTGACGAAAGGCTTCGACCTCTTGCTATCCCGCTATCAGAAACTTTTCACCCAGCGCATTGTGGGTGAGAAAGGAGACCGCCTGCTGTTCTATACGACACCTTTTTCTGACTTGAACATGTTGTTCAATCTGCTTTCTATGCTCGATTGTCTTTCGTTCAGCGTAGAGGGTGGGGGAACACCTTGCGTATCGGTCACTTTCGACGACCCGGAACTGCTGGAACAGATTGCGTCTTCCGATGAATACCATAATCTCATTCTCGATAATAATGAAAAGATATTTCAGGAACAGATTGAATTGTTCTCCTTCTTCTTCGGGACAAGCGGAATGGATGATGCAACACGCTGGAGTCTGATTGAAGACTATTTCACCGGAATGGGAGTGGAGGGGCTGAAAGTGAAATATACTGCTCCATCCTGAAGCCTATGCTTGAAGATGTATCATGACTTGCTATTGGTGAGTCCGTTTTTATAATGATGAAATACAGTTTTATCCTGAAATCGGCAATCTGGCTGTGCCTCTTCTTCTGTGCGGCAGGAGTACGGGCACAGTTCGACGCACGCTTTGGCCAATATTGGGCGGTGCCGGGCTATTATCATCCCGCATGGGCAGGGCAGACGGAGAATAAGCTGAATATATACGGTTCGTATGGTATGCAACTGATGGGTTTCACCCATGCCCCGCGGGTGATGTATTTCGGTGCGGACATGCCTTTCACGCTGTTCAACAAACCTCAGGGTGCTGGCGTGGGATTTTTCAATGAAGCCATCGGTCTGTTCCGCAACCAGCGTTTCTGGGGGCAGTATGCCTATCAACAGAAAATCCGTAAAGGCAAGCTGGGCATCGGCTTTCAGGTAGGCATGCTGAACATTACTTTCGACCCTTCCGACATCAATCTTGGTGAAGAAACCGACGATGAGGCATTTCCTACTACGGCAGAGAGCGGGAGTGCCGTTGACATCGGGCTCGGTGCCTACTATTCGCATCCTCGGTTCTATGCCGCGCTTTCCGTCCACCATCTGACGGCTCCCCGCATCTCTTTGGGAGAAAAAAGCGAGATAGCTGTACATCCTATCGTTTATTTGACAGGCGGATACAATATTCAGACGCGTAATCCGTTAATTTCCATACAGCCTTCGATGCAGTTGCAGAGTGACTTTACTACTACACGGCTGGACCTGACGGGGCGGTTGTTCTATGCCTATCGCTCTAAGGTGCTGAGCGGGGGAGTAACCTATTCACCCGGCACCTCGGTGACACTCAGTCTTGGGTTGACGGTGCAGGGCGTGACACTGGGGTATGCATACGAGTGCTTCACCTCGAAGATTGGCGCGGCAAGCGGCAGCCACGATTTGATGGTCAGGTATGCATTGGACTTGAATGTATTTAAGAAAAGCCGGAACTTGCATAAGAGTGTACGGATTTTGTAAGAGATATACGAATGATGAAACAGAAGAAAGGGATGAAAGCTATTCATGCATGGTACGGGGCGGCACTGTTGCTGCTCGGTTCATTGGTGTCGTGCATGGGAACAGTGGGTAACACTTCCATGAAAGGCGGTGAGGTGATAGGTGCCAGTGCGATGGCATGGAGCGAGCCGGCGCCATACGGCATGGTGTTGGTGAAACGCGGTTCGGTGAAGATGGGACCCGATAAGCAGGACAGCTTGTGGGGAACGGTCGTTCCTTCGCGGGAGATTTCGGTAGAATCTTTCTGGATGGACGATACGGAAGTGACCGTTGCTGAGTATAAACAGTTCGTCAACTGGGTGCGCGACTCCATCATCCGCGAGCGTCTGGCAGATCCTGCCTATGGTGGCAACGAAGTCTTCAAGATAGAGGAAGACCGCGAAGGGAATCCGATAAAGCCTTACTTGAACTGGGCGAAGCCCATCCCTTGGAAGCGCGCTACGGAAGATGAACAGATGGCTATCGAGAGTGTGTATAAGCGGCATCCGATTGACGGCACACTGATGCTGGACGGTGCCCAACTGAACTACTACTATGAAGTGTATGATTATGCGGAAGCCGCCAAGCGCCGTAACCGTCTGAACCCCGCCGAAAGAGTCAAGAACACGGATATAAAGGTGGATCCCGAAGAGGTGGTGATGATAACTAAAGACACGGCGTATATTGATGACGAAGGCCGTATAGTGAACCGTACCATCACCCGCCCACTCTCCAGCGAATGGGATTTCCTGAACAGCTACATCGTGAACATCTATCCTGATACGACCTGTTGGGTGAACGACTTTCCGGATGCAAACAATGAGCAGTACATGCGCCTGTATTTTAACCATCCCAGTTACAATGAGCATCCTGTGGTAGGTGTCAGTTGGGAGCAGGCGAATGCTTTCTGTGCCTGGCGGACCAACTATCTGCTTGCCGGATTGGGTGGACAGGCAAGGTACATCCAGCGCTACCGCCTGCCGACCGAGGCGGAATGGGAGTTTGCTGCAAGGGGACGCGAAAACAACAAGTACCCTTGGAAAGACAGCGAAGAGACCAAGGACGAGCGCGGTTGTTATAATGCGAACTACAAGCCTGGCAAAGGCAATTATACCAAAGACGGTAACCTGATATCCACTCGCGTAGGCGCCTATTCGCCCAACTCGAACGGGTTGTATGACATGGCGGGCAACGTGGCGGAATGGACTTCGACGGCTTATACCGAATCGGGTGTGTTGCAGGCAAGCGACATCAATCCCGATATCCAGTATAAAGCGGCACCGGACGATCCTTATGCCATGAAGAAGAAAGTGGTTCGTGGCGGTTCGTGGAAAGACGTGAACGCCTTTATCCGCTCTGATGCCCGTACGGCGGAGTATCAGAATGAGCAACGCTCATATATCGGTTTCCGGTGCGTACGTACGCAGGTGGGATATAGCAAGAAAGGGAAATGACTAAGTCGCTAAAAAGGTACAAGATGATGGAACAAGAGACTGTAAGAAGAAAAAAGAGTTTGGGGCAGAAGTTGCAGGATTTTATGGCAAGCTATCGTGGCAAGGTAATCATGAACTATGCCTATAGCTGGGGTGCTGCCGTAGTGATTGCCGGTACACTGTTCAAACTAACCCATCTGCCGGGAGCCAATCTGATGTTGTGGCTTGGCATGGGGACAGAAGTGCTGGTATTCTTTATTTCTGCATTCGATTTGCCGGGCAAACCGGTGGCAAATGCTGCGGGCGGAGTGATCGTCGTGGGCGATGGAATGTCGCAAGCCGATCTTTCTCAAGCCGGCCTTGCTCAGAACGGTCCGGTGCAGGTGCCCGTCGGCGCAACGAATCCGATACGCGTGAACCAGCCGTCAGTCAGTCAACCGTCGGTGAATCGGTCGCAAGCGAATCAGCCGGCTTCTGTGATTGTAGGAGGTGGTAGTCCTTTGTCCGGAAACATGGCATCCGCCTTTACGTCAGAGATGGAAGAAACTACCCAGGCTTATATCGCCCAGTTGAAAGAGATGACTGAGATGCTGTCCCGTTTTACTGCCCAGGCAGAATCCCTCTCGCACGATGCTGAGCAGATGAGTACGCTGAACCGTAATCTTGCGGGAATCAATGCCATCTACGAAATGCAGCTTCGCAGCGCCAGCACTCAGATCAGTACGATAGATCAGGTGCATGAGCAGACCCGTAAGATGGCACGTCAGATAGAAGAACTGAATGCTGTCTATGCCCGTATGTTGCAAGCTGTGCAAGTGAGATGACTGATGGGTTAGGATTGTTGATTTATAATTTATGACTTATAAATTATAAATCTTAGTTCCTGATTCATAATTCCCAACTCTTAATTCATACCTGTTAATCCCTAATTGTTAATTCATAACTCATAATTCATAATTCCTCATGAATATCAATCCGGACTCTCCGCGCCAGAAGATGATTAACCTGATGTATATCGTCTTGATGGCGTTGTTGGCACTAAACGTTTCGTCGGATGTGCTGAATGGTTTCTCGTTGGTCGACGAGAGCCTTTCGCGTACGACGGTAAATTCGACGGTGCAAAACCAGTCGTTGTATGACGGGCTTGCCGGTGCAAACAAGCGTAACCCGGAAAAAGTAGGACCTTGGTTTGAGAAAGCGGTACGCGTAAAGAACAACTCCGATTCGTTATATGCCTATGTCGACCAACTGAAACTGCGCATTGTGCGCGAGGCGGACGGGAAGGATGGCGACGTTGCCAATATCTCTAACCGCGAAGACTTGGAAGCAGCCTCTTTTATCATGCTTGCCCCTGGAAGCGGACAAGGTAGGGAGCTGTTTGACCGCATCAACCGATATCGGGAAGACATCCTCTCTCTGGTTGCCGACCCTGTGCAGCAGAAGATTATCCGTGAGAACCTGAGTACGGAAGTCCCGCGCAAAGTGTCGGCAGCAGGGAAGAACTGGCAGGAGTATATGTTTGAGAATACCCCTGTGGCAGCTGCCGTTACTTTATTGACCAAACTACAGAGCGATATACGCTATGCCGAGGGCGAAGTGCTCCACTTGCTGACGCAGAACACCGATGTGCAGGACGTGCGCGTGAACCAGTTGCAGGCATACGTCATTCCTACGTCGCAGAATGTCGTTCGCGGTAGTGTTTATAGTGGTCGTGTTATTTTGGCGGCTGTAGACTCTACGCAACGCCCATCCGTCTATATTGGTGGAGAGAAACAGCCGGACAGTGCGGAAGGCTGGTTCGAGACGGTCTGCAACCGTACGGGAGAGTTCTCTTTGGATGGTTATTTGGAGTTGGTGCAAGGCAATGGGGAGGTGCTTCGAAGGGATTTCTCCCAGAAGTATACCGTGGTGGAGCCTACCGCTACGGTATCTGCTACGATGATGAACGTGCTCTATGCAGGCTATGACAACCCTATCAGTATCTCTGTTCCGGGTGTTCCTGCCGGACAGGTCCAGGCGAGCATTGCCAATGGCAACGGTACGTTGAGCCGTACGGGGAACGGATACATCGCACGTCCTACGGCTATCGGTAAGGATGTAGTGATTCGCGTGACGGCATCGGTCGGCGGACGTACGCAGTCGATGGGAGATTACACCTACCGTGTGCGCCAGTTGCCGGATCCGTCGCCCTTTATCGAATATACTGAAGACGGGGCACCGAAGCGCTACCGCGGCGGGCGCGGATTGCCGAAGGCTGTCTTGATGAACACTCAGGGCATCGTGGCCGCCATTGACGACGGACTGCTGAACATCAACTTCCGTGTCTTGGGCTTCGAGACGGTCTTTTTTGACAATATGGGCAATGCTGTGCCGGAAGTCTCTTCGGGCGCATCGTTCTCTGCACGCCAGAAGGAGATGTTCCGCCGTCTTTCGCGTGGGAAACGTTTCTATATATCCCGGGTGCGTGCAGTCGGTCCGGACGGTGTGGAACGTCTGTTGCCTACTACGTTGGAAGTGATTGTGAATTGAGATCAGATATTGACTATAATAAAAGGAATAATACTATCTATAATAAGGTATAAGAACTATGAAACTCTCCTTGAAACTCGTGATAGTTGCCGCCCTGTGTATGCTGAACCTGTCAGCGGGGTGGGCACAAAGACAATATCCCGGTTCGGCAAACTTGCCGGACGACGTGATGTGGATGCGTGAAATCTATCGCACGCTGGACTTGACGAAGGACACTAATGGTGCCCTCTACTATCCAGTGGAGCCGCAAGGCAATCGGATGAATCTCTTCACCACTCTGTTCCGCCTGCTGGCGCAGAAAAAGATTCCGGCATATGAATACCAGCTGGATGGCACAGAGCGTTTTCAGAAAGATGCCGAGATCACTTTCCGTGATGTGTTGGACCGCTTTCAGATCTACTATGAGTTGAAGAAGGTGGCTAACCGCCGCGACAGCGTGCTCTCTCTCAGCAATAGCGACATTCCGTCGGCGGATGTGCTGAGCTATTTCATCAAAGAAGTATGGTACTTCGACCAACGTACTTCGACCTATGGTTCGGTGATAACCGCCATTTGTCCTGTGTTGCACCGTTCGGAAGAGTTTAGTTCGGAAAAGGTGAAGTTGCCTATGTTCTGGGTGAACTATAAAGATTTGGCTCCTTATCTGACGCAATCCAAAGTGGCTGTGAGCAACTATAACAATGCTGCAAACAGCACGTGGGACGATTTCTTCGCGGCGCGTCTCTACAAGGGCGATATCTACAAGACAACCAATCTGCAAAACCGCGTCCTGTCGCAGTACTGCACCACGGACAGTGCCTTGGTGAAGGAACAGCGGCGTATAGAGCAGGAGTTGGCGGACTTTGAAAAGGGGTTGTACGGTCGGGACCTCACCGCAGAAACAGATTCTGTTTCTGCAACTTCGGGTGCAAAAGTCTCTACGGTTAACTCCAAAAGGAAAGGACGTGACAATGCCGTCTCTGCACGAAGTAAAACTTCTTCTACTCCGAAGGCGAAAGCATCTTCAGATAAGTCCCAGTCGGTATCTAAGCGAGAGTCTGCAGCTCCCAGAGCGTCAGTCCGCAGGCAGCGCCATTAAACAAAATTGTTTCTTTTCTGTTCTTTTTTGGATTCTGTTTAAATTTTTTTTCAGTCTTCTTTTTAGAATTCTTTTTGAGGATGTTTTTCTGTTTTTATGAGGATCATAGCGGGCTATGTAACGAATAAAAGAGAAAAACAGACCGAAAAGAAACTCAAAACAAGCTGAATAAAAAACTTTTTGAAGAAAATTTGAACAGGTTCTAAGAATAAATGTATATATTTGCCCCCGATAAATTAAAAGAAAAAAGATTATGAAGAAGATTTTAAGTACTTTCGTTATAGCTGTATGCTGTATGTTTATGGCTATGCCGGTTCAGGCGCAACTCATTAAATGGGGTGTGAAAGGTGGTGTCAACATGACGAAGATAGATTGGGATGGCGGCTATAAGGGTAACAAGGAGAATTCTACCGGTTTCTTCATCGGTCCTATGGCTGAACTGACTATTCCTATTGTAGGTTTGGGGGTTGACGGTGCTGTGTTGCTTTCGCAAAGAGGCAAGGATGATCTTAAGCAAATAGGAGCGGAAGTGCCTATTAATTTGAAATATACGATTGGTTTGGGCAGCCTGCTGGGTGTTTATGTTGCTGCCGGACCCGATTTCTTCTTTGATTTCAAGAAGAAAGACAATATTGACCGCAAGGCACAGGTAGGACTTAACCTGGGAGTCGGTGTGAAACTGATCAAGCATTTGCAAGTAGGTGTCAACTATCAGTTCCCGATGGGAGACAGTTTCACATTGAAGAACGCCGTTGATGCTGTTGGCGCGAAGAACAAGACTTGGCAGATTTCCGCTGCTTATCTCTTCTAACCGGAACGGTATCGTATGAAATAAGCGAGGTTTTGTAGAACTATATTGAATCCACCGTATTGGGTCTATGTATCCGGTACGGTGGATTTGTGTATCTTTCGGCAGATACTTTCAGCTATTGGATACTTCTTCGTATCTTTGCCGTCACGATGAAAAAGTTTGCGGATGTCATATTGCCCTTGCCCTTGCCCCGTTATTTCACCTACTCTTTGCCCGAAGAGTGGGCAGACGAGGTGCAGATAGGTTGCCGCGTGGTCGTGCCGTTCGGACGGAAGAAGTTCTATACGGCAATTGTGCGCAACGTACATTATTTCAAGCCGGAAGAGTATGAGGTGAAAGACGTGTTGACGCTATTGGACGCCCGTCCGATATTATTGCCGGAGCAGTTCAAGTTTTGGGAGTGGCTGGCAGATTATTATCTCTGTACGCAGGGAGATGTGTATAAAGCGGCTTTGCCCTCCGGACTGAAGTTGGAGAGCGAGACGATGGTGGAATATAACCCTGATTTTGAGTCGGAAGTCCGCTTGCCCGAACGGGAACAGAAGATTCTGGATCTGCTTTCCGTCGCCCCTGAACAGTGCATCACCAAGCTGGAAAAGGAGAGTGGCATCAAGAATGTCCTTCCCATCATCAAGTCGTTGCTCGACAAAGAAGCCATCTTCGTGAAAGAAGAACTCCGCCGCACCTATAAACCGAAAACCGAGACCCGTGTCAGACTGACGGAGGCTGTGCGGAATGAGACGAGGTTGCAAATGCTTTTCGATGAACTGGCGCGCGCCCCGAAGCAGTTGGATCTGCTGATGAAGTACATCGAGTTGTCTGCCATTTTGGGAGGGGAGGGACTGAAGAACCTGCCTAAGGAGGTCACAAAGAAGGAGCTCCTGCTCCGCGCCGGTGCTTCACCCGCTGTGTTCAATGGCTTGGTGGAGAAACACATCTTTGAAACCTACCAGCAGGAAGTGGGGCGGTTGAACACTATGGTTCGAGACACCCTTCCGATGAATCCTCTGAATGAACACCAACAACGGGCTTACGACGATATTGTGCAGAACTTCCGTTCGAAGAATGTCTGTCTGTTGCACGGAGTGACTGCCAGCGGAAAGACGGAAATCTATATTCATCTGATAGAAGAAATCATCCGGCAAGGGAAACAGGTGTTGTACTTGCTTCCTGAGATAGCTCTCACTACACAGATTACGGAACGCCTGCAACGTGTATTCGGCAACCGTTTGGGCATATATCACTCCAAGTTTCCCGATGCTGAGCGGGTAGAAATCTGGCAGAAGCAATTGTCTGACAAGGGATATGACATTATCCTCGGTGTCCGCTCTTCCATCTTTCTTCCTTTCCGCAATCTGGGACTGGTGATTGTAGACGAGGAGCACGAAAATACCTACAAACAGCAAGATCCTGCCCCTCGTTACCATGCCCGTAATGCGGCAATTGTCTTGGCAACGATGTATGGTGCCAAGACCTTGTTGGGTACCGCCACCCCCTCCATCGAGACGTGGTACAATGCTTCCACCGGCAAGTACGGACTGGTGGAGCTGAAAGAACGGCATAAGGAAATACAACTTCCGGAAATCATTCCCGTAGACATCTACGAACTGCACCGCAAGAAGCGTATGAACGGTCCTTTCTCGCCATTGCTGTTACAGTATATCCGAGAGGCACTGGCGCAGAAGGAGCAGATTATCCTGTTTCAGAACCGCCGTGGCTTTGCCCCGATGATTGAGTGCCACACATGCGGCTGGGTGCCGAAATGCAAGAATTGCGATGTCAGCCTAACCTATCATAAAGGCCTGAACCAATTGACTTGTCACTATTGCGGTTATACCTATCAGTTGCCTCGCCAATGTCCCGCCTGCGAAGGCACCGACCTACGTAACCGCGGTTTCGGGACGGAGAAGATAGAAGATGATATCAAAGCCTTGTTTCCGGAAGCTACGGTAGCTCGCATGGATTTGGATACCACCCGTACCCGTTCGGCATACGAGCGCATCATCGCAGACTTCGAACAAGGCAAGACAAATATCTTGATCGGTACGCAGATGGTCTCTAAAGGACTGGACTTTGCCCATGTCAGCGTGGTCGGCATACTGAATGCGGATACGATGCTGAACTATCCCGACTTCCGCTCTTATGAGCGCGCCTTCCAGTTGATGGCTCAAGTGGCGGGGCGTGCCGGACGGAAGAACAAACGTGGGCGGGTTATCCTGCAGACTAAGAGCATCGATCATCCCATTATCTCCCAAGTCATCCATAATGACTTCGAGCAGATGGTGTCCGGACAACTTGCCGAGCGTCAGATGTTCCATTATCCGCCCTATTACCGTCTGGTCTACGTCTATCTGAAGAACCGTAACGAACAGTTGCTCGATCTGATGGCGCGTACTATGGCGGATAAATTGCGTGCGTTCTTCAGCAGTCGTGTGCTGGGACCGGACAAACCACCCGTTGCTCGCATACAGACGTTGTTCATACGCAAGATTGTGGTGAAGATAGAGTATAATGCTCCCATGACACGTGTGCGCGAACTGTTGGTACAGGTGCAGAAAGAGATGGTGGCGGAAGATCGCTTTAAGTCGCTCATTGTCTATTATGACGTGGATCCGATGTAAGGTTCCAATTTGTCGGACTCCCCTGGATTTTGTGTCCGAATCCCCTGGGCTTTGTGTCGGATTCCCCTGGGGTTTTCCAGACAAATGCGGGGCAATTTCCCGGCAAACCCCTGGGGTTTCGGTAGCAAATGCGACGGCTTTTTTGTAGAAAACTTCTATCTTTACGCTCTAAAATGTAAAAACGTACTTATGAAACCTCGTAAAATACTTTTCGTATGCCTCGGCAATATCTGTCGTTCCTCTTCTGCCGAGGGAGTGATGAAACATTTGCTGGAAGAAGCCGGACTGGAAAATGACTTTGTGATAGACTCCGCCGGTATCCTTTCCTATCACCAAGGGGAGTTGCCGGACAGCCGGATGCGTGCACATGCCATTCGTAGAGGATATGACCTTACCCATCGTTCGCGCCCTGTACGGACAGAAGATTTCTACAATTTCGATTTAATCATCGGTATGGACGACCGTAATATAGATGATTTGAAAGAGCGCGCCCCTTCTGTCGAATCATGGAAGAAGATTCACCGTATGACGGAGTATTGCACCCGTTTTACCTATGCCGACCATGTTCCCGACCCATATTATGGAGGTGCTGAGGGCTTCGAGTATGTCCTCGACCTGCTTGAAGATGCTTGCGCCGGACTATTGGAAAGCTTGAGGTAGGGCTATTATAAAGAATTTACCGGAAATCAGAAGGGATTATCGGCCGATAACTCCTTCTGATTTCCGGTAACTCTTTTCTCTACGAACTATCTTTTGAGTTCAGGATAGCTGATGCGCGTATGATAAATGGTTGTCAGTTTCTCTTTGAATACCGATTTAATAATGGCAATATCCTTGAAGGTAATGGGACATTCCTTGAAATATCCCTCTTCCAATTGCGAATCTATGATCTTTTCCACCAAGTTGTTGATACTCTCCTCCGTATATTCAGGCAGACTGCGGGAAGCCGCTTCCACGGCATCCGCCATCATCAATATGGCTGTTTCGCGAGTAAACGGGTTCGGACCGGGATAAGTGAACATTTCATCATTCGGCTCTTCGTCCGGATGTTCGTTTTTCCATGAGATATAGAAATATTTTGTTTTCCCCCTGCCATGATGGGTACAGATAAAGTCCTTTATCACCTTAGGCAGATTGTTCTTCTCTGCCAATTTCAGTCCATCCGTTACATGTCCGATAATGACTTGTGCACTTTGTTCGTAGCTGAGGTTCTTGTGAGGATTGATTCCTCTTGACTGGTTTTCGGTGAAGAATACCGGATTCTCCATCTTGCCGATGTCGTGGTATAAAGCACCGGTACGCACTAACTGGCTTTTGGCACCGATACGGTTGGCTGCTTCTGCGGCAAGGTTGGCGACTTGCATGGAGTGTTGGAAGGTGCCTGGAACAGTCTCGGACAAACGACGCAATAGCGGATTGTTGATATTGGAAAGTTCCACCAATGTTACATTGGACGTAAAACCGAAAGTCTTTTCCAGCAGGAACAGCAGCGGATAGGCAAATAGCAGCAACACGCCGTTCGCTATAAAATAGGTGTACATACTACCATTCAGCTTCGACAAATCATTTTCTGTAATCAGTTCAAAAGAAAAGTAGACGGCAGCATAAGTGAGTATCACCAATACCGCTGTCCGGAACAACTGCGAGCGTTGCGACAACTCACGCAGGCTGAATATGGCAACAAGCCCTGCCGACAGTTGCAACAAGATGAATTCATGCGGAAAGCGCAGACAGATGGAACAGATCAGTATAGTGACCGTATGCGTAAGGAATGCCGTGCGCGAATCAAGGAATATGCGGATGATGATAGGCAACATGGCGTACGGAAGGATGTAGACATTATAGATATTATGTGTAACCATGAGAGCAGTCACCACGCAATAGAATACGATGATGCAGAACTGTAGTGACAAGCTACCTTTATGTTCGTAATAATCTTTGCGGAATAACTCCAGATAGAGCATGAAACATAGGATGAATACACCGACAAATAGTATCTGTCCTGTCAGTATCAGCCTTTTTTGTCCGATGGATTCACTACGCTGGATGGATTCCTTGCGCAGACTTTCGAGGATGTTGTAGGTTTCTTTGGTAACGATCTCTCCTCGGTCGATGATTTTTTGTCCACTGACAACAATGCCATTTGCCCAAGCATAATTGTCGAGGATTTCCTTCCTCGCCGTTTCTGTCCGTTGTTCGTCATACGTCAGGTTGGGGTATAAGTATTCATTGAGGGCGCATTGCCGCAATATATGCGGAGAGTAGTGTACGGTATCTGCCGTTAGCAGGTAGGAATAGGCCTCTTTCACGGAATACAATTGTTCGGTGGCGCGTTGGTTGGCAAGCTTGTCATCGATCACCATGATGGAAGCGGTACTGTCTTCCTGTAGCTTGTCGAGCCCTTCGGTGGAGACGATTCCTGCTTTATATATTTCAGATAATGTTCTTTCTATATGACGCATATAGTCCGTAGAGGGTACAATGTCGTGCAGATGAGTTTGATAATCGTTCTTTAACCTGCTGAGTACACTCTTCTCTATGCTTTTGTCCAGTTGATAGTAAGGCTGGAACGTGGCGAGTATGCTGTCTTGTTCTCGCTTGACGATGGCATCTTCCTTATAAATGGGGAATTCAAAAGTTGCCATCAACTGACCGTATTTCCATGGCTTGTTTATGTCGAACTGATAGTTGAACTTGCCGTCACGCGGCAGAAAGTAAACAATAGCAGCCACTGTGCCGATAAAAATGAGCACTTTGTATAGCAAATCTCTATAAGAAAAGTTTTTCTGAGGTCTATATTTATTCATATCGGTTGAATTTTTTGCGAAAAGTACAAAAAAAAACAATAGTGTGGAAAAAAAGATTTAATTTTGCCATCTAATTATCTCATAATTGATGCATAATATGACAGAAAGAAGAGTCCGAGTTCGTTTTGCTCCCAGTCCCACGGGAGCGTTGCACATCGGTGGTGTGCGTACGGCATTATACAATTATCTTTTTGCACGCCAGCATGGAGGCGATTTGATTTTCCGTATTGAAGATACTGACAGTAACCGATTTGTACCGGGAGCGGAAGAGTATATATTGGAGTCCTTCAAGTGGCTGGGTATTCATTTCGATGAAGGAGTAAGTTTTGGAGGAAACTATGGCCCGTACCGCCAGTCCGAACGTCGCGATATATACAAGAAGTATGTGAAACAGTTGCTCGATGCCGACAAAGCCTATATCGCTTTCGATACTCCGGCAGAATTGGATGCCAAGCGTGCTGAGATTGCCAACTTTCAGTATGATGCCTCTACGCGTATGCAGATGCGCAATTCGCTGACACTGCCCAAAGAAGAAGTGGATGCATTGATTGCCGAGGGTAAGCAATATGTAGTCCGTTTCAAGATAGAACCTAATGAAGACGTGCATGTCAACGACCTTATTCGTGGCGAGGTGATCATAAACTCCTCTATTCTTGATGATAAAGTGCTTTATAAGTCGGCAGATGAATTGCCTACTTATCATTTGGCAAATATCGTAGACGACCATTTGATGGAAGTCTCCCATGTGATTCGCGGTGAAGAGTGGTTGCCTTCGGCACCATTGCATGTATTACTTTATCGTGCTTTTGGTTGGGAAGAGACGATGCCTGCTTTTGCCCATCTGCCTTTGTTGCTGAAACCAGAAGGAAACGGCAAATTGAGCAAGCGTGACGGTGACCGTCTCGGTTTCCCGGTGTTCCCGTTGGAATGGCATGATCCGAAGACAGGTGAGGTATCTTCCGGATACCGTGAATCGGGATATCTGCCCGAAGCTGTCATCAATTTCTTGGCTCTGTTGGGTTGGAATCCGGGAAATGACCAAGAAATCATGTCGATGGAAGAACTGGTGAAACTGTTCGACCTGAGCCATTGCAGCAAATCGGGAGCTAAATTTGACTTTAAGAAAGGTATCTGGTTCAACCATGAATATATTTTGTCGAAGCCGGATCAGGAAGTTGCGGAACTCTTTATTCCCATACTGAAAGAACATGGTGTGGAAGTTCCGTTTGAGAAAGTTGTAACGGTAGTGGGGATGATGAAGAATCGCGTGAGTTTCGTACGTGAGTTGTGGGAGACATGTAGTTTCTTCTTTGTCGCTCCGACTGAGTACGACGAGAAAACGGTAAAGAAACGCTGGAAAGAAGATTCTGCACGTTGCATGACTGAGTTGATGGAGGTCTTGGCAGGCATTGAAGATTTTAGCATCGAAGGTCAGGAGAAGATTGTTATGGACTGGATTGCTGAAAAGGGATATCATACAGGAAACATCATGAATGCTTTCCGGTTGACACTGGTAGGCGAAGGGAAAGGTCCGCACATGTTCGATATCTCCTGGGTATTGGGCAAAGAAGAGACACTGGCACGTATGAAACGTGCGATTGAAGTACTGAAATAAATCGAAGAGTGGAAATAGGGACACGCCATCCGGTGGTTGTGTCCATTTTCTGTTTTTTTTCTTCGATTCTTAATTCTTTAGATTTAATGAGTATGCTTTACGACCTTGCGATAGGCATCTACGATCTTTTGGTGCATCTGGCGGCTCCGTTCAGCCGTAAACCCCGTAAGATGATGAAGGGGCACTGGGTGGTGTATGAACTTCTCAGGCAGCAATTGGAAAAAGACGTCCGTTATATATGGTTTCATGCTGCTTCTTTGGGCGAATTTGAACAGGGACGTCCTCTAATAGAGAAGATACGTGCCAAATATCCGGATTACGGTATTTTATTGACGTTCTTTTCCCCTTCGGGATACGAAGTGCGCAAGAATTATCGGGGGGCGGATGTCGTGTGTTACTTGCCGTTTGATAAGTCTCGCAATGTGAAGAAATTCCTGGATATAGCTAATCCTTGCATGGCATTCTTCATTAAATATGAATTCTGGAAGAATTATTTGGCTGAATTGCATAGGCGTCGTATTCCGGTATATAGCGTTTCGTCTATATTTCGTCGTGGACAGATTTTTTTCAAATGGTATGGTGGTACTTATCGCCATGTATTGCGCAATTTTGATCATCTGTTTGTTCAGAACGAGCGTTCAAAACGTTATCTGAGCAAGATAGGCATTAATCGTGTAACAGTGGTGGGCGATACGCGCTTTGACCGTGTGTTGCAGATACGCGAGGAGGCAAAGGACCTGCCTTTGGTAGAGTTGTTCAAGAACAATACGATGACTTTCGTTGCAGGAAGTTCCTGGCAGCCGGATGAAGATTTGTTCATTGAATATTTTAACAATCATCCGGAAGTGAAGCTGATAATAGCTCCGCATGTGATAGACGAAAACCATCTGGTGGAGATTATCCGTAAACTGAAAAGGCCTTATGTGCGTTATACCCGTGCGGATGAAAAGAATGTATTGAAGGCGGATTGCTTGATAATTGATTGTTTCGGTTTACTCTCTTCCATCTATCGTTATGGCGAGATTGCCTATATCGGCGGAGGTTTTGGTGTGGGTATCCATAATACGCTGGAAGCGGCTGTCTATGGCATTCCGGTAATATTTGGTCCTAAATACCAGAAATTTATGGAAGCTGTTCAACTGATAGAAGCCAAAGGGGCTTTCTCTATCAAGAGCTATGAGGAATTGAAGGAATTGCTCGACCGGATGTTGACAGATGAGGCATTTCTGCATGAGGCGGGTGCGAATGCCGGACATTATGTTACGAGCAATGCCGGAGCAACGGATAAGGTGCTGGGCATGATTAATTTCTGAGAAAGGAATTAGGTCGGTTGAGGAGCTTTTAAGAGTTGCGTTCCCCTTTTAAAGCCGAAGGATATAGATTGTTGAAATGATGATGGTGATAAGGTGATAATGGTGATAAAACGATAATGAATTGTCGTTCTATCACCATTATTATTTTCCTTTTTGTCACTACATTTGTCTATTCATCTTTTTTGTACCAGTCAGAGTACATTAAATAGTTATGTGCTATCTTTTGGTTCAGTTCTTTAGCTTGGGCGGGATCTACTTTTTTGATAAATTTGGCAGGTACGCCGCCCCAAATGCTTCCTGGTTCGATGATAGTGTTACTCAGAACCAATGAACCGGCAGCGACAATGGCGCCTTCACCCACTACGGCATGGTCAAGCACTGTTGCTCCCATTCCCACTAAAGCATAGTCTTTGATTGTTGCTCCGTGGATAGTCACGTTATGTCCTATGGAAACATTGTCGCCTATTTCAATGGTTGACTTTTCATATAAGGTATGCAGTACACTGCCGTCTTGTATGTTCACTCCATTGCCGATACGGATGGAATTAACGTCTCCGCGTAATACAGTGCTGAACCAAACGCTACAGTCTTTTCCCATTTTGACATCTCCGATGATTACGGCATTGTCTGCTAAAAAGCAGTTGTCTCCGAATTCAGGAGTGAAACCTCGTACTGATTTTATTAGTGCCATTTCTTTTATACGATATGATTAATGGTTGAATTTTATAAGTTACTTGTTGCTTCCTTTAACCAGGCTTGCTCCTCTTTGTTTAGGCTGGGCGATAATTTTTCATATACCATCTGATGATACTTGTCGAGCCATTCTATTTCCTCTTTGGTCAACAGGCTTTTGATAATACCTTTCTTGCAGATGGGGCAAAGGGTAACTGTCTCGAATTGCAGGTAATCGCCGAACATGCCTTTACCCGCGGGAACTACTAATACGAGGTTCTCTGTACGCACTCCATGACTGCCTGCCTTGTATATTCCCGGTTCATTGGAAGTCAGCATTCCTAATTGCAGTACCACGGGGTTTTCGTTCATGCGGATGCTTTGGGGACCTTCGTGCACATTCAGGAAATGTCCGACGCCATGTCCGGTACCATGCAGATAGTTCATGTTTCGTTGCCATATCGGCATGCGTGCCAGAACATCCAACTGTGCTCCCCGTGTACCGGCGGGGAATTTAGCCATTGCCAGTGCAATGTGTCCTTTCAGTATCAGGGTATAGTCCGTTTTTTCTTCTTCTGTCAGGTCGCCCAATGCGATGGTACGCGTAATGTCGGTCGTACCGTCCAGATATTGTGCGCCGGAGTCTAATAGCAGGAACCCTTCTGGTTTCAACGGAACATCCGTTTCTGGTGTGGCTTCGTAATGCACGATGGCTCCATGTTCTTTGTATCCGGCGATTGTATCGAAACTTTCACCCATATATAAATCCTGTTCTGCCCGGAAGCCATGCAATTTCTTGTCGATGCTGATTTCGGTCTCTTCACCAGACGGAACGGCTTCTTCCAGCCATTTCAAGAATTTCACTAAGGCTACTCCATCCCGTTGCATGGCGGCATGTATTCCGTTGATTTCCTGTTTATTGCGGATGGCCTTCAGCGGAGTGACAGGCGAAGTACCGCAAATAATCCTGCAAGCCGGATTAACTGCTGAATATACAGCATAGTTTGTTTTAGCTGGGTTGATGAGGATACTCTCCACTTGAATCTGCCGGAGGTAAGTCTCCACTTCTTCATAAGGGTGTATGCTTACTTTGGCATTTTTCAGATACTCAGCAACTTCGGCAGTAATCTTTTTCGGTTGGATGAAGTAATGTATGCTTTGTTCTTCAATCAGCAGGTAGCTTACGAGTACGGGATTGCAATGTACGTCGTTTCCACGCAGATTCAGTGTCCATGCTATTTCGTCCAAGGCGGAGAGAAGTAGTGCCTGCGCATTGTTTCTTTTCAGCTCTTCGCGGATGATGGCTATTTTTTCTATACAACTTTTTCCGGTATATTTGGTTTCGTGGATGAAAGCGGTAGCTTCCGGCATCGGTGGACGGTCAGACCATAATTTTTCGATAGGATCAGAAATACTTTTTATGTCTATCTCGTGTTTCTGCAGTTCGGAACGCAGATTCTCCACTTCTTCTGCGGAAAACATTTTCCCGTCGATGCCGACCGTATCTCCTGCATTTAGTTGTGTGCATAAGAATGTGGAAATGCTCGGTGTCTCGGGTAACATCTCTTTATAAAGTTCTATTTCCGTCTTTTCCAACTGTTGGGCGGCTTGCAGGAAATAGCGTGAGTCTGTCCAGAGTCCGGCTTTGTCAGTAGTGACGACAACAGTCCCTGCAGAACCTGTAAACCCTGAAATCCATTCACGGGATTTCCAATGGGGAGCGACATATTCGCTCAGATGTGGGTCTGTGCTAGGTATGATAAAAGCTTGTATGCCTTCATTCTTGAGTAATGCCCGTAGGGCTTGAATCCGATTATTTATTGTCTGGCTCATACGATATAAAGTTTAGTATATATAATAAGGTGTAATATTCTCCTCAAAGATAAAAACTTTCTTTGGATTTTCTGTAGTGTGCTGCACTTAATCTGCTTTTATGTTGCGCCTCTTTCTTAGAACTTTAATTTTGGAATAGAAACCTATCAGTATGCTGCATGATGAATCTTATTTTGTGATTTTTATCTTATATCTTTACGAAATGTCCCCAAAGACTCCGCCTGACTGAGGGTGTTTGAATGAATCTCTGAGTGAATGCCTTTGACTCAGAGGTTGAAAGGCATTCACTCAGGAATCATTTGTTCCATCTTTGTCTGCTCCTTATATGGATACAATGGCAGCCACTCCAGCTGAAAAGCAAATGCAAAGAGCCGTGTGTTTTTTGCTGTTTTTTTGCAGAAAGTTTTGTGAATTAAGAAACTATGTGTAATTTTGCCGCTCAAATTAATCGTGATGTTTTTTTAATCCATTAAATTTTAATAAAAAGAAAATGATTGTAGTACCTGTAAAAGAAGGCGAAAACATTGAGAAAGCGCTGAAGAAGTTTAAAAGAAAATTTGAGAAAACTGGTATCGTTAAAGAATTGAGAAGCAGACAGCAGTTTGATAAACCGTCTGTAGTAAAGAGACTTAAGAAAGAACGTGCCGTTTACGTACAACAACTTCAGCAAGTAGAAGAATAATAATTCGTAGAATCTCTTGAATTATTGATTTCTTTTTCATACATTCGTTGCATGATTTAGATGTAGCGATATATGTGGTTGACAAACTCTTTTTTTGATTATCTTCAATATGAACGGTGTTATTCTGAAGAAACTATAAAAGCCTATCGGGAAGATCTCCGTCAATTTGAAGAGTTCGTTAAAGGGGAAAATGAAAATTTGAATCTTATAGAAGTAAAGGCTGAACATGTTCGTGAATGGATTGTTTCATTGATGGATAAGGGATATACTTCTACTTCGATAAATCGGAAGTTGAGTTCGCTTAGATCGTTCTATAAATTTCTTTTGCGGAAAGGTGAAGTGACGGTAGATCCGTTGCAGAAAGTGACAGGGCCTAAGAATAAAAAGCCGTTACCTGTCTTTCTGAGAGAGAATGAAATGAACAAATTGCTGGACGAGGTTGATTTCGGTGAAGGATTTAAAGGGTGTCGTGATCGTATGATTATTGAGATGTTTTATGCTACGGGTATGAGACTCTCGGAATTGATAGGATTGGATACTTGCGATGTGGACTTTTCTTCTTTACTGATTAAAGTGACGGGAAAACGAAACAAACAGCGGTTGATACCTTTTGGCGAAGAGTTGAAAACGTCAATGATGGAGTATGTCAATGTGAAGAACGAGTCAGTCTCGGTATGCTCGGATGCTTTTTTTGTCCGGGAAAACGGAGAACGTCTTTCTCGCAGTATCGTAGAAAATATTGTGAAACGAAACTTGTCGAAAGTGGTAACGTTGAAAAAACGTAGCCCTCATGTGTTGAGGCATACTTTTGCTACGGCGATGCTAAATAATAATGCAGAGCTTGGAGTAATCAAGGAGCTTCTTGGACATGAAAGTTTGGCAACTACGGAAATATATACGCATACTACTTTTGAAGAGCTTAAAAAAGTGTATAACCAGGCTCATCCTCGAGCCTAAAAGTAAGGAGGTAAGTATGGAAGTAAGAATTCAATCAATTCACTTTGATGCGTCAGAGCAATTGCGATCTTTTATTCAAAAGAAGGTTGTAAAATTGGAGAAATATTACGATGATATAAAGAAAGTGGAGGTGTCATTAAAGGTAGTTAAACCAGAAACAGTAGAAAATAAGGAGGCTGGCGTAAAAGTAATCGTTCCTAATGGCGAGTGTTACGCAAGCAAAGTCTGCGACACGTTTGAAGAAGCTGTAGATTTGAGTGTCGAAGCTTTGGAAAAACAACTGGTTAAGTACAAGGAAAAACAACGAAGCAAATAAAAAAGTCGCTAAAATTTTGCGGAAACAAAATAAATGTCTAAATTTGCAGCCGTTTCGCTCGGGATAGAACGGACGGTTGCTTTTTTAAATTGTTGCCTCTTTAGCTCAGCTGGCCAGAGCACGTGATTTGTAATCTCGGGGTCGTTGGTTCGAATCCGACAAGAGGCTCAAAAGAAAATGAAGGGAAGACTTTATTTTGAAATGGAAGGGCAAATACCAGAGTGGCCAAATGGGGCAGACTGTAAATCTGCTGGCTTACGCCTTCGGTGGTTCGAATCCATCTTTGCCCACGCTTATTTTTTTCTCCTTGCTGTTATAGCTCAGCGGTAGAGCACTTCCTTGGTAAGGAAGAGGTCCCGGGTTCAAGTCCCGGTAACAGCTCATAAATTGTAAATGCTGATTATTAATCAAATAAATAACAAGTAAAGCTATGGCTAAAGAGAAATTCGAACGTACCAAACCGCACGTAAACATTGGTACTATTGGTCACGTAGACCACGGTAAAACCACGTTGACTGCTGCTATCACTACAGTGTTGGCAAAGAAAGGTCTTTCAGAAGTTAAGTCTTTCGATCAGATTGATAACGCTCCTGAAGAAAAAGAAAGAGGTATTACTATCAATACTTCTCACGTGGAGTATGAAACAGCTAATCGCCACTATGCACACGTTGACTGTCCGGGTCACGCTGACTATGTAAAGAACATGGTTACCGGTGCTGCTCAGATGGACGGTGCTATTATCGTAGTTGCTGCAACTGATGGTCCGATGCCTCAGACTCGTGAGCACATCTTGTTGGCTCGTCAGGTAAACGTACCGAAACTGGTTGTGTTTATGAATAAATGCGATATGGTTGACGACGAAGAAATGTTGGAGCTCGTTGAAATGGAAATGCGCGAACTGTTGGCTGCATATGAATTCGACGGTGACAATACTCCTATTATCCGTGGCTCTGCTTTGGGTGCACTGAATGGTGTTGAAAAGTGGGAAAATAAGGTGATGGAATTGATGGATGCTGTTGATAACTGGGTTCCCCTGCCTCCGCGTGATGTTGATAAACCGTTCTTGATGCCGGTTGAAGATGTATTCTCTATTACTGGTCGTGGTACTGTTGCTACTGGTCGTATCGAAGCTGGTGTTATCCATGTAGGTGATGAGGTTGAAATCCTTGGTTTGGGTGAAGACAAGAAGTCAGTTGTAACTGGTGTTGAAATGTTCCGCAAATTGTTGGATCAAGGTGAAGCTGGTGATAACGTAGGTCTGTTGCTCCGTGGTATCGACAAGAATGAAATCAAACGTGGTATGGTTCTTTGTAAGCCGGGTCAGATTAAGCCTCACTCTAAATTCAAAGCTTCTATCTATGTTTTGAAGAAAGAAGAAGGTGGTCGTCACACTCCGTTCCATAACAAATATCGTCCTCAGTTCTATTTGCGTACTATGGACTGTACAGGTGAAATTTCTCTTCCGGAAGGAACTGAAATGGTAATGCCTGGTGATAACGTAGAAATCAATGTAGAATTGATTTACCCGGTAGCCTTGAATGTAGGTCTGCGCTTCGCTATTCGTGAAGGTGGTCGTACGGTAGGTTCTGGTCAGATTACAGAAATTCTTGACTAATCATCAGATAATTAATCAGTTCTCGGTATTGTACCGGGAACTGATTATGTTCACACGGGAGTAGCTCAGTTGGTAGAGCACCGGTCTCCAAAACCGGGTGTCGGGAGTTCGAGCCTCTCCTCCCGTGCTAATATTTTTGAAATGAAGAAGATTGTAGCTTATATTAAAGAAACTTACGACGAACTTGTACATAAAGTGTCGTGGCCTACTTATTCTGAACTTACTAACAGTGCAGTAGTTGTTTTATATGCTTCCCTGCTAATTGCATTGGTAGTATTCGCGATGGATTTTTGTTTCCAGAATCTAATGGAGAATGTAGTTTATCCAAATTAAAAATGAGGAAAAATGTCTGAGATTGAAAAAAAATGGTACGTTTTGCGTGCTATTAGCGGAAAAGAAGCTAAGGTAAAGGAATATCTTGAAGCTGACATTAAAAACAGTGACCTTGGTGAGTACGTGTCTCAGGTATTGATTCCTACCGAAAAGGTTTATCAGGTTCGCAATGGTAAGAAAATTGTGAAAGAGAGAAGTTATCTCCCTGGTTACGTTTTGGTGGAGGCTGCTTTAGTAGGTGAGGTCGCTCACCACTTGAGAAATACTCCTAATGTGATTGGTTTCTTAGGGGGATCGGATAAACCTGTTCCTTTGAGACAATCGGAAGTGAATCGTATACTTGGTACGGTGGATGAATTACAGGATGCTAGTGAAGAACTGAGTATCCCGTATGTAGTCGGTGAAACTGTGAAAGTAAATTATGGTCCATTCAGTGGATTCAGTGGTATCATTGAAGAAGTGAACACTGAGAAGAAAAAGCTTAAGGTCATGGTGAAAATATTCGGTCGGAAAACTCCGCTCGAATTGGGCTTTATGCAAGTTGAAAAAGAATAAAGCAGGTGTTACGCTGTGATATTCTTTATTAATGTTTATATATAAATCAATAAAAAAATGGCTAAAGAAGTTGCTGGACTAATCAAATTACAGATTAAAGGAGGCGCGGCAAATCCATCACCTCCCGTTGGACCTGCCTTGGGTTCGAAGGGTATTAATATTATGGAGTTTTGCAAGCAATTCAACGCCAGAACCCAGGACAAAGCAGGAAAGATTCTTCCTGTAATTATCACTTATTATGCAGATAAGTCTTTTGATTTTGTAATCAAGACTCCTCCTGTTGCTATTCAGTTGCTGGAAGTAACTAAGGTAAAGAGTGGTTCTGCTGAGCCAAACCGTAAGAAAGTTGCCGAGATTACTTGGGAACAGGTTCGTACAATTGCTCAGGATAAATTGGTTGATTTGAACTGTTTTACTGTAGATGCTGCCATGAAAATGGTTGCTGGTACGGCTAGAAGTATGGGTATCGCTGTAAAAGGGGAATTCCCGGTTAATAACTAATAAACTTCAATTAGAATGGGTAAACTGACAAAAAATCAAAAGTTGGCTGCAGAAAAAATTGAAGCAGGGAAAGCATACTCACTGAAAGAAGCTGCATCCTTGGTAAAGGAAATCACTTTCACCAAGTTTGATGCTTCACTGGATATTGACGTACGTTTGGGTGTTGACCCGCGTAAGGCAAACCAGATGGTGAGAGGTGTTGTATCACTTCCTCATGGTACGGGTAAAGTCGTACGCGTATTGGTGCTTTGTACGCCTGATGCTGAAGCTGCTGCTAAAGAAGCTGGAGCTGACTATGTTGGTCTTGATGAATATATCGAAAAGATCAAAGGTGGATGGACTGATGTTGATGTGATCATCACAATGCCGTCTATCATGGGTAAAATTGGTGCACTTGGTCGTGTGCTCGGTCCTCGTGGATTGATGCCTAACCCGAAGAGTGGTACTGTGACTATGGATGTTGCTAAAGCTGTTAAGGAAGTAAAACAAGGTAAGATTGACTTCAAGGTTGATAAAAACGGTATTGTTCATACTTCTATCGGTAAAGTATCATTTAGCCCTGAGCAAATTCGTGATAATGCGAAAGAGTTCATGTCTACTTTGATCAAGTTGAAACCGACTGCAGCCAAGGGTACATATATTAAGAGTATTTATCTTTCTAGCACAATGAGTGCAGGTATCAAGATTGACCCGAAATCAGTAGAAGAAATCTAATAAAACGGAGTAATAATGAGAAAGGAAGATAAAAGTACGATTATTGAGCAGATTGCTGCTACAGTAAAGGAATATAATCACTTCTATTTGATTGATATCACTGCAATGGACGCTGCTGCAACAAGCGCGTTGAGAAGAGAATGTTTCAAATCTGACATCAAGTTGATGTTGGTGAAGAATACATTGCTTCACAAAGCATTGGAAGGATTGGAAGAGGATTATTCTCCGCTTTATGGTTGCTTGAAAGGTACTACAGCTGTTATGTTCTGTAATACTGCCAACTTGCCTGCAAAGTTGATCAAAGCAAATGCTAAAGATGGTATTCCCGGACTGAAAGCTGCTTATGCAGAAGAAAGCTTCTATGTTGGTGCAGACCAATTGGATGCTCTCGTTAGTATCAAGAGTAAGAATGAAGTTATTGCCGATATCGTTGCTTTGTTGCAATCACCGGCCAAGAATGTTATCTCTGCTCTTCAATCAGGTGGAAACACCCTTCACGGAGTTCTCAAAACTCTTGGTGAACGTCCCGAATAAAATTTTCATAAACAAATTAGTAATTAAACAATTAAAATCATACAAAAATGGCAGATTTGAAAGCTTTTGCAGAACAATTAGTTAACTTGACAGTAAAAGAAGTTAATGAACTTGCAACTATCCTTAAAGAAGAATATGGTATTGAACCTGCTGCTGCAGCTGTTGCAGTTGCTGCTGGTCCTGCAGCTGGTGGTGCAGCAGCCGCTGACGAAAAAACGTCCTTTGATGTAGTATTGAAGAGCGCTGGTGCAGCTAAACTTCAGGTTGTTAAGGCCGTTAAGGAAGCTTGTGGTCTTGGCTTGAAAGAAGCTAAGGATATGGTAGACGGTGCTCCTAGCGTAGTTAAAGAAGGTTTGGCTAAAGACGAAGCAGAATCATTGAAGAAAACATTGGAAGAAGCTGGAGCTGAAGTTGAACTTAAATAACATTAACCTGTAAATCAGGTAATTCGGTTAAGAACCCTCCTCATAAGGGTTCTTAACCTTTTTGTGTATATATTTAAAATTAAGTTCTACAAATCCATTAACAGATGTCTTCAAATACTGTAAACCAAAGAATTAATTTTGCTTCGACTAAAAATCCACTTGAATATCCGGATTTTTTGGAAGTACAATTGAAGTCATTCAAAGACTTTTTACAACTGGATACTCCACCCGAAAAACGTAAGAATGAGGGACTGTATAAAGTATTTGCTGAAAACTTCCCCATTGCCGATACAAGAAACAATTTTGTGCTTGAGTTTTTGGACTACTATATTGATCCGCCGCGTTATACCATAGATGACTGTATAGAGCGAGGGCTTACTTATAGTGTACCTTTGAAAGCAAAATTGAAGTTATACTGTACCGATCCTGATCATGAGGATTTTGATATGGTTATTCAGGATGTATTTCTCGGTCCTATTCCTTATATGACGGATAAAGCGACATTCGTCATCAATGGTGCGGAGCGTGTTGTCGTATCACAGCTTCATCGTTCTCCAGGTGTATTCTTCGGCCAGAGTGTACATGCTAATGGTACCAAACTTTATTCTGCCCGTATCATTCCATTCAAGGGTTCGTGGATTGAGTTTGCTACTGACATTAATAACGTCATGTATGCGTATATTGACCGTAAAAAGAAGTTGCCAGTCACTACTTTGCTGAGAGCCATAGGTTTTGAGAATGATAAAGATATTCTCGAAATTTTCAATTTGGCTGAGGATGTTAAAGTCAATAAGACTAATCTGAAGAAAGTCTTGGGACGTAAGTTGGCAGCTCGTGTTTTGAAAACATGGATTGAAGATTTTGTAGACGAAGATACCGGTGAAGTTGTTTCCATTGAGCGTAATGAGGTGGTGATTGACCGTGAAACAGTGATTGAGCCGGAACATGTTGACATTATTTTAGAGTCAGGGGTTTCGAACATTCTAGTACATAAAGAAGAACCGAATCAGTCTGACTACTCTATTATATATAATACACTACAAAAAGACCCCAGTAACTCAGAGAAAGAGGCTGTGCTGTACATCTATCGTCAGTTGCGTAATGCAGACCCTGCTGATGATGCCAGTGCACGCGAGGTTATCAATAACCTTTTCTTCTCTGAAAAGAGATATGATTTGGGAGATGTTGGTCGTTATAGAATCAATAAGAAATTGAACTTGATGACTGATATGGATATACGCGTTTTGACGAAAGAAGATATCATTGAAATCATTAAGTATTTGATTGAATTGATCAACTCAAAAGCTGATGTGGATGATATTGACCACTTGAGTAACCGTCGTGTGCGTACTGTAGGTGAGCAGTTGTCAAATCAGTTTGCCATTGGTTTGGCTCGTATGTCTCGTACCATACGTGAACGTATGAATGTTCGAGATAATGAGGTGTTTACTCCTATTGATTTGATTAATGCCAAGACCATTTCTTCTGTAATCAATTCATTCTTCGGAACAAACGCGTTGTCTCAATTTATGGACCAGACGAATCCGTTGGCTGAAATTACGCACAAAAGACGTATGTCTGCCCTTGGTCCTGGTGGTTTGTCACGTGAACGTGCCGGTTTTGAGGTACGTGACGTACACTATACTCACTATGGGCGTCTTTGTCCGATTGAAACACCGGAAGGTCCGAATATTGGTTTGATTTCTTCTTTGTGTGTATTTGCTAAGATTAATGAATTAGGTTTCATAGAGACTCCGTATCGTAAAGTTGAAAATGGTAAAGTAGACTTGTCTGATAATGGGTTGGCTTATTTGACAGCAGAGGAGGAAGAAGGCAAGATCATTGCTCAAGGAAATGCACCTTTGAATGATGATGGAACTTTTATCCGTGATAAAGTAAAAGCTCGTCAGGATGCCGATTATCCTGTGGTTCCTCCAGCTGAAATCGAATTGATGGATGTTTCTCCTCAGCAAATTGCATCTATTGCTGCATCTTTGATTCCTTTCTTGGAACACGATGATGCTAACCGTGCGTTGATGGGATCAAACATGATGCGCCAGGCAGTACCTTTGTTGAAGAGTGAAGCTCCTATTGTCGGTACAGGTATTGAGCGTCAGTTAGTACGTGATTCCCGTACTCAAATCACGGCTGAGGGTGATGGTGTGATTGACTTTGTTGACGCTACCACTATTCGTATTTTGTATGATCGTACGGAGGATGAGGAATTTGTAAGCTTCGAACCGGCATTGAAGGAATATCGTATTCCGAAATGGCGTCGTACGAATCAGAATATGACGATTGACCTTCGTCCGATTTGTGAGATTGGGCAGCGTGTGACTAAAGGGCAGATTTTGACCGAAGGATATTCTACGGAAAAGGGTGAATTGGCCTTGGGTAAAAACCTTTTGGTTGCTTACATGCCTTGGAAAGGTTATAACTATGAGGATGCTATCGTATTGAACGAACGTGTGGTTCGTGAAGATATATTGACTTCTGTCCATGTAGAAGAGTATTCACTGGAAGTTCGCGAAACAAAACGCGGTATGGAGGAATTGACTTCTGATATTCCGAATGTGAGTGAAGAAGCAACTAAGGATTTGGATGATAATGGTATCGTACGTGTTGGTGCTTGTATCCAGCCAGGAGATATTCTGATTGGTAAAATTACTCCGAAGGGGGAATCAGATCCATCTCCGGAAGAAAAATTGCTTCGTGCTATTTTCGGTGACAAGGCAGGTGATGTGAAAGATGCTTCTTTGAAAGCCTCTCCTTCTTTGAAGGGTGTTGTTATCGATAAGCGTTTGTTCTCACGTGTTATCAAAAGTCGTAGTTCTAAATTGGCAGATAAGGCTTTATTGCCGAAGATTGATGATGAGTTCGATACCAAGGTTGCTGCGTTGAAGAGTGTTCTTATCAAGAAATTGTTGAAACTGACGGAAAACCATACGTCAGAGGGCGTTAAAGATTACATGGGAACTGATGTAATTTCAAAAGGTGCTAGATTCTCAGCTTCTGATTTCGGTGATTTGGATTTTACTTCTATTCAGTTAAGTAATTGGACAAGCGATGCACGCATCAATAATATGATTCGTGATTTGGTGATGAATTTCATCAAGAAATATAAAGAACTGGATGCCGAATTGAAACGCAAGAAATTCGCCATTACTATTGGTGATGAGTTGCCTGCAGGTATTATTCAGATGGCGAAAGTTTATATTGCGAAGAAACGTAAGATTGGTGTAGGTGATAAGATGGCAGGTCGTCATGGTAACAAAGGTATTGTTTCCCGTGTTGTTCGCCAAGAAGATATGCCGTTCCTTGCTGATGGTACTCCGGTAGATATCGTTTTGAATCCGTTGGGTGTGCCTTCTCGTATGAATATCGGTCAGATTTTTGAGGCCGTATTGGGTAGTGCCGGTAGAAAATTGGGCGTAAAATTTGCGACACCTATTTTTGATGGAGCTACGTTGGATGATTTGAATGAGTGGACAGATAAGGCCGGCTTGCCACGTTATGGTAAAACCAAGTTGTATGATGGTGGTACGGGCGAACCATTTGACCAGTATGCTACAGTGGGCGTTACCTATATGTTGAAATTGGGTCACATGGTTGAGGATAAGATGCATGCACGTTCTATCGGGCCTTATTCTTTGATTACTCAGCAACCATTAGGTGGTAAAGCGCAGTTTGGTGGTCAACGTTTTGGAGAGATGGAGGTTTGGGCACTTGAGGCATTCGGTGCTGCTCACATTTTGCAGGAAATTTTGACTATTAAGTCTGATGACGTTGTTGGTCGTTCTAAAGCTTACGAAGCAATCGTGAAGGGTGAACCGATGCCGCAACCTGGTATCCCCGAATCGTTGAATGTATTGTTACATGAGTTGAGAGGCTTGGGACTTAGCATCAACTTGGAATAATTATAAGATTGGTAGTTGGGAGTAATTGTTTACTCTCAACTATTGATGCTCAATATTCAATTGTCAATTTTTCAATTATATATAATAAAATATGGCTTTTAGAAAAGATAATAAAATAAAGAGTAATTTCTCGAAGATCTCTATTGGCTTAGCTTCTCCGGAAGAAATCCTTGAGAATTCGAGTGGTGAAGTATTAAAGCCTGAAACCATCAACTATCGTACGTATAAGCCTGAACGTGACGGTTTGTTCTGTGAACGCATTTTTGGTCCGATTAAGGACTATGAATGCCATTGCGGTAAGTATAAACGTATTCGTTATAAAGGTATTGTCTGCGACCGTTGTGGTGTAGAAGTGACCGAGAAGAAAGTGCGTCGTGAGCGTATGGGGCACATTCAGTTGGTTGTACCGGTAGCTCATATTTGGTATTTCCGTTCACTTCCCAATAAGATCGGTTATTTGTTAGGATTACCTACGAAGAAACTTGATTCTATTATTTATTACGAGCGTTATGTGGTGATTCAAGCCGGTGTGATGTCGGGTGAAATTGCCGATTATGATTTGCTTGCGGAAGAAGAATATCTGGATTTGATGGAAAAATTGCCGAAAGACAATCAATATCTAGAAGATTCAGATCCCAATAAGTTTATAGCCAAGATGGGAGCAGAAGCTATTTATGATCTGTTGTCTCGTCTTGATTTGGATGCATTGTCTTATGAATTGCGTCATCGTGCGGGAAATGATGCTTCTCAGCAACGTAAGAATGAGGCTTTGAAACGTCTGCAAGTTGTTGAGTCATTCCGTGCATCTCGTGGTCGAAACAAGCCGGAATGGATGATTGTACGTATTGTACCTGTCATTCCGCCAGAACTTCGTCCGCTAGTTCCATTGGATGGTGGCCGTTTTGCTACATCCGATTTGAACGATCTTTATCGTCGTGTAATCATCCGTAACAACCGTTTGAAGAGATTGATTGAAATCAAGGCTCCTGAAGTTATTTTGCGTAATGAAAAGCGTATGTTGCAGGAGGCGGTTGATTCATTATTCGATAATTCACGCAAGTCCAGCGCAGTGAAGACGGATGCCAATCGTCCTTTGAAGTCTCTTTCTGATAGTTTGAAGGGTAAACAAGGTCGTTTCCGTCAAAATTTGTTGGGTAAACGTGTGGACTACTCTGCGCGTTCGGTTATTGTTGTAGGTCCGGAGTTGAAAATGGGTGAGTGTGGTATTCCTAAATTGATGGCTGCCGAGCTGTACAAACCCTTCATTATCCGTAAATTGATCGAACGTGGTATTGTAAAGACTGTGAAGAGTGCTAAAAAGATAGTAGACCGTAAAGAGGCTGTTATCTGGGATATTTTGGAACATGTGATGAAAGGTCATCCGGTACTGTTGAACCGTGCACCGACATTGCACCGTTTGGGTATCCAGGCATTCCAACCCAAGATGATCGAAGGAAAAGCTATTCAGTTGCATCCATTGGCATGTACGGCTTTCAATGCTGACTTTGACGGTGACCAGATGGCTGTTCACTTGCCTTTGAGCAATGAAGCTATTTTGGAAGCTCAGATGTTGATGCTTCAATCTCACAATATTCTAAATCCGGCTAACGGTGCTCCTATTACGGTGCCTTCTCAGGATATGGTGCTTGGTTTGTACTATATTACTAAGTTGCGTAAGGGTGCCAAAGGTGAAGGACTGGTATTCTATGGACCGGAAGAAGCATTGATTGCATACAATGAGGGCAAGGTCGATATCCATGCTCCGATTAGTGTCATTGTGAAAGATGTGGATGAAAACGGAAATGTAGTCGATAAGATGATGCACGATACTTCTGTAGGTCGTGTGATTGTCAACGAAATTGTTCCTCCAGAGGCCGGATACATCAATACCATTATTTCTAAAAAGTCACTTCGCGATATTATCAGTGATGTTATTAAAGTTTGTGGTGTGGCAAAAGCTGCCGATTTCTTGGATGGTATTAAGAACTTAGGTTATCAGATGGCATTCAAGGGTGGTCTGTCATTTAACTTGGGTGATATTATCATTCCAGAAGAAAAAGAAAAGCTGGTACAGAAAGGTTATGATGAGGTTGAGCAGGTGATCAACAACTATAATATGGGTTTCATCACCAACAACGAACGTTATAATCAGGTAATTGATATTTGGACACATGTAAACTCTGAATTGTCTAACATATTGATGAAGACAATTTCAAGTGACGATCAAGGTTTCAACTCTGTATACATGATGTTGGATTCTGGTGCCCGTGGTTCTAAAGAACAGATCCGTCAGTTGTCTGGTATGCGTGGTTTGATGGCAAAACCACAGAAAGCAGGTGCTGAGGGTGGTCAGATTATTGAAAACCCGATTCTTTCGAACTTTAAAGAGGGACTTTCGGTATTGGAGTACTTTATCTCTACTCACGGTGCCCGTAAAGGTTTGGCCGATACTGCATTGAAGACTGCCGATGCAGGATACTTGACCCGTCGTTTGGTGGACGTTTCTCATGATGTGATTATTAATGAAGAGGATTGCGGCACACTTCGTGGATTGGTTTGTACAGACTTGAAAAATAATGATGAGGTTATTGCTACGCTGTATGAACGTATTCTCGGTCGCGTCTCTGTACATGATATTGTTCATCCTACTACTGGCGAATTATTAGTCGCCGGTGGAGAAGAGATTACAGAAGAAATCGCCAAGAAAATTCAGGATTCTCCGATAGAGAGTGTTGAGATACGTTCTGTACTGACGTGCGAATCGAAGAAAGGTGTTTGTGCGAAGTGTTATGGACGTAATCTTGCAACAAGCCAGATGGTTCAGAAGGGAGAAGCTGTAGGTGTGATTGCTGCACAGTCTATCGGTGAACCGGGTACACAGTTGACATTGCGTACATTCCACGCCGGTGGTACGGCTGCCAATATTGCGGCTAATGCAAGTATTGTTGCTAAGAATCCGGCTCGTTTGGAATTTGAGGAACTGCGTACTGTAGAAATCGTGGATGAAGCTGGCGAACCTGCAAAGGTTGTTGTAGGTCGTTTGGCCGAAGTCCGTTTCGTGGATGTAAATACTGGCATTGTTCTCTCTACTCATAATGTGCCTTACGGTTCTACACTCTATGCTGCTGACGGTGAAGTGGTAGAAAAAGGTAAGTTGATTGCACGTTGGGATCCGTTCAACGCTGTTATTATAACGGAAGCTACTGGTCGAATTGAGTTTGAAGGGGTTATCGAGAACGTCACTTATAAAGTAGAATCTGACGAATCTACAGGTTTGCGTGAAATCATCATTATTGAGTCTAAGGATAAGACTAAAGTTCCGATGGCTCATATTGTGACAGAAGATGGCGAACTTATTCGTACATATAATCTCCCTGTGGGTGGTCATGTGGTTGTAGAAGACAAGCAGAAGGTAAAAGGTGGTGAGGTTATTGTGAAGATACCTCGTGCTGTTGGTAAGGCAGGTGATATCACGGGTGGTCTTCCGCGTGTGACAGAGCTGTTTGAGGCACGTAATCCGTCTAATCCTGCTGTGGTTTCTGAAATCGATGGTGAGGTTACGATGGGTAAGGTAAAACGTGGTAATCGTGAAATCATCGTTACTTCAAAAACGGGTGAGGTTAAGAAGTATCTGGTACCTCTGTCAAAGCAGATATTGGTACAGGAGAACGACTATGTGCGTGCAGGTACTCCCTTGTCTGACGGTGCTATCACCCCGGCGGATATTCTTGCTATTAAAGGTCCTACGGCTGTACAGGAATATATCGTAAATGAGGTACAAGATGTATATCGTCTGCAGGGTGTGAAGATCAATGATAAGCATTTTGAGATCATTGTCCGTCAGATGATGCGTAAGGTAGAAATAGACGAACCGGGCGATACTCGCTTCTTGGAACAGCAAGTGGTAGACAAACTGGAATTCATGGAAGAAAATGATCGCATTTGGGGTAAAAAGGTAGTTGTAGACGCTGGTGATTCTCAGAACTTGCAACCGGGACAGATTGTTACTGCCCGTAAGTTGCGCGATGAAAACAGTATGTTGAAACGTCGTGACTTGAGACCGGTTGAAGTTCGTGATGCTGTACCTGCTACTTCTACTCAGATCCTTCAGGGTATTACTCGTGCTGCTTTGCAGACATCAAGCTTTATGTCAGCAGCTTCATTCCAGGAAACAACTAAGGTCTTGAATGAAGCCGCTATCAATGGTAAGGTTGATAAGCTGGAAGGCATGAAAGAAAATGTCATCTGTGGTCACTTGATTCCGGCTGGTACCGGACAGCGTGAATTCGAGAAGATTATTGTTGGTTCCAAAGAGGAATATGACCGTATTCTTGCAAATAAGAAGACTGTATTGGATTACAGCTCGGTAGAAGTTGAAGAATAATATGCAGTAATAACAATCAGTTGATTATTAAATAGGAAAGAGGAAACGTCTTTAATGAGATGTTTCCTCTTTCTTTTTTAGAAATAGAATATAATTCTTACCTTTGAGTGTTTTTAAGTATAATAGTAGAAGGAAAATGGAAAACAAGGAAATGAACAATCAGTTACAAATAGAACTGAAAGAAGATGTAGCGCAAGGAATTTATGCAAATTTGGCGGTTATCACACATTCCAGTTCAGAGTTTATTGTTGACTTTGTGCGCGTAATGCCAGGTATACCTAAAGCTGGTGTAAAATCGCGTATCGTGTTAGCACCGGAACATGCTAAGAGGTTACTACGTGCATTAGAAGAAAATATCGGCAAATACGAACGAACATTCGGACCAATCCGGTTGCTGGACGAACAGATAATTCCACCTATGACAGATTTGAAAGGGGAAGCATAATGAAAGATTCCCTTCTATAGGGTGGGAGATATTGTCTTTTCGGGAAGATTCCTTCCTTTTCGGGAGAAATATGTGCAGTATTCAGTGTTGAAGACTGCAATAGTAGAAAGATGGTCCAGCTGTTATTATCTCTGGTGAAACGTTATATTTATCAAGGGCTCATGGAGGAATATTCATATGTAGAAGACGTATTGGTGATGCGATTGCCAACACGTCTTTTTTATCCCATGAGCCGGATAAATTCGTCTCGTAAGCTGAAAATATTTATCTCGTGGGATGAACTTTTTCGTCTCACGGAACGAATTTATTCGTCTTATGGGATGAATTGAACCGCTGACCTCCCTTTCTATATTCAATGCGGTAGCTCTGTGTATTGAACGCATTATTCGTTGTTCTATGTCGTCAGATGGTAGATGGAATGACATAAATATACTACTTTTGTCAGTATGAATGATAATATCCTCTGCTGGAAATAGTTTTTTTTATGAATCCGAAAACCAAGACTAATCCTAATTCTTAAATGAAAAAGGCATGCTATAAAATCAAAAAAATCTCGTAGTGCATTGATTATTCAAATATTATTTGTATTTTTGCAGCCCAAAAGTGTATAGCTACGAAATTAATATAACAATAATATATAATTAAAAACAATTAAAATGCCTACAATTCAGCAATTAGTAAGAAAAGGACGCGAAGCGCTGGTGGAAAAAAGTAAATCACCGGCTCTTGATTCATGTCCTCAAAGACGTGGCGTTTGCGTGAGAGTGTATACAACCACTCCGAAAAAACCGAATTCTGCAATGCGTAAAGTTGCGCGTGTACGTTTGACCAATGGTAAGGAGGTGAACTCTTACATTCCGGGGGAAGGACACAACTTGCAGGAACACTCAATCGTATTGGTACGCGGCGGTCGTGTTAAGGACCTTCCGGGTGTGCGTTATCACATTGTTCGTGGTACATTGGATACGGCAGGCGTAGCAGGACGTACTCAAAGACGTTCTAAATATGGCGCTAAGCGCCCGAAGCCAGGACAAGCTGCACCGGCTAAGAAAAAATAAATAAAGTAGCTGTAGATTGTTAAATTAAAAGTAATAACTTACGTTTTAGTTTATTGGAAATGCTAAAGGTTGAGTAAATTCTCCAGAGGGGGAGTTGAAGACGCAAGAAGTAAACAACCAAGAACGAAAACATTATTCTTTCAAAACAAATGAGAAAAGCAAAACCCAAAAAACGCGTAATCCTTCCGGATCCCGTGTTTAATGATCAAAAGGTTTCAAAATTTGTGAACCACCTGATGTATGACGGTAAGAAGAATACCTCTTACGAAATCTTCTATGCCGCTTTGGAAATCGTAAAAACAAAACTTCCTAACGAGGAAAAAACTGCTCTTGAAATTTGGAAAAAGGCGTTGGATAATGTAACGCCGCAAGTTGAGGTAAAATCTCGTCGTGTAGGTGGCGCAACATTCCAAGTTCCGACTGAAATCCGTCCGGATCGTAAGGAATCTGTTTCAATGAAGAATCTGATCATTTTCGCTCGTAAGCGTGGTGGTAAGTCAATGGCTGATAAATTGGCTGCTGAGATCATGGACGCATATAATGAACAGGGCGGTGCTTTCAAGCGTAAAGAAGATATGCACAGAATGGCAGAAGCTAACCGTGCATTTGCTCATTTTAGATTCTAATGCTGTAAATAGATTAAGAACTTAAAGTAAAAGAAATTAAAATGGCAAAACAAGATTTACATTTGACGCGTAATATCGGTATCATGGCTCACATTGATGCCGGAAAGACGACAACTTCCGAACGTATTCTGTTTTATACAGGTTTGACTCATAAAATTGGAGAAGTGCATGATGGTGCTGCTACAATGGACTGGATGGAACAGGAGCAGGAACGTGGTATCACTATTACTTCTGCTGCTACTACTACACGTTGGAAATATGCAGGCAAAACTTATAAAATCAACTTGATTGATACTCCGGGACACGTTGACTTTACTGCTGAGGTAGAACGTTCGTTGCGTGTGTTGGATGGTGCAGTCGCTGCATATTGTGCGGTAGGTGGTGTGGAACCTCAGTCAGAAACTGTATGGCGTCAGGCTGATAAATATAACGTACCCCGTATTGCTTATGTGAACAAGATGGACCGTTCGGGTGCAGACTTCTTTGAAGTTGTTCGCCAAATGAAAGACGTGCTGGGTGCTAATCCGTGTCCGGTTGTAATCCCTATCGGTGCTGAAGAATCTTTCAAGGGTTTGGTTGACCTGGTTAAGATGAAAGCCATCTATTGGCACGATGAGACAATGGGTGCTGACTACACTGTAGAGGAAATCCCCGCAAACTTGGCAGATGAAGCTGCTGAATGGAGAGACAAGATGCTTGAAAAAGTTGCAGAATTTGATGATGCATTAATGGAGAAATATTTTGATGATCCTTCCACTATCACAGAGGAAGAAATTCTGAGAGCTCTCCGCAATGCTACCGTACAAATGGCTGTTGTTCCCATGTTGTGTGGCTCATCATTCAAGAATAAAGGTGTTCAGACATTGTTGGATTATGTTTGTGCATTTTTACCTTCTCCGTTGGATACGGAAAATGTAGTTGGTACAAATCCTGAAACAGGTGCTGAGGAAGATCGTAAACCTAGTGAAGATGACAAGACGTCTGCTTTGGCATTTAAGATTGCTACTGACCCTTATGTAGGTCGTTTGACTTTCTTCCGTGTTTATTCAGGAAAGATCGAAGCAGGTTCTTATATATATAACTCTCGTTCTGGTAAGAAAGAACGCGTGTCTCGTTTGTTCCAGATGCATTCAAACAAGCAGAATCCGGTAGAAGTTATCAGTGCTGGAGATATAGGCGCAGGCGTTGGTTTTAAAGATATCCATACTGGTGATACCTTGTGTGATGAAACAGCTCCGATCGTATTGGAGTCTATGGACTTCCCTGAACCGGTAATTGGTATTGCCGTAGAACCGAAGACTCAGAAAGATATGGATAAGTTGTCTAACGGTTTGGCTAAGTTGGCTGAAGAAGACCCGACATTTACGGTTAAGACCGACGAACAGACAGGTCAGACTGTAATTTCTGGTATGGGTGAGCTTCACTTGGATATCATTATCGATCGTTTGAAACGTGAATTCAAGGTAGAGTGTAACCAAGGTAAACCTCAGGTTAACTATAAAGAAGCCATTACAAAGACTGTCAACTTGCGTGAAGTGTATAAGAAGCAGTCTGGTGGTCGTGGTAAATTCGCTGATATCATCGTGAATATCGGTCCGGTAGACGAAGACTTTAAGGAAGGCGGATTGCAGTTCATCGACGAAGTTAAGGGTGGTAACATTCCTAAGGAATTTATTCCTTCTGTACAGAAAGGTTTTGTTACAGCGATGAAAAACGGTGTGCTGGCAGGCTATCCGCTTGATTCTCTGAAAGTGACTTTGATTGATGGTTCTTTCCATCCGGTAGACTCAGACCAGTTGTCATTCGAAATTTGTGCTATCCAGGCATATAAGAATGCGTGTGCTAAGGCCGGTCCCGTACTTATGGAACCTATCATGAAGCTGGAAGTTGTAACTCCGGAAGAAAACATGGGTGATGTAATTGGTGACTTAAACAAACGCCGTGGTCAGGTAGAAGGTATGGAGTCTAGCCGCTCAGGTGCTCGTATTGTGAAAGCTATGGTTCCGCTGGCAGAGATGTTCGGTTACGTAACAGCTTTGCGTACCATTACTTCTGGACGTGCGACCTCTTCAATGACTTACTCTCATCACGCTCAAGTTTCCAATTCAATTGCCAAAGCTGTGTTGGAAGAAGTGAAGGGACGTGTAGATCTGATTTAAACATTATAAAACCGTAGGCTAGCGAATGACTCTTAGCCTACGGAATTTATCTTATTATAACTTAATGATTTAGTAAAACTAATGAGTCAAAAAATTAGAATTAAATTGAAATCTTACGACCACAACTTGGTTGACAAATCAGCTGAGAAGATTGTAAGAACGGTGAAGGCAACGGGTGCCATCGTTAGCGGCCCGATTCCTCTCCCTACGCACAAGCGTATCTTTACCGTGAATCGCTCGACTTTCGTTAACAAGAAGTCTCGCGAACAGTTTGAACTCTCTTCTTATAAGAGATTGATCGACATCTATAGCTCAACAGCTAAGACTGTAGATGCTCTGATGAAGTTGGAGTTGCCGAGTGGTGTGGAAGTAGAAATCAAAGTGTAGTTATTTAAAATTTTAAGTGAAATGCCAGGATTATTAGGAAAAAAAATCGGAATGACATCCGTTTTCAGTGCCGAGGGCAAAAATGTGCCATGCACTGTTATCGAAGCAGGTCCTTGTGTTGTTACTCAGATTAAGACTGTAGAGAAAGATGGTTATGCAGCAGTGCAGTTGGGCTTCCAAGACAAGAAAGAGAAGCATACAACGAAACCGTTGATGGGCCACTTTAAAAAAGCAGGAGTAACTCCCAAGAAACACTTGGCTGAGTTCAAGGAGTTTGAAACAGAGTTGAATCTGGGTGATACCGTTACAGTAGAATTGTTCAATGACGTAGCTTTTGTTGATGTTATTGGTACTTCTAAGGGTAAAGGTTTCCAAGGTGTAGTTAAAAGACATGGTTTTGGAGGTGTAGGCCAGACTACTCACGGTCAGCACAACCGTGCTCGTAAACCGGGTTCTATCGGTGCATGTTCATACCCTGCAAAAGTGTTTAAGGGAATGCGCATGGGCGGTCAACTTGGTGGAGACAGAGTGACAATTCAAAACTTACAGGTATTAAAGGTTCTTCCGGATCACAACCTCCTTTTGATTAAAGGTTCTGTTCCCGGTTGCAAAGGTTCAATCGTAATAATTGAGAAATAATGGAAGTTAACGTATATAACATTAAAGGTGAAGACACTGGGAGAAAGATTACGTTAAACGAGTCTATCTTCGGAATTGAGCCCAACGACCACGCTATCTATTTGGACGTAAAGCAATTTATGGCTAATCAGCGTCAGGGTACACATAAGTCAAAAGAGAGAAGCGAGATAAGTGGTTCAACTCGTAAAATCGGACGCCAAAAAGGTGGTGGTGGTGCACGTCGTGGTGACATGAACTCACCGGTACTTGTTGGTGGTGGTCGCGTTTTTGGTCCTAAGCCGAGAGACTATTACTTCAAGTTGAACAAGAAAGTAAAAGCATTGGCGCGTAAGTCAGCATTGGCATATAAGGCACAGAACAATGCAATTATCATTGTAGAAGACTTCACTTTTGAAGCTCCGAAAACAAAGGAATTTGTAGCAATGATAAATAATCTTAAAGTTTCTGACAAAAAGCTGCTTATGGTTTTACCGGAAGCAAATAAAAACGTATATTTGTCAGCTCGTAACGTGGAAAGTGCAAACGTACAGACTATCTCAGGATTAAATACTTACAGAGTATTGGATGCTGGGGTTGTTGTGTTTACAGAAAATGCTCTTTCGGCTATTGACAATATCTTAATGTAAAAAGGAGGCTTAAATAATGGGAATTATTATTAAACCGTTAGTAACAGAGAAAATGACAGCAATTACGGATAAGACAAACAATCGTTTTGGCTTTATCGTGCGTCCTGAAGCTAACAAATTGGAAATTAAGAGAGAGGTTGAAGCCCTGTATAACGTTGCGGTAATTGATGTAAATACGGTTAAGTATGCCGGTAAGAATAAGAGCCGTTATACAAAAGCTGGTATCATCAATGGACGTACAAATGCTTATAAGAAAGCAATTGTTACGTTGAAAGAAGGAGATACTATTGATTTTTATAGCAATATTTAAAAGAAATGGCAGTACGTAAATTTAAGCCCACAACACCGGGGCAGAGACATAAAATTATTGGTACCTATGAAGAAATTACTGCGCGGGTACCAGAAAAATCTCTTGTTTTTGGCAAGAAGTCTTCAGGTGGTCGTAATAACGAAGGTAAGATGACTATGCGCTACATCGGTGGCGGTCACAAGAAGATTATCAGAATTGTAGATTTCAAGAGAAATAAGGACGGTGTGCCTGCAGTGGTTAAAACAATAGAATACGATCCGAATCGTTCGGCTCGTATCGCTTTGTTGTTTTATGCAGATGGAGAAAAAAGATATATTATTGCTCCCAATGGATTGCAAGTAGGTGCGACTTTGATGTCAGGTGAAACGGCAGCTCCAGAGATTGGAAATGCGCTTCCTCTTCAGAATATCCCGGTTGGTACTGTGATTCATAATATTGAATTACGTCCGGGACAAGGCGCTGCATTGGTTCGCTCAGCAGGTAACTTCGCTCAGTTGACTTCAAGAGAAGGGAAATATTGTGTAATCAAATTGCCTTCAGGTGAAGTAAGACAAATACTTAGCACTTGTAAAGCTACTATCGGTAGTGTAGGTAACTCTGATCATGGATTGGAAAGTTCTGGTAAGGCTGGACGTTCTCGTTGGCTTGGACGTCGTCCGCATAACCGTGGTGTTGTTATGAACCCGGTTGATCACCCGATGGGTGGTGGTGAAGGACGCGCTTCAGGAGGACACCCAAGATCTCGTAAGGGATTGTATGCTAAGGGACTTAAGACTAGAGCTCCGAAGAAACAATCGTCTAAGTATATTATTGAGAGAAGAAAGAAGTAATCTGATTAATTGAGTAAACTATGAGTCGTTCATTAAAAAAAGGTCCGTATATTAACGTTAAGCTTGAGAAGAAGGTTCTTGCCATGAATGAATCAGGCAAGAAAGTTGTTGTTAAGACTTGGGCCAGAGCTTCAATGATTTCGCCTGATTTTGTAGGGCATACAGTTGCAGTTCATAACGGAAATAAATTTATTCCTGTATACGTTACCGAAAATATGGTAGGTCACAAGTTGGGTGAATTTGCTCCAACTCGTACTTTCAGAGGCCATGCTGGTAATAAGAAGAAATAACAGGATATTTGTTTGAAATAATAAAGTATAATATAATGGGAGTAAGAAAAAAAATATCGGCTGATAAAAGAAAAGAAGCCCTTAAGACCATGTACTTTGCAAAGTTGCATAATGTTCCTACTTCTCCTCGCAAAATGCGTCTCGTGGCTGACATGATTCGCGGTATGGAAGTGAACAGGGCACTTGGCGTTTTGAAGTTTTCTTCAAAAGAGGCAGCTGCCAGAGTTGAAAAACTGTTGCGCTCTGCAATTGCTAACTGGGAACAGAAAAACGAACGTAAAGCAGAAAGCGGTGAGTTGTTTGTGACAAAGATTTTTGTTGATTGTGGTGCTACTCTTAAAAGAATGAGACCAGCTCCGCAGGGTAGAGGATATAGAATTCGTAAACGTTCAAATCACGTAACTTTGTTCGTTGGTTCTAAAAGTAATAACGAAGATCAAAATTAAGGTAAATGGGACAAAAAGTTAATCCAATAAGCAACCGTTTAGGAATTATCAGAGGATGGGATTCCAACTGGTATGGTGGAAATAATTACGGCGATTCATTGCTGGAAGATAGCAAAATTCGTAAATATCTGAATGCTAGACTTGCAAAAGCCAGTGTGTCCAGGATTGTAATTGAACGTACACTGAAACTCGTAACTATTACCGTTTGTACTGCACGTCCGGGTATTATTATCGGTAAGGGTGGCCAAGAAGTTGATAAGTTGAAAGAAGAATTGAAGAAGGTTACCGATAAAGATATTCAGATCAATATTTTTGAAGTGAAAAGACCTGAGTTGGATGCTGTTATTGTAGCAAATAACATCGCTCGCCAGGTTGAAGGTAAGATTGCCTATCGCCGTGCCATTAAAATGGCTATCGCTAATACTATGCGTATGGGAGCTGAAGGTATAAAGATTCAGATTTCAGGACGTTTGAATGGAGCTGAAATGGCCCGTTCTGAAATGTATAAAGAAGGAAGAACTCCGTTGCACACTTTCAGAGCAGATATTGACTACTGTCATACAGAAGCATTGACTAAAGTTGGTCTTCTTGGTATCAAAGTTTGGATTTGTAGAGGTGAAGTATTTGGGAAGAGAGAATTGGCTCCAAACTTTACGCAAAGCAAAGAAGGTGGTCGTGGAAGCAATAGCGGAAACAATGGCGGAAAGAACTTCAAAAGAAAGAAAAATAATCGCTAAACGAATTTGAATTTTAGGAATTATGTTACAACCGAAAAAGACAAAATTCAGAAGACAACAAAAAGGCCGTCAAAAAGGTGTTGCCCAAAGAGGTAATCAGTTGGCTTTCGGTTCTTTTGGAATTAAGGCTTTGGAAACAAAATGGATTACAGGCCGTCAGATTGAAGCTGCTCGTATTGCAGTGACAAGATATATGCAACGTCAAGGACAAATTTGGATTCGTATTTTCCCGGATAAACCTATTACTAGAAAGCCTGCCGATGTACGTATGGGTAAAGGTAAAGGTGCTCCAGAGGGTTTTGTTGCTCCTGTGACACCGGGAAGAATTATAATCGAAGCCGAAGGAGTATCATATGAAATCGCAAAAGAAGCTTTGCGTTTGGCTGCTCAGAAGCTTCCTATTACAACGAAGTTTGTTGTAAGACGTGATTATGATGTTCAAAATCAAAATGCGTAAGGAATATGAAAATAGCAGAAATTAAAGAAATGTCTACCAGCGATTTGGTAGAAAGAGTAGAGGCAGAAGTGGTGAATTACGGCCAGATGATTTTAAATCATTCTATTTCTCCTTTGGATAATCCTGCTCAAATCAAACAATTACGCAGGACTATTGCGCGTATGAAAACTGAATTACGCCAAAGAGAACTTAACAATAAATGATGAGTTTGATGGAAGCAAGAAATTTAAGAAAAGAAAGAACTGGGGTTGTGCTGAGCAATAAAATGGATAAAACCATCACTGTGGCAGCTAAATTTAAGGAAAAACACCCCATATATGGAAAATTCGTTAGTAAAACGAAGAAGTATCATGCTCATGATGAAAAGAATGAGTGCAATATCGGTGATACTGTACGCATCATGGAAACTCGTCCCTTGAGCAAGACCAAGAGATGGAGATTAGTAGAAATAATTGAAAGAGCGAAGTAATTATGATACAAGTAGAATCCAGACTTACAGTATGTGATAATAGTGGAGCAAAAGAAGCTCTTTGTATTCGTGTTTTAGGCGGTACAGGGCGTCGTTATGCTTCAGTTGGGGACGTTATTGTTGTTTCTGTGAAGAGCGTTATCCCTTCAAGTGATATTAAAAAAGGTGCAGTGTCTAAAGCTTTGATCGTACGTACTAAAAAAGAAATCCGTCGTGCTGATGGTTCTTATATACGTTTTGATGACAATGCTTGTGTGTTGTTGAATAATGCAGGTGAGATTAGAGGCAGTCGTATTTTCGGTCCGGTAGCAAGAGAACTTCGTGCTACTAACATGAAAGTTGTGTCACTCGCTCCTGAAGTACTTTAATTTTGTAAAAGATTTAAGTAATGAGTAAACTACATATTAAAAAAGGCGATACAGTTTACGTAAACGCTGGTGACGATAAAGGTAAAACTGGTCGTGTATTGAAGGTTCTTGTAAAAGAAGGTCGTGCAATTGTTGAAGGCTGTAATATGGTATCCAAAAGCACAAAACCGAATGCTAAGAATCCTCAAGGTGGTATTGTGAAGCAGGAAGCTTCTATCCACATTTCTAACTTGAATCCGGTTGATCCAAAAACTGGTAAAGCAACGCGTGTTGGTAGAAAAGAAAGTTCTGAAGGAACTTTAGTGCGTTATTCTAAAAAATCAGGAGAGGAGATTAAGTAATGAGTAATACTGCTAGTCTTAAGAAAGAGTATGCAGAGCGTATTGCGCCTGCATTGAAGTCACAGTTCCAGTATTCTTCTGCAATGCAGATACCCGTACTTAAGAAGATTGTTATCAATCAGGGTTTAGGTATGGCTGTTGCCGATAAGAAGATTATTGAGGTAGCAATTAACGAGATGACTGCTATTACAGGACAGAAAGCTGTAGCGACAATTTCTCGTAAAGATATTGCGAATTTTAAATTGCGTAAAAAAATGCCTATTGGTGTTATGGTAACTTTACGTCGTGAGAGAATGTACGAATTCCTTGAAAAGTTGGTTCGTGTTGCTCTTCCGCGTATCCGTGACTTTAAGGGTATTGAAAGCAAGTTTGATGGAAGAGGAAATTATACTCTTGGTATTCAAGAACAGATTATTTTCCCAGAAATTAATATCGATAGCATTACTAGAATTCTTGGAATGAATATTACCTTTGTGACTTCTGCAAAAACGGATGAAGAAGGATATGCATTGTTGAAAGAGTTTGGTTTGCCGTTTAAAAACGCTAAAAAAGATTGATAAATTATGGCAAAGGAATCAATGAAAGCGCGTGAAGTAAGACGCGCTAAATTAGTAGCCAAATATGCCGAAAAAAGAGCTGCATTGAAACAGACAGTTAGAACGGGTGATCCTGCAGAAGCATTTGAAGCTGCACAGAAACTGCAAGACTTGCCTAAGAATTCTAACCCGATTCGTATGCATAATCGTTGTAAATTGACAGGACGTCCTAAAGGATATATACGTCAATTTGGTATCTCAAGAATCCAATTTCGTGAGATGGCTTCCAACGGTCTTATTCCCGGTGTAAAGAAAGCAAGCTGGTAAATTTTTGGTTTAAATATTGTCAGGGTAGGCCTGATTAATTTAATTTTTTATTATATGACTGATCCAATAGCAGATTATTTGACGAGGTTGCGGAACGCTATTCAAGCAAAGCACAGAGTAGTTGAAGTTCCCGCTTCAAATTTGAAAAAAGAAATCACAAAGATTCTTTTTGAGAAAGGCTACATTCTTAATTACAAGTTTGTAGAAGATGGTCCTCAAGGTACTATTAAAGTAGCCTTGAAATATGACCCAGTGAATAAGGTAAATGCAATAAAGAAATTGGAGAGAATTTCTTCTCCGGGTATGCGTCAATACACTGGTTATAAGGACATGCCGCGAGTTATTAATGGTTTGGGTATTGCTATAATATCTACTTCCAAAGGAGTTATGACAAACAAAGAAGCTGCTGATTTGAAAATTGGTGGCGAAGTTTTGTGTTATGTTTATTAATAGGAGGAATTAGCAATGTCAAGAATAGGAAAATTACCCATTAGTATTCCCGCTGGTGTAACTGTTACTTTGAAAGAAAATGTGGTTACAGTAAAGGGACCCAAAGGCGAGCTTAGCCAATATGTAAATCCTGCTATCAATGTTAGCATCGAAGATGGCCATGTGACTTTGAGTGAAAATGAAGATGCAATGTTGGATAACCCTAAGCAAAAACATGCATTTCATGGCTTATATCGTGCTCTGGTTCACAACATGGTTGTAGGTGTATCTGAAGGATACAAGAAAGAATTGGAACTTGTCGGCGTAGGTTATCGTGCTTCAAATCAAGGTAATATTATTGAATTAGCTTTGGGCTACACACACAATATCTTCATACAGTTACCTGCTGAGATCAAGGTAGAAACAAAATCTGAAAGAAATAAGAATCCACTTATAATTTTAGAATCTTGCGATAAACAATTGTTGGGTCAAGTTTGCTCTAAGATACGTTCTTTCCGTAAACCCGAGCCGTATAAAGGTAAAGGTATTAAGTTTGTTGGTGAAGAAATTCGTAGAAAGTCTGGTAAATCTGCCGGTGCTAAGTAATTTACATAAAATTAGAATATTATGACAACAAAAATAGAAAGACGAATTAAAATTAAATATAGAGTACGCAACAAAGTGTCAGGTACTGCTGAACGTCCGCGTATGAGTGTTTTTAGAAGCAATAAGCAAATTTACGTTCAACTTATTGATGATTTGGGTGGAAAGACTTTGGCTGCAGCATCTTCTTTGGGCATGACTGAAAAGTTGCCTAAAAAAGAACAGGCTGCAAAAGTAGGAGAGTTGATCGCCAAGAGAGCTCAAGAAGCAGGTATTACTGCTGTTGTTTTTGACCGTAATGGTTATTTGTATCATGGGAGAGTAAAAGAAGTGGCTGATGCTGCTCGTAACGGTGGACTTAAATTTTAATCATTATGGCAATTAATAATAGAGTTAAGATTACAAACGATATAGAATTGAAAGACCGTTTGGTTGCTATTAATCGTGTGACCAAAGTTACTAAAGGTGGTAGAACTTTTAGCTTTTCTGCAATTGTTGTTGTAGGTAATGAAGAAGGTATCATCGGTTGGGGGCTTGGTAAGGCAGGAGAAGTTACTGCTGCTATTGCTAAAGGAGTTGAGTCTGCAAAGAAGAATTTGACAAGAGTGCCTGTGTTGAAAGGTACTGTTCCTCATGAACAATCAGCTAAGTTTGGTGGTGCAGAAGTATTTATCAAACCGGCTTCTCATGGTACTGGTGTGGTTGCAGGTGGTGCAATGCGTGCTGTACTTGAAAGCGTTGGTATTACTGATGTTTTAGCAAAATCAAAAGGTTCCTCTAATCCGCATAACTTGGTGAAGGCTACTATTATGGCATTGGGCGAAATGCGTGATGCACGTATGGTAGCTCAAAATAGAGGAATTAGTGTTGAAAAAGTATTTAGAGGATAAGGAGGAATATATGTCGACTATAAAGATTAAACAAGTTAAAAGTAGAATTGGTGCTCCGGCAGATCAGAAAAGAACTCTCGATGCACTGGGACTTCATAAGTTGAATCGTGTGGTTGAGCACGAATCTACTCCTTCAATTCTTGGAATGGTGGATAAGGTTAAACACTTGGTTGCCATTGTTAAGTAATTATTTGTTGAATATAAAATGAATTACAATATGAACTTAAGTAATTTAAAACCTGCAGAAGGGTCTACTAAAACAAGAAAGAGAATTGGACGTGGTCCGGGTTCTGGTTTGGGAGGTACTTCTACTAGAGGTCATAAAGGCGCTAAATCAAGATCTGGTTATTCTAAGAAAATTGGTTTTGAAGGTGGACAGATGCCTCTTCAACGTCGTGTTCCTAAGTTTGGTTTTAAGAACATTAATCGTGTAGAATATAAGGCGATCAATTTGGATACAATTCAGAAGCTTGCTGAAGCAAAGCAATTAAATTCTGTTTGTATTGCTGACTTTGTTGCTGCTGGCTTTATTTCTTCAAATCAGTTAGTAAAAGTATTAGGTAATGGAACTTTGACTACAAAGTTGGATGTGCAAGCTCATGCATTCTCTAAGACTGCTGTTGCTGCCATTGAAGCTGCTGGTGGAAGTGTAGTAAAACTCTAATTCAATGAGAAAAGCTATTGAAACATTAAAGAATATATGGAATATTGAGGATCTGAGACAACGGATCCTCATTACCATATTGTTTGTGGCAATTTACCGCTTCGGTTCGTATGTAGTTTTGCCAGGAATTAATCCGGCAATGCTGACACAATTGCATCAACAGACAAGTGAGGGTCTCTTAGCCTTATTAAATATGTTTTCGGGAGGAGCATTCTCAAATGCATCTATTTTTGCATTGGGGATCATGCCTTATATTTCTGCTTCAATTGTTATTCAGTTGTTGGGAATTGCAGTTCCATATTTCCAAAAGCTTCAACGTGAGGGCGAGAGTGGCAGAAGAAAAATGAATCAGTATACTCGTTATTTAACAATTATAATTTTATTGGTTCAGGCTCCTTCTTATTTGCTTAATCTTAAAATGCAGGCCGGTCCTTCCTTAAATGCTTCATTAGATTGGACTCTGTTTATGATTACCTCTACCATCATTTTGGCAGCAGGTAGCATGTTTATTTTATGGCTTGGTGAGAGAATTACTGATAAGGGGATTGGTAATGGTATTTCGCTGATTATCATGATTGGTATTATTGCTCGTCTGCCGCAGTCCTTATTTCAAGAATTGATTTCTCGTATGACGGATAAGACTGGTGGCTTGGTAATGTTTTTGATAGAGCTTGTTGTTCTACTTGTTGTTATTGCATTTGCTATCCTTTTGGTACAAGGTACTAGAAAGATTCCTGTTCAATATGCAAAGAAAATTGTGGGTAACAAGCAATATGGTGGTGCCAGACAATATATTCCTTTGAAGGTGAATGCAGCCAACGTGATGCCTATTATTTTTGCTCAGGCAATCATGTTCATTCCTATCACTCTTGTTGGTTTTTCGAATCTAAATGATTTAAGCGGTTTTGTTCGTGCATTGACTGATCATACAAGTTTCTTGTATAATTTGATTTTTGCAGTATTAATTATATTGTTTACGTATTTTTATACTGCAATTTCTATTAACCCAACTCAGATGGCTGAAGATATGAAGAGAAACAATGGTTTTATTCCGGGTATTAAACCAGGAAAACAAACAGCTGAGTATATTGATGTGATTATGTCACGTATTACTTTGCCTGGTTCTTTCTTCTTGGCTTTAGTTGCCATTATGCCTGCGTTTGCTGGTGTATTTGGCGTAAAAGCTGAGTTTGCTCAATTCTTTGGTGGTACATCTTTGTTGATTCTTGTAGGTGTGGTACTTGATACTCTTCAACAAGTAGAAAGTCATTTGTTGATGAGACATTATGACGGTTTATTGAAGTCTGGTCGTATTAAAGGCCGCAATGGTAATGTAGCTGCATATTAATCTTTTTTGAGATGATATTTCTTAAGACAGAAGATGAAATAGAGCTGCTCCGCAAGAGTAATTTGCTTGTAGGAAAAACATTGGCTGAGATAGCTAAGGTTATAAAGCCTGGAGTAACTACAAAAGAATTGGATAAAGTGGCGGAAGAGTTCATTAGAGACAATGGCGCTATTCCTACTTTTAAAGGTTTTCCGAATCAATGTGGTGACCCATTTCCTGCTTCTATTTGTACATCTGTAAATGAGCAAGTAGTGCATGGCATTCCTGGTGATGTAGTACTGAGAGAGGGGGATATTGTATCGGTTGATTGTGGTACTTATATGGATGGTTTTTGTGGGGATTCTGCTTATACATTTTGTGTAGGAGAAGTGGATGAAGAAGTTCGCAAATTACTGAAAGTTACTAAAGAGGCATTATATCTTGGAATTGAAAATGCTGTTCAAGGGAAGCGACTAGGAGATATTGGATATGCAGTGCAACAACATTGTGAATCTAATTCTTATGGTGTAGTGCGTGAATTTGTCGGTCATGGTATTGGTAAAGCAATGCATGAAGATCCTCAAGTGCCCAATTATGGTAGACGTGGTTGTGGTTCAATGTTGAAAAAAGGTCTTTGTATTGCTATTGAACCAATGATTACGCAAGGTAGTTGCCAAATAGTAATGGAACGTGACGGCTGGACGGTGAGGACAAAAGATAGATCTTATGCAGCGCATTTCGAGCATACAATTGCTGTGAGAGCTGGTAAAGCAGATATCTTATCATCGTTTAAAGATGTTGAGGAAGTATTAGGAGATAAAGCAATTTAAAAAATTAATATGGCTAAACAATCAGCAATAGAACAAGATGGAGTTATAGTTGAAGCATTGTCTAATGCAATGTTTCGTGTTGAATTAGAAAACGGACATGAGATTACTGCGCATATTTCCGGTAAGATGCGAATGCATTATATTAAAATCCTGCCGGGTGATAAGGTAAGAGTCGAAATGTCTCCTTACGATTTGTCGAAAGGAAGAATTGTATTTAGATATAAATAATTTAAGATATGAAAGTAAGAGCATCTTTAAAGAAACGTACGCCAGAATGTAAGATCGTTAGACGCAATGGCCGTTTGTATGTTATTAACAAGAAAAATCCTAAGTATAAACAACGTCAAGGATAATATTATTATTTTTGCAAAAAAAATAATTTAGTATATGGCTATAAGAATAGTTGGTGTAGATTTGCCTCAAAATAAGAGAGGTGAAATTGCGTTGACCTATATCTATGGAATAGGTCGTAGTAGTTCAGCAAAAATTTTAGATAAAGCTGGTGTTGATAAAGACCTGAAAGTGAAAGACTGGACGGACGATCAAGCTGCCAAGATTCGTGAGATCATTGGTGCGGAATTTAAAGTTGAAGGTGATCTTCGCTCGGAAATTCAATTGAATATCAAACGTTTGATGGATATTGGTTGTTACCGTGGTGTACGTCATCGTATCGGCTTGCCTGTAAGAGGTCAAAGCACTAAAAACAATGCTCGTACTCGTAAGGGTAGGAAGAAAACCGTTGCAAATAAGAAAAAAGCTACTAAATAATAATTGTTGATATGGCAAAAAAAACAGTTGCAGCAAAGAAGAGAAATGTGAAAGTTGACGCTAATGGACAGTTACATGTTCATTCATCTTTCAACAATATTATTGTTTCTCTTGCAAATAGTGAAGGGCAGATTATTTCTTGGTCATCTGCCGGAAAAATGGGATTTAGAGGTTCTAAAAAGAATACTCCTTATGCAGCACAAATGGCTGCCCAAGATTGTGCAAAAGTAGCATTTGATCTTGGCCTTAGAAAGGTAAAAGCGTATGTGAAGGGTCCAGGTAACGGTCGTGAGTCTGCTATTAGAACTATTCACGGTGCAGGTATCGAAGTTACAGAAATCATTGACGTAACTCCGCTTCCACATAATGGTTGTCGTCCTCCGAAAAGACGTAGAGTTTAAGATTTACCTTTAATAAATATGATCTTGATTTTGTTATTGGATTGCATTAATTTCTCTCTGTAATCGCGGCTGCAACAAATTGAGTTCATGAATAAAACAATTAAAAATTAAAAGAAATGGCTAGATATACTGGACCAAAATCAAGAATAGCCCGTAAATTCGGTGAAGGTATCTTTGGAGCAGATAAAGTTTTGTCTAAGAAAAATTATCCTCCCGGACAGCACGGCAATTCAAGAAAGAGAAAAACTTCTGAATATGGTGTTCAACTTCGTGAGAAACAGAAAGCCAAATACACCTATGGAGTTTTAGAAAAACAATTCCGTAACTTGTTTGAAAAGGCAGCTACAGCAAAAGGTATTACCGGTGAGGTGCTCCTTCAGTTGTTGGAAAGCCGTCTTGATAATGTAGTATTCCGTTTGGGTATTGCTCCTACTCGTGCTGCTGCTCGTCAGTTGGTAGGTCACAAGCATATTACTGTAGATGGTGAAGTGGTAAATATTCCTTCATATGCAGTAAAACCTGGTCAGGTAGTTGGTGTACGTGAAAGATCTAAATCTTTGGAAGTGATTGCTAATTCACTGGCTGGTTTTAATCATAGCAAGTATCCTTGGTTGGAATGGGATGATAACTCTAAAGTGGGTAAGCTGTTGCATGTTCCTGAAAGAGCAGACATTCCGGAAAACATTAAAGAGCATTTGATCGTAGAATTGTATTCTAAATAAAAATAATTAATTTCATGGCGATATTAGCATTTCAAAAACCTGATAAAGTATTAATGTTGGAAGCGGACTCTCGATTCGGCAAATTTGAATTCCGTCCGTTGGAGCCTGGTTTCGGTATTACTGTAGGTAATGCCCTGCGCCGCATCCTTCTTTCCTCATTGGAGGGTTTTGCTATCACTACTATAAAGATAGATGGTGTTGAGCACGAATTCTCTAGTGTTCCGGGAGTTAGAGAGGATGTTACTAGCATTATCTTGAATCTGAAACAGGTGAGATTCAAGCAAGTAGTTGAAGAATTTGAGAGTGAGAAAGTCAGTATCACGATCGAAAATTCTAGTGAATTTAAAGCAGGTGACATAGGTAAGTATTTGACTGGATTTGAAGTGTTAAATCCTGAATTGGTTATTTGTCATTTAGATTCTAAAGCAACAATGCAAATCGATATTACGATTAACAAAGGACGTGGTTATGTTCCGGCTGACGAAAACCGTGAATATTGTACGGATGTTAACGTAATCCCTATCGATTCTATTTATACCCCGATACGTAATGTAAAGTATCAGATTGAACCGTTCCGTGTTGAACAAAAGACGGACTATGATAAATTGGTACTTGAGATTACTACCGATGGTTCCATTCATCCAAAGGACGCTCTGAAAGAAGCTGCTAAGATTCTGATATATCATTTTATGCTTTTCTCTGATGAAAAGATCACATTGGAAAGCAACGATGTAGATGGTAATGAAGAATTTGATGAAGAAGTACTGCACATGCGTCAATTGTTGAAGACTAAACTCGTTGACATGGATTTGTCAGTTCGTGCTCTCAATTGTTTGAAGGCTGCTGATGTAGAAACATTAGGTGATTTGGTACAATTCAACAAGACGGATCTGCTGAAATTCAGAAACTTTGGAAAGAAATCGCTGACCGAGCTTGATGATTTGCTGGATAGTCTGAATCTTTCGTTTGGAACCGATATTTCTAAATATAAATTAGATAAAGAATAAAAAATGAGACATAATAAAAAATTCAACCATTTAGGTCGTACTGCTTCTCATAGAAATGCGATGTTGGCTAACATGGCATGTTCTTTGATCAAGCACAAAAGAATCACTACGACTGTTGCAAAGGCTAAAGCTCTGAAGAAGTTTGTAGAGCCTTTGATTACGAAGTCAAAGGATGACACGACAAATTCTCGTCGTGTTGTATTTAGCAACTTGCAGGATAAGTATGCTGTAACAGAATTGTTCAAGGAGATTTCAGTGAAGATTGCTGATCGTCCGGGTGGTTATACGCGTATCATTAAGACTGGTCATCGTTTGGGAGATAATGCAGAAATGTGTTTTATTGAACTCGTTGACTACAATGAGAACATGGCGAAGGAAAAAGTGGCTAAGAAAGCTACACGTACTCGTCGTTCTAAGAAGGCTGCTGCAGAGCCTGCAACTCCGGTGGCAGAAGTGCCCGCAGCTGAGGAAGCTAAAGCAGAATAAGTTAACGATACTTTCCGATATAAGAGCCGTTCCCTTATTAAGGGGGCGGTTTTTTTTGTGTTTACTCAGCATGTATTCTGTTAATAGATATATACTTTGCATATTAAGCCTATGCTTGAATTATAGGTAGCGGGAAGTGCACAGACAAGGATAGGGATATTTTTTTTCGGCAGGTTGGACATTTTGGGTGATGAAGGGTCAGCGGATTTTTCCGGTGGGCGAAGAAGATGTCAAGAGTATAGTGTTGCCA
>NZ_CAJUHF010000017.1 GCF_910585845.1 uncultured Bacteroides sp. | reverse complement strand
CCAAATTGAGTCCTACTATTTTTTTATAATTTGAAATAACAAGAACCAAATATAAGTAACCATAAACTTCGGATAAGTTTCAACTAATCTCCTTAACATTCCGCGTTGTGTGAAAATACGATATAACCAGCGCAATCCAAGTTTATTTGTCCATTTAGGAAACGACACCATATTATCTTGTGTCTGATGAATAAAACCACCACAAGTATATATCGACCCCGCAAATCCAGCACGCTTTAACAATACTGCCATTTCATCCTGCATAGGGGCACCCATCCCTATGATACACACTTTCGCACCAGAAGAAACAATCTCTTTAACCACTTTCTGTTTACAATCTTTAATGTATCCATGATGAAATCCTACAATTTTGATGCCCTCAAAATTCTTCTTTATAGTCTCAACAGATCTATCAACTTCTCCGGGTTTTGCACCTAATACATAGAGTGATTCTCCATGAGCCATCATGTTCTGGAAAACTGGACCAGCCATTGCCGACAGATCAAAAGACAATCGTACAGATTTAGAGTGCCCACACAATTTATTCAACTTAATAGGTCCCATACCATCAGAAGCAATATAGTCAAACTCATCATACCAATGATAATCTTCTGATTTGAGTTTCACCATATAATAAGCATTCAAACAAGTAACTAACTTACAACCGTCATAAATGGGCATAATATCTTCCAAGGAGTTTGGAAGTTTGTCGTAAAAAGTTTGAAATATTTTTTCTATCATAAATTTATCTCTTTTCAAACTATATCAGCAAAATACATTAATGCTCAATTCATGGCATCCCCATTTGAAAGGGAATAAGTATTCCTCAGACTGGATATTATTAATTAATTGGATTTCAGCTGATACTCTATAGTCTTACATATTACATAACCATTAAAATAAATCAAAGATATAAGGCATAATGGACAATTCTTCATACTCTTGAAAAATGCGAAAAACCAGCCATGATAAGAATCCTATAAATATTCCAAATTGCAAAAACGGCCTCGATTTAGAATGAAATTTTTGTAAGAAAAGGTTTATTAAAATTCCCCACATTATTAATCGTGCCAAATAAAGATATTCATTAGCTCTCCACATATTAAAAATAAGACTTGGAATCATCATCAAAATATCAAAAACTACGAATGTTTTAAGATAATTCAAAACTTCCGTTTTGGGCAATTTATTATAAAAAAAGAGAAGCACTAATAATAATAATAAATAGGGAAACATCATTGGCCAGCGCGAAAGAAGACTACTATCCAACGATTGCATCAAATACCATTCATCACTACTTGAAAAAAGCAATTGTGCTGTAAACATAAACTCTTGTACCCAAATAGCACTCCAATACCCCAAAAACATATATGCAGTCAAAAAAACACATATCCATGTACCATTCATTCGGGAAAGACGCTTATGAAACAACCCATAAAAAGGAAGAATAGGAATATACAATAAAGACATACGATGAATAAAGAAAGTCGCCATAATCAATGCCATACTTATATATATTCGCTTTTTTTTCAGCATAACAAGCCCAATAAGAAAAAAAGCAATAGCCAAACTAGAACGCAGTGTATTAAAACTTTTCAAATACGGCCATAAAAGCAACAGAAATGGAATATAAGATATTTTGGGAGGACAAAATGTCTTTATAAAACAAGTATATGCAATTGTTATAAAGCTATAAACCAATAAAAAATAAACATGATATTCATCCGTTATAAATCTTACAGCAATATTCAAATAAAGAAATAATTGTTCTTGATCTTCAAATCGTCCGGGATATTTTAAAACATTTTCAAAAATTTCAATATATCGTTGTGCATCAGTTCCACCTATATTAAACGAAACTTGACGTACAACAGCCAAAAATGTAAAAATGAATACAAATAATCCATAGAACAGAAATTCCTGTTTAGAAAAGCCACCTTCAACTATCCTTTTATTGCTATTCGCCAATTCTATACATCCTCCACCCATTATAGCTATCACTATATATAGAATTAAGGTAAAATTGTCAAAATAAATAGGGGACATTTTTTATAAAAAAATAGTAAGACTTCAATTTAATTGTGATTGATAAAATTGTTTCAATTTATTAGCTTGGTCACAAATATCAAATCCGGATTTCTGAATAGATTCTATAGCTCGTAAAGAGCGACTATTTCTTTCCTCCTTTAACAATAACAGTTTACAGATTCGATTTGCCCAAGATAATGCTGGAGCCTGCAAAGAATAAAAATCCAACAAACCTGTCTTATCTGCCTCACGTGTAATTACATCTGATACTATACAAGGAAGACCGTTAGCCTGTTCTTCTATTAAAGTCAAAGGAAGTCCTTCGTGCAAAGAAGGCATTACCACAATATCCATTGCGCACAAATAATCAGTTACGAAATCCGTTGCCCCAACGAAACAAACCTTATCTGCCAACTTCATTTTAACGACCTTTTCTTTAATCTCATCCATTTCTTCTCCTTTACCTAACAACAATAAGCGAAAAGTGGAATCCTTAAGAAAGAGTTGTTGAAAGATGTCTATTATAAACACGTGATTTTTAGCTTTCAAAAAATTTCCGACATGCCCAATAATCTTGCACTCTTCCCATCCGATTTTCTTTCTAACAATCAAACGTTTAGTCTCTTCAAAACGAAACTCATTTGCATTAATACCATTATTTAGTATAACAAAAGACTTCTTTCGAAACAGCCAACAACCAGCTTCAGAACTGCATGCTAAACGCGCATTACAAAATATATAAAAGGGTATTCTACACAATTTATCAACAATACGATATTTACAACTAGAATTGTGACTATGTGCTATTCTAACAGGAACACCTGCTTTTCTTGCCGCATACATTTCAAGTACCATAGTAGCACTATTACCATGAGCATGAAGTATATCATATCCACGTGCCAATTCTGTTAACTTCTTTATATAACATAAAGGACATCGTAAATCTCGCTCTAAGGTATAAATATGCCCCCCATTTTGAAGGAATTCATTTTTATATCCAATTTCCGGAGTATTAATAGTAACTAAATCTATATATAGATCTTGTTTATTAATAGCACGATAATAGTTATAAATTACATTGGTAATGCCATTTTTTTCAGTTGGCACCGTATTTACTATTAATACTTTCATCTTCAAACCAATACTGATGCTAAATATGATATTTGCTTATCCTGCAACTCATTCAACCCATGTAAAGAGACTAACTTTTCATTCATATCTTTAATTCCTACATTTTCGAACAAAGCAATTCGAGGACTATCTGAATATAAACAAACTTTATTACCCAAAGCTAATGTTGTTATACAAGCATGAACTCTATCAGAATATATAATTTCCGCATTTGAATACAGGCACAAATAATCTAAAGGATAATCAGAGACCATTATTCCTTTCATTTTCCTATATTTGAATATGGATAAGGTTTATGATTAGTAAAAACAACATTTTCGAATTGTTTATTAAGCGTTCGTTCTATCACTTTATTTTTAGGTTGATCAAAATTAAGAACTACGAATGGTGAAATCGTAGTTGCAATTTTAGGAAGTTCCAATCGATTAACAAAAAAAGTACTATCTATTCCATTATATGAATTATCACTAAACCGAGCATAATTCTTAAAGGCAACACTATCACGAGTCAAAATTGCATGTGGCCTTATTTTTGCTAAAGAAGCAGAAACAAATCGAATTTCATAGTCAGTATAATAACTTCCACTTGCTCCTAAAAAATAATTTTTGTTCCTTCAAGCACTTTTTTCTCTAACAAATTTCCATATATAGTGAAAAATGGTACAGTAAGTGCACAACCTGGTATTATTAAATAATCCAATTTTACCATTTGAGCAACGGAAAACACATCTTTCGTTTGAATCATTTTATATGATCTATCATGTATTTTGCTAGCAAAATGCTGAACACCATTCTTCCAAACCCAGCGTAAAACTGTAGATTCTCGTAAGCCATACCCTTAGACATAGACGCAGCAAAATTAACGCATTGACTAATCTTTATAAAATTACCGCCTAAAGGTAATGCTACCTTTATACAAACCTCAGCTCCTAAATCGAAAAACCATTACCTATATTATCAAAAAAGACTGAAGTAAAAAGAACTATATTCATATCTTCATTTATAAAGTCACTATGCAGTAACGATATAAGAGAAGATAATGTCTATTTACCCCCTACAACATTATTTAATATTTTGATTACTTTTGCTGGATTTCCTGCAACTACGGCATTATCAGGAATATCTTTTGTTACAACGGCCCCTGCTGCTATAATTACATTATTTCCTATAGTTACAGGTTCCATGATTATAGCACCAGTCCCTATATAACAATGATTTCCAATAGTGCAACAAGATGTATTAGCCGTAGAACTTTTCTTACCAATAAGCACCATAGGAAGAATTGTACAATAATCACCTATTTTCATATATGCCCCTATTCTTCTAAACCCTGGATGAACAAGAAATAAGCCTTTACCTATAGTGTTAGGTGATATATTTATTTGATATTTCAAACTCTTTCTACGATGTTTCACCAAATAGTAATAATAGAATAATTTATCCCAAGGATTCTGTTTTTTATTTGTATAATACTCTAAATATCGCAAATTTTTTATATAAGAAAACATTGCATAATTTTCTCCAAAAGTTAATCTTGATAATAAAGGATACTTCATCCCCTGAATATCAAAATCAGCTTTCAAATATTCTTTCAATTCTTTTTTAGTTTGAATCATATTGTCACAATATATACTTTAGCCAAATCATTTCTTTAAAAGACCACACTTAACAAAAAGACGACGTATTTTTGTTGAAAAAGAATACCCTAATCCTCTTTTTATTTTTTTTATGAATTGTTTATGCCACGGCAACCAACTGGAACTGAAGTGATGAATAGTACGGGAATTATCCGTCATATTCATCTGAAGAAAAACATCCAATGGACAAAAGTATTCTCGCGCATAAATTCCAATGCCAGCTACTTGTTGTACTTCATTCTCTTGCTTTCCCAATCCATGTTTACAAAGTTGTTCTGTAGTATAATGTACCACAGTCTTCAAATTCAAATTACCATCAGCATCTTGAAAATGAATTTGTTCATAGAAATCAAGCATTTCTTTATAAAAGCTATTACCTGCTGCAGCACCAAGCCCAAGTCCTGGATTCACAGACGGGAACTCGTTATCAGCCCATTTATCAAGTTGGCATCCCATAAAGGCCCCTTTTGCAATAATATCATCCAACGGTTTTATAACTTCCACATCTGTATCAAAATACAGACCACCATAATTATAAAGTATCCAAAAACGAGCATAGTCACTAACAAAAGCATATTTTTTTGCCTGATACGCTTCTTTTGTATATGGAATAATATTCACATCAAAATTATCTTCATTCCATTCTCTTATTTCATAATCTGGTAAATAAGTCTTCCAAGATTTGATACACTTTACAGCCAATGGAGGAAGAGGATTCCGACCAAACCAACAATAATGAATTACTTTAGGAATCATAATTTAATTTTTAATCAAACAGTAATTACATATTTATTTTAAAAGGACATGCGGCTATCAGTTTTTCTGCATTAAATTTAATCGATTTCCAATGGACTTTATAAGCCAACAAATCATCCATATTCATACGAGTTTCAATCCGCAGAGGCTCACACATCTTTCTCTCCACAGATGCAAAATAATCCCTAAATTTGAAGCCATTACCTTCAACATTATCTGAGAACTCAACCCAAACATTAGGTATATTATATGCATCCGAAACTATTAAGCCATGTAAAGAACTTGATATTATAAAATCACACCCAACAATGGCATCTATAACTTCATGCCAATCAGAATAGTGACGTAAATCTATTAACTTTACTTTTTCTTTTTCACGCTTTACAAACTCTGCTATATACTCATTAGAAAGATCAGAATGATGAGGAATAATACCGATCTTATGTTTCTTCAATGATGCAACAGGATGATATATACGTGGAAGTAATAAAGCAGGATCACCATATATTTCAGGACAATCTACCCCTTGAGATAATAAATACTCACGTGTCAATGGTCCTCTTACAGCACATACCTTCATCGGTTTTTCACTCAAGGGGATATTACCATACATAGCCCCACTTCCCCAAATTACACTTTCTTTAGTAATCCTCGACCAATCAACTATAGAACCTATACACATTACATTTGCTATTTTCATATGAAAATACCGATGTAACAAATCCGAATAATTAACAATTGGTTTCTTTGCAATTTCTCGTAAAAAAAAATAGTTCAAAGCATCTCCCCAATTTCCATTAACCACCCTATTTTTATATAATTTTATCCAGGCATTTATTACTAATATTTTATTATAATGCAAATAATAATATAATGTATTCTGTAACACCATAAGAAAACGATGCCCATATCTTAGCATAAAAAAGAGTTTTTCTCGCATAGCAAAAATTACTTTAGTTTAGATTGAACAAAATTAGCTATATATATTCTTTCACTTTTTTTTAGTCCTATCAAATAAATTACTAAGACCGTTGTAAAAATCGAGCATAAAGAAGTTATGATTAACCCTGTCCAAGATGTGTATATTCGACTAATCCACAATGGAAAAGGAATAGACAAAATTGTTATTATCAATACAATTCCAAAAACATCTTTCAAATATTTTCCAATGGGGAAAGCTATCTTATTATGTAAATAGAAGAATCTAATAATCCATGCAACAAAATTTATTATTACACGAATCATCAATATCGTTTCCGGCTTTGCTGCAAATTTCAACGCAATATAACTTAAAGGCAAATTCATTAATATGATACAACTCATCAACAATTGATAATTACGAATTTGACCTATAGCCTGAGCAGAAGTCCAAAGAGGTGCAGACAATGCATCTATTAACAAAAAGCATATTATTAACTGAGAAAAAGACACAGCATATTCTGGTACTTCTTTTAGCCAAACAGACAATAGAAAATCACTTTTAAGTAGTACAGGAAGCGAGACTAGAAATAATAAAAAATAGGAAAATTTAGAAGCTTTGAAAACCAACTGTTCAAAATAGGCATAATCTCCAGAAGCATATGATTTTACAATTTGTGGATTAAATGCTATTTGGAAATTAGAGACAAAATTATAAACGGCACGGCTAACCTGATTAGCGATCCCCATAGCAGCATTTAAAGTCACCCCATAAAATATATTTAATAGAATATTCAATCCTTGTTGTACACCTACATTTGCAGCACTTCCTAAAAGACTCCATCCAGAAAAACTTATCATTTTTTTATATAAGCCATAGTCCCAGAAGAAAGTATATTTACTAATAACAAAATATCGATTACAAATAAATTTATATCCACAACAAATAAACAATGTTACTAAAAACATTAAAATAGAATACAAAATCAATCTATCACTATTCGATACGGTCAAAAGAAAAGCTATCAACAAATTTAACAGTACTTCTAATATACTTATATAAGCATAAAAAGCCATTTTTTCATATGCAATTATACAAGAGTTATAGGGTACACGAATGATTTGAACACATGCAATAAGAATAGAAAAATGGTAGCACCAAAGAGAAGCATTCATTCTATCATCTGGAATATTCATTTTCTCATAGAAAAAACATAATCCAACCGTTTCAGCTAAAAATAGAACTAACAAGGCAATACTGATATGTGCAGTCATACTCATGCTAAATACGCGTTTCACTTCATCAATATTTCCTTTTCCTAATTCAAAATTCAAAAAACGTTGCGTTGCGGTAGCCATAGCATTATTGATAAATGAAAATAACACAACAACGCCTGCTACAAGATTATAAATACCAAAGTCTTCTATACCTAACTTTTCAAGCACTATCCGTGAAGTATACAATGTTACTGCCATAATTAGTAACATACGTATATAAAGCATAAAGGTATTCTTTACAATATTTCCACTATTTCGAGCAGTAACAGTCATAACATAGATATCCCCAATATACTACACCGAAATATAAATGTCTTCAAAAACGACATAACTTTCTGAAGTGCCTAAAGTTAGACTATTTAATGAAGTAGTAAATATGGGTAGAATTGTTTTTATTATAGTAATATGGTAAAATGCTGATTTTATCCGACCAATCCAATTTTTTATATTTGTAGAAGAATCCCGTTATATATTCATATGGACTGATTCTTCGCAAGCTACTTAAACCTTGCTGTTAACTCCGAAATTTGAATAAGATCGAACTAAGAATAGCAATAGTGTTTCAAAAAGCAGAAAACTCACTCCCCCACCTTCTCCACCAGCTGCGGCGGAATGAACGTCGTCGCCACAGCCATGACACCTTCGATATTCACCACCACGCGGCGGTCGTGACGGATGCGGACAAACTCGCCGATCACCCCTTTGAACACACCGTCGGTGATGCGGACCTTCTGGCCTTTCACCAAGTTCAACTCCGTCGGTTCGAGATAGAGGATGGCCTCCTCATGACTACCTGCCACGAGGATGAAACTGCGCATCTGCACATCGGGAATGACGACCGGACGACAAAACTCACGGTTCATGATGAAACGGATGGGCAGACGACACTCAAGCTCCTCCTTCAGAGCATCGATGCGCTTGCGCGTGGAATGGACAAAGACGAGGTTGTGGATGGCAGGCACCAACTTACGGACACGCTTACCCTCCTTCACCCCCATGATGTAACGCATCGGGATAAAACTTTCGATGTGCTCTGCGTCGAGTATGGACTTCAATGCCAACTCGCGACTGTAGGTGACACGGACGGCAAACCAATGGAGCACGTTACGATCTTCAACCATCATTGTTCCGGAGAGTAGCGGACTCTCAATTCCACACTTCACAACAGGATATTCTTTAGGGACACCGGAGCAACGAAACGGCCACCGATCAATTTATGTAATGCGATTATTCTCAATAAATTACGCTGCATTCATCTTATCTCAACACTTCTCTACCATCGCGGAAAAAGAAGTCGTGAAACATTATGTGGACTTTCGGAGAGGAAAGCCGTAAACGGACGGAAACAGAAGAAAGAAATCATCTTTTACTCACCCGCTTAATCGCCGCAAATTTAAAAGGTATTTTTGGAACAAACAAATATTTAATAAAAATATTTCTTTGCGGCTTCTTGATCCAAGCCAATGAACATGCATACAACTAATTTTCCGTCAAACCATTACGTCAATTACATATTTTTTTTATTGAATAACATTTTCACATTTTCTTGCATGCTCCTTTTTTTACACATATATTTGCAGCTCGCAATAACCCCCATTCAAGAAACTGTTTTGATTTTCTTTCAGCTTCCTTCCGAGAGTTATTTTGCGGATTTTTACCTGTTTTCAAGAGGAGCATAGCGGCTATGCAACGAAGGGAAAAAGATAAAAAGACCGAAAATAAACTCAGAAAGTGCTGAGGAAAACTTTAAAGCTGAGGAAAACTTTAGAGCCTGTTTAAATTTTGTTCAGCCTTCTTTTGAGAGTTCTTTTTGAGGATGTTTTTCTGTTTTTATGAGGAGCATAGCGGGCTATGTGACGAATAAAAACAGAAAAACAGACCGAAAAGAAACTCTAAAGAAGCCCAAAAGAAGCTGAATAAATAACTTTTTGAATAAAATTTAAACAAGCTCTTAAAACTGAGGAAACCTTTAAAGCCGAGGAATCTTTAAAACTAAGGAAACCTTTAGAGTTGAGGAAACCTTTTTAAAAAAAAGGATACCTTTAAAACTAAGGAAACCTTTAAAACTAAGGAGATCTTTAAAAAAGAAAATTAAAACAGTTTCTAAAATATGGCCTCTTTCAAAAAAGAGACAAAAGAGGCAATTTTTTTTCAACACTATTCTTTTTGTCATAATCATTAAAAAGATGACTATAAATCAAAAGAATAGAGTCATAAAAAAAGGCAAGAAAAAGGTAGATAAATCTACCGAAAGTACTAACGTACAAGTAGTTAAAAAGAAGAGAGGTCCCAAGAGGAGTGCCGAGATTACCAGAATCACCAACCAAAGAAGAGTGATAGGAAAAGCCTACCTGGAGTTGTATGTGAACAACTGTCTGGATGTCAAATGGGGCAACGGACTGATGGCTTTGGCCAGGTTCCTACAATATGGGAAAGGCTACGTCAAGAAGAGCGGTGAAGACCTGGCTATCAATACGATAAGGATTGAACTGGGCGAATTGCTTAAAGAAATCTTGGAGGAAAAACCCAAAGGGAGAAAGAAATTTTAGTTTTAAACAGACAAAAAAAATAGTGTTATACAGGGTATTGCGAAAAGGACTAACTTTGCTCGTGCTTTAACAAAGATCGAGCCTCATGTCCTGAGAAGAAGATGCTGCTTTATCAAAACAAAGTAGTGTCTTCTTCTTTTTTTTTGCACAAACAGGAAAAGCGAGGCCTTTGCAGAAGCAAGCGAGCGAGAGAGAGAGACGGGGTAACTCCCCGACAACTCACTCATAATCAAACATTATTCAATTAACCCTAAAAAAAGAAAAAGAGAATGGAAAAGAGATTCAAAATGTCGCTGTTCATGCCGCCCATCTCCCCCATCAAGGACAAGGCCACCGGAAGGACTATGAAGTACGCCACCCTGGAACCGCTGCGCACGGTAGACCTGAAAGAAGTATACGAACTCATCACCAACAACCCAAGGCTTGCCGCACTCACCCTCGAAATACGGAATGCCGCAGAACGGGGAGACCTTGAGGCGTGCCGGATGCTGAAGCAACAGACCCTGCCCTACGTCACCCCGTGCGGCGTCTTCACCCGCCGGAAGAGCGACTGCATCAGCCAGCTGTCCGGTCTGGGAGTGGTGGACATCGACCACCTATCCTCCACACAAGAAGCCGAAGAACTGAAACAACTGCTGTTCGACGACCCCTACCTGAAGCCCGAACTGGTATTTGTCAGCCCCACCGGACGGGGCGTGAAGGCATTCGTGCCCTACCCGCAAGGAGTAGACGCCACGGAAGGAATCAGATGGGCCATGCACTACGTCCACTGCATGTACGACACCGAAGAGGGCACCAAGAACGGAACCGGCGTGGACACCTCGGGCAAAGACCTCGTACGCTCCTGCTTCTTGTGCCACGACCCGAAAGCGAGGATAAGAATGGAAAATGAGAGAAATGGAAAATGAAAAGGGGAAAATGGAAAATGAGAGAAATGGAAAATGGAAAGGGGAAAATGGAAAGATAAAAACACTATAAAAAACAAAGAAATCAAACCATGGATTCATTATTTTCACTGCATCGCCTGACCGAAGCGGTCAGGAATGCGGGAGCGGACATCGCCCCCACTTATCAAGAGTATGTGCAACTGGCATTCGCCATCGCCAACGATTGCGGAAAAGAGGGACAAGAGGACTTTCTGTCCCTATGTAGTTTATCGCCAAAATTCAACCGGCAAAACGCCGAAAAACTCTTCAAAAATGCGCTGAATAGCGGCAGGAACGGCGTACACCTGGGTACCGCGTTCCACCTCGCCCAACTGTGCGGCGTGAAAACAGAGCAAATGGAGACAATGGGGACAGTGACCCCCGGCTCCCTCACACACACACGATCGCGCGCACGCGTATAATAGGTGTACACAAGAAAAATACACAGAAGAAGAAGAGGAGGAAGACAGCCTTTCCTACAAAGAAGAGTTCACCCCGGGCAGTGACCCGCTGACCTCCCTCCCCACCCTCGACAAGACCCGCCGATGGCCCCGACTGCTGGAACAAATCATCAGCCATGCCTCCTCCGACGCCCAACGCGACGTCATGCTCTTAGGCAGCATCGTCACACTTGGCTCCACCATGGCGTGGCACGTCAGGTGCATATACGGAGGAAAAGTCATATCACCATGCATGCAGATGATAACCCTGGCAACGCCCGCGTCCGGAAAAGGCGTACTCTCGCTGGTGAGGCTGTTGGTAGAGCCTTACCACGACGAGATACTCCGGAAGTCGGACGAGGCAATGACCTGCTACCTGCGCGAAAAGGCCAAGTACGACGCACTGGGCAAAGGACGAGCCGACGTGGACGCACCCGTAATGCCCGTCAAAAAGATGTTCCTCATCTCCGGCAACAACACCGGAACGGGCATCCTGCAAAACCTGATAGACTCCGACGGCGTCGGGCTGATATGCGAAAGCGAAGCGGACACCGTATCCTCCGCCATCGGATCGGACTACGGGCACTGGAGCGACGCCATGCGCAAGGCTTTCGACCACGACCGCATCACCTACAACCGGCGCACGGACCGCGAATACCGCGAAACGAAGAAGTCATACCTCTCCGTCCTCCTATCGGGCACTCCCTCGCAGCTGAAGCCGCTGATACCCAGTGCGGAAAACGGTCTTTTCTCCCGACAGATTTTCTACTACATGCCGCCCATACGGAAATGGAAGAACCAGTTCTACCCCCAAGACGCAAACCTCGAAGAGGTATTCACCCGGATGGGTATGGAGTGGCGCGAGCAGCTGAAAACCCTGCAAATGGGCGGCATCTACACGCTGAAGTTCTCGGACGAACAGAAGGAGGAGTTCAACCGGCTCTTCTCGCAGCTTTTCGAGCATTCGGACCTGATCAACGGTAGCGAGATGTCGGGCAGCATAGCGCGTCTTGCCGTCAACCTGTGCCGCATCATGGAGGTGGTGGCCATGTTGCGCATACTCGAAAGTGAAGACATGACCCGTTCGCCCCTACTCATGCCCGACCCGGACATTGCTACCGACAACCTGAAGGACAACATCATCAGCCGATGGGAGATCCGGATCACTCCCGAAGACTTCTCCACCGTGCTGTCTACGGCCAACACGCTCTACCGTCACGCCACGCATGCCCTCTCCCTTCTGCCCTCCACCGAAGTGAGCCACAGGGGAAATGTCGACCGCGACGCCTTGATGATATGCATGAACGAGCAGTTCACCAGAGCCGAGTGGATGCAGCAGGCGAAAGAGATGGGAATAAAGCCCAAAACCGCCCAGACCTGGCTGAAACGGATGAAAAGAAACGGACTGGTGGAAAGTACCGAGAAAAGAGGGGTTTATCACAAGCCCAAACCCAAGGAAAAGTAGATTCTGAGGATGATACTCTCTCGTGCGTACGTGTGTACGTGTATGTGCGTACGTGTATGTGCGCACTTACGCGTGTGTGTGTGTGTGAGGGAGCCGGGGGTCACTGTCCCCATTGTCCCCATTAGCAGCGTAAACCTCAACTCTACGGTGCTAAACCTGAGGTTTAGGGGTGAAAAAGTGAAAGGGGACAATGAGGGTCAATGAAATGGAAAATGGAAAATGGAAAGGGGAAAATGGAAAATGAAGGGAGAAGAGAAAAAATAAGAAGAAGAAAAAAAGTAGGAAAAATTTTCCATTTTCCACTTTCCATTTTCCACTTTCCATTTTTCAAGGTTCTCCCAATGCGCGGACGATTAGGGTTACTTGGGCGGGTGTATAGGTGCGTGAACGGGGAGAGAGTCCTGAGGCAGCGAGGTTTTCACGCAGGCCGGGATAGAGGTCGATCCACTGTTTCAGTTTGCGGTAGGCAGAATCGGGGCACAGGCCGGGATTGTAAAGCTGGGCAAGTTCGGTACGCCCATAAGTACGTATTTCAAAAGGTTCCATAACAGATATACACATTTTATATTTCAACAAATGTAGCTAAAAATCACGATATTACCAAGTGCGAAAGGCATAAAATAGAGGATGAAACGGGATAAAACCGACCATTACCGACACTAACCGACAGTCAGCGACCGTTACCGTCGATAAGCTCCTGCTACCGTCGATAATCGTCCGGAAACGGCAATAATCTCCCGCTACCGGCAATAAACGTCCGGAAACGGCCGTAACCGTCGGTAACCGACAGCCTCACACGACGCTGCACTATCTTTGCATCGTTAAGCTTAACACAGAGAGTGAATCGTTTAAAAACAGTTATTAACCCAAAAAAGAAAAAAATTACGTATTATGATTCGTTACAAAAAGTATCAAGTGATGGGCGAGAAAAGCCCGCTGAAAGGCCTCTGGTATGCACGCCCCGTGATCGAAGAGACTTATGACACCGACAAACTTGCCAAGCACATGGCCAACCACAACACTCCTTTTTCGAGTGGCGTCATCAAAGGCGTCCTGTCCGACATGATTGCCTGTATCAAGGAGCTGATCCTGGACGGCAAGAACGTGAAGTTGGACGACCTTGCCATCTTCTCCGTGGGAATCGTCAGCAAAGGCGGCGCCCAGTCTTCCGACCTGTTCTCGCTGGCGAACAACGTGAAGGGGCTGAAGCTCCGTTCGCGTGCCACGGGTGAGCTGAGCAACGCCCAGATCAATCTGGAAGGACAGCTGAAGGAAGCGTCTATCTACTCCCCGGAGACCCGTTCGTCCGACAGCGGCACGACTGGCGGTTCCGACGAAGGCGGAAACGGCGGAAGCGGAAACGGCGGAAGCGGAAATGAAGGTGGAAGTGGAAACGAAGGTGGAAGCGGAAACGAAGGTGAAGGCGGAGGAGTAGATGAGAATCCGTTCGGCTAATCTAAAACAGGCTCTAATCTCTTAACCCTAAAAATCAATATCCCATGAGTAAATCAGAGAAATCTAAAACCGTCTGGGGAATCATCCTCAAAGTAATCATCACTGCCGCCACCGCCATTGCGGGCGCTTTAGGATTAGGATCATGCAAATAGCAGGCGCAACAGACGCACGGGCACCTCCGGAGAAGTGCCCGTGCCCTTTGGAAACACATAAGAGCCTGTTTAAATCTTCTTCAAAAAGTTTTTTATCCCACTTCTTTTGAGTTTCTTGCCGGTCTGTTTTCCTCTTCTTATTCGTCACATCACCCGCTATGCTCCTCATAAAAACAGGAAAACATCCTCAAAGAGAACTCTTAAAAAGAGGCTGAACAAAATTTAAACAGGCTCTAATCACATAAAAAACAAAACAAAAACATTATCTTTGCAAAATAAATAGTCAATGCTATATAACCCAACTGACAAACTTACATATATCAGTGTCATTATATAGTACTTACTTAAAAAAAACAGGAGCATGAATCAGTCTAAAATAGGAAACTTATTAGCTTATCTTTCATCTAAGGTCAAAGATATCAATCTTAGAAAACTAATCAAATTAGTCTATCTGATAGATGAAGAATCAGTCGTCTCACGGGGGCTGTCTGTAACGTGGCTGACATACTATGTATGGGAAAAAGGTCCTGTCGCTCCATGTATTTACAATATAAAGCAAAATGGAGGTGACTTCTCTAAATATGTCAATGTACATAGGGACAGAGAAGAAAAGGTAATTGTCACTCCGGTTGTAAACGAAAAAGAGAGCGCACTCCAGTTCAGTAAAAAAGAACTGAGACTGATAGATTCTATTATCCGGAAATATGGAAGCTTGTCCGCCGATGAACTATCGGAAATAACTCACAAGCCAGACGGGCTATGGGATAAAGCGAAGAAAAAATATAATCCCAACTTCAAATCGTCTAACGGATGTTCTGAAATAGAATTGAACTTGATGGATTTAATACAAGGAGATAATGAAAAAACAAGCGTTTACAACGACGCTTACGAGATTGCTGTCATGTGTTAATCGAATAAAGATGTTATCACCGCAAAATGTAATTCGAGGTTTTTGCAAAAGCACCAATCCCCCCAAATATAAATATTTGATTTCTTTGTATCGAAGTGAAGAATTGAATATAATTGCCTGTTTCACCACATCGCAGGATCGTGCCGGAATACCCTTGGAAGAGATAAGACACGGAGTCATAAAAAACAAGAAAAACGAAATCATTTCTTATGTGTTCTTGACCGATGTATGTGTGGGGAAAACACCTGAGGATAAGGATTTTCACTTTCCGCTTCAATCTGTCATACGCTTCGACTATTGCTTTAAGGAAGGAAATCAGGCAGAACTTTTATCGAATTTTGAATCTCCCGTCATTGTATGCAAATTGAATGACAAAGAATATGAGGATTTAATCTATGCCATGTATAAAAGTGACGATACCCCGGAAGTATATAAGCCTCATTTTGAAAAGATTTTATTTAAATTAGGGCAGAAGAAGACTGCTATATAGATACAACACACTTATTTTCAATATTATATATCGTTACCAGCGTATGATAACATCATTTCAACCCATGATCTCCGCCACCCTCGGCATCTCCGAGAAGCAGGTAGCCCACACGCTCGCCCTGCTGGAGGACGGAGCCACCATCCCCTTCATCAGCCGCTACCGCAAGGAAGCTACCGGCGGACTGGATGAGGTGCAGATCGAAAACATCAAAACCCAATACGAGAAGCTGAACGAAACCGCCAAGCGGAAGGAAACCATCATCGCCACCATCAGCGAACAGGGAAAGATGACCCCCGAACTGCAAAAGCGCATCGACGAGACCTGGGATCCCACCCTGCTCGAAGACATCTACCTGCCCTATAAGCCCAAGAGGCGCACACGCGCCGAAGTGGCACGCCAGAAAGGACTGGAACCCCTCGCCACCCTGCTGCTTCTGCAACGCGAACCCCACCCCGCCCGACGCGCCGAAGCCTACGTGAAAGGCGACGTGAAGAACGCGGAAGAGGCACTGAAAGGTGCACGAGACATCATCGCCGAACAGGTGAACGAAAACGAGCAGGCACGCAACACCGTACGCTTCGCCTTCGCACGGCAGGCAATGGTCGTGGCCAAGGTGGTGAAGGGCAAAGAAGCGGAAGCCGACAAATATCGCGACTACTTCGACTTCAGCAAACCGCTGAAAAAGTGCACCTCCCACCAGCTGCTTGCCATACGCCGCGCCGAAGCCGAAGGCCTGCTGAAAGTGAGCATCACCCCCGACGACGACGAATGCACGGAACGACTGGAACGACGGTTCGTCAGGGGCAACAACGACTGCGGGAAGCAGGTGGCGGAAGCCGTGCAGGATGCCTACAAGCGTCTGCTGAAACCCTCCATCGAAAACGAATTTGCCGCACAGAGCAAGGCGGCGGCGGACGAAGAGGCCATACGGGTATTCGTGCAGAACCTGCGCCAACTGTTGCTTGCCTCCCCGCTGGGACAGAAACGGGTGATGGGGATAGACCCCGGATTCCGCACCGGTTGCAAGGTGGTATGCCTCGACGCGCAAGGTAACCTGCTACACAACGAGAACATCTATCCGCATCCTCCGGTAGGCAAGACCGCAGAGGCCGTGGCGAAACTCCAGAAGATGGTGGAAGCCTACCGGATAGAGGCCATCGCCGTAGGCAACGGCACGGCAAGCCGGGAGACGGAGGAGTTTCTGAAACGGCAGACGTTCCGCACCGACATACAGGTGTTTGTGGTGAGCGAACAGGGTGCATCCATCTACTCCGCATCCAAGATTGCCCGCGATGAGTTTCCCGAATACGACGTCACCGTGCGCGGAGCAGTATCCATAGCCCGCCGGCTGATGGACCCGCTGGCGGAACTGGTGAAGATAGACCCGAAATCGATCGGCGTCGGACAATACCAGCACGATGTGGACCAGGCGAAACTGAAGAAATCGCTGGACCAGACCGTGGAAAGCTGCGTGAACTCCGTAGGCGTCAACCTGAACACGGCAAGCAGCCACCTGCTGACCTACATCTCGGGACTGGGTCCGCAGCTGGCTCAGAACATCGTCAACTACCGTGCGGAGAACGGCGCGTTCACCTCGCGCAAGCAACTGCTGAAAGTGCCGCGCATGGGTGCCAAGGCTTTCGAACAGTGTGCCGGCTTCTTGCGCATCCCGCAGGCGGAGAACCCGCTGGACAACTCCGCCGTGCATCCCGAAAGCTACTGCATCGTGGAACAGATGGCAAAGGACTTGGGCTGCAACGTGGCAGAACTCATCGCCAACAAGGAGTTGCGGCTGAAGATAAAGCCGGAGAAGTACGTCACCTCCACCGTGGGAATGCCTACGCTGAAGGATATCTTGCAGGAGCTGGACAAGCCGGGGCGTGACCCGCGGGGACCGATCAAGCTCTTCGAGTTCGACAGCAACGTGCGGACCATCGACGACCTGCGCGAAGGCATGGAGCTGCCGGGCATCGTGGGCAACATCACCAACTTCGGGGCATTCGTCGACATAGGCATCAAGGAGAACGGGCTGATACACCTCTCGCAGCTTGCCGACCGCTTCATCACCGACCCGAACGAAGTGGTGTCCATCCACCAGCAGGTGCGCGTCAGGGTACTGAGCGTCGACACCGGCCGGAAGCGTATCGCCTTGAAGCTGATCGCAGACTGACCGCAACGGCACATAGCATCAACGCGGTGCACACCACGGAGGCTTCGAATCCGAAAGCACCGCCGTTGATGAGGTCGTTGCCGGAGACATGCAGCGTCAGCAGCGTATCGCCAAAATCTCCCCCGCTCACCCCAAAGCCCAGCACGGGCCCTTGCAGCCAATTCCAAAAGAGGTGGAGGGCGATGGGGAAACAGAGGTTGCGCGTGTATATGTAGGTGGAGCCTAACAGCATGCCTGCCAGCAGGATATTGAGGAAGGCTATCAAGGAAAAGCCGGGATTGAAGAGGTGCATCAGCGAAAACAGTGCAGCCGAAAGCAGCAGTGCCGCAAAGCGGTTGACACCCGCCGCCAGCAAACGTCCCAACACGAAACCGCGGAAGGCAATCTCCTCCGAGAGCGCCACCAGCAGCATCACCAGGAATGACAGCAGCAGTCCCGGCGCATCGAAACGGACGGAGACCACCTCGATCTCCCCTAACCCGCACAGCACTCCGAAGCCCACTGCATAGAGCAGCAGTGCATACATCATGCCTTGCAGCAGGTCTCTCCCCCTCCCCTTGGGCGACAGTCCCAAGCTGGAGAACGGCAGATGGTCTCCTGCCCTCTGCAAGACCAGCGCAGCCAGAACGGCTCCTGCCAGGAAACATCCCCGAACCACCAGTTCACCCACTCCCTTCCCCAGCTTCGGGCTGGCGGATAGGTCGGGCAGCAGCGATGCAGCCACCATGTACAGCATCACGGCAAGGCCTTGCATCAAAGATAGATAGATGATGATCTTTGCTGCCAACAGTATGTAGAAAAGTGCTTTCGACCTTCCGGAGAGAATTGCTTTGTTCTTGTTCATTGGGATTATATGCAGTTACGATGTTATGTATCAAGTCAATTCTGTTTAACAATAAATCAAGCTACAAAAGTAATCATTACTTTCTGATTGACGAATTTTACAGAAGAAACGCACTGTGGGATGACGGATTTTTTGCGTTATTTTCCCTGAAAAATTGGTCATTCGACATTATTTGCGCATTTTTGTCGCAAAATTTGCGACGATAAGCGTTGTTTTTTGTCGCACTAAACAAATAAAGGCATGATGTATATTCACGAAAAAGACAATTGGACCCGCTTCCGTTGGGATGCTTCGCAGGTGTCGCTCCTTCAGGAACAGGTATGCCGTAAGCAAGGAATGCTTTATGGCAGGTTGAGTTCGCTGGGCTTTGACAGCAAGTTGCGGGCAATGGCTGAAAACCTGACGTATGACGTAGTGTATTCCTCGGAGATAGAGGGGGTACTGCTGAACGTTGACCAGGTACGTTCCTCCATTGCCAGAAGACTGGGAATAGAAAATGTGAAGCAGACCGCTCCTTCCCACTATGTCGATTCTGTAGTAGGCGTCATGCTTGAAGCCGTGCAGTGCTATGACCAACCTCTCAGTAAAGAGAAATTGTGTGCCTGGCAATCGGCTTTCTTCCCTTCCGGTTTCAGCGAAGGCAGCCAGATAGAAGTGGGCAAATATCGAACCAACGAGGAACACATCGTCAGTGGAATGTTCGGACGCGAGAAGATTCATTATATTGCACCATCTCCCGAACGTGTGCCGAGAGAGATGCAGCGTTTTCTTGCCTGGTTTGATGGCAAAGAACCTATGAGCAGCGTCATCCGCTCTGCCATTGCGCACTTTTGGTTTGTGAGCATACATCCTTTCGAGGATGGTAATGGCCGATTGGCCCGCATCCTTTCAGATATGCTCCTGGCCCGTGGAGAGAAGAGCGAGTTCCGTTTCTACAATATATCCTCCCAAATCAATAAAGACAAGAACCGCTATTACGATATACTGGAACGTACACAGCGTGGCGATGGAGACATCACCGAATGGTTAGTTTGGTATATGCAGAAGTTAGCGGATGCACTGGGCGAAGCTGAAGCCACGATAACAATGATCCTGAACAAGAGTTTCTTTTGGCAGAAGGCATCATCTGTGCCCATGACAGGCCGGCAGGTGCAGATGCTCAATCTCTTCCTTGACGGCTATGAGGCCAAGATAACGTCAAAGACATGGGCGGCACTGGCCAAGTGTTCGAAAGACACCGCCATACGTGACATTCAGTACCTTGTCAGCAAGAACATACTGATAGAGGACATTCCTGGCGCCAGACGTCCCATCTATTCCATCGTCTATGATGTGGAAGACCTTACGCAGTTCTTCACAGAAGTGAACATAGTCGAAGAGAATGGCAGAGCGTATCTCAATGCCTTGTTCAAAGGAAAGAAGAAAGTATGCGAAAGGATATTGTCACTTGATGCAGAACGCTACCATAAGGGGGATCTTCCTCTTTCGAATCTGCTCAGTAAATACTGTTCGTATATCATGGCAGACAAGTAAAGCTCTTCCGTATTCCACTTTTTTTCGTAACTTTGTCCTTCACATAAAGAAAACGATCATGAAAATAAAGAAAATATTCGCCACTGCAACGCTGGCCCTGTATGCCTGCGCAGTTATCGCACAGAATCCCGGTAGCACAAAAAACCGGAAGACTTATTTCGTTGCCAAACCCGGCACCCTGGTGTCCATGATGACCGAAGACGAAGCCAACGCCATCACCCACCTCACCCTGACCGGAAAGCTCAACGCCATCGACTTCAAGCACCTGAGGGATGAGTTCAAGAACTTGCAGGTGCTCGACATCGCCAATGCCTCCATCGTGATGTATGCCGGCAAAGGCGGTACCTATCCCGACCGCTTCTACGTCTACCCGCCCAACTGCATACCCGCCTACGCCTTCTGCCGGCAGACGGGCGACAGCCTCTTCCACGGCAAGACGACACTGCGGAAGGTCATCCTCTCGGACAAGACCAAGAACATAGAAGACGCCGCCTTCAAAGGATGCGCCAGCCTGACCGTGTGCCAGCTGAAAAAGAAAACGGCTCCCAACCTGTTGGCGGAAGCCTTGGCAGACAGCATAACAGCCGTCTTTGTCCCCCTGGGCAGCAGCGATGCCTACCGCGCCAAGAAGAATTGGGATACTTTTGCCGTCATAGAGGGCGAACCGGTGGAAGCCTTCGTGCAGGTGGGACAGATGGGCAGCCTTGCCAGCGAACTGCTCGAATCGGGCGTGCAACCCCGCGACGTGAACTTCCTCACCGTAGAGGGGAAACTGGATGCTGCCGACTTCACCCTGATACGCGACTACATGCCCAACCTCGTTGCCGCCGACCTGAGCCGATGCAACGCCGTAGCCATCCCAGAGTACACCTTCACACAGAAGAAATACCTGCTACGCATCGCCCTGCCCCAAGGACTGAAAGTGATCGGACAACGCGCCTTCAGCGGCTGCGGACGCCTGTGCGGCACATTGGTATTGCCCGAAGGGCTGACCGCCATAGAGTATGGTGCATTCATCGGATGCGACAACCTGCGTCATGTGAAAGTCACAGGCAACAAGCTGACCACACTGGGCGACAACCTCTTCGGGGAAGGGGGACAGAACAAGCTGATCAATCCCCATACATCCGCGCCCTCAGTTCCTTGATGTGGTCTGAGGTGATGTATTCGTCATACTCCATCATCTTGTCGATGATGCCGTTCGGCGTCAGTTCGATGATGCGGTTGGCTACGGTCTGTATAAACTCGTGGTCGTGTGAAGAGAAGAGGATATTGCCCTTGTAGGTCTTCAGGTTATTATTGAAGGCCTGTATGGATTCCAGGTCCAAGTGGTTGGTAGGAGTGTCCAATATCAAGCAGTTGGCATTGCGCAGCTGCATACGTGCTATCATACAGCGCATCTTCTCGCCTCCCGACAATACGCTTGCCTTCTTCAGCACCTCTTCGCCCGAGAACAACATACGTCCGAGGAAGCTCTTCATGTAGACCTCGTTCCCCTCACCGAACTGGCTCAGCCATTCTACCAAGTTCAAGTCGGTATTGAAGAAACGGGTGTTGTCCAGCGGCAGGTAAGCGGTAGTGATGGTGACACCCCAGTTGAAGGTTCCCGCATCCGGCTTCATCTCTTCGTTGATGATCTCAAACAGCGAAGTCATGGCACGCGGATCGCGCGAAAGGAACACGATCTTGTCTCCCTTCTCCACATTGAAGTTGACATCACGGAAAAGCACCGTACCGTCTTCCAGCGTCTTGGTCAGGCCCGATACTTCCAGAATCTGATTGCCCGGCTCGCGTTCGGGGGTGAAGATGATGCCCGGATACTTGCGTGAAGAGGGCTTGATCTCCTCTACGTTCAGCTTCTCCAGCATCTTCTTGCGGCTGGTGGTCTGCTTGCTCTTTGCCACGTTGGCGCTGAAACGGCGGATGAACTCTTCCAGTTCCTTCTTCTTCTCTTCTGCCTTTGCGCGCTGGTTCTGCTGCTGGCGGAGTGCCAACTGGCTCGACTCGTACCAGAAGCTGTAGTTTCCGGCAAACAGGTTGATCTTGCCATAGTCGATGTCGACCGTATGTGTACATACCGAGTCGAGGAAGTGACGGTCGTGGCTCACCACCAGCACCGTATGCTCGAAGTTCGCAAGATAATCTTCCAGCCACATCACGGTCTCCATGTCCAAGTCGTTGGTAGGTTCGTCGAGCAAGAGGTTGTCCGGATTGCCGAAGAGAGCCTGCGCCAGCATGACACGCACTTTCTCCTTACCGCTCAGGTCGCCCATCATCAGGTAGTGCTTGTCTTCCTTGATGCCCAGACCGCTCAGCAGGGCAGCTGCATCGCTCTCGGCATTCCAGCCGTCCAGTTCTGCAAATTTCTCCTCCAGCTCGGAGACCTTCAGACCGTCTTCGTCCGTGAAGTCTTCTTTCGCATAGAGCACTTCGCGCTGCTTCATGATGTCCCACAAAATCGTATGCCCCATCATCACTGTATCCATCACCGTAAAGGCATCCCACTTGAAGTGGTCCTGGCTCAACACGGAAAGGCGTTCGCCCGATCCCAGCATGACGGATCCCGTGGTAGGCTCCAGATCGCCGGATATGGCACGCAGGAAAGTTGATTTTCCGGCACCGTTGGCACCGATTATACCATAACAGTTACCACTTGTAAACTTCAGGTTTACGTCATTAAATAACACTCTTTTTCCAAACTGTACGGAAACGTTCGAGACTGTAATCATTTGTATTTTATGAGTAGATTTATGAATTATATGCAAAAACAGCTGCAAAGGTAGTCATAAATCTTCAAATTGACAATTGCAATGACGATTGCTGTCAATATGACATAAAAATATTACCTTTGCAGCGTTTTCGGCGCAAGGTTAGCGTTTGGCAAAGTTTTTGTAGACACTGCCATATATCGGATGGAATCGGACAATCCGTATCTGACAATCCGGAAAGAAAGCCTTGACAACAAGAATGAAAACAAATCTTTTTTTTCTAAGGTAAACAACAAGAATAACAAAAAAAGAAATATGAATCCAAAAGAAAAAGAAAACATCTACGAAGAAGAGTTGAACTCCAAAAACACTCAAGAAGAAGTGGCGGAGAACGAAGAGAACCGTGAAGAAGGAAATGCCTGCGAAGAAAACGCACAGGAAGAAGCCCCTCTGACCGAAGAGGAAAGACTTGCCCGCGAACTGGAAGAGGCTAACAAAACCATAGAGGAACAGAAGGATAAGTATCTGCGTCTGGCTGCCGAATTCGACAACTACCGCCGACGCACAATGAAGGAGAAGGCAGAACTGATCCTGAACGGAGGCGAAAAGACCATAGACAGCATCCTTCCTACCGTGGACGACTTCGAACGTGCCCTGAAAAATATGGAAACTGCTACCGACGTGGCTGCCGTAAGAGAAGGAGTGGAACTGATATACAACAAGTTCATGTCCGCACTGGCACAGAACGGAGTGAAGGTGATAGAGACAAAGGAGAAGGCACTCGACACCGACTATCACGAAGCCATCGCCGTAATCCCCGCACCGGATCAGTCACTGAAAGGCAAGATCCTGGATTGCGTGCAGACAGGATACATGCTAAACGACAAAGTGATCCGCCATGCCAAAGTGGTGGTAGGAGAATAACCGAACATACGTGGTAGGAGAATAACAGGACATATATGGAAAAAAGAGATTACTACGAAATACTGGAGGTCGCCAAGACGGCATCGGCAGATGAAATAAAGAAGGCTTACCGAAAGAAAGCCATCCAATATCACCCCGACAAAAATCCGGGTGACAAAGTGGCGGAAGAGAAATTCAAGGAAGCGGCAGAAGCATACGAAGTGCTGAGCAACCCTGACAAGCGTGCACGATACGACCAGTTCGGACATGCCGGAGTGGGCGGTGCAGCCGGAAACGGAGGTCCCTACGGAGGTTTCAGCGGAGGCATGTCCATGGATGACATTTTCTCCATGTTCGGCGATATATTCGGCGGACGAGGTGGCGGATTCGGAGGTGGATTCAGCGGATTCGGAGGCGGATTCGGCGACGGAGGAAACCAGCAACGCCGTTTCCGGGGGTCGGATCTGCGCGTAAAGGTGAAACTGAACCTGAAAGAGATTTCCACCGGTGTGGAGAAGAAATTCAAACTGAAGAAATATGTTCCGTGTAGCCACTGCCACGGCACCGGTGCCGAAGAGAACGGAGGTACGGAAACTTGTGCCACGTGTAAAGGAAGCGGTACGGTGATACGAAACCAGCAGACCATACTCGGCACCATGCAGACGCGTACCACCTGCCCTACTTGTGGCGGTGAAGGCAAAATCATCAAGAACAAGTGTAAGGTCTGCGCCGGAGAAGGTATCGTGTATGGCGAGGAAACGGTGACCGTAAATATCCCCAAAGGTGTGATGGACGGCATGCAACTCTCCATGAGCGGCAAGGGTAATGCCGGAAAGCACAACGGTGTGCCGGGCGACCTGCTGATTCTTGTGGAAGAGGAAGAGCACAAGGAGCTTGTACGCGATGACAATGACTTGATCTATAACTTGCTTCTCAGCTTCCCCACTGCCGCACTGGGTGGTGCCGTAGAGATTCCTACCGTCGATGGAAAGGTGAAAGTGAAGATCGAACCGGGAACACAACCGGGGAAAATCTTACGCCTGCGCGGAAAAGGTCTGCCGAACGTAAACGGATATGGCACAGGCGACCTGCTGGTGGAAATCAGCATCTACGTGCCCGAAGCCTTAAGCAAAGACGAAAAGAAAGCTCTGGAAGAAATGGAGAAGTCGGACAACTTCATACCGAACAACTCCATCAAAGAGAAAATATTCAAGAAGTTCAAGAGCATGTTTGAATAAAGTGGAAAGTGGAAAATGGAAAATGGGAAGTTAAATATAACAATCAACTTTCCATTTTCCATTTTCCATTTTCCACTTTCCATTTTCAATTTCCCATTCCCTAAAGCTCAAGCATCCGCTTCATGTATTCCGCCACTCCTTCTGTATCGGAGGGCGCAGGAGCCCACGGTGCAATGTCTTCGGGCGGAAGCGGCTGATAAGGACCGGACTTGATTTCAAAAATAACCGTGCCCGTCTCTAAAACAACAATGCTATGCCACGTACCGGCAGGTATTTCCACTCCATAGGTTCCCGCCGCAGGATTCAGGCAGACTTTCTCTGTCACATTGCCTGAATCATCATAGAAGAAGGTCCACAGACTACCCCGCAACACAACATATGTCTCTTCCTTATCCGAATGGCGATGGGGAGGAAGATAAGTTCCCGGTTCCAACGCATTAAGCAGACGATGGATGGGCGCATCCAAAGACTCGTGAAAGTTATAGTTCATGCGCAAGCGGGAATTCTCCTGCGCCGCACGGGTCACACCGTCCAACAGTTCTTCTGATATCAGTTTCATCAGCATCCAAACATTTGGGCAAACTTGCCAAGCAAGCTTGCCTTATCCGACATTATGGAAATTTCTCTCCCCTCAGCATCCACCACAAAGGAGACCTTCTGAGAAGCCACGACAGATGACACACCGCTACAATCACCTTCAACAAATACACAACCGGCAAACAAAGGCACAATCACTTCCTTCGTCTTTCCATCCCAGCTTACATAGCTTGTCTGCATCGGACAATAGGTTCTGTATCCTGCCATTGCCAAACGTTGCATCAACTTACGTTCCGATCTCGGCGCTGTGTACAAGACGTACCAGCAATGCGAATTCTCATTCCTCATCATATCGTTAATTGCTTTTTCCATCCTTTTATGAAATCTTTCACGAACAAAATCCAACCCACACTGCCCGCAGCAGCAAGGAAGACAAAGCCTACAAGAATCATAGGCTTGCTCGGCTTGGAAGGGCGCAAAGGCACCGTTGCCGGCTGAACCACCGTGTAAACTGGAGTGATCTCCTGCACCTTGGCTTTTGCCATCTGCAATTGTTGGGCTACTTGGGTATATACGTTATATGCCAGATTCATCTCGTTCTGCAAACGTTCCTGCTCGGCACGGTAGCTCAGCAGGATGATATTTTGGTTGGCATCCACAAATGAGGCGTATTTCTCTTGAGCTTCCGTATAGTTGGCTTTTGCCTCATTATACAACTTCTCGGTAAATACCAAATCATGGCGTGCCTTGTTCGTACGGTATTCCGTGATGTAGTTCTGCAAACGGTGCATAACCGTATCTGTCAGCGATGCGGAAATCAAGGGATCCTGCATCGTTACCGTCAGTGTGGTAACACCGGTCTTCTTGTCAACCGAAACGGCAATACGATTGCTCAGTGCCTCCGCAATGTTTGCTTCGTCTTTGGTCAGCCTGAACGGATTCAATACGCCGTCGCCCGTTTCTTCATCGTCTCTAAACAAAGAGATGACCCATCCCAGCACCTTGAAAGGAGCCGAGGTTACGGCACTCCACCAAGGAGCACGCTGATGTTTGTCCAGATAGACATACAAGGTCGTGTCAACCTCCTCTTTATCGTCCTTCACTTTCACGTCGAACAACTCGATGAGGAAGGGCGTGGAACTTACAATGTCCGGATAAAGATCGGGCGACAGGGCGTCTTCGCCGATCGAAGCGCCCATATTGATTCCTGCCATAGCCGCCAAAGCACCCATACTGCCACCAGCGGATTTTCCGGTACTTTCCGGTGCCAATGTCACGCTGGTCGAATATTCCCGGGGAATGCTGAATGCAACAATCAGTCCCACGATGATGGCATATCCGCACGCCTTAAAAACCAATTTCCGTTCTGCCCAAACCTTTGCGGCAAGTTCCATCAGGTCTATTTCCTGCTCCTCCGGCTGCTGAGGAAGTGTATTCAGTCTGTTTTCTTCATTCATAATCAAAATTTTACTTAAAAGAGTTAGACAAAGTTGCCACCATCGCTGCAATGGTAGCGGTCGTACTGCTGATACCCAAAATCTCTGCCAGTGCCATGCGTTTCTTTTCGGACCTACTCGGAACGATAATCTCACATCCCGGTTCTATGGCTTTGGCACTTCTTGCCTTCAGACGCGCCACCGTACCGTTCATATATACCACATAGACTCTCTTCTTCTTTGCCAAATGGCCAAATCCGCCCGCCTGGTTTATGTAGTGTTTCAGTTTCTTGTCCCGTTGATATACCACTGTATTGGGATACATCACCGCTCCACTGATCTTCACTGTATTAACATATTCGGGGATGTACAGCACGTCACCCTCACGCAAGACAAGGTCATAATCGGAATGGGGGTTGGACAAGGCTTTCTCCAAATCGATACCTACCACGTAGTTGTCCGACATATTCAGTTTGGCCACTGAAATGGAATCTTTTCCCTCTTTGTTCTGTGCCATACGGAGCACATCGCTCTGGCGGAGTTTTTCTTCTTCCGACAAACGACGGATCAGACGCGCCCCTTTCACGTATGCATCAGGAGTTACACCACCTGCTTTGCTTATCAAATCGGACAAACGTTCGTTTTTCTGCAACAATGAGTAGCTGCCGGAGAAAAGCACCTCACCTGCAACAGTCACATTCTGCTGCTTACGGTAAGCGGGGCTCTTGCGGATATATACAGCATCAAACGGCTCCAGATAGAAATTCTCCGTGTCACTCACCAACAGACCGTCTTTTATGTCGAAGGTGAATGTCTTACCTAATATACTGCTGACCGAAGTGCTCTTCGGATCTTTAATACGACGGGTTACCTCAACTCTTGTTGTTGCAGCTTCTTCCAAAAGACCACCTGCTTGAATAAGCAAATCTTCGATAGTCATGTTCTTGGAGAAAAGGAAGGTACCGGGATTGGCAATCTCGCCATAAATGGATATGGTCTCTTCTTCTTTCAAGTCGTTGATGCTCGGTATGTAAAGGATATCATTCTTCTGCAAAGGAATATCGGCAACCGTACCTCTCAACAATCCGCCCAAGTCGATCGCAATGATCTCGTGAGACAGGTCTTCATGTTCGCGGTCGATCATGGCTCTGTTCAGGAAAGCATCGCCACGCAAGCCTTCCGCTTTCTTGATCAGTTGCTTCACGGTGTTCACCGTACCATCCAGCTGATACAATCCGGCACGGTAAACGGCTCCACGCACTTCCACGCGGTTTTCAAAACGGTCGAGCACGGCGTCGATCGTGATCATATCGCCATCGTCCAAACGGAAAACGGAATAGTCCATCTCGTCTACATTGTAAACCTGATGTTCGCGGCCGCTCTTACGTACAAGGCGAACTGCTTTCTTATAGGCATCACCCGTGAAACCTCCCGCATACTTTAATATAGTAGCCACAGTTTCCGTAGGCTTCATCTCATAGAACATCGGTCTCTTCACCTTACCTATAATCTCAACCAGTTCCTGATAAGGCTCTACCAAGATGACGTCGCCTTCCTGAAGACGGATGTCATCTTTCATCTGGCCCTTCATCAGAAAATCGTAAACGTCCAGATCGGCAAATGTCTTACCGGCACGCACTACCTTTATGCTACGCAAACTACCGATACGGTTCACTCCACCGGCACGATACAAGGCATGAAAAACAGTAGAAAACGCTGACAGCGTGTAGGTTCCCGGCACGGAAACTTCACCCATGATGTTGATCTGTATGGTTCGGATATCACCCAGTGTCAGCTTGATTTGAGAGTTCGGTTCGTTGCCCGAAATACCCGAATAGATTTTAGAAAATTCCCTTTGCAGGAACGAGTTTGCCTCTTTCACTGTCATCCCATTCAGATGGACAGGTCCCAAGCCACGCACCAAAATGGTTCCTTCCGGCGAAATGGTCTGGCGGATCGTATTTTCTGAAGCGCCCCAGATGTCAATGATGACTTCATCGCCCGGACCTAAACGGTAGTTGACCGGAGTGGCAAGATTGGCACTCGGTTCAAAAGAAAGATTACGGCTGGTAAACAGGCTATGACCGAAAATATTACTTACCGGAGCTTCTGGAACAGCTTTTGCATCACGCTTCAAGTCAATGATTTCTTTCTGTTCCTCCAATTGTGCTTCCTCATAAGAAGTACCTCTGACGGCTTGTCCATCTTTCATCAAAGATGTACGCTCACGAAGTTGCGAAGGTTTGTTTTCTACTCCTTCTGCAGCGGTGCTTTGCTCTGCATATTTCTTTTGGATACGGGCAACTTGTTCTTTGGTTACTCCTCTACGCAACAGTTCTGTAGTCATCTGCTTCTGAGATTTACCACTTCTCTGTGCCTCTTTCACATATTGAACGACTTGCTCATCAGACATCTGCTGGGCCATCATTCCCCCTGTCATGATGAAAATTGAAAAGAATAGTGCTAATAATCTACGCATAAGATATTGGATTAATCTTTAAAAATCCTACATTAAATATAAATCGGGCACAAAGGTAACACATTATTTCAGAAACGCCCAATTTATTTCGTGCCGAAATTTCAGAAAAACAATTAAAAGCAGATTCCCAGCTTTCAGACCATTATCTTGGAAACAGCGGTTTTTGAGATTATCTTTTTCATTTCATCGATGATGTTTTCCAAATTCTGCACGCAACTATTTTCCGTTAAAACATCAATCAGCCGACAGACATCGCCACCATCCGTGAAACGCACACTGAGTTGGCTGATTTTCTCGTTGTTTGTCGGCAGCAGGTCTTCTGCCTGTGCCTCTTCAAATATATATATTCCACCGTTTTCGCCCCAATTTCCTATCGTCAACAGCAGTTGGCAGGCTTCCGGCATAGTCATCAGGCTACGGGGATCGTGAGGATAAACATTGCCGAAACGGGCGACCATCAATTTAGTACAACTATTTTCCGACGTCGCCACACACGACATTCCTTGCACGTACATCTCCGCCAAACGCTTACTGTATCCCATTACATGAAGCGGAACCGATGCACAATCCGTAGAAATCATCATACATTTGGCTGCCCTGTATTTTACCGATAAGTCTACTACATTTTTTGTTCCTGCCACATTCGTCCGAACCGCTTCATACGGATATTCATCAAGCATGGAAATATCTTTATAAGCGGCAGCATGAAACACGAGCTGCGGCATGTATTGTCCGAAAATAAACTCCATGCGGCTACGGTTGGCAATGTCTGCCACCAGCACCCGTACATCGACTCCCTCCCAATGATCGGACAGCTCCAATTGGACATCGTACAGGGGTGATTCCGCCTGATCAACCAATATCAGCTGCCCCGGATTCAACTCACGCATCTCCTGTCATCAAAAGACATAAGTTCGTGCAACAACTTCCCCAAAATACGCAAAGCCACCATAAATGACACGTTCAGGAGGTATGCAACGAACACAATCCCATTGGGCAACGCCGTGCCGCCTCCCCCCACCTGCCAGGCGAAATTTCCAATACCCAGCATTCCATACCCCAGCGTAAGCGAGACAAACACCCTGGAAATATCCACAAACGAATAAAAACGAATAACTACAACAGAGGTGCGAAAAATGGAAAAGAAAATCCCATTGCACAGCAAAGAGAAAAAAAATCATCCATACATACGATGACATCTTATAGACCACGGACGAAACTTCCAACTGGAGAGTGTATGCCAATAACATGGAAATCATCACTAAAAAGAGATCAATAGCAACGACAGTCCATTGAGGAGCTATACGAGACAGGGAGACTCTATAATATTTCTTCAGATTCATAATTATTGTCAGATTTTAGATTAGCAAAAGGATATGCAAAGATGTATTTTTTATATTGATAAAACATTTTTTTTCACAAGAAATGTACTGTTTTCAATACAAAAATCCCGGTTCAGAAATATTTCTTGAAAAAAAGTCTCTTTTCTTTTCGTAATTTCAAAGAAAGCTGTAAATTTGCACCCCGTAAACGAAAAGTTACTGCCGCTATAGCTCAGTTGGTAGAGCAACGCATTCGTAACGCGTAGGTCGCCAGTTCAAGTCTGGCTAGCGGCTCATCAGGAAGAGATGCTTATGCATCTCTTTTTTATTCCACATATTCTTCTTACCTTTGCGCAACTGATAGAGATTATCGCAAAAAGAAATTTGCAAAAAAGAAAATGGGGCTCAAGCCGGAAATTGCAAAAAGAAAGAAAAGAAAATCGCAAGACAGATGAAAAAGAAGACGAAAAGAATCCTGATAGGAAGCGCGGCAAGCCTGTTCCTCATAGGAGCCGTTTGTGCCGGAATATTCTATTACTACATATTCTATCCGCAGTTTCACCCGCAGAAAACAGCATACATCTACATCGACAGAGACGATACGACGGACTCTATATATAATAAGGTGAAAGAAAAGGGACATCCCAAGAGTTTCACCGGATTCCTTTGGATGGCACGCTGGAAGAACTATACGTCGGCAGACATCCACACCGGACGCTACGCCATCCGTCGGGGAGAAAACGCATACCACGTCTTCAGCCGTCTGTACAGGGGGTATCAGGAGCCTGTCAACCTGACCATCGGCAACGTACGCACCCTCGACAGGCTGGCACGCAGCGTGGGCAAACAACTCATGATAGACTCTGCCGAAATAGCCCTTGCCATGAACGACAGTGCCCTCCGGCAGAAGATGGGATACACGAAAGAGACCTTGCCCAGTCTGTTCATCCCCGACACCTATCAGGTCTATTGGAACATGAGTGTAGACGAGTTCTTCGCCCGCATGCAGAAAGAGCATGAGAAATTCTGGAACCAAGAACGCCTCGCCAAAGCCACCACCCTCGGCATGACACCGGAAGAGGTCTCTACCCTCGCCTCCATCGTGGAAGAGGAGACGAACAACACTGCCGAAAAACCAATGGTAGCAGGCCTGTACATCAACCGCCTGCACAAAGGAATGCCGCTACAGGCAGACCCCACCATCAAGTTTGCCCTTCAGGACTTCGGCTTGAGGCGCATCACCAATGTACATCTGAACGTAGATTCACCCTACAACACCTACCTGCATGCCGGATTGCCCCCCGGCCCCATACGCATCCCCTCTCCCACCGGCATCGATGCCGTATTGAACCACGTGAAGCACGACTACCTCTACATGTGTGCCAAAGAGGATTTCTCGGGCACGCATAACTTCGCGTCCAATTATGCCGACCACATGAGAAATGCAAGAAAATATTGGAATGCGTTAAACGAAAGAAAGATTTTCCGATAAGATGATGATAAAATAAAAGCAAAGGGCTATATTTGCGAGTGAGAAACACAGCGGTGTGCCAGAACTCACCACAGATTACGCAGATTACGCAAATTGGCACAGATTTTATGATAAAAACATCAGCAATCCATTCAGAGAATGCATTCAGAGAATGGCATGATACATCCGGGTAACTTGTGGTCCATATCAGTTTTGGCACATCCACATGCTAACATTAAAAACAACCTGATATGAGCAAGCAACTCTTACTTGGCGACGAAGCCATTGCACAAGCTGCATTAGATGCCGGACTCTCCGGCGTCTACGCCTATCCTGGCACCCCCTCTACGGAAATCACCGAATACATCCAAACGGCACCCGCCCCGGAGAAAGAGAAGATCCACAGCCGCTGGGCAACCAACGAAAAGACGGCTATGGAAGCCGCACTGGGCATGTCGTTCGTTGGCAAACGGGCACTGGTGTGCATGAAGCACGTAGGCATGAACGTGGCAGCCGACTGTTTCATCAACTCGGCCGTCACAGGCGTAAAAGGCGGACTGATCGTAGTAGCCGCCGACGATCCCAGCATGCACTCTTCGCAAAACGAACAGGACAGCCGCTTCTATGGCGACTTCGCCCTGATTCCGATGTACGAACCGAGCAACCAGCAGGAGGCATACGACATGGCATACAACGGCTTCGCTTTCTCCGAAAAGATAGGCGAACCGGTATTGTTGCGCATGGTCACCCGCTTGGCACACTCACGCTCCGGAGTAGAACGGAAAGCGCAGCAGCCTCAGAACGGGATATCGTTCAGCGACGATCCGCGCCAGTTCATCCTGCTGCCGGGCAATGCGCGCAAGCGTTACAAAGTCCTGCTGGAACGTCAGGCAGAATTCATCGAAGCGTCCGAGAACTCTCCATACAACAAGTACATCGACGGACCGAACAAGAAAATGGGTATCATCGCCTGCGGCATCGGCTACAACTACCTGATGGAGAACTATCCCGAAGGATGCGAATATCCCGTACTGAAAATAGGACAATATCCGTTGCCCAAGAAGCAACTCCTGCGGCTGGCTGAGGAGTGCGAAGAAATACTGGTGCTGGAAGACGGACAACCTTTCGTAGAGAAGCAGCTGAAAGGTTATCTCGGCATCGGCATCAAAGTGAAAGGACGCCTGGACGGAACATTGACACCGGACGGCGAACTGAATCCGGACAAGGTGGCACGCTGTGTAGGCAAGGAGAACCCATCGGAATTCGGCGTACCTGCAATCGTCGAAATGCGTCCGCCCGCCTTGTGCGAAGGATGCGGACACCGCGACATGTACACCGTGCTGACACAAGTACTGAAAGAAGAATATCCCGACCACAAAGTGTTCAGCGACATCGGCTGCTACACCTTAGGAGCCAATGCCCCGTTCAACGCCATCCACTCTTGCGTGGACATGGGCGCATCCATCACGATGGCCAAAGGCGCATCCGACGGCGGACTGCATCCTGCCGTGGCCGTCATCGGCGACTCCACCTTCACCCACTCCGGCATGACGGGCCTCTTGGACTGTGTCAACGAGAATGCCAACGTCACCATCGTCATCTCCGACAATGAAACCACCGCCATGACAGGCGGACAGGATTCAGCCGGAACAGGACGCCTCGAAGCCATCTGCGCCGGTATTGGCGTAGCGCCCGAACACATACGCGTAGTGGTTCCCCTCAAGAAGAACTACGAAGAGATGAAGCAAGTCATCCGCGAAGAGATCGACTACCACGGCGTGTCCGTCATCATCCCGCGCCGGGAATGCATCCAGACTTTAGCACGTAAAAAGCGAAACAAGTAAATGCAGCAGGTAAACGAAACAAGCGAGTGAAACAAGTAAGTGAAACAAGCGAACGAAACAAGTAAGCGAAACAAGCAAACGAAACAAGCGAACGAAAACCATGAAAAAAGACATCATACTTTCCGGCGTAGGCGGACAAGGCATCCTCTCCATCGCCACAGTGATCGGTAAAGCCGCCCTGAAAGACGGGTTGTACATGAAACAAGCGGAAGTGCACGGCATGAGCCAACGGGGCGGCGACGTACAGTCGAACCTCCGCATCAGCGACCGCCCCATCGCCTCCGACCTGATTCCTTCGGGCAGGTGCGACCTGATCATCTCCCTCGAACCGATGGAAGGGCTGCGCTACCTCCCCTACCTGAGCAGCGAAGGATGGTTAGTGACCAACGAAAACCCGTTTGTCAACATCCCCAACTATCCGGCAGAAGCCGACATCAAGGCAGAGCTGGAGAAGCTGCCCCATAAGATCGTACTCGACGTGGACAAGGTTGCCAAAGAAGCCGGCTCCGCCCGCGTGGCAAACATTGTCCTGCTCGGAGCCACCGTCCCCTTCCTGGGCATCGACTACGAGAAGATACAGACCAGCATCCGCGAAATCTTCGAACGAAAAGGCGAAGCCGTCGTAGAGATGAACCTCAGAGCCCTTGCCGCAGGCAAGGAAATTGCCGAAAAATTAATGTAAGCCCCCTCAAACAAAACAACCGGAACCATGAATAGCAAATACTGGGAAGAAGAGATAGAGACCATGAGCCGCGAGAAGTTGCAGGAATTGCAACTTCAACGGCTCAAGAAGACGATCGGCATCGCCGCCCATTCGCCATATTACCAAAAAGTATTCCAAGAGCACGGCATCACCGCCGACAGCATCCGCACCCTGGACGACATACGCAAGATCCCATTCACCACCAAAGCCGATATGCGCGCCTGCTATCCATTCGGCATGGTGTCGGGCAACATGCACGAAGACGGCGTACGCATCCACTCCTCAAGCGGAACTACCGGCACGCCGACCGTCATCGTCCACTCGCAACACGACCTTGATTCATGGGCAAACCTGATAGCGCGTTGCCTCTACATGGTGGGCATACGCCGGACAGACGTCTTCCAAAACAGTTCCGGATATGGCATGTTCACCGGCGGACTGGGCTTCCAGTACGGCGCCGAACGCTTGGGGGCACTTACCGTGCCTGCCGCCGCCGGCAACAGCAAACGGCAGATCAAATTCATCACCGACTTCAAGACCACCGCCCTGCATGCCATCCCCAGCTATGCCATCCGTCTGGCAGAAGTCTTCCACGAAGAGGGCATAGACCCCACAAGCACCAGTCTGAAGACCCTTGTCATCGGTGCGGAACCCCACACCGACGAACAACGCAGGAAGATTGAGCGCATGCTGAACGTCAAGGCATACAACAGCTTCGGCATGACGGAGATGAACGGTCCCGGTGTCGCCTTCGAGTGTCAGGAACAGAACGGCATGCACTTCTGGGAAGATTGTTACCTCGTCGAAATCATCAACCCTGAAACAGGCGACCCTGTCCCCGACGGAGAAATCGGCGAGCTGGTGCTGACCACTCTCGACCGTGAAATGATGCCCCTGTTGCGTTACCGCACCAGAGACCTGACCCGCATCCTCCCCGGAGAATGCCCCTGCGGACGTACGCACCTACGCATCGACCGCATCAAAGGGCGTAGCGACGACATGTTCATCATCAAGGGTGTCAACATCTTCCCGATGCAGGTGGAAAAGATTCTGGTGCAGTTCCCGCAGCTGGGCAGCAACTATCTCATCACACTGGAGACCACCAACAATCAGGACGAAATGATTGTGGAAGTAGAGCTGAGCGACCTTTCCACCGACAATTACATTGAGCTGGAGAAGATACGCAAAGAGATCACGCGCCAACTGAAAGACGAAATACTCGTCACTCCCAAAGTGAAGCTCGTCAAGAAAGGCTCCCTCCCCAAAAGCGAAGGAAAAGCCGTCAGGGTGAAAGACTTGCGCCAGAACCGATAAGCGTTTCTCCTCTCTCCTCTTGATATCCTACTCTTTGATACAAACTCTAAAGGTCACCTTTAGAACTGTAAAGGTGACCTTTAGAAAAATAGTACTGACCTTTAGGGAAATAGACTTACTCTTAGAAAAATAACACTGATCCTTAAGAAAAAAACACTGCCTTAGAAAAACAACACTGATCTTTAGGAAAACAACACCCACTTATAGAATGTATCCCTCTCATCTCATGGGACGGATTTTTTCGTCCCGCAAGACGAAATTTTTCATCTCATGAGACGGATTTTTTTGTCTCATGAGACGAAATCCTTCGTCCCACAAGACGGAATCAGCCGTCTCGTACACCTCTCAAACTGGCAATATTACCCACCTGAAATATCTACTGATCCCGAAATATCCGCTGATCCTGAATATCCACTGCTGCTCCCCTTAGCTAATACTTATACCAAGCATATAAAGAAAGGGAACGGTAGTCTGAATGATTACCGTTCCCTTTATAAAGAAGCCGCATCGATGATGTGATGAAACTCCGAATGACATGATTTGAGTGCTCCTCCTCTTTGTAATCCACCGACTCAAAGGTTACCCCGAAGGGCGTGGCCCGCCATTGAGGAGCGAAGCTTGTCTCGGTATTTCATTAAAATTTGATGAGTTTCCCGATCTAATCAATGCGGCTATATTTTCTACAACAAATGTAGTGAGTTTCTGTGAAAGAAACAAGGAAAAGCATAAAAATGTTCACATTCTCCGGCATTTTTTATGCCTCCTATCTCCCCCTCTATATGCACAAGGTGCCGATTACTATTCGCAATCAGCACCTTATCTATTTTTTCTTTTCCTTACTTATGCAGCTTTAGCCTTAGCAACGATAGCCTTGAAAGCTTCCGGATGGTTCATAGCCAAATCGGCCAAAACCTTACGGTTGATTTCGATACCTGCATTATGCAAAGCACCCATCAGCTTAGAATAAGACATTCCTTCCAAACGGGCTGCCGCATTGATACGCTGAATCCACAAAGCGCGGAAGTTTCTTTTCTTGTTCTTACGGTCGCGGAACGCATAAGTCAGACCTTTCTCCCAAGTATTCTTGGCAACGGTCCATACATTTTTTCTTGCACCAAAGTAACCTCTGGTCAATTTCAAAATTTTCTTTCTTTTTGCTCTTGAAGCAACGTGATTTACTGATCTTGGCATAGTTTTACTAAATTTTGAATGTTAGCGCCATTACTTCACGCAACGGACTTAAAGCTAATGCATTCGGTTAATAACTTTAAAATACTTTGTACGCTCTTTTTTTACTTCATTGCTAAGAGTTCCTTAACCTGGCTTACATTTGTTGTGTCAACAAGTGTTGAGTAGCACAGATTTCTTTTTTGCTTCTTAGTTTTCTTAGTCAGGATGTGACTATGAAAAGCGTGCTTTCTTTTGATTTTACCTGTTCCGGTAAGAGTGAATCTCTTTTTAGAACCGGAGTTAGTCTTCATCTTTGGCATCTTTAGTTAGTTTTATTTTAATTATTAAATATATGGCAACGCACTATACCTATGGCGTTACTCATTTCTCTTTCTTTTCCGTTGTCTCAGCTGCCGGAGCCTTTGGAGCGGCATTCTTCTTCGGGGCATCTTTCTTCTTCGGCGAAAGCTGTATGGTCATTCTCTTTCCTTCCAGAATAGGCATTTGGTCTACTTTCGCATATTCTTCCAAGTCGTTGGCAAAACGCAACAGCAGCACTTCACCTTGCTCCTTGAACAGAATGGAACGTCCTTTGAAGAAAACATATGCTTTCACTTTATCGCCGTCTTCGAGGAAGCCGATGGCATGCTTCAGCTTGAAATTGTAATCGTGATCATCGGTCTGGGGTCCGAAACGGATCTCCTTCACATTCACTTTCACCTGTTTCGCCTTCTGCTCTTTCTGACGCTTCTTCAGCTGATAAAGAAATTTAGAGTAGTCGATGATACGACAAACAGGGGGTTGCGCATTAGGAGAAATCTCCACGAGATCCGCTTCATGTTCTTCTGCAAGCCTTAATGCCTGAGCTATCGGATATACGTTAGACGCTCCAACTTCATCACCCACTATGCGGACTTCTTTGGCACGGATTTGTTCGTTAATCCGGTATTGCCCTTTTAAACTGTCATTCTTCATTAAATAACCTTTTCCAGTTTGTTTCTTATTTACTACTCCCAAATTTTATTTCTATTTTATTTATGCCCGTAAAAGCTCTTTTCCGGAACATCTCCGGCAGGCATGCTTTCACAAGCGGGCGCAAAGTTACCATTTATTTATCATATTCTGAACTTCTTCGTTCAGTTTTTTTGCAAAATCTTCAAATTTCATGGTACCTTGGTCGCCTGCACCCTGTTTACGCACGGATACTTCTTGATTTTCGGCTTCTTTTTCGCCCACGATAAGCATATAAGGAATACGTTTCAACTCATTGTCGCGTATCTTACGTCCGATCTTCTCGTTGCGGTCGTCCACAATCGCACGGACATCATACTGTTTCAGGTATTTCTTCACCTCTTGGGCGTAGTCGTTGAATTTCTCGCTGATAGGCAGGATGACTGCTTGTTCGGGCGTCAGCCAGAGCGGGAACTTACCGGCTGTATGCTCGATCAGTACGGCAACAAAGCGTTCCATCGAACCGAAGGGCGCACGGTGCACCATCACAGGACGATGCTTCTGGTTGTCGGCTCCCGTATATTCCAGGTCGAAGCGTTCGGGCAGGTTGTAATCTACCTGAATCGTACCCAGCTGCCAACGGCGTCCGATGGCGTCTTTCACCATGAAGTCCAGTTTCGGACCGTAGAAAGCGGCTTCTCCATACTCTATCTTGGCAGCCAGTCCTTTCTCCTGGCAGGCTTCGATGATGGCCTGTTCGGCTCTTTCCCAGTTTTCATCGCTACCGATGTATTTCTCGCGGTTCACCTTGTCGCGCAAGGAGATCTGAGCTTCGACGTTGACAAATTCCATAGAACCGAACACGATGGAGATGATGTCCATCACGCGCAGGAATTCGTCTTTCACCTGGTCGGGACGGCAGAAGATGTGCGCGTCGTCCTGCGTGAAGCTACGTACACGTGTCAGTCCGTGCAGTTCTCCGCTCTGCTCGTAACGGCAGACGGTTCCGAACTCTGCCAAACGCAAGGGCAGGTCTTTGTAGGAACGCGGTGAGTTCTTGTATATCATACAGTGGTGCGGGCAGTTCATCGGTTTCAGGAAGTACTCTTCACCCTCTTCCGGCGTATGGATGGGTTGGAAGGAGTCCTTGCCATACTTGGCATAGTGTCCGGAAGTGATGTAAAGCAGTTTGTTGCCGATAGGCGGAGTGATGACTTCCTGATAATCGTAGCGTGCCTGGATGCGGCGCAGGAATTCCTGCAGGCGCAGACGCACCGCGGTTCCTTTCGGCAACCACATGGGCAGACCCTTGCCTACCGTATCGGAGAACATGAACAGGTCCATTTCTTTTCCGATCTTACGATGGTCGCGTTTCTTGGCTTCTTCCAGCAGAACGAGGTATTCGTCCAGCATTTTCTTCTTCGGGAAAGTTATACCGTAGATACGCGTCATCATCTTGCGGTCTTCCTGTCCGCGCCAGTAAGCACCAGCCACAGACATCAGTTTGATGGCCTTGATAGGTGCAGTGGTAGTCAAGTGCGGACCACGGCACAGGTCGGTGAATGCACCTTGCGTATAGGTGGTGATATGTCCGTCTTCCAGTTCGGAAATCAATTCGCACTTATAGGTTTCTCCACGGTCGCCGAACTTCTTCAGCGCATCCGCTTTCGAAATGTTTTCTCTTACTACGGCCTCTTTCTTGGCTGCCAGTTCCGCCATTTTCGCTTCGATAGCAGGCAGGTCAGACTCTTTGATTGTTGTTTCGCCCGGATCTACATCATAGTAGAATCCGTTTTCGATGGCAGGACCGATACCGAACTGGATGCCCGGATAGAGCTCTTGCAAAGCTTCGGCCAGCAAGTGGGCGCTGGTGTGCCAGAAGGCATGCTTTCCTTGTTCGTCTTCCCACTTGTAGAGCACAAACTCTGCATCCTCTTCGATAGGACGTCCTAAATCATAAGTCTCGCCATTCACGCCGCAAGCCAGCACTTCTTGTGCCAGGCGCGTACTGATGCTTTCTGCAATTTGCAGTCCCGTTACTCCTTCGCTGAACTCGCGTACGGAGCCGTCTGGAAATGTTATCTTTATCATAATGTGTTATATATTTCTATAATTTCAGGACGCAAAAATAACGATTTCTTTTTGATATTCTATTTTTTAGAAAAAAAATGTTATTCACGCGTATCGGTAAACCGTTTGATAATGTTGTAGGCTGACACAATGCCCAACTCGCCCGCCTTGCTCAGGTCTGTAATGCCCAGACGGTTGTTGCCCAAGAAGATATGGGTCAGTCCGCGATTGAAGTAGGCTTCGGCAAAATCCTTGTTCAGCTCGATCGCTTTATTGTAGTCTTCCAACGCACCGCGATAGTCTTTCAGCATCGAGAGCACATTGGCACGGTTGTAGTAGGCATAGACAAAGTCGGGAGCCAGCCGGATCACGTGGTCCAGATCTTTCTTCACCATGTCGTAGTCCAACACGGTTACTTCCGTCTGCTTCTTGCTGTTGTCGGCAGAGTTGCCCAGCATGCCTTCTGTCAGTCCGGCTTCCGCTTTCTTATACTCCAGCTGCTTGCAACGAACCAATGCCCGCATGAAATATGCGGGGAAGAAATCGTCGTCCAGCAAGATGGACTGCGTGAAGTCGTCGATGGAGCTGGCAAAGTCCTGCACCAGATAGAAATCAAGTCCGCGCAGGAAACGCTTCTTGGCGTCTTTGTCGTCTGCCACGATATCAGAAGTGTGCGAATCGATCAGGGCGAAGTGGAATTTCACTTGCTCTTCCGTCAGTGGCACTTCCATATTGGTAATCTTCAGCGGCTTCGGCGCAATCTTCGCATGGTTCAGTTCTTCGATATATTTATGGAAATGGACGATGCGTTTCACTTCGCTTGGCTTCTCGTAATAGGTCAGCGCATACATCGGCTCTATCTTGATGTTTACGTTGCGGTCTTGCACCCGTCCGCGATAGTCGCTCTTATATTTCTGTGTGGTTTCGGAGTCGTCGGCAATCACAATCTTCCGGTAGTTCTCCATGTTCTTGTCGGACTTCTTTCGCGTGCCGCTGCCGTCGCCTTCTTCCGTGTTGTCGGCTACGTCTTTCTGGTCGGGGTTTGCTTTGTTGCTATTACCGGCGGCAGCATTCCGTTTATCAATCTGCATTTGCATGATCTTAAATTCATCCTGCTCCGCTCCCTTGCGGTCGCCCATCTTCTTGCGTGCTTCGGCGCGGTGGTAGTATCCTGCCGTGAAGTTGGGATATTCATCAATCACCCGCGAATAGTCGGCGATGGCTCCGCGATGGTCGCCTGTCTGCGCACGCAGCAGACCGCGGTTGAAGGTCGCCATCATGTTGTCCGGCTCTATCTGCAGCACAAAGTCGAAGTCCTCTATCGCCCGGTTGTCATCTCCCACCTGCGCACGCAGCAGACCGCGGTTGTAGTGTCCGAGGAAGTTGTTCGGGTCAATGTCCAGTGCCAGGTCATAATCGCTCATGGCACCTCTGAGATTTTTCTGATGGAAACGTGCCAATGCACGGTTGATGTAATTTCCCGCATTCTTCGCACTCAGGTGGATAGCATGGTTCAGGTCTTCTTCCGCATCGGCGTACTTGCCCTGTTGGAGGCGTACGATGGCACGTGCCCCCCACCCGTCGGGATCGTAACGGTCCATCTCGATAGCCTTTTCAAAGTCGTTCAGTGCCTGCAGGGTGTCTTTCTGCTTCAACGAGACTTCGCCACGCATCAGATAGGCGCGTGTATATCGGGGAGAGATAGTCAGCAGTTTTCCCAAGTTATCCTTTGCCGCTTCATAGTCTTCTTTCTGCATATTGCAGAGGGAGAGGTTATGCCAAAGCACGATATTTTCGGGGTCGTACTTCAAGGCCATCCTGTAGTCTTCGATAGCTCCATCGTAATTGTTCTGCCGGATACGTGCCAGACCACGAATCTGGTAGGCGCCCACCACGAAGGGATTACGTTGGATAGCCGCATCACAATCCGCCTCCGCACCCTGGAAATCGTCCAGGTTGATCTTTGCCAAACCGCGAAAAAAATAGGGTTCGTACAGATAAGGCTTTGCGTTGATTACTTGATTGAAATATTGTATGGAAAGCACATAATCTTCAAAATACAATGCGTTGCGCGCGATGGTCATCACGCGCTCCGTATTGATTTGCGCACACGCCAATGCGGGGAGCAAAAGGAAAGCCGTCAGTATTCTTTTTATCATCTTGTCTTATAAACGCTTGTAAACGAAACAAAAATAGTGCTTTTCGTTCACTTCGCAGGATTAACGAAAGACTTTTTATATTTTTTATCTTACAGTCTTCACCTTATAAGTACAGTGCGCCTTCCCTTTCAGCATCGCATTCAGCTTTCCTTTGATCATCTGCCTGCGCAGAGGAGAGAGATGGTCGATGAACATCTTTCCTTCCAGGTGGTCGAACTCATGCTGCATCACGCGTGCCAGATAGCCTTCTACGATTTCGTCATGCTCCTGCATATTCTCGTCCAGATACTTCACGCGGATCTTGTTTCCTCGTTTCACTGATTCATGAACGCCCGGAAGGCTCAGACAACCTTCTTCCATAGAGACTTCTTCGCCCGACACTTCCAAAATATGGGGGTTGATGAATGCTTTCCGATAGCCCTTGTATTCGGGATATTCCTCCGACAGGACATCCAAGGTGATCACTACCACACGGATAGGTAGGCCGATCTGCGGAGCTGCCAGCCCCACGCCTTCTGCATGATCCATTGTTTCGAACATGTTCACTATCAACTCTTTCAAACCCGGATAGTCGGGAGTTATGTCTTCCGCAACTTTCCTCAATACGGGCTGGCCGTATACATAAATAGGTAAAATCATTCTTTATCTTTATTTAGTCAATATACATTTCTTTATCAAATTTCAGTTGTCAGCTGTCAACTATCAGTTATCAGCTGTCATCTGCCAGCTACCAGCTATCAGCCGTCAACATCTCAGCTATTAACTCCAACTGCCCACGTTTCAGAACGCAAAACGCTTGCTCTCCAAATAACTTTGCAGGATGATAGTCGCGCTGATTTCGTCTACAAGCGCCTTGTTCTGCCTGGCTTTCTTCTTCAGTCCGGCTTCCAGCATGGTACGATGGGCCAGCACGGAGGTGAAACGCTCGTCGACGTACTCCACGGGCATGTCCGGCAACTTCTTTTTCAACATACGTACAAAAGGCTCTATCCGCCTCATATTCTCCGAAGCCTCGTTATTCATCTGCTTAGGAAGCCCTATCAGAATCCGTTCTACCGGTTCTTTGCCGACATAATCGACGATAAAAGCCAGCAGTTCGTGCGTAGGCACAGTAGTCAGTCCGTTCGCAATCATCTGCAATGTGTCGCTGACGGCTATCCCTGTACGCTTCTGTCCGTAATCTATCGCTAATATTCTGCTCATAATAGGGCACAAAATTACGATTTATATTTGATATTTACCTCTATCCGAAGTCATAATAACAAAAAAGGATGCCTAACCGAAGTTAAGCACCCTTTTTCTTCACGTAGAGCTTACACTCTACGAACCCTATATCATTCCAGAATTACTACACGGTTCAGATAGTTCTTGCCGAACATGTTTGCAGTACCACCGAAGCCCACGAGTTCGATCTGGTCTTTGTCAACGCCTTCCTTGATCAATGCGTCGTAAACAGCCTGAGCACGTTTTTCAGACAGTTTCTGGTTCCAAGAAGCGCTACCCGTAGCTTTGTCAGCATAACCGGCAATTTTATATTTCTTGTCGGGGTTAGCCTTGAGGATCTTGGCAGCCAACTGGATGTTGACCATACCGTAATCGTCGATGCGTGCGCTACCGATCTTGAAGAAGATGGCGCGAGGACCGGCAACTTCAACTTCCTTAACAACTTCCTTTGTCACAGGCTTAGCGTTAACCAAAGCGTTCTTAGCGTTAGCCAAGTCAGCCTGAGCCTGTGCAAGCTCGTTTCTATACTTGTTTACTTCTCTGTTGATAGCATCTTGGTCTACTTTTGAGCCACAAGAAACAAACTTCTTGCCACCGAAAGTATAAGTAAGACCGGCACCCACGTAAACACCGCCTACTGTTCTTGAAGAAGCCAAGTAGCCGAGATAAGATGAAGCCAGCTCACCACGAGCTTCGATATCAATATCGAGATAGTTATTCACATTAAACTTACCCAACAGACCGGCAGAACCGTTGATGTATGCACCTACCTTGTTATCAGCACCGGCAGGACGAACTTTTTGCCAAGCTGTTCCGGCAGCATTCTCTTCAATCTCGAAAGAACCTGAACCTTTAGCGATGGTTAAGCCGGGACCTGCAAATACAGACAGCGTGAACAAACGGTCGGGATTGTATCCGCAGATTGCGTTAGAGAGGTTATAGATACCGTCCAAACGAATCTGACCTACATTCTTGTTGTAGTTCACTTCAGAACCTACCATGCTACCATCAGCAGCATATGTTCCCTTTGACCAGTTGGTATTGAAGTTAGCCTTCCACAAACCACCTTGGGCACGGATACCCCAAACCGGAGTAAACCATTTACCGAGAGACACAGTAATATGAGGAGCAACATCTCCAAACTTACCTTCGCTCTTGCCTGAATTTACCATAGAAATTCCACCAGTCACGCTCACGAAGATATTGTCTCCGGCTTTTTCGCTGACGAATTTCTCTTTTGTCTGAGCCGTTGCCACACTGGCACCAGCCAACATCAAAGATAATATTACTAATTTACTTTTCATTGTTTTTGGTTTTATTGTATTTCAACTCTTTTTTAGTTATTTGCTCCGACCACTCTTCTTACTTCAGATAGATCTTGTAAGTAAGTCCGCCGGTAAAGTATTTCATTTTTTGCAATTCTACCTGCGCATGCAAATGGTTGAAAAGCAAATATGTGGCACCCAACGCAAAATCTTTCGAATCATACTCTGCTATCATCCGTAGTTGCGGATGGAAAGAGGGATTATAGGTGACGCCTACTGCCGGACCGTTCAGACGATACTCCTTACGGTTGTTGTAGAGATAGGAAAGGTGCACACCTATCGTCTCCTTCCCTATCGGGATATGTTTTGTCGCTGCAATATAGAAGCGGCAAAAATAACCGTTACCCTCAGTAGATGATATCTGTCCGTCTCCCGACTCGGTATAGGGATCCGAAGTCCCCAACACCACAGCCGGCATATACTTCCAGAATTGTCCTTCTTTCAAAGCGCGCAGCCGGACAGAGAAATACCTGTCCTGATTCGTAAATCCTGTGTAACCGTATGGTCTCAAGCCTAAAGCTTCCGCCTTGAAGAGCGTACATGTGTACGCCACCTCCAACCAAGGGAATATGGTTACGTTCAGAAAATAATTGTACGTATGATAGTACCAAGTAGGAGGAGTTATCTCCTTATTCAAAAAGTTACCACCAATCATCACCGTCTTGTCCCGCTGCATCTCTGCTGAGGGGGCATGCAACAGACCGGTGGTACCATACGTCAATTGAGCCGAAAGCAAGAGAGGGCAACACAGCAATAAAACCGCAAGGGCTATTTTCACATAGATATACCTCATCATCGCTTTCTTTCCGCTTTTTGTTGTGCTATACCTTATATATAATATAATTATTCAAAGATACCACCACCAGCGTTCAAGTCACCACCATGACCGTGACCATGTCCGTGTCCGTGATACATATTCAACAGTACAGGTGTATTGCTGAAGATTACGCTGGCAAGACGTCTTGTCGTAGCTGTATAAGACTGTCCGTCGTATGCAACCGCATAAGTCTTATCATCATAGATATACTGGATTGAAATTTTCTGTAAAGCAGAAGCAGCAGGCAACAAGAAAGAATATTTTTTTGTTTCTTTTTTTGTGAATTTATCTGCAATATTATCTACACCTTCAGCCTTTGTGATATAGTCATGAATTCCAGCAAGAACGTCAATAGCACGTGTAGCTGCTACCGGTTTAAGATACATGATACCTGTGGGGTATGTAATATCACGGCTGATAAGCATCGGCTCCTCCGTTCTGTTGATGATATCCAGACTTGAGTCAATCGTTATATTTTCTTGTTCACCACACACTTTATCACCTGTATAAGAATCCGTATCAGAAGTTGTATTCGTAGAAACTTCAACCTTCATTCCTTCCGGTATAAATACAGTCGGATTTACAACGATGTTAGCATAACATGTAATAGCCTGACCGTTCGTAATATCAGCAACTTCAACTGTAGTTGATGCTGCATCATATTCATTTGCCTTTCCAGCAACGCTAACCGTAACAGTAGACGCCATCTTAGTTCCAGTTTGGTCGTTAGTAACAACCTTCTGATAAACACCATTGCCCACATTGTCACAGGAAGCTGTACCTACAGTCACATCCGCATCAATTACAGGATTACCCGTAATACCATTAGTTACCGTAACAACAAATGTGTAAACGGCATCCGGAGCCTTATACGGTTTGGTCACATCACCGTTTTCTGAATCATAGCAGCTTGTAAACATAGCTCCTACTGCTAAAATTGCCATCGCTAACTTAGCGGTAGCACCGAAAAATTTACATTTCATTTTCATCTCAATAAAAATTAAAAATTTAATAATTCTGATTTAATATAATATGGGTTAAAACTATTTTCAGTCGCCATATTGTCATCTACACGAGGATTGAACGAACGCCCATAATACTGTTCATTTCCCGCATTGTATGACATTCCAAAATATTCCGAAGGCAACACCCTCGGTATGTACCCTCTTCTTTTATATTTATAAGGCGGCAAAGCGATCTGAAACCGGAAGCCACCGTTATACCCTTTATTACCGGCATTCTGTACCTTCATGCCATAAAACCCGATGGATGCATACCTGAAATTACGTACCATATCAAAACGAATCCCTTTTTCACCCAACAGATATTGTTCAACTTTCAAAGAAAACGCAGTATTATATTCAGGCCAATAGAAATCCCCTCCCAAATACCACGTCACACGTTTCAGAGGACTTACCTTCCAACGCCAATTTTCAAAGCGGGAGCGTCCGGTATAACCAACCCGTCCTTGTACAGAAAACCTCTCATCCTTAAAAACATGCTTCACATCCAAAGTTCCTCCCCAACGATAATTATTGAACGACCCAATTGTCGCCGTCAGAAAAAGATTGTAGGGCAACCTCACAGACTGAGACAACGTGACATATCCTTGCCGAACCTGTTCGTATGAAACTCCATACTCATTATATATAGGTATAATAACCTGCCCTGTCACCTTCATTCCATTCCATAACGAAATCTCAATCGCAGGATTCAAATTGAAAAGCACTTGATACACTTGTGTAATAACCAGATTTTTCAATTTGAGTTCCGGATATACCACCACATCCACCTTAAACAAAGAGCTATTCTCTCTTTTTACTCTCCGCGCCTGCTTCCATGCGCCACCCAAATCATAACTGACATCCCAATCCCTGCGGTTCGCTTCGGGAACAGTATCACCTATAATCGGCTTATAGTAAAGAGAGAGCTGAGGCACATTGTTGTCAAGAACAATTATCCGACATGGCTTTTTGTCCGGTAAACCCACAGAGAATGTATCTCTTGTGAGGGAAAATATAAATCAACTAAGATGATTCATATAATCAATTAGAATGATTTCCTATAATCATCTTAATTGATTCTTATCCCCTTCCACAAGAGAGCCAGGCAAGACTATGCATCCCACCTGCAACAGACGTCTTTGTTGCCCGTTTGTCACTGTTTCCATATCTTTGCAGAAAGATTTTCCCTCTGATCATCCTCTAATATTTAACGGATTAAGGATCTCGGTAAATCAAGACAAACATCAACCAAGCACCATTCTTGAGACTATATTTGTTACCATATCGTTACCTGTTCATTTGAATTATTCACTTTTATAACCATATCAAACAAACTTAAAAGAAACCAGCATGAAAAAAGAATTGAAAATCAAAGAACCTGTTAAAATAAGGGTAAAGCATCTGTCCAATGGCAACAAGTCGATATATCTCGATATATACATGGACGGCGAGCGGAAGTATGAATTTCTAAAATTGTACATCATACCCGAATGTAGCAAAGCAGACAGAGAACGCAATAGCGAAACCCTTAAGCTTGCTAACTCCATTAAAGCCCGACGCATCCTGGAACTGCAATATCAGATACATGGATTCAAGAAAAGTAAAATATCCAACATCAAACTAACTGACTACCTGCAAAACCTTGCCGACAGAAACACAGAAAAAGAAGTTCGTCAAACCACTTTGCGCGCCGTAATCGGACACCTCAAACGCTACACCGCCTCCGACATCCCACTTTGCAAAGTAGACAAAGAATACATCATCGGATTTCTGGAATATCTGAAAAATGCACAACAGGTACATAGCAAAAAGAAAAAATTGTTGCATTGCAACACGCAAGTCTGCTACTACAAGACATTGCATTACAGCCTGAACTATGCAGTACATGAGGAACTCATCCCTATCAACCCTATGGATAAAATAAAGAATGAGGAAAAGCCACACCGAAACCGGACGGAAAGAGAATTTCTGACTATTGACGAAGTAAAACAACTTGCTCGGACACCTTTCTATAATGCCTTGCTGAAAAAAGCCTTTCTATTCAGCTGTTTTTGTGGCTTGCGGCACTCCGACGTCATCGCGCTCACTTGGAAAGACATAAAGAAAGACAAATATGGAAACTTCAAACTACACATTGTTCAAAAAAAAACCAAAGAAGCAATTACGCTGCCATTGAGCAAAGAAGCGGTTAAACAACTGCCCAAACAGGCTGACAGTGCCGAGAATGACAAAGTATTTAGAGGTCTCATCAGCTTGGGAAGGAGTAATGAAATACTTTCCAAGTGGGCAGAACAGGCAGGGATCAACAAACATATCACTTTCCACGTTGCCCGCCACACCCATGCAACCATGTTGCTGAGTTTGGGAGCCGATCTGTATACTGTGTCTAAACTATTGGGACACACAGATATACAAACCACGCAAATCTATGCAAAATTGGTGGACGAAAGTAAAAAGAAAGCAATAGACCTGATTCCGAATATCACATGACACCCGACAGAGGAAAAACAAAAAACTCTTATCCTATTTATCCTCACTATGCATCAATATATCAATTTGAAAGAGAGCCCCCATACACATCCCTTCACATCACAATTTCATTTATGTCGGAATAGTAGCATTGAGAAAGATGATTTTTATGAAAAGCTACATTATTTCATTTTTTCATGTAAAATTCTTTGGTATTATTAAAAATGTGTCTATTTTTGCACCATATTTTGTGTCATTGGGATGCGAAAATTAGGAGAAAAAGATGAGGTATATAAACTCTAACATGATAAAGTGTCTAACTATTAAAGCTATAGCACGATGTGCAGCGCTCTTTTTATTCTGTTTGCTTCCGTTAAAAGGAATTTGCCAAACAGGGGAAGATGTAGTAAATGCTTTAGTGGAGATGGGATTTGAGAATGTAGGGTGGACAGAGGACGATAAAGAACGGGTATATGTGTTGGAAAACTCGGCATACCGCCTGAATGGTGTCGGTATTGGTAAGGCTGTGGATGTCATTCAGGAGATGGGTTTACCGGACAAAAAGCCATGTCGGATAATTGTTCTTGACAACAATGTACCTCAAGTTTCTCTTTATTACAAACCGATAATCGGTGATACTGTTCCCGAAGCCAGCCGCAAGGATTGGGATGTCAGTTACGACCTGGGAGGAACGTGGAAACGGATACGGAAAGTAAAAAAAGAAAATAGCTCTTTGTTTAAGGTAGACATTTTGGTATATCCGCAGCTCTATTTCAAGAATCTGATCATAACGCAAATCTATCAGGCATGTTTGGAAATAAGTCCGGCAGTTGAGATTTCGTTATGGAAAGGTGCCAAATTCACAGCTCAGGTTATATTTCCGGCATACAACGACGGATATAGAGGCGCCCAAGAAAATATCAGATGGGGATATCTGACTTTGGATCAGAGCGTGCGGTTGCCACATAATATATGGTTGAAAGCAGTAGTGGGTGTGTTCGACACCAATTGCTACGGAGCGGAGGTGAGTGCATTCCATCCGTTGAAAGACGAGCGTTTTTCGTTGGAAGGTAAAGCCGGATTAGTAGGGATAGGATACTTCAATGATTTCAGTTCCTTCCGCTACAACGGAGAGACAAGATGGTATTGGTCTGTTGGAGGCAATTTCTATTGGACTAAGTTTAATACGGAGTTCAAACTCCGGGCAGAACAGTACTTATTAAAAGATGTAGGAGTGAAATTTGAAATGATAAGATATTTCAGATATGCGGCAGTTGGCTTTTATGCAGAAAAGTCGGATAAGGCAAAGTCCAACGGTGGATTCAAAATCTCTGTTGCACTTCCACCCTATCGATATAAACGGCACGGATATTGGCCAAGAGTATCTACCGGATTTGGAACTGGAATAAGTTATAATGCAGGAAATGAATCAAAATATTATCTGATGCCATACACAAGGGCTGATGATAATGTGCTGAAAAGGAATCAATATAATCCATATTTTATTAAATCAGAATTACTAAATTTTTAATTTTTATTTGTGATGAAAAAGAAAAGTTTTTTAAATGGCCTCTATGCTAAAGGAGCATTGGCCTTGACTATTGTAGCTGGTTTTACACTGGCTGGTTGCGAAAAGGAAGATTTCAGCATAGAAGTTCCTCCTATTAACATTACGACACCGGTAGTAAAAGTCGGAAAAGTCGCAGTAACTCTGAGTGCAACCTCAGCAAGTGGAAACACGTTGGAGGTTAAGTTTTCAAAGGATGGAAAACCACTTGATGAAAATGTAACAACTTTGGAATTTGAGGCAGCCGCACAATTTACTATTACTGCTGAAAAAGACGGTTATAACACAGTGGTTAAGACTGTAAATGTTCCTGCACCGGCCGAAGGTACTTACAGTATTATTCCTGTTAGTTTTGTATTGTCTGCTGTAGAAGCACCTGTTGAAATTCCTACACCAAGTGAAGAAGATAAGGTAGAAGGTGGAACAAAAGTAGACAACGATACAAAAACTTATGCTGGTGAGTATGAAGCAAACAAGCCTTATACGATTGATGTACAAGTTCCTACTGGTACGTTCTACACTGCAGAACAAAAAATAGAACTTTTAAAAGCCGTTGAAGCTCTGAAAGGTCCAGACGAAATTGAGACTCGCGCAGGTGAGGGTGAAGAAGCATTAGCTAATTTGAACATTGCAAAAAACAACCTTCGTACTACAATCAATGCATTGCCTACAACTCCGAACACTAAGACACAACCGGTAACCTTCACATTGACGGATGCCGCCAAGTCTGTAATATTTGCTATTGAAACTACATCAGATGTTTACAAGGTAACTTTCTCCACAGCCGTAGCTGGTAAGAAATACTCTGTAGAAGGTGAACAACTGCAAGTTGCTAAGACAGACATCAAACCGACTGCTGAAGGCGTAGAAATCGATCACGGTCACGGTCATGGTCACGGCAATGGCGGTAACGCTGGTGGTGGTATCGGTGGTAAATAAATGAACGGGCTTTCACAGATTGCCTTTCTAAAAAATGTATTATTTATCTGAGAAAAAGAAAATGAAATATAGATTTTTACTATTATCTCTTCTCTTGGCTGGTACAAATGCAGTTACGGTTAATGCACAAGAGAAGCAGAAAGCAAGCGATAATATATTTATCGGTGGCGGCGTAGGAGCTATGACTGTCTTGAACGATGGTCTTAACTCACCGACTCTCAACATCAACCTTCAGGTTGGTAAATATCTGACTCCGACTTGGGGTATCCGTGGTGTTGTGAGCGGTGCATGGCAGAGCTTGGAAAAACAAGACAATGGCTATAGCAAGTATTGCAAGAAGTTCGGCGAAATCAACTTGGATGCAATGTTGAACCTGAACAGCCTCTTCGGCAACAAGAACGTGAATCGTGCAGTAGATGTGTATGTATTCGGTGGTCCGACTATGAACATTGCTTCTGCAGTAGACGGTGCTATTGTTTTTAAAGGTGATGAAAATATTACATTGCCTGAAGGTGGTGGAAAAACTGACGTTACCCTGACTCCGGAATCTGTTTTCGCTGCACACGGTGCTAAAGCCCGTGTAGGTGCAACTGTCGGTTTGGGATTAGGTTTTAACCTCTCAAACAAGCTTGCCCTCACATTGGAAGGTCGCTATGGCGTTACTCCTTCTATCTTCGGTAATGGAAGCGACTGCCGCAAAGCAGAATCTACAGCCCGTTTGAACATCGGTGCAATCTACACATTCGGTGGAAAGAAATTCATCTCTAATGCCAGTGTAGACCAAGATGCCATCAACAGAGAAGTGAACAAGTACAGAAGCGAGCTTGCACAGGCTCAGGCAGACTTGGCTAACGCTAAGAACGCTCTGGCTAACGCTAAGCCTGTGACGAAGGAAGTTGTTAAGGAAATCGAAGTTGCCGGTCCTCGCGCCATCTTCTTCAAAATCGGTAGCGCACGTATCGACGATTACGGTATGGTCAACATCCAGTTGGCTGCCAAGATCCTTAAGGCTAACCCCGACAAGAAGTACAAAGTTGCCGGTTATGCTGACAAGGCTACGGGTAGCGCTTCTTGGAACCAGAAACTGTCTGAAAAACGTGCTCAGGCTGTTTACGACGCATTGATCAAGGAAGGCGTTGACAAAGATCAGCTCGAACTCGTTGGCTTCGGCGGTACTGCAAACATGTTCGGTAGGAACTATCTGAACCGTGTAGTAATTCTGGAATAAGATAATACTCAGGTCACTGAGAATGCTCCAAAGATGAAGGCGTCTGAAAATAACCGGACGCCTTCTTTTTTAAAATATAAGTCCATACACAGGGCTGTCACAATGCCCGAAACTATTTTTCTAAAGATGAAGTTCAAACTGTTCCTTATCGTTTTGTTGGTTTTCGTTCCCTCTATGCTTTCCGCACAAATGACGTACGGTACAACCGGATTATTACATGCTCCTTCCGCGGAAATGCAACGTGACAAGACTTTCATGATTGGCGGAAACTTCATGAACAAAGAGTTGACCCCTCCCACGTGGTATTATCATACCTACAACTACTTCCTGAACATAACTTTCTTCCCCTGGCTGGAAGTGGCATACACATGCACGCTCTTCAAGGCAGAGGCATTGGGGCTGAAACCATACGGCTATTCAGGATTTACGAATCAAGACAGGTATTTCTCTGTCCGGCTGCGTGCTCTGGAGGAAGGACAATTCTGGAAATACATGCCTGCCGTGGTATTGGGTACATCCGACCCGTTCACCTCATCGGGCGGTGGTGAGTTCGCTACAAAGAAAGGAAACGGATACTACAGTCGTTTCTTCATTGCCGCAACCAAGCATCTGCCAATAGGCAGGGAAGAGATCGGACTGCACCTCTCCTACCTGTATAATCAACGAAAAGAATATAAACTGAACGGAGTGGCAGCAGGCATCACCTATAACCCGTCGTTCCATCCGCAGCTAAGGCTTATCGCAGAATATGATTCCAAGGATTTTGCCTGCGGTTTCACCTACCTGCTGTTCAACCACCTGCATATACAGGCAGAAATGCAGAAGATGAGATACTTCAGCGGCGGATTATCTTATAAGGTGTATCTGAAATAAGACTACAAAAAAACGATGCTAATGTTCTATGAACAGAACAATATAGCATCGTTCAAACAAATATTTATCAATCAGTTCTTGTTTGCCGTAAAGACATACTTATACGTGTCTCCGAACGTGACTTTCTCTCACAGGTGGTGAATCAATAGACCAGCTTCACGTTGTCAATCCAGAGCGTATTGCCCGGAGAACCGATATACGCGCCTCCATGACTGGAAGTGAACTGCAACACCAGATGCGTAGGCACGTCATCCGCTGTTCCCCATGCCACTTCTTTGACAGGCACGCTCTCACCCTTGCTGTTGAGCGCATAGCGCTCTTCTACCTGAAGCCGCATCATGTGCGCCTTATAGGCGGGATCGCCCGATATGTCACCATACATGATGGAATAAGTGGCATTGTTATGCCAATCGGGAGTAGTCGTATCATAACGTACGACCATCGTACCCACACGCTTGGCAAATATGTTGCCGTCTTTATCTTCCCAACGCTTCTGCAGGAAAAGATTCACCTCCGGATAGTCTTTGCCATCCACGTCGGTGATGCGGCTGAAACCGGTGGCACGGATACGCTTCTCACGATCGGACATCTTCACTTTATAGTCGAACTGGATAGCTATGGGTTTCTTGGTGAAAGGGATGCCGGAATTCAGCATCTTCTGCGGATTCTTTGTCCCTTTGATAGGCTCGTGCACCTCTCCCAAGAAGATAGAGCCGGCGGCAAGCACCGTAATGTCTACAAGGCCGAACACCTTCACGCTCTCCATGCGGGTGTCCATGCGGGCACAGTACCCCCCATCGCGCTTCTCCGGAAAGACGGAAGTGTTCGTCTTGGTAATGCCTGCCACACGCGCCATCACGTTGGAAGATGCCCACGGCGAACCGCCCATGTTCTTATACACCTTATTGTCAGTAATCGTTGTGGTCGGTCCGATGGCATATACATTCTTCAATGCACCACCGATAATACCCGACTCCTTAATCTGCCGGTCTACCCACTGGTCCATGTTACCGAATGGAATCATCTCCACAGTATGCTGCTGTGCAGAGGCCACTCCGCAACAACACAGGAAAGCGGATAGCAAACCATACATACAAATTTTCTTCTGCATCGTCAATCGTAAATTATTCAACACTATAGTTCCACTGTTCCAACGCAAAACGCCAGTTGTCCTGCACCAGCTTCACCGTACGTTCATCATATTTATATTTATTCTTCTTGTAGCCTTTCTTTCCGCCCACGTACTTCTCAATGGCAGCACGTGCTTCCTCGAAGCCCGGAATAGACAATTCCCTATAGATGCGCTCAGTCATGCCCATCGCATCGGCTTCGAAGTCCTCGAACTTGACCTCTATCAGATTGCCGGCAGGAATGCACGATTTCTCCGCCTCGTACTTGTGATAGAGTTTGGCATAGATGGAAAGGATGTTGCTCTCCAACTCTTCGTTGCTGATGTCCTGCAACTTCAGCGGTTGAATCGTGTTCGTGAAGAAACTGCGCGTACTCTCGAATACCGTGTATGGATTGCGCACCAGATAAATGAACTTGGCATTGGGGAACATCTTTACCAACTCCTTCACGCGCCCGGTGTGCGGAGGATTCTTGCTCAGGAACTGTGTGCCGTGCGTGTTCCACAACGAGATTTTGATCAGCTTAAGAAATACCTCTTCAAATACCTTCAGTTCCTCCTCCGTGATGTCGTCGAAAAGCAGATACTTGTCCGCATACTCCTGCTGGTACTTCGGCAGGAACCAGAAATTATAATACGTGTAAGGCATCATATTTGCCAGCGCGAACTCCTCTTCTTGCGGCAAGTCTACAGCAAGCTCCATATTGTCCGTAGGACGCTTGTCCGGCATCAGCCAACTCATGTTTTTCTTGAAGAAAGGCTGTCCCCACATCATCAGATGCGGGAATACCGTCTGATAGGTGGTGTTGTAGCCGAAGTGCTTGTCGCACGAAAGCACATTGTGCACAAAGGTTGTCCCGCTGCGCCAGTGACCGAGGATGAACACCGGATCATGCTCCAGCGTCTGTGATGCCAGCAACTTTTCATATCGCTTGTCCTGCAAAGGAGCCAGCACAGAGAGCAACCGGCACACCGCTTTGGTCAGGCGATATTTGCTCTTATAAGCCGGATCGATCTCACGCCCTTGCGTCACGGCTTTAAACGTTTTCCAATCAGCACCTACCAGTGTGTTTATAGGAAGTTTGTTAAACTCAAGTAAGCCCATTATAGTTGAAAAATTGAATTTTAAAAGTTGAAAAATGAAAATTTACATTTTATCGTCAAGAGCTGACTGTGAATAGCCAACAGTTGGCGGTCAACGCTTTATCACTACCGAAATTCCCTGGCGTTCCAAGTCCTTCACAGCCTTTTCTATAGCCTCATAATGCTCGGAAGCGATGCCCAACTTAGGCAGATCCAGCACAGGGAGGTCGGCAGAAAGATGCATGTCTTTATCCTCTACCCTGTCAATGATCATTCCGACGGCACTGGTATTGTTGGTGATAGGGTCTATCAGGATGAAGGCGCCTGTAGCCTTGTTCTTCTGATAAGGATCGAAGAACAGCTCCTTGGCAGTCGTAAGCACTACCCTCGCAATCTGGTTCAGCTGCATGGGCAGCGTGTCAGCGGTCAGTTTGCCATTGTCTACGGACAAGTGCTCCATCGTATTGACATCCACCTTATACTTGATGCTGTCTATGCGCGAACGGCTCAGGTTGGTGGTCTGCTTGATGAAGAAGGACTTGCTGAAATCCATCGGTTCCTCGTCCATCCACACCAGCATTGCTTCGAAGTTACGGTCGACCACAGGCAGATTGTCCGGATAGACCAGCATCTCACCTCTCGACACGTCAATCTCGTCTTCCAGCGTAACAGTCACCGACTGGGGCGGGAAAGCATATTCCAACTCGCCGTCGTAGGTAACGATGCTCTTGATACGCGACTTCTTTCCCGAAGGCAGTGCCATCACTTCCGCACCCTTGCGCATGACGCCCGATGCCACCTTGCCGCAGAATCCACGGAAGTCGAGGTTAGGACGCAATACATACTGTACGGGGAAACGGAAGTCCTCCAGATTATGGTCGTTGTCGATATGCACCGTCTCCAGGAAATCGAGCAAGGAAATGCCCTTGTACCAAGGAGTACGCTCGGACTTCTCCACCACATTGTCTCCATCGAGTGCCGACAAGGGGATGCACGTTACATCCGGAATGCCCAGCGGGGCAATAAACGTCATATATTCGCTCACAATCTCGTTGAAGCGTTCTTCCGAGAAATCGACCAGGTCCATCTTGTTTACGGCAAGCACTACATGCTTGATGCCCAACAGAGATACCAAGAAAGAGTGCCGACGCGTCTGTGTGATAACGCCCGTGCGTGCATCGACAAGAATCACTGCCAGATTTGCCGTCGAACCGCCGGTAATCATATTGCGCGTATACTGCTCATGTCCCGGCGTATCGGCAATGATGAACTTACGGTTGTTGGTCGAGAAATAACGGTATGCCACGTCAATCGTGATGCCTTGTTCGCGTTCGGCTTTCAGTCCGTCCAGCAACAGGGCGTAGTCAATATGGTCGCCTGCATTTCCCATTCGTTTGCTATCGCGTTCCAACGCATCCAACTGGTCTTCATACAGTTTCTTGCTATCAAACAACAGGCGTCCGATCAATGTGGATTTACCATCGTCCACCGAACCTGCCGTCAAGAAACGAAGCAGATCTTTCTGTTCATCCTTATCCAAAAAGGCCTTAATATCTAATTTAGAGTTATTCTCCATCGTATATTACATTTTAATTCTCACCTTTATTCTTCCTAAAGTTAACCTTTAGAGTGCTAAAGTTCAGGTTTAAGCCCCTAAACCTCAGCTTTTCGTTTTTCATTCTTAAACCATGATCCTCCATTCCTAAATCATGATCCTCCATCATTCCTTAGAAGTAGCCTTCACGTTTCTTCTGCTCCATGCTGGCTTCCTGATCAAAGTCAATGACACGGGTAGTCCGCTCGCTCTTGGTGGTGGTCATCATCTCTTCCACAATCTTCTCGATGGTATCGGCATCGCTCTCTACGGCACCGGTCAGGGGCCAGCAGCCCAACGTACGGAAACGCACCATCTTCATCTGAATCTGGTCGCGATACGTTTCGGGCAGGCGGTCGTCGTCCGCCATGATGAGGTTGCCGTCTATCTCCACGCAAGGACGCTCCTTGGCATAATACAGCGGAACAATGGGAATGTTCTCCAGCCGGATGTACTGCCAGATGTCCAGCTCCGTCCAGTTGCTCAACGGGAACACGCGGATGCTCTCGCCTTTATGCACGCGGGCATTGTATATATCCCACAACTCCGGACGCTGGTTCTTGGGGTCCCACTGATGGAAGCGGTCGCGGAAGGAATAGATACGCTCCTTGGCACGCGACTTCTCCTCGTCGCGGCGCGCACCGCCGAAAGCGGCATCAAACTTATACTTGTCCAGCGCATTCAGCAGAGCCTTTGTCTTCATCAGGTCCGTGTGCACCTTGCTGCCGTGGGTGAAAGGTCCCACTCCGGCATTGAAGGCTTCCATGTTGCTTTCCACAATCAGATTCCAACCATGCTGCTTGGCATACTCGTCACGGAACTGGATCATCTCTTTAAACTTCCACTTCGAGTCGATGTGCATCAAGGGGAAAGGCACCTTGCCGGGATAGAACGCCTTTTCGGCAAGGCGGACCATCACCGAGGAGTCTTTACCTATACTATAAAGCATCACCGGGTTCTCAAATTCCGCAGCCACCTCACGGATGATATGAATGGACTCTGCCTCGAGTTCCTTCAGATGGCTCAATTTATATTCTTCCATGTTTATATAATCACTTTTTAATCTGTATCTTCGACAAAACAAGGTCGAGCAACTTGCCGACCGATTCTTCCAAGCTAAGCACCGAGGTGTCCAGCGTCAGTGCCGGATGGAGAGGTGCCTCAAAGGGGGCGGAAATGCCCGTAAAGTTCTTGATTTCGCCGCGGCGCGCCTTGGCATACAGGCCTTTCACATCGCGGCGCTCACACTCGCCCAAGGGGGTGCTGACATAAATTTCGAGGAAATCATCCTGCCCGATAATATCGGCTGCCATCTCGCGAATGTCATTGTTCGGGCTGATGAATGCGGCAATGGTGATGATGCCGGTGTCCAGAAAGAGCTTCGACACTTCGGCTATCCGGCGGATATTCTCTACGCGGTCGGCCTCCGTGAAGCCCAGGTTGTTGTTGATTCCGGTGCGGATATTGTCGCCATCCAGAATGCGGCACAACAAACCGCGCTTGTGCAACTCACGCTCCAAGGCAATAGCTATCGTACTCTTACCGGAACCGCTCAGCCCGGTAAACCAAATCATCACACCATGCTGGCCGAGAAGTTCTTCCTTATCCCTTCTCGACAACATCTTATCAAAAATCGGATATATATTATTATCTGTCATACTACTATCTGTCATACTACTTAACTAAAAGGGCCAAATCAATGGAATCAGGAAAATGGATATCAAAAAGGAGATGATATTCAGCGGCAAACCGATACGAACAAAGTCGGTGAACTTATAATTACCGATACCTTGCACAATCAGGTTTGTCTGATAGCCGATAGGCGTAGAGAAACTGCCGGAAGCAGCCATGCAGATCACCACAAAGAAAGGCATCGGACTGACACCCATCTGCGCCGAAATGGAGAGTGCCAACGGAAACGCCAGCGCAGCGGCGGCATTGTTGGTGATCAGTTCGGTAAACAGGTTGGTGATGATGAAGACGGCAGCCAGAAGCACATGGGGACCATAATGCTCGGTCATCCCGATGATGTAGCTTGCCACTACGTCCGCCACTCCCGAATTGACCATCGCCTTGCTGATGGCAAAAGCGCAGGCAATCGTGATCAGAATGTCCCAAGAGATGTATTTGGTGTACTTACGTGCCGGAAAAACTTTGGTCCATGCCATGATAATGGTCGTCACGGACACAAAGAAGAACATATCGAGCTTGATGTGCGGGAACGCCTCTTTCACAGCCGGCAACTCACCCACCGTGGCACCGGTGATCATCAGAATCAGCAGCGTAAGGGCAAACCAGCGTTTCCCCCTTCCGGTCACCGGTTCCGTGTCTTTGCCATTCGCCAGCATGACGAAGACGGAAGACTCTCCCCAAGTCTGGATGAAAGAATCGTCTGCCATCACCACCAACGTGTCGCCTTCGCGAAAGACTTCGTTGTCCAGATTCTCCCTGATGCTCTGTCCGTTCCGCTTGATTTCTTTGACGGCAGCTCCATAGTGGCGCTGAAAGTTGAACTCGCCCAACTTCTTGTTGATGCCGGGAAAGCGTGAGCCCAAGATCGCCTCAACCGGATGCAGCGCACCGTTTTCCTCCTGTTCGTCTTCCGACTTCACCACATCCTGACGGACATCGGGCAGGAGTTTCGACGAGAAAAGGAACAGATAGATAAGGCCTGCAATGGCGATAAATATACCGACTTTCCCCAACTCGAACATGCTGAAGCCTTCGTAACCGGCTTCCAGTATCATGCCGTGCACCACCAGATTGGTGGAAGTCCCGATAAGCGTACAGATACCTCCCAGGATAGTGACGTAAGAAAGCGGTATCAAGAACTTGGTGGCAGGAAGCTTGACCGCCTCTGCCCAGCGCTTGATGATCGGGGCGAATATGACCACAACCGGAGTATTGTTGAGAAAGGCGGAGATGAAAGCCACGGCAGGAAGCATGCGCAACTGCGCCTTGAAGACGTTCGTCTTGCCCTGAGGCAGCAGCTTCTTGATGACCTGGCCCAACGCGCCCGACTGGCGGATACCCTCACTGACCAGAAACAACATCGCCACGGTTATCATTCCTTTGTTGCTGAATCCCTCCAGCATCTCTTTGGGCGTCAGGATGCCTGCACACAAGAACAGGACCACGACGGAGAACAAGACCATGCCGGGACGCATCTTGTCCAAAACCAATGCTACGACCATGCCCAAAAGGCCTAAAAGCACAAATACGATCTCAAACGTCATTCTATATACACTGTTTTTTTCGTTAATCCTTCATCTGCTTTCGTCCCACTATGAACCAAGGATTCAGCAGATCTTCTTTATTATAACAAAGCGGTTCCTCCTTCCCCGCCTGCCAGATCTCCATACCGGCAGCCCGTGCAATGGCATGGCCGGCAGCAGTGTCCCACTCCATCGTGGGGGCAAAACGGGGATACACGTCCGCCGTTCCCTCTGCCACCAGGCAAATCTTGATGGAGCTTCCGCTCGACACCAGTTCCACCTCCGTGTGCAGGCGTTTCATCTCTTCGATATAGGCTTCAGTCTCCGGCGACAAATGGGAACGGGATGCCACAATGACCAAACGTTCTCTCGAGGTCGAGAGCGGAAGTCGGGTGGCCGATGCCATCAGTTCTTCCAACGAGGCACCTCCGCGTGAAGTCACTCCCGAAAGCTTGTATACCCCCAAGTGCTCTTCGGCAAAATAGAGCACCTGCTTCACGGGCACATAGACAACGCCCATGACCGGTACCGACCGATGAACTAATGCAATGTTGACCGTGAACTCGCCATTCCGCTTGATAAATTCTTTGGTTCCGTCCAGGGGGTCTACAACCCACAGATCGTTCCAGCCGGAACGCTCCGTATAAGGCAAATGCTTGCCTTCCTCACTCAATATGGGAAAGGGGGTGTTGCTCAAAAAACCGACAATTGCCTTATGCGCCTTGCGGTCTGCAATGGTCAAAGGAGAATTGTCAGCCTTTCTCTCTATTTCAAAATCAGCAGAGGGATCATTGTAGATGGAAAGAATATCTGCCCCTGCCTGCAAAGCCGCATCTATCGCGTTTAAAATATATTGTTGTTCCATATAATGGTATCAATACTTTAATATATGAAGCGCAAAATTAAAAACTTTTTTATCTTGAAAAGTTTTCCGACGGGTTTTATAACTTATTTTATATTACATACAGCTTCTTTTATACTCCGAAATCCGGCATTACTGTCCGGAAAGGAATAATAACAGAATGACACACAGACGACACTGGTGAGACAGATGCCCGCAGATAAATTACCTGTATCCAACGATAAAGATCTGTAGCCATCTGTCCCACCAGTGTCGTCTGTGTGTCCTATGCTGTTTTCCGGTATTTTCGGTCCGATGCCGTTGTGTTTACTTCGTTTCCTCTTTTGCAACAGAAGCCCATTCGGCAGCGCCTTTTTCCTTCAGCCGTGCCGTAAAAGCTTTTGCCTTCTCCATTGCTTCGTTCTCTGCTTCAGGCGAAGCGTATGCGTGATGATATCCCTTTATCTTGTTCCACTCACCGCGAGTGAAGTCGGGAAAAGCGACAGCAGCACAATTGTTGTCCATCGACAACTCGCCCAACTCGGCAAGACAACACCACTCGGCAAGGTCATACACATCCATATCCAGAGGAAGACCGTTCTGCAAGCAATATACCAACCGGCTATCCATGATGAAATCCATGCCGCCATGTCCGCCTACTTCTTTTGCCATCTCGCCATATTTCTTCAGAATGGGGTGCTGATATTTCGCCAACAAAGCTTCCATATCCTTCCGAGGCATGAAACTGTGCGAATTGAGATTATCCACCTCCGGAGCCACTCCCGAAGCATTCATCTGCTTGGCATCCAAGGCGTAGCCCTGTATAGGATATTTGTTGGCAAACCCTTTGGTACCGGTCAGCTGGTAGAGGCGATTGTAGGGTTGCGGCGTCATGACATTGTGCTGTATTTCGATGACCTTTCCATTCTCTGTGCGGATCAGTGTAGTTGTGTGGTCGCCGTTGCGGAACTCCGTGCAAGCCTGCCCGGTTCTCTCTTCCACCAACTCTTTGCCCACTGCCGATTTCGTATCCATAGCCACCAAGGTCTTCATGCGGTCGCCACGGTGTATATCCAACGCCTGCGCCACAGGACCCAGTCCGTGAGTGGCATAAACGTCGCCACGATGCTTCATGTTGTAGTCCAAACGCCAGCCCAACTTATCCTCCTCACCGTTCTTCCAGTAATGATCCCAGAAGGGTGCCAGATTGTGGATATAAGCCCCCTGAGCACGAACCACCTCACCAAATACGCCCTGCTGCGCCATATTGAGGGTATTCATCTCAAACCAGTCGTAGCAGCAGTTTTCCAGAATCATGCAGTGTTTGCGGGTCTTCTCACTCATATCTATCAACGCCCAGCATTCTTTCAGATTCATAGCCGAAGGCACTTCAATCGCCACGTTTTTCTGATTCTCTAATGCACACATCGCCACGGGGAAGTGATGCAACCAATCAGCGGCAATGTAAACCAAGTCGATATCGTCGCGCTTGCATAGTTCTTCATACCCCTTCTCGCCTGCATATACGGCAGCTTTCGGCATAGAGGCGTTTTGCAGATACTTTTGGCATCTTTCCGCCCGCTCTTCTTCATAGTCGCACAGAGCCACGATCTCCACACCGGGAATATACGTGAAACGTTCCACAGCTCCGGGTCCCCGCATACCCAGTCCTACAAATCCTACACGAACTACCTCCATCTTGGGCAAAGCCAGTCCGAGGGCACTTGTTTGTCCGGCAGGGCGTTCGGGAGTTTCCACAACAATCGTCCCCTTGTCCCAGTTCCACTTCGTTCCTTTGTCTGAAATCTGTTGTTCCGGCTGCTTTTGGGTCGTACATGCAGCCAGTGCAATACATGCACTCAACAATAAAAATTTAAAATTCTTCATAATACATAATTTTTAACTCCCTCTTCTAAAGGAGAGATGTGTTTTCTCAATAAAATATAAATTTCAATACTTATAACGGAGTGACCGGTCAAGTTCATTCCCCGTTTTCATCGGCACCAACGTAAATCCCCATTCATAATCCCGATTAGCGGGTATTGTGTAACCGGTTTGTACTTTTGCTCCCCAACTATCATAACCGGCAACTCCCTGTTGTTTCATATCGACGCATACTTCTACAAAATTCCGGAAAACAATGTCATTGACATGAGTCATTTTTCGCATGACATTTCTGGCTTCATCCACATTATGATCCTTTATTTCCTCCGGAGAGCGGTTGCGCCATTGATATGGATGTGACGATTCTTCCGAATCAAAATCTTCCACCGCATTCCTCAATGCATTGAAACCTATGGTCTGATCTGCCTGTATCAGTAGTCCACGCCCCTTCTTATCCGTCAAAGCCACCCAACGGGTATCGGTACGATGTCCATTTTCCTGTGGACGCACATAGTCTACATACATATCATCAGCAGTTGTCTTATAACGTCCTATCATGGTACCTGCATTACGATCCACGTAATTTTCCTCCGGTCCGCGCCCAAAATATTCCACCATATTCATTTCCTGAGGTACGCGAAAACGTACACCGATACGAGGCACTTCAAGCAGATTTTTCTTCTCCAGCTTTTTACCGGGAGTATAAGTAGCAAGATGAGTATCTTCCGGAATATCAGTTTCTACCGCATTCTGATCGGTTGAGGTAAACTTCACTGCCACATTGACTACTCCATCCGGATATATTTTATAATCCACTAAATATTGATTACCGGCCGGCAAAGTATATACTGCACTCACTACTGCATTTTTTTCGTCCATTCTTACAGATGCATCACTAACCTTGAAGTTACGGCTCGATGCCTTCCATATCTGCAAACGTTTCGGGTTAGTATTACCATAATCATTATCATTAGGCGCACGCCAAAAATTAGGTTGCACACCAAAACCCTTATCAAAATATTCAATACCATTCACCTGATAGGAAGTAACCATTCCTGAAGCACGATTAAATTCAAAAAACACTTTAGGGGAAGAAACAATCAGGTTATTTCCCTCCTCTTTTGAATTCAAAACCGGACCAGATGTCTTATATGCTGTTTTGGCGGCATCTGCCGATAACCTGAACTGTTCATAAGCAATTTCATATCCTGCCGGTATCAGCGGTTCAGTTTGAGTAGTAAGCACACTAAAATGTACAAAATATTCCACTCCGGCTTTTCCCTTCACATTTTTCACAGGGATAGAAAATTCTTTTTCCGTCTGTGGAGCTACATCTAAAGTCAATTTTCCCTTTTTCAAGATAATACCGTTAGCACGCAATTCATACAGAATGGCATATTTTTGCAGATTAGTGAAATAAAAACGATTAACGACCTGATACTTTCCGGCAGCTGCATCAACAGCCCTGAAAGCTACATTCTGGTGTGCATATTTCACTTCTGCCATGGCGGGATGCGGTTTACGGTCAGGACCCACCAAACCATTGCAACAGAAATTACCGTCGCTCGGCATGTTTACACCATAATCACCTCCGTATGCCCAGTACTGACGTCCATTGTTATCCGTTCTCAACAATCCCTGATCCACCCAGTCCCAGATGTATCCGCCCTGAAGATTAGGATACTTATAAATTTCTTTCCACTGGTCCCACAGATTACCATTTGAATTTCCCATGGCATGAGAGTATTCCGAAGGAACTACCGGACGATCAGACCCTGTCTCTCCAATATATCCCAGCCATTCTGCACTGGGGTATTGCGGCACATACATATCCGTATTCCACTCCCACTGCGCACGCTCATAATTCACAGGTCTATCCATCAAGTTTTTATCCTGATTTTTCACCCATAAGTATGTCTGATAGAAATTGTAACCATTACCTCCTTCATTTCCCAAAGACCAGAACGTTACGGAAGGATGGTTTTTATTACGTTCGTACATGTTCATCGTACGATACATATGCGGCTTCAGCCATTCCGGATTATTACCTAATGTCCCTCCCTTGCGCAAATCGTAATACATTCCATGTGATTCGATATTGGCCTCATCGTATACATATAGTCCGAATTCATCACATAATTCATAAAAACGACGATCTTGCGGATAATGACAGAGACGAACCGTATTTATATTATTACGCTTCATCAGTTCAAAATCCTTACGCATCAGTTCTTCTGTCACATAATGTCCTGTTCGTTCATCATGTTCATGGATATTGACTCCCTTTAATTTTAAAGGTTGTCCGTTAATCATAAGTACTACATACGGTTTTCCATTCTTAGCTTTCCGATCTATTTCTTTGATTTCAATCCTCCGGAAACCGACATTGAAAGGAACAATCTCAGTCACCTGATTTGCTTCTTTCAACGTAACCAATAGTTTATACAGATCAGGAGATTCAGAAGTCCATGTTTTTACTTCCGGTAGGTTTGCATCAAATGTGACTGTCCGGACACCTGCACCTTCTACATCGCAGTTCTCTGTAGACGTAACGACTGTTTTTCCGGTAGATTTATCTATCAACTCATAAAGCACTTGCAGTTTTTTACCCAACGGAACATTATTACGGATATCAACAGCCAATTTAAAAATACCATTTGTATAACTATCGTCCAAGGTAGAAACCACACGAAAATCTTTCACAGCCGTTTTGGGCTGAGAATAAAGAAAAACATCACGTTCAATGCCGCTCAGACGCCAAAAATCCTGGCATTCCAGATATGAGCCGGTACTCCAGCGAAATATTTTCAGAACCAGTGTATTCTTACCGTCCCGGACATATTTGTTTATCAAATATTCTGCCGGATTTTTAGAATCCTCATTATAACCTACTTCTTGCCCGTTCAGATATACATAGACTCCGGATTTCGCACCTGCTATATGCAGGTAAATATCACGTGACATCCAATCTTCCGGCACTGTTATTTCCCGACGGTAAATACCTACCGGTATATCATCGGGCAACTGCGGGGGGTGTGGATTAAGAGCCTTAAATTCATATCCGTGATTGGTATAAATAGGTATACCATATCCTTGCGTTTCCCAATTTCCAGGAACCTGAATATCATTCCATCCCTTCATCTCAGCAACCGGCTGAACAACATCTGCCGGTAAATTACGATGCGAATCAGAATAATAGAATTTCCAGGTCCCATTGAGCAACTTATAATATTTGCTGTTTTCATACTTCCCACTCAATGCCGCCTGACGAGTATCATACGTCATGAAAGCCGTACGAGGGGCTTCCCTATTCACGGAGACGGTCTGGACATCCTGCCAATAAGGAACTTTAGTACTTTTGACATCACCAGCCATTGCTGTAAACAAACTGCCTAACAGGCATACTCCAACTAAACTTACTATATTTTTTCTCATACTACCAGATTATTAAATTTATCTCATCTGGATCAATACCCTGCTTCTTTTGCCAAAAATGTATCTATAGTCTACCCTTTTCACACATGCCCTGCAATTTTCATCCAAAGAAAACCTTTATCCGAAGAACATACAAAGCAAATACATTTCCGATATCTTTCAGATATGTCCCAAATATAGATATTATTTTTTTTCTCCAAAACTTTCTTGTTGCATTTCTACCTCACGTAATTCATATTTTGAAATCTTTTTCTTTAATCGTAATATTTCCTCCTTCATGGAGTCTAATTCCTGATTGTTTATCTCACGAGTGGTAACTTCTGTTTTCAAATTACTCTGCATCTCAATCGGATTATAGATAAAACGCGCTACAGGCTTCACCGACTCGTATTCAAACTCACAAGGAGCAATCGCGTGCACTCCTTCGCCCAATACTTCTGCACGGATATTTATCTTCCCCGCGTTTGTTGTTGCACGAATCAGAACCGGAGCACTTCCCCAGTGAGCAGGTACAGGATTACATGCCATATTGTAATCTCCCACCAATGCTGCCTCACCTGTAACCGTGAAACGTACAGAAGTATTATTCAACCGTTTCACGGTACCTTTCTCGTCAACAATTTCTGCTATCACCGTAACAACATCTGAACCATCTGCACGTAAGGGCAATCCGTCATCATCTACACGGATACGCAGGTTTGTCGGTCGCCAGGAAGGATATTTTTTATTCGTTGCCACAACTTTACCATTCATCAAGCCCTCTGCCAATATATACACCTCTTTTTGTTTTCCGGCGCGAGCCAAGGCTTTCAAATCCATAAAATGAAATGCATCCTTAAAAGTGATAATGGGAGCAGGCATTTTGCGCTCATCGGCAGAACGTTGATAAATGTACTTTTTTCCATTCTCAAAAACAGTCAAACGCACTTCTTCGCAGTTAGAATAAACCGTGATATCTTCGGGGGAGAAAGGTGTCATCTCATTCGCTATATAAACCATGGGACCGTTCTCTGCCGGAAGTTTATCCAATTTTTCAGAAGGTCTCTGTGCCATAAACATATAATAAGATATCTTAGGTTGCCGAAAAGCATCCATTACTCCACCATAAAACGGTTGAGGATGATATCCGCGCTGGTGGTCAAACGCATGCCACAAAGTTCCGCCCACATGTGCTGGTTGAGAAGCATAAAGTGTCTCCAAACATGTATAAGCATAGACAGGAGAAGCATAATGCACTGCTTGCTGCAACATGGGGCTTTCCCCCCACGAGCGATGTACCCGACTATTCGAATTATGAGAATTCCAATCATCTACATTATCGCCGAACTCCCGAGTAAAATACATCGTCCCTTCCTTCAACGTACCAGCATTATAAACCGTTTTTTTGCCACCGGAAACAGAGGTGGGATGAGTATAAATCACCGGAAAACAATCACTTCCCGGTGAACCAGGATCACAAGCAGAAAGAGCTTGCTCATACGGATACTCCTCATCGACTATTTTCTTCGCATTATGGGCATATTCCTTTGGGAAGTGTGTTTCATTTAATACCGGTTCCCTTAAGTACATGACAAAAATTTGAAAACATCGAATTTTGGGGTATAAGTCGGACG
>NZ_CAJUHF010000016.1:29616-71123 GCF_910585845.1 uncultured Bacteroides sp. | reverse complement strand
GAACGAAAAATGACGAAAAACAAGCGATTTTTAATGAAAAACAAGCGTTTTTTGATGGAAAACGAGCAAAAAACGAGCAAAAAACAGCCAAAAACAACCAAAAACAAGTGAGAAAAACGTCACAAAAGCGACCAAAACATACTGAAGAACAGATATTTGCACACAAACCCTTTGAAATAAGCAACACAAACACATCCATATATATATAAAAAGAGAAAAAGAAAAAGAAAGAAATATATTTCTTCTACAGAAAAAGAAGAAGAAAAAGAAAAGACTGAAAATGCCATGAACTGCCGTGAACGACCGGAACATCCCGTCCGCTCCTTCGTCCCTCCACGTCCCGACCGGTCACTCCCTGTGGAACGTGTGGAACGACCGCTTGCAACGCCGGGAGCCGCAGTACGGATAAAAAGCCGTCGCATTTGCCGCCGCATCCCCTGGGGTTTGCCGGAACGTTGCCCCGCATTTGTACGGAAAACCCCACGGGAATCAGACACAAAGCCCAGGGCAATCCGACATTCAAGCTACGGCAATGCCGCAAAATCCATCGAAAAGTCCGGTTCCCTCCCGTAACCCTCAAAATCGCCAGAAAACTACCTTTACAACGACTGACTAAGGATTTTTTAGTTCTTTTCTTTCTCTCCACCAACGTTTTTTAGTATCTTTGCACCCAAGAAAAAAAGCCTGCATCTCCCGTTAATTGCTTCCCGGCATTTTCCGGAGTGCCCCAAGTATAAATCATAAACTAAAATCATAAATATCCGTATGATTCTTTTTTTCAGAACCTCATCCCAAAGCGTGATAGCCGTAGAATGCGAACACGCGCTACCTCAAGCAGACATCGACAAACTCTGCTGGCTCTTTGGAGAAGCCGCTACCGAAAGTGAAGATAACCTGAAAGGACATTTCGTAGGTCCACGCCGCGAGATGATTACTCCTTGGAGTACGAACGCCGTAGAGATTACCCAGAACATGGGGTTGAACGGTATCGTGCGCATTGAAGAGTATTTCCCCGTGAAAGATGAAAATGCCGACTACGACCCTATGCTGCAACGCATGTATCAGGGGCTTGACCAAGAAGTGTTCACCACCAACCGGAAGCCGGAAGCCATCATTCACATCGAAGACCTGGAAGCCTACAACGAACAGGAAGGTCTGGCTTTATCCAAAGAAGAAATGGACTACCTCAAAAAGGTGGAGAAAGATCTTGGACGAAAACTGACGGACTCCGAAGTTTTCGGTTTCGCGCAAATCAACTCCGAACACTGCCGTCACAAAATCTTCGGCGGTACGTTCATCATCGATGGCGTGGAACAGGAGTCTTCACTTTTCCAGATGATCAAGAAAACAACACAGGAGAACCCGAACAAGATCATCTCTGCATACAAGGACAACGTAGCTTTTGCAGAAGGTCCGGTCATCGAACAGTTTGCACCTGCCGACCACTCCAAACCCGATTACTTCCAGGTGAAAGACATCGAAAGTGTCATTTCCCTGAAAGCAGAGACTCACAACTTCCCGACTACCGTAGAACCGTTCAACGGTGCATCGACGGGTACCGGCGGTGAAATCCGCGACCGTATGGGCGGTGGAAAGGGTTCGTGGCCAATAGCCGGAACAGCAGTCTATATGACTTCTTATCCGCGTACCGACGAAGGACGTCCTTGGGAAGAGCTCCTTCCTGTACGCAAATGGTTGTATCAGACTCCGGAACAGATATTGATCAAAGCCTCCAACGGAGCCAGCGACTTCGGAAACAAATTCGGACAACCGCTGATCTGCGGTTCCGTGCTCACCTTCGAACATCGCGAAGGGGCAGACGGTAATGCACAACCGCTTGCAGACGAGGCTTCCGTAACGTACGGTTACGACAAAGTGATCATGCTTGCCGGCGGTGTAGGTTACGGCACGAAGCGCGACTGCCTGAAAGGTACGCCCGAAGCGGGCAACAAGGTGGTAGTCATCGGCGGTGATAACTACCGTATCGGCCTGGGCGGTGGTTCCGTCTCTTCTGTAGACACCGGACGCTACAGCAGCGGCATTGAGCTGAATGCCGTACAGCGTGCCAACGCCGAGATGCAGAAGCGTGCCTACAACGTAGTGCGTGCCCTCTGCGAAGAAGATACCAATCCCGTCGTGTCTATCCACGACCACGGTTCGGCAGGACATGTAAACTGCCTCTCCGAGTTAGTGGAAGAGTGCGGCGGTATGATCGATATGAGCAAGTTGCCCATCGGCGACAAGACGCTCTCCGCCAAGGAAATCATTGCCAACGAAAGCCAGGAGCGCATGGGTCTCCTCATCCAAGAAGAGGCAATCGAACACGTACGCAAGGTGGCTGAGCGCGAACGCGCCCCGATGTACGTGGTAGGCGAAACCACCGGCGACCACCGGTTCGCTTTCCAACAGGCTGACGGCGTACGCCCGTTCGACCTTGCTGTGGAACAGATGTTCGGTTCGTCTCCCAAGACTTACATGATAGACAAGACCGTAGAACATCACTACGAGATGCCGAAATACGAGCAGTCCAAACTGCACGAATATCTGACCAACGTATTGCAACTGGAAGCTGTAGCATGTAAGGACTGGTTGACCAACAAGGTAGACCGTTCTGTAACCGGAAAGATTGCCCGCCAGCAATGCCAGGGCGAATTGCAGTTGCCGTTGAGCGACTGCGGTGTAGTAGCCCTCGACTACCGCGGCGAGAAAGGTATCGCCACCTCACTGGGACATGCCCCGCAGGCTGCGCTTGCCGATCCGGCAGCCGGTTCCGTGCTTTCTGTCAGCGAAGCATTGACCAACATCATCTGGGCACCGCTTGCCGAAGGCCTTGACAGCGTATCACTCTCTGCCAACTGGATGTGGCCTTGCCGCTCGCAGGAGGGTGAAGACGCGCGTCTCTACACTGCCGTAAAGGCTTTGAGCGACTTCTGTTGCTCACTGCAAATCAATGTGCCGACCGGAAAAGACTCGTTGTCCATGACGCAGAAATATCCCGACGGCGGCAAAGTAATCTCTCCGGGAACCGTCATCGTCTCCGCAGGCGGCGAAGTGTCCGATGTGAAGAAAGTGGTATCTCCCGTCCTCGTGAACGATGAAAAGAGCACGCTTTATCATATTGACTTTAGCTTCGACGAATTGAAGTTGGGCGGTTCGGCTTTTGCACAATCACTGGGCAAGGTGGGCGACGAAGTTCCGACCGTAAAGGATGCCGAATATTTCCGCGACGCTTTCCTGGCTGTACAAGAGTTGGTAAACAAAGGCCTGATTCTGGCCGGACACGATATATCCGCCGGTGGTCTCATCACTACCTTGCTGGAGATGTGTTTCTCCAACATGGAAGGCGGTATGGAAATCTCTCTCGACAAGATGAAGGAGCACGACCTCGTGAAACTTCTGTTTGCCGAGAATCCGGGTATCGTGATCCAAGTGAGCGACAAACGTAAAGAAGAGGTCAAGCGGATACTGGAAGACGCGGGCGTAGGCTTCGTGAAGATCGGTAAGCCGACCGACGAACGCCACATCCTCCTCACCAAAGACGGAGCTACCTACCAGTTCGGTATCGACCACATGCGCGACGTATGGTATTCTACCTCTTACCTGCTCGACTGCAAGCAATCTATGAACGGCTGTGCCAAGAAGCGCTTTGAAAACTACAAGATGCAGCCTATGGAATTTGCTTTCATGCCGGAATTCAAAGGCAAGTTCTCACAATATGGCATCGACCCCGACCGTCGCACTCCATCAGGCATCCGCGCCGCTATCATCAGAGAGAAGGGAACAAACGGCGAACGCGAAATGGCCTACTCTCTCTACCTGGCCGGCTTCGATGTGAAGGATGTGACAATGACCGACCTTATCAGCGGAAGAGAAACCCTGGAAGACGTGAACATGATCGTCTACTGCGGTGGATTCTCCAACTCTGACGTATTGGGTTCCGCTAAAGGCTGGGCAGGCGCCTTCCTCTTCAACCCGAAAGCCAAAGAGGCTCTCGACAAGTATTATGCACGTGAAGATACCCTTTCGCTGGGTGTCTGCAACGGCTGTCAGCTGATGATGGAACTCAACCTGATCACTCCGGAACACAAGAAGAGAGGCAAGATGCTCCACAACGATTCGCACAAGTTCGAGTCCCGATTCCTCGGCGTGACCATTCCGACCAACCGCAGCGTCATGTTCGGTTCGTTGAGTGGCAGCAAGCTCGGAATCTGGGTGGCTCATGGTGAGGGTAAGTTCTCCCTGCCGTATGATGAGGATAAGTATAACATTGTGGCTAAATACAGCTACGATGAATATCCTGCCAACCCTAACGGTTCGGATTTCTCAACAGCCGGCATTGCCAGCGCCGACGGCCGCCATCTGGCAATCATGCCCCACTTGGAACGTGCCATCTTCCCGTGGCAGAATGGATGCTATCCGGCAGAACGCCTGCATAGCGACCAAGTCACACCTTGGATAGAGGCTTTCGTCAATGCCCGCAAATGGATAGAAGAAAAGATTAAATAACCTCTACGGATTCACCCGCAAAGAGAGGATATCCGCAAGGATATCCTCTTCTTTATACGTATCGAAACAGCATGCAACCTATTGCAGCAGTCTAATGACAGCAGTAATCCCAAGCATTAAGCGCCTGTTTAAATTTTGTTCTGCCTTCTCTTGAGAGTTCTTTTTGAAGAAAATTTAAACAGATTCTAACATCACTGGATGTTTTTTATCTTGTTATTATCACATAAACATCTTATTTTTGCGTTCATTTCACAAATGCTCTAACAATAAAACGACCATAACTATCATGAAGAAAGTTATCTTTTTTCTTTTACTCATATTCATCTCTCATCTTTGCACCGCACAGACTTATAAATATATCGGCGTAGAAGATGGTCTGAGTAATCGTAGGGTATATGCCATTCAGAAAGGTCCGAAAGGCTATATGTGGTTTCTTACGCATAATGGCATAGACCGTTATGACGGAAAGGACTTCAAGCAATATCAACTGATAGAAAGTGGCATGGAAGTGAACTCTATGCTGAATCTGAGTTGGTTGTACGTCGGAGCAGATGACACACTTTGGGAGATAGGTCGAAAAGGAAGAATATTCCGCTATGATGTCAAGCACGACCGTTTCCAATTTATATATAAATTGCCGGAAGAGGTGGTGAATGGAAATCCGTATCCGGTCAGCTACAGTTTCATCGACACGAACAATGTGATATGGCTGTGCAATGAAGAGGATTTATATCTGTATGACACCCAAAGCCAAAAAAGCACCGTTATAAAGAATCAGATCGGAGAGATCATTTCAGGAATCAAGGAAATAGGTTCCAAACAATATATCATAGGAACTGATGTTGGCATACACTATGCCGAACTGAAGGAAGACAAGCTCGTCCTCTCCCCTTGCGAACAGCTCGACAGCCTGAAAATACAAGTAACCGAATTGTATCTTCACCCCCAAAGCCAAAAACTCTTCATTGGAACATTTCAGAAAGGCATCTATCTGTACGATATGAACAGCAGTCAGGTTCTCAAACTCAACACCAATCTGGAGGATGTCAGTATCACCTGCATCAAGGCTTTCAACGATAATGAAATACTGATTGCCACAGACGGTGTCGGAGTCTACAAAATGAATACTGAGACATACGAATGTGAACCCTACATAACGGCAGATTATAGTAGCTACAACGCTATGAACGGAAACAGCATCTACGACTTGTTGGTTGACGGAAACCGTATCTGGATGGCAAACTATCCCATCGGAATCACCGTGCGCAACAACCAATACAATAGTTACCAATGGATCAAACACTCTATCGGCAACCAACAGTCAATCATCAACGATCAAGTGAACGCCATCGTCGAAGACCATGACGGCGACCTATGGTTTGCTACCAACAACGGCATCAGCCTCTATACTACCAAAGACAAACAATGGCACTCGTTTCTCAGCGTCTTCAACAAAAGTAACCTGACCAAAAATCATGTATTCATCTCCTTATGCGAAGTGGCTCCCAACATTATTTGGGCAGGTGGATACAGTTCCGGCATCTACCAAATAGACAAAAAGCAGATGAAAGCCGATTTCTTTATCCCCTCTGCTTCCGAAGGTGGAAGCATACGTCCAGATAAATATATCCGTTCCATCACAAAAACATCTGACGGAAGCATTTGGTCGGGAGGATATTATAATCTGAAACGGATCAATTTCCAAACCAAAAGCGTACAGCTATACCCCAACCTAAGCGGTATCACGGATATCATTGAAAAGGATGAACGATACATGTGGATAGGTACCTCCACAGGATTGTATCTGCTGAATAAAAAAACCGGAAACTACCAATATATAACAATGCCGATCGAGTCGTCCTACATCAATGCACTCTATCAAAACGAAGAAGGCCTATTATATATAGGAACCTGCAATTCCGGCCTGTTGGTCTACAATCACAAAGACAAATCATTCGAACATTTCCATAAGAACAATTGCGCCCTTATCTCCAACAACATATACACCATCCTCCCGAATGAAAACAAAAGCCTCCTGCTGAGTACGGAAAACAGCTTGGCGAGTTACTATCCGGATAGCAAGATATTCCACAACTGGACCAAAGATCAAGGATTGAGTAGCGACCATTTCAACCCGACTTCCGGCACGTTCCGCAAGAACGGAAATTTCATTTTCGGCAGCACAGACGGAGCAATAGAATTCGACAAAGATATGATCATCTCACGCGACTACAAATACCGTATGGTATTCAGTGACTTACGCGTATTCTACCAAACAGTTTATCCCGGAGACAAAAGTTCCCCCTTGGAAGTAGATATCGATGAAACCAAGACGCTGAGATTGAAATACACCCAGAACATCTTCTCGCTAAGAGTGTCATCCATCAATTACGATTATCCCTCACTACTTCTGTACTCATGGAAATTGGAAGGTTTCTATGACGAATGGAGCCGCCCGGAAAAGGAGTGTCGGATTCGCTTCACAAACCTGCATCCCGGAAAATATACACTACGCGCACGCATCATTTCCAGCGAAGACCAACGTATCGTTCTGGAGGAGCGAAGCATAAACATCGTGATAGAACAGCCTTTCTGGCTCAGCCCGTGGGCTATGTTGATCTATGCCGCCATTATTGCAGTAATAGCAGCCATCGTCTTTCGCATTCTTCTCATGCGCAAGCAGCGAAAGATTTCAGATGAAAAAATACGCTTTTTCATCAATACGGCACATGATATCCGTACACCATTAACGTTGATAAAAGCTCCTTTAGAAGAACTCAGCAAGAAGGAGAACCTGACTCCCGACGGGCACAACAGCATGAATACTGCCATCAGAAACGTCAATGTCCTGCTTCGACTGACAACCAACCTGATCAACTTCGAACGGGCAGACACCTATTCCGGAACGTTATATGTCTCGGAATATGAGCTAAACACGTATATGGAGGAACTGATAAATATCTTCCGCACCTATGCCGAAGTGAAACGTATCAGCCTGACTTATGAAAGTAATTTCCGCTATATGAATGTATGGCTTGATAAAGATAAAATGGATTCTATCCTGAAGAATCTTATATCCAATGCCTTGAAATATACACCCGAAGGAGGTAATGTACATATCTTCACTTCCGGAACAGAAGACAACTGGAATGTAGAGATTAAAGATACGGGAATAGGTATTCCAGCTTCCGAACAAAAGAAACTTTTCAAAATGCATTTCCGAGGCAGCAATGCCATCAACTCGAAAGTCACAGGCAGTGGCATCGGCTTATTGCTGGTAGGAAAACTTGTGCATCTGCACAAAGGAAAAATCAGTTTTAACAGCACGGAAGGAGTAGGCTCCTGTGTTAAAGTTACATTCCCTAAAGGAGAAAAGCATTACCGCAGAGCCATACACAACTCCAAACCGGAAAAAGGAAAAGGATTGTATACCGAATCGGAAATGGGTATGGAACTCCCACCAAGCAGTATTTACGAGAAGACAGAACCGAAACCACAGAACAAAGCTTTCCCGAAAATCCTCGTAGTAGAAGACAATGATGAGTTAAGGGAGTATCTGCGCAATACACTGTCGGACAATTATAACGTACAGGTATGCAATAATGGTAAAGCAGCCCTTGGTATAGTCAAGGAATACATGCCTGAGATGATTATCTCGGATATCATGATGCCTGAAATGCGGGGAGACGAAATGTGCCATATCTTGAAGCATGACATAGAGACTTCACATATTCCCATCATCCTGTTAACAGCATTGAATACGGATCGGAACATCATTGAAGGTTTGAACGCCGGAGCTGACGAATACATAGTGAAACCTTTCAATGTAGGCATTTTACGCGCTACGGTTGCCAACATCCTCACTAATCGCACCTTGCTGCAACGTAAATATGCCAATCTGGAACTGAGTGATGAAGAGAACAAAGAAGAAAACACTACTGCGAATACTAACGGCTTAAACGAACTTGATCAGAAATTTATTGCTACTGTCAAGAAGCATGTGGAGGAAAACATTAGCAATCCTGCCCTTAATGTAGATATGATATGTGCTCTGTTGAATATGAGCCGTACCAGTTTCTATAACAAAATAAAAGCCCTGACAGACCAAGCACCGGCCGATTACATTCGTTTGATTCGCCTGAAACATGCAGCACTGCTACTGAGAGAACAGAAATACAGCATTACCGAAGTGGCTGAAATGACAGGATTCAACGATGCAAAATACTTTAGAGAAGTATTCAAGAAGCATTTTAATGTCAGTCCCAGCCAATATGGAAAGCAAAAAGAAGGATAATAAAAACATTTATAAACATGAATATATATTTAGAAGCGTTCGGAATTTTTTCTAAAATAGGAGTTTTTACCATCGGAGGCGGTTATGCAATGGTTCCCCTGATAGAAAAGGAAATCGTAGACAAGCGAAAGTGGATTGCCAAAGAAGACTTTATTGATTTGCTTGCCATCTCCCAATCCACACCCGGCATTCTGGCTGTCAATATATCTATTTTCATTGGTTATAAACTGAGGGGAATACGCGGAAGCATAGTCACCACTATGGGAACGGTATTGCCATCTTTCCTTATTATACTTGCCATAGCCATGTTCTTCCACAATTTTAAAGATAATGTCGTCGTAGAACGGATCTTCAAAGGTATCCGTCCAGCAGTAGTAGCACTAATTGCCGCTCCTACATTCAGTATGGCTAAATCGGCAAAAATCAACCGTTATAATATCTGGATACCGGTCGTATCTGCCCTTATCATCTGGTTACTTGGATTCTCTCCTATCTGGATCATTATTATTGCCGGAATAGGAGGATATTTATACGGGCGATTCCATCATCCGGAAACTAATCATTGCAAATGAAAAGTACATAATGCATCATAAAGTATAAATCAAATCATAAGTCACAAATTATAAACCTAATACTTCAATGCTTTACTTACAACTATTTTATACGTTCTTTAAAATTGGAATGTTTGGATTTGGTGGCGGATATGCCATGCTTTCGATGATACAAGGAGAAGTAGTCACCCGCTATGGCTGGCTGACTTCCCAGGAGTTTACAGACATTGTAGCCATCAGCCAAATGACCCCTGGACCTATAGGTATTAACACAGCTACCTATGTAGGATTCACTGCTACAGGTAACGTATGGGGATCCGTGATTGCCACATTTGCCGTAGTATTTCCTTCGTTTATATTGATGCTGGCTATTAGCAAATTCTTCCTGAAATACCAGAAACATCCGGCTGTAGAAGCTGTTTTTAGCGGATTGCGTCCGGCTGTAGTAGGGCTTCTGGCTTCGGCAGCACTAGTACTGATGAATAAAGAGAACTTTGGTTCACCTCAGGAGGATATATATTCATTCACGATGAGTTGTATAATCTTCCTGGTAGCCTTTATCGGCACCAGGAAGTATAAGGTCAGCCCGATATTAATGATCGTGGCATGCGGAATAGCGGGGCTGGTGCTGTATTAAAGTTTCACGTTCTTCTTCACAGCCTTCGACTCATTGTGTAACCGGTCAAGCGCGGTTACTACATAACGATATTTGGTCTTACCGTTCTCGTATGGCAACTTATAGAAATTATTACGTGTGATGGCTACGATATGGGCAGGATTACTTATATCTACTTTCTCCGTAGCCTCAAAACGGTAAACCACATACTGCACGGCGCGATTCATCTCATCCTTATATTTAGGTGCTGTCCAGAATAAGATATAACCGTCGGCAGTCCATACAGGTTTCACCTTGCGCACCTTTGCCGGTGCCTCCTTATCCATAAATTCAAACACAGGAGGAAGAGCTGGATATTTGTGATACTCGGCAATCAAAGCATCGCGATATTTCCCTACATTCTCTATGACGGCACTTGCCGGCCATTGGCAACTCCCCCCAATAGTCTGATAAGCCCGTTGCAATGCCATTTTTCGGGGTAACTGATGCATCGAAGGATTCTGCGGATCGGCATTCTGCACGGTATTCATCACGGATTGTCCAATGAACAGAGGGCGGTTCTCCGTATTCTTGGCCCACCATTTCACCAGTGTCTCATAGTCGGCAACGGGATGGCCTATCTGCCAATATATCTGTGGGATATTATAATCTATCCATCCCTCACGTGCCCAAAGAAGTACATCGGCATAGAGGTCATCGTAATTCTGCAACCCATTAGTCTTGCTGCCCAATGGGTCGGTACGTTCGTTACGATAGATGCCAAAAGGAGAAATTCCGAATTTAACCCACGGTTTCAAACCACGCACCGTCTCGTGTATCTGCTTGATAAGCGTATTGACATTGTTTCTCCGCCAATCCGCCTTGTCGGAAAAACCACTTCCATAGCGGGCAAAGCTGGCATCATCCGGAAAATCTACTCCCTTCAGAGGATAAGGATAGAAATAATCGTCCATGTGGATAGCATCTACGTCATATCGGGACACAATATCCGTTATCACCATACAGATGTGACGGCGGCTTTCCGGCAACGCCGGATCAAAAAACAACTGGTCACCGTAAGTAACAAACCATTCCGGATGAATGTTGAAGACGTGACCGGGAGCCAGTTGGCTCTTCTGTGAGGTTTTCACACGATAAGGATTTATCCACGCATGAAACTCCATGGCGCGTTTGTGACACTCTTCGATCATGAACTGCATAGGATCCCAATAAGGATCGGGGGCTTGTCCCTGTATGCCGGTCAAGAAACGGCTCCACGGTTCCAATTGAGAGGCATAAAGAGCATCGGCCTCAGGTCGCACCTGGAAAATGATGGCATTAATGCCCGCCTCTTGCAGGGAATTCAGCTGACTGATCAAAGTTTGCTTCAACTTTTCTGTGGGAACTTCACGGAATTGTCCGTTGACAGCCTGTATCCAGGCTGCACGAAATTCCCTCTTAGGATATTTTTCCATTTGGAACTGCGCTGCCACTGTCAGGGAAAAGAACAAGGCACATACGCATAAAAGGCTTCTTACTTTCATTCTTTTATAAATCGGGTTAAGAGTTTATTTTATCCGCCAGTCATCCGATGACAAGAGAGCTACCCACTGCAATAAAAGCATCCGGAGAAGTTTTCCACACGCTGCCGACAATAGCTATCCTACCCAAATTTTCTCGACTGGCGACCGTTTCAAAACAACATGGCAAACGTTCCGTAATTGCATAACTACACCTTCGGAAGCATTGCACATCAATTTTTCATCTGAAAAAAACGCCTAAAAATAACGCTTTTATTGCTCGTATGCCGGTAAATATTTAAAAGTATAACAAATCTTAACCTGCCAACCATTACAAATATTCAAAAGAGTGTCCGTATCTTTGTACCTTGAAATTCACTTTAGTGACTCTGATTATGACAAAAAACGACTCTATAGTTATCAAAGGCGCACGCGTCAACAATCTAAAAAACATAGACATTGAGATTCCACGTAATAGGCTGGTTGTCATCACCGGGCTGTCCGGTTCGGGTAAATCATCCTTGGCATTCGACACACTGTATGCCGAAGGGCAACGCCGCTACGTAGAAAGCCTGAGCAGCTATGCCCGCCAGTTCCTAGGGCGCATGAGTAAACCGGAATGTGATTTTATAAAAGGAATACCGCCCGCCATTGCTATCGAACAGAAGGTTAGCAGCCGTAACCCGCGTTCTACCGTCGGCACATCAACGGAAATATACGAATACTTGCGCCTGCTGTATGCACGCATCGGACGTACATTCAGCCCGATAAGCGGAGAAGAGGTAAAAAAACATTCTACGGAAGACCTTGTAAGTTGTATGCTGAGCTACCCGGAGGGAACAAGATACACTGTATTGGCGCCAATATTGCTGCGGGAAGACCGGACCATGCAACAGCAACTGGACATCTACATGAAACAAGGCTTCAACCGCCTGGAAGTGAACGGAGAGATGGTTCGCATCGATGAATATCAGTACCAGAAAGAAGACACAGTTTATCTACTGATTGACCGTATGGCTGTATCCAAAGAAAAAGATGCGATAAGCCGTCTCACAGACTCTGCCGAAACTGCCATGTATGAAGGGGACGGAGCTTGCCTGCTGCGTTTCTACCAGCCTGACGGAACGACCAAAATACATCGTTTCAGTACAAAATTCGAGGCAGACGGAATTACTTTCGAAGAGCCAAGCGACCAGATGTTCTCTTTCAACTCTCCAATCGGTGCCTGTCCGGAATGTGAAGGATTCGGTAAAGTGATCGGCATTGACGAGCATTTGGTAGTCCCCAACCGCTCACTTTCCGTCTACGACGGCGCTATCGTATGCTGGCGCGGAGAGGTGATGGGAGAATGGAAAGATATGGTGATACGTGGTGCAGAGAAAGCCGGATTCCCGATATTCACTCCCTACTTCGAACTGACCGACGAACAACGTCGGATGCTGTGGGAGGGTACCCCCTACTTTCAAGGTATCAATGACTTCTTCAAGATGGTGCAGGAGAATCAGTATAAAATACAATACCGGGTCATGTTGGCACGTTATCGCGGCAAGACGCTCTGCCCCAAATGTCAAGGTACGCGACTGAAGCCCGAAGCCGGTTATGTCCGGGTAGGCGGCCGCAACATCTCCGAGCTGGTAGACCTGCCAATCACGGAACTGAAAACCTTCTTTGACCATCTGAAACTGGACAAGCATGACACCGACGTGGCAGGACGCATTCTTGCGGAAATCAATAGTCGAATCCGCTTCTTGCTCGATGTAGGACTGGGATATCTGACATTAAACCGCCTCAGCAACTCACTTTCCGGCGGTGAGAGCCAGCGCATCAATCTTGCCACGTCGCTGGGAAGCAGCTTGGTAGGGTCACTCTACATCCTTGACGAACCGAGCATAGGACTGCACAGCCGGGATACCGACAAACTGATACATGTGCTGCGCCAGTTGCAACAGTTGGGCAATACGGTTGTCATCGTAGAGCACGACGAGGACATTATCCGGGCAGCAGACTACATCATAGACATCGGTCCGAATGCCGGACGTTTAGGCGGACAGATTGTTTATCAAGGAGATATGAAAAATTTGCAGGCAGGCAGCAAAAGTTACACAGTACGTTACTTATTGGGGGAGGAAGAAATTCCTGTTCCCATGCACCGTCGTCCGTGGAACAACTACATCGAACTGACTGGAGCTCGTGAAAACAACCTGAAAGGAATCAACGTGCGTTTCCCACTGAACGTAATGACCGTAGTCACCGGCGTCAGTGGTTCGGGTAAGAGTACTTTGGTACGCGACATTTTCTACCGTGCCCTGAAACGCGAGTTGGACGAGTGCAGCGAACGCCCCGGAGAATTTGCCTCCATCAGCGGCGACCTGCATAACCTGCGCAATGTGGAATTCGTAGACCAGAATCCTATCGGAAAGTCCAGTCGTTCGAATCCGGTCACGTATATCAAAGCCTACGATGAAATCCGGAAACTATGGTCGGAACAGCCCCTTGCCAAACAGATGGGCTACAGTGCCGGCCACTTCTCCTTCAACAGCGAGGGAGGACGTTGCGAAGAGTGTAAAGGCGACGGAACCATCACTGTGGAAATGCAATTCATGGCAGACCTCGTGTTGGAATGTGAGACCTGCCACGGCAAACGCTTCAAATCAGACACACTGGAGGTAAAGTTCCACGATGTCAACATCTATGATGTGCTGGAGATGACCGTCGATCAGGCTGTAGAGTTCTTCACCCAACACGGTCAGAAGAAGATAGTCAAGAAGCTCACACCACTGCAAGATGTGGGATTGGGTTATATCAAACTGGGACAATCCTCTTCCACCCTTTCCGGCGGGGAGAATCAACGCGTGAAACTGGCTTACTACCTCAGCCAAGAGAAGGCCGACCCTACCCTTTTCATCTTCGACGAACCAACAACAGGACTACACTTCCACGACATACGCAAACTGCTGGAAGCCTTTGATGCGCTGATACTTCGCGGGCACTCCATCGTCATCATCGAACACAATGTAGATGTCATCAAGTGTGCCGACTATGTGATAGACCTTGGTCCGGAAGGAGGAAACAAAGGAGGAAACCTGATCGCAACAGGCACACCTGAGGAGGTGGCGCAATGCGCGGCAAGTTATACAGGGCAATTCCTGCAAGAGAAATTATCCAAGCAGAAGCCGCTCTGATCCTTTATTAACATAAATATCAGCAGATATCATCTGTCTACTACCGAGCCTGAAACCAATCAAACCCAAAGAGACAAGGCTGTGCCGAATAAAAATCCGACACAGCCTTGTCTCTTTGGGTTCGGCGCAACAGAAAAAGCCACATAATATAGCTTATTTCCCTGAGAAAGAGGCATTAGAAATAGAAACCAAAGCCTACCTTCAATCCGAATTTAGAACGGTCACTATTCACATTCCAAAACACAGCCGGCTCAATCGTCACTGTTCTCGACAGAAAGAAAGCATAGCCTGCTTCTGCGCCAAAGGAGAACTTCGTATCATCGATTTCGCCCCAATCCCAGCGGTCTACATTGACATCGGCCCCCAGATAGATACCAACTTTGCTGAAATAATATCTGCCTCCCACACCGAGGGTATAAATATCTGCATTACTCTTTTCCGCATTCCAGTTGGCTCCAGCATGCACCAGCAACGCCACATTATCCAGCAGAAAAGCCCCTCCTTTGGCTTCAATACCGAATGAAGTCTTGTCCGTACCGGTATTATGCGACAGTTCCAAACCTGAAATAGAAGGATTTACAATCCATTTTCCCTTTTCAAACTGTGCCCGAGCAGCCACTGTGGCTACAAGCAGGCATACAAACAATGCTAATTTTCTCATTATTACTTACTGTTTTTAGTATTATCATACTTTTCACTCTCTTCGTGGTACTTTCGCTGCAAGGCTTCCTTCTTACGTAATACAAGCCAAAGAACAAGTACAATGACATAAGATGCCACAACCGTGATATACTTTTCCGTATGGCTGATGACCGTGTTACGCGGCAGGAAATAAGCTGCCGTAACGCTTACGTAGATAAGCAAAGCCAGCGTAAGCCCCGTTGATTTCTTTAACTTTCTCATTATCTAAGTTTTTTAATTGTTTTATAACGCCATACATAAAACCAAATGGCGGCAATCAGCGCCGTAATAACGGCAATGCCCGCAGTATATCCTTCTCCCAGTCCGAATCCTTCGGGAGCTATGCAAATGTAGGTGACGCAGACTGCCGTCATGAATGTAGCGGGCAAAGAAGTGACATGATAATAGTGTCCTTCCTTCTCGCGTACTAAATAAACAGTTATTGCCCAAAGCGTAAAAACAGACAACGTCTGATTGGTCCATGCAAAATAACGCCAAATCATGTCAAACCCTTCCTTGTCCTGTAAACTGTAAAGCAACAAACCAATAGCTGCAAGAAACATCGGAATGCAAATATACAAACGGCGACGCATGCTCTTCTGTTCCATACCTAAAAAATCGGCTACGATAAGGCGGGCAGAGCGGAAAGCTGTATCACCACTGGTGATGGGTGCAGCAATCACTCCCAATACGGCGAGCACACCACCCACCGTCCCAAGCCAGTCTTTAGTGATAGCCTCGACCACTACGGCAGCATTATTCTCTCCCATCCCGTTTTCATGGAAAAAATAAGTGGCAGCAGCAGCCCATATCAGGGCTACGATGCCTTCGGTGATCATAGCACCATAGAATATCGGTCGCCCATGACGTTCGCTCGTCATGCAACGCGCCATTAACGGACTTTGTGTAGCATGGAAACCACTGATAGCTCCACAGGCGATACTGACAAACATGATGGGGAAGATGGGTAGCACGGCTGCATTGGGATGCGTGTTCTGCAATCCGTCCCAAAATTCAGGCAACGCAGGATGCTTCACATAAAGCATGACCAATATGCCTACCGCCATAAACAGCAATGCGATGGCAAACAACGGATAGATCTTACCGATTATCTTATCGACCGGAAGCAATGTAGCAAAGATGTAATAGACAAACACCACCACAATCCAGAACGTGGCATCCATGTAATCCGGCGTCAAATTTGCCAGGAGCCCGGCAGGACCTGCCACAAACACAGCACCCACCAACACCATCAACAACACGGTGAAGCCACGCATCACCTGCTTGGTGGTCACACCTAGATAGCGTCCGATGATTTCCGGCAAACTCTCGCCGCCATTGCGCAAAGAGAGCATACCCGCCAAATAGTCGTGCACCGCACCGGCAAACACACTTCCAAGCACAATCCACAGATAAGAAGCTGTTCCAAATTTAGCTCCCATAATGGCACCGAAGATCGGTCCCAGTCCGGCAATATTAAGAAACTGTATCATGAAAATCTTCCAAGTAGGCAAGGGAATATAATCCACCCCGTCAGCTTTCGTCACGGCAGGCGTCTTCCGGTCGTCCGGACCGAAAATCCGTCCGACAAAACGCCCGTAAAGAAAATAGCCTGCTATCAATGCCAACAGGCAAAGCGTAAATGTAATCATAGCTTATCAATTGATTTATTTTAATAGCTGCAAAAGTAACAGTTTCTAAGGAAACCGCACAACTTTCTCAAGGGTTTTACTTATCTTCGCCGCTAAAAATAACAGAAAAAAAGAAGTATATGAGATTTTGGCATTATGTGCCGATTTTAGAAAGCGTTACATTATGAAACAGTCTATTCTGATCCTACTATTCATAGCCTATACATTACAACTCGCCGCACAGTCCTTCGGCAAGAATGGCATCTATCAGCCCAAGTATGAAGTGCGTGCTGCTTGGGTAACCGCCGTCTACGGTCTGGACTGGCCCCGCTCGCGTGCCGTCAGCCCCGAAGGCATCAGGAAGCAGAAGGCGGAACTCATCGAAATACTGGACCACCTGAAAGCCGCGAACTTCAATACCGTGCTGTTCCAGACACGCACACGTGGCGATGTGCTCTACCGCTCGAAGATAGAACCATTCAACTCCATCCTGACTGGAAAAGTGGATACGGACCCCGGATACGACCCGTTGGCTTTCGCCATAGAAGAGTGCCACAAACGAGGCATGGAATGCCACGCCTGGATGGTGGCTATCCCGCTGGGCAACCGCAAACATGTAGCTTCCCTTGGCAAAGCATCCGTCACCCGGAAGAAAGCCGACATTTGTGTGCCCTACAAGCGGGAATACTTCCTCAACCCCGGACATCCGCAAACCAAGGAATATCTGATGAGCCTCGTGCACGAAGTAGTGGAAAATTATGATATAGATGGAGTACACCTCGACTACCTACGTTATCCGGAAAATGCGCCCCGCTTCCCCGATGCATACGACTTTCGCAAGTATGGCAAGGGGCGCAGTTTAGCGCAATGGCGCAGGGACAACATCACCGAAATCGTCCGCCACCTGTATAAAGGTGTGAAGGCGCTGAAGCCGTGGGTAAAAGTGAGCAGCTGCCCCGTAGGCAAATACCGCGACACCTCCCGCTATCCCTCCCGCGGATGGAATGCCTTCCACACCGTCTACCAGGATGCGCAAGGATGGCTGGGCGAAGGAATACAAGACCAAATCTACCCTATGCTCTATTTCCGAGGCAATCATTTCTATCCATTTGCCCTCGACTGGCAGGAGCAGAACAACGGACGGCAGGTCATCCCGGGGCTGGGCATCTACTTTCTGGATGCCAACGAAGGCAACTGGACGCTGGACGAGGTGGAACGCCAGATGAACTTCACCCGTACCCATAAACTGGCAGGACAAGCGCACTATCGCGTGAAGTATCTGATGGACAACACCCAAGGACTGTATGAGACTTTGGAAGAGAAATTCTATACCGCTCCTGCTCTGCAACCGCCCATGCCGTGGATAGACAACGTGCCGCCTACTGCTCCGACCGAACTTACCGTCACCCGTCAGGTGGACGGCTACACCCGTCTGAGCTGGCACCCCGCCACGGACAACGACCAACGCAACGCACCGACCTACATCATCTATGGCTCGGACACCTCTCCCGTGGACACTTCCAATCCGGAGAATATACTTGCCCAGCGTGTGCAAGGAACGGAATATACGTACGCCCCCGTCCGCTTCTGGACGGAAAAGAAATATTTTGCCGTCACTGCCGTAGACCGTTGCGGCAATGAGAGCGAAGCATGCCGGTAGCGTTATTATCCGACTTTCTCTATCTTCACGTAAGCCAGCGAGCGGCTCTGTGGCGTCACCGGCACTAAAGGCAAATAGCCGGAAACTATCTTTCCGGCTTCCAACACCAAAGGCCCCTCCTTCGAGTTCTGCGTGTGCAGCTCCTGCAAGGCTTCGTTAGTGCGGAAACCATCGACCCTGAAAATCCCTTTACTGCCGCAGGCAACGAAACGATTGTAGAACACCCAAGCAACCATCCCCATAGTCATGCGCAGATTCACCTCCACATGCGGATGTATGGCGTAGGGATAACCTCCCTGGTCGGGACAAACCATCATGTCTACTCCCAAATGGCCGGTATATTTTCCGCCATACAGCTTCTCCAGCATCGATTGCAGATTGCGGCGAACCGCGACAAGCGTTTCTTGCGGCACATACTGCAAAATCCATCTTTCCACCTCTTCATCCGGCTCCAACAGATTGCCCTGATAAGCACCTTTCCAGTCCGTAACGAAATGGGAGTAACCGCAAAAGCTCACCTTTCCCGCCTCATCAATGAAGAACTCCATCGCAAAATCTCCCACCTTTTTATATATAGGCTCCAATATGACGGACTTATGCACCTCCACCTCCCGAAGACACCACGCCCGGTCAGCCTCCGTAAACCCGTGGAGGCACCAACGCAATCCCTTCCCACTGCTCGACCATACGGACTTGAACAAATAACCATCCGGACTGTCTGCAATCTCCTTCGGAATAGGGTCTCCCTTCAGCTTCGCTCCATCAACCAGAATATGGCGCCCGCAAATCTGCACCGAATCCACTCTCTTTTCAAACCCGTCAGATACAGCCAATGCATACGCCCGTGAGGAGCACTCCCGATAGAGGGCTATCCTCTCTTGTGTCCAAAGCCTCTCTTCGCCTACACCCGCCGCCAACATACGTTTGCGGAATGCCGGATTCCAGCCCCAAGGCTCAAGCTCCGCATCCGGCAGGCTTGCCAGCTCGGGCTCGGTAACCAACCGCACTGGCAGGCGGAACAACTGTTGCATGGCTTGCAGATAGCGGGCATTGTAGGCAGACGGTGCCAATACCGCAGTATCGCATCGGGCATACCAGATGGGCAACAACGCAAGGTCATGCTCCATGCCGCGAATGGAAGACGGAGCCATGTAGTGGGCTTCGTTATGCGCCAACGCCATATCCGTATCAGGATTGAATATATATATCTTCATACCAAAAAAGATTTTCTAAATCATTACATTCTCCGGACGCCACTCCCCGCCCTACCCGCTCCGTACCTGCTCCAAACCTATAGACACGAAGAAAACAAGGAGATGACAGGGAAATGATACAGACAAACTACGGAAATACGACAAAGACGAAATACCTTCGATACAGAGCTGATAGAAGGCTTCAATCTCATATTGCCCCCAAAGGTCCAATCAGGAATAGACACCGGTTCATGCTGCAAATATACACAGTATTGCCGTTAATCGAACTCCAACAGTGCAAAATTACATAATATTTGCCATCTCTACTTTGCAATTCTATAAAAAAGATGTATATTTGTCGCCTGATAAACCGAATTTAACTGCATGGAAGCATTCTACCGCACACACGCCTATCTTGTAGAGCATACCAATGCCCCCGTACGCCGTGACCTCATGGACGAGATCAACTGGAACGATCGTCTTATCGGCATAAAAGGAACACGTGGCGTTGGCAAGACAACATTTCTATTGCAATATGCCAAAGAGAAATTCGGTACCAATCGTTCCTGCCTCTTCATCAACATGAACAACTTCTACTTTTCCAAGTTCAGCATCGTCGACTTCGCCTACGAATTTCAACGACGCGGAGGGAAAGTATTGCTCATAGACCAGGTGTTCAAGCATCCGGACTGGAGCCGGGAACTGCGCATGTGCTACGACCGTTTTCCCAATCTTAAGATCGTCTTCACGGGTTCGTCCGTGATGCGCCTGAAAGAGGAAAACCTGGAGTTGCGCGACATCGTGAAGAGCTACAACCTGCGCGGCTTCTCTTTCCGCGAGTTTCTGAACCTACAAACGGGAATGAAATTCCGGGCTTATACGCTGGAAGAGATCCTGAGCAACCACGAACAGATAGCTAAAGGCATACTCTCCAAAGTACGCCCGTTGGACTACCTGCAAGATTATCTGCACCATGGATTCTATCCCTTCTTTCTCGAAAAGCGTAACTTTTCGGAGAACCTGCTCAAGACCATGAACATGATGGTGGAGGTGGATATCCTGCTCATCAAACAGATAGAACTGAAGTATCTTCCGAAAATCAAGAAGTTGCTCTACATGCTTGCCGTAGACGGGCCGAAAGCTCCCAACGTCAGCCAGCTGGCCAACGAGATACAGACATCCCGCGCCACCGTGATGAACTACATCAAATATTTGGCAGATGCACGTCTCATCAACATGGTCTATCCGAAGGATGAAGAGTTCCCTAAGAAGCCTTCGAAAATTATGATGCATAACTCCAATCTGATGTACTCTATCTATCCCGTGAGGGTGGAAGAACAGGATGTATTGGACACTTTCTTTGCCAACACAATGTGGAAAGACCACAAAGTGAACAAAGGCGACAAGAACGTATCGTTTATGGTGGACAACGTAATGCCTTTCAAAATTTGTACGGAGGGCACGAAGATAAAGAATAACCCGGGCATCACCTACGCCCTGCACAAAGCAGAGATAGGACGGGGTAACCAGATACCTCTTTGGATGTTCGGCTTTTTATATTGAGATTTATTCACTTAATTATAATTCAAGTTAGTTATGACTAAACAGAAGAAATTCATTACTTGTGATGGCAACCAAGCTGCTGCACATATCTCGTATATGTTCTCAGAAGTAGCTGCCATCTACCCCATCACCCCTTCTTCTACTATGGCTGAATATGTAGATGAATGGGCTGCCGCAGGTCGCAAGAACATCTTCGGCGAAACAGTATTGGTACAGGAAATGCAGTCGGAAGCAGGTGCAGCAGGTGCCGTTCACGGTTCTTTGCAGGCTGGTGCACTGACTACTACTTACACCGCTTCACAGGGTCTGTTGCTGATGATCCCGAATATGTACAAGATCGCTGGTGAATTCCTGCCTTGCGTATTCCACGTATCTGCACGTACTTTGGCAAGCCACGCACTCTGTATCTTTGGCGACCATCAAGACGTTATGTCTACTCGTCAGACGGGATTTGCCATGCTGGCAGAAGGCTCAGTGCAAGAAGTGATGGATCTGGCAGGTGTTGCCCACCTAGCTACCATCAAGAGCCGCGTACCGTTCGTTAACTTCTTCGACGGTTTCCGTACTTCTCATGAAATCCAAAAGATCGAGATGTTAGAAAACGAAGACCTCGCTCCGCTGGTTGACCAGGAAGCACTGGCTGAGTTCCGCGCTCGGGCGTTGAACCCCATGAATCCGGTTGCCCGTGGTATGGCCGAAAACCCCGACCACTTCTTCCAACATCGCGAATCTTGCAACAACTACTATGAAGCAGTTCCTGCTATCGTAGAAGAATACATGAACGAAATCTCCAAGATCACCGGTCGCAAATACGGTTTGTTCGATTACTATGGTGCTGAAGATGCAGAACGTGTCATCATTGCTATGGGTTCCGTAACCGAAGCTGCCCGCGAGGCTATCGACTACCTCGTTGCCAATGGCGAAAAGGTAGGTATGGTTGCCGTACACTTGTATCGTCCGTTCTCTGCTAAGCACTTCCTTGCTGCTGTTCCCAAGACTGCCAAGACTATCGCTGTTCTGGATCGTACGAAGGAACCGGGTGCTAACGGCGAACCGTTATACCTCGATGTAAAAGATTGCTTCTACGGTCAGGAAAATGCTCCGGTCATCGTAGGTGGTCGCTACGGTTTGGGTTCTAAGGACACTACTCCTGCTCAGATCATCGCTGTATTCAAGAACTTGGCTCTGCCGATGCCGAAGAATCACTTCACTATCGGTATCGTGGACGATGTTACCTTCACTTCTCTGCCTCAAGAAGAAGAAATCGCATTGGGCGGCGAAGGCATGTTCGAAGCTAAGTTCTACGGTTTGGGTGCCGACGGTACAGTAGGTGCCAACAAGAACTCAGTTAAGATCATCGGTGACAATACAGACAAGCACTGTCAGGCTTACTTCTCTTACGACTCTAAAAAGTCAGGCGGTTTCACTTGCTCTCACCTGCGTTTCGGCGATACTCCTATCCGTTCTACTTACTTGGTAAATACGCCGAACTTCGTAGCTTGCCATGTTCAGGCTTATCTGCACATGTACGACGTTACCCGCGGTCTGCGTAAGAACGGTTCTTTCTTGCTGAACACGATCTGGGAAGGCGAAGAACTGGCTAAGAACCTGCCTAACAAGGTAAAGAAGTACTTTGCACAGAACAATATCACTGTTTACTATATCAACGCAACTCAGATTGCACAGGAAATCGGTTTGGGCAACCGCACCAACACCATCCTGCAGTCTGCATTCTTCCGTATCACAGGCGTAATTCCTGTTGACTTGGCTGTAGAGCAGATGAAGAAATTCATCGTTAAGTCTTATGGCAAGAAGGGTGAAGACGTTGTCAACAAGAACTATGCTGCCGTTGACCGTGGTGGCGAATACAAGCAACTGACCGTTGATCCGGCTTGGGCTAACTTGGCAGACGATGCTAAGGCTGAAAACAACGACCCGGCATTCATCAACGAAGTAGTTCGTCCTATCAATGCACAAGACGGCGACTTGCTGCCTGTATCTACATTCAAGGGTATCGAAGACGGTACTTGGCATCAGGGAACCGCAAAATACGAAAAGCGTGGTGTTGCCGCATTCGTTCCCGAATGGAATCCTGAAAACTGTATCCAATGTAACAAGTGTGCCTATGTTTGTCCTCACGCTGCTATCCGTCCGTTCGTACTGGATGCCGAAGAGCAGAAGGGTGCCAACTTCACTCAGCTGAAAGCTGTAGGTAAGGCATTCGAAGGCATGACTTTCCGTATGCAGGTAGACGTTCTTGACTGTCTGGGTTGCGGTAACTGTGCCGATATTTGTCCGGGTAATCCGAAGAAGGGTGGCAAGGCGCTGATCATGAAGCACCTCGAAGGCCAGTTGCCGGAAGTAGCCAACTGGACATATTGTACAGAGAACGTAAAGAGCAAACAACATTTGGTTGACGTGAAGGCTAACGTAAAGAACTCTCAGTTTGCTACTCCGTTGTTCGAATTCTCTGGTGCTTGCTCTGGTTGCGGTGAGACTCCGTATGTGAAATTGATTTCTCAGTTGTTCGGTGATCGTGAGATGGTAGCTAACGCAACAGGATGTTCTTCTATCTACTCAGGTTCAGTACCTTCTACCCCTTATACGAAGAACGAAAAGGGACAAGGTCCGGCTTGGGCAAACTCATTGTTCGAAGACTTCTGCGAATTCGGTCTGGGTATGGAACTTGCCAACGAGAAGATGCGTGCACGCATCGTGAAGGTTATGCAGGAAGCCATCGCAGCAGACTGCACTCCGGCAGAGGCTAAGGTATTGTTCGGCGAATGGATTGAAAACATGTATGATGCCGAGAAGACGAAAGAACTGGCTGAAAAGATCATCCCGATGGTTGAAGCAGGCAAGGAGAAGTGCAACCACTGCAAGCAAATCGCAGAGTTGTCTCAGTACTTGGTTAAGCGCAGCCAATGGATTATCGGTGGTGACGGTGCTTCTTACGATATCGGTTATGGTGGTCTCGACCATGTAATCGCCAGCGGTAAGGACGTTAATATCCTCGTACTCGATACGGAGGTTTACTCCAACACAGGTGGTCAGTCTTCTAAGGCTACTCCAGTGGGCGCCATCGCTAAGTTTGCTGCTGCCGGTAAGCGCGTACGCAAGAAAGACCTTGGTCTGATGGCTACTACTTACGGTTATGTATATGTTGCTCAGATTGCTATGGGTGCTGACCAGGCTCAGACGCTGAAAGCTATCCGCGAAGCAGAAGCATATCCCGGCCCGTCACTCATCATCGCTTACGCTCCGTGTATCAACCACGGTCTGAAGGCAGGTATGGGTAAGAGCCAGGCAGAAGAAGAAAAGGCTGTTAAGTGCGGTTACTGGCACTTGTGGCGTTACAACCCGGCTTTGGAAGCTGAAGGCAAGAACCCGTTCACGCTGGATAGCAAAGAACCGGATTGGAGCGGATTCCAAGACTTCCTGAAAGGTGAAGTTCGTTATGCTTCCGTAATGAAACAATATCCGCAGGAGGCTGAAGAACTCTTCAAAGCCGCAGAAGAGAATGCTAAATGGCGTTACAACAGCTACAAACGCCTCTCCAAAGAAAACTGGGGTGCAGAAGTAGCTGAGTAATTCTGAGAATTGCAATAAAGGATTTAGAGACTGTCCCCCTTTTATAATTGGAGACAGTCTCTATTTTTTTTCAATAATAACCTTTAATATCAAAAGTTATGGTAGGATTTATCATCTGGGTTATTGGTGTGGTATTGTGCATCAAGGCCGTACTTGAAATCATGAAATGGCCGGTGGACGGTGTAAAGAAACTGTTGGTTGCCATCGTCCTGTTGCTTACCAGCTGGATCGGCATTTGCGTCTACTATTTCTGGGGAAGAGAAAATCTGCCTCAAATACTGAAGTAAGTTCCTGTATCAACTGGAGGACAGTATGACAAAAAACAAATTGGGTGGGAATAGTACAATAACTGCTTCCCACCCAATTTGTTTTCATTATTCTTCAACCCAAAGGCTATATTCTTCCTACACAGTTTTCATCTATCCTCTTCTTTTTAGAAACTCGGTAGGACTTTCGCCAAACTGTTCCTTATAGCACTTCGTGAAATAGGAAGGTGACGAGAAGCCCACCTCGTATGCAATCTCTGCAACCGTCATGTCGGCAGAGGCAAGTAACGAAGCGGCTTTCTTCAACCTGATCTGACGCAAGAGTTCATTAGGCGAGTAGTTAGTGAGTGATTTCAACTTGCGATAGAGCTGTACACGACTCATTCCCATATCCCGCCCCAAGTCTTCTACATTGAGTTCGGCATCCTTCATCTTCTCTTCAACAAGCGTCCTGAAACGATAGACAAAGTCTTTATCCATATCACTGATAACCTCTTTTTCAATACCCTGGTTATCGCCGAAAAATTGCTTCAGTTGGCGACGGTTTGTAATGAGATTGCGGACGCGAGACAGAAGCAACTGCGAACTGAACGGCTTGGAGATGTAAGAATCGGCACCCCCGTCATAGCCTTGGATGCGCTGCTCGTCCAACGAACAGGCCGTCAGCAGAATCACCGGAATATGACAGGTCTGCAATTCGCCCTTCAAGCGGCGACAGCACTCCACGCCATCCATACCGGGCATCATGACGTCCGAAACGATCACATCGGGCACGTTCTTCATCGCCAGACGGATGCCCGCGCTCCCGTCTGCCGCATCCAGTACGCGGTATTCGCCTGCCAGAAGCGACTTCACATAATTGCGTATGTCGGCATTGTCATCAATCACAAGAACCGTAGGGCAGTCTACTGCCACTTCCGTTTCGCTTGTTGTCACCTCCTCTTCATCTGCCGTCACCTCCGCATCCACCAACATGGAAGACGCTTCTTGCTCTTCATCCTGCAACTTCATGCTTTTCTCAAACGGACGTACTGCCGCCACGAAGGAAACGGACGATGTCTCACACTTCGGAAAGACAACCGTAAAAGTCGTGCCTTTCTCATCGCTGCCAGCCGTAATACTTCCGCCATGCATCTCGACGAAGGCATGTACCAGTGCCAATCCGATACCCGTTCCAGCCTGATGGCCACTGACTTGATAAAAGCGCTGGAAAATAGCCTCCACATCGGCCGATGAAATATAACTGCCGGAATTGAAGACCGACAACACGTAGTTCTCCGCGACAACCGCCAAGCAGATAGTTATCTTTCCATTTTCCGGCGTATATTTCAGGGCATTGGAGAAAAGATTGAAATAGATACATTCCATTTTTTCCGCATCCGCCTGCATCCGGAAGTCCATATCAGAAGGTGCCTCGAAGCTGAAAGTAATGTGCTTCTTCAGTAATGCCATGCAAAAAGAATCATTCCAATTGCGGAAACTGTCGAGCAAATCAAACGGTTCTAACCGGAGTTCCATACGCCCGTTTTCCACCTTTCGGAAGTCAAGTATCTGATTCACTAAGCGGAGGAGAATGTGTACATTCTTCTTCATCAGTAACAAAAGCTGGCGAGGCTGCCCGTCGAAAACGGGATTGGCAAGAAGCTGTTCGATAGGATCGGCTATCAGGGTCAGCGGCGTACGGAAATCATGGGAGATGTTTGTGAAGAAGACAAGCTTGGCATGCGTAGCCTCTTCCAGTTCGTGCGAAAGCTGTTCTAACTGCGATTTCTGTGTTTCCAGTTGCGACTTCTGTTCTATCAGCAAATCTTTCTGCTCTATCAGCAGTTCTTTCTGTTCTATCAGTTGTTCCTTCTGTAGTGAAAGTTCACGGTTCATCCTATTCTTGGCACGCAAGGAGAGATATACGGCCACCAACATCCCCACCAACAGGAGAAGTGCCGCCAGACTGCCATACAAAATGGTTTGCTGGGTAGCATAGCGGACCAGAGAGCGATTGATCTCTCCGTTCAGCAGTTCTATCTTTCCGTCAAGGGTACTGATGTGTGCTGTCTGCATCTTCATGACAGGTGCGTTGGTACTGTCTACCACCGAAGTGCCCAGTATCGTCTCACGCGGAAATGTCTTCCCTTGCAAGATGTCCATGGCAATCTGCACCACCCGATCGCCTCCCGTAGGATAGATGAAAGATGCCGTCAGTCTGCCTGCCAATATATCTTCCAGGCCGTAATGCTCGCCAGACAAGGCATCGATGCCGACAAAGCTCATTTGCCTGGCACGTTGCTTGCGGAGTGCCGCCTCATAGGCACCTGACGCCATTCGATCGTTCTGCGCAAAAACGACATCGATGTGCGGAAAGCTGTCGAGTAATGCTTCCATCTTTTCGCTTGCCTGCCTGCGCAGCCATGCGCCTTCACTGGTTGCCAGCAGACGTATACCAGGATAAGCAGCCATACCTTTCAGAAAGCCTTCGTGCCGCTCGATAGCTGGGGTTGATCCAGCAAGTCCGGTAATCTCCACCACAGAACCGTTTCCCTGCAAGAGATTGCCGATGTAAGCGGCCACTTCGCGACCTATGGCATGGTTGTCTGCTCCAATGTAGGCGGTATAACGATCGGAAGAGATTTTGCGATCCACCAATATCACGGGAATACCTTTGTTGTAGGCTTCCTCCACTATCGGAGTAATAGACTGAGCTTCATTGGGTGCTACCACCAGCAGATCCACCCCTTCATTGATAAAATGACGGATGTCCGCTTCCTGCTGGACATTATCATCTTTGGCGGTACGTATCTCTACTTGTACGTCATCGTAGAATCGGGCTTCGCGGATGATCTCGCTGTTCATCTGCCTTCGCCATTCGTCATCGCTACACTGAGAAATACCTATATGGTAACGAGGAGTGTTGCGGATGCAGGAAGCCAATCCGGCACACAGCAAACACAAAAAAAATAAAATCCATGAATGGGCTTGTTTCATCTTTCTTTTTTTTGACTTAAGATTATAGGAAAGCAAATATAAAGAAAAATACAAGAAATAGACGAACAAAATGCAGAGAAAGTCAAAAGAGCACAGCTTTTTCAATCAAGCCGTCTTCGCTTCTGATTATTAAAATCTACTTTCTTTTTTCGGAAATTCTTTTTCCAAATCAAGGCAAATATATATTTTTGCATAGCCATTGAGCTATTCAATGACCGTAACATTATCAATTATCTAAAAAAACTTTTTATCATGGGAATATTTGATAAGATTTTCAAAGATGTACCGGAAGAAACTAAGCTGACTCAACAAGAAGCTTTTGCCGGAATCGCACTTGCAATGGCCGGTGCAGATGGAAGTATCGCCGAATCAGAATGGGCAGGAATCGTTAACTACATCCGCCGATTGAGAATATATGATAATTTCTCCGGTCCGGCTTTCGACAAACTGTTCGACAAACTGTTCAGAATCCTGAAAAACCAAGGTCCCAGCGCACTGGTCAACGCTTCTGTAGAAAGCCTCTCCGATGACCTGAAACTTACAGCTTTTGCCTGCGCAGTAGACATCGCATTGGCAGACGGCGTGCTGGAAGAAGAGGAAAAAGAACAGATCAACCAGTTGGCAGAAGTTCTTGAAATTCCCGATCAAACCGCTATTTCTATCATTGAAGTAATGATTATCAAGAATAAGGCTTAAGCGGACTTCCTCTAAAAAAAAGAAGGTGTTGTATCAAAACAACTTAAGCACCATCTTTTAGACACAACTTAAGCAGGTTCTATGAATTAATCAAGAAATAATCCGTAGAATCTGCTTAAGTTGCATTTAGAAAGATATAATGATGTAAAGCATTTACATATTTACCATTCCACCAGGTCAACTATTCCCCTAAATAGGTACAACCTCATTATTACTTTTCTGTAAGTAGCTTCACAATCGCCTCACGATAAGTCTTGTGACGGGGCATGCCGCCAAAGAGCCCCGCTAAAGGAGGAAGCAATACTTTCACATAATCGCCGTTACCGAACGTGATTTCGCAGACATACGCACCTATCCAATTCTTCTTTATATTACACTCCTCCACCTGTGAAAGCTGATAAACAGGCAGAATATCAGAGGCGTTGAAGGGCGATTCCACATCCGTGGCCACCGGCATGATGTCAGCTGCAAGTTCCGGATCGGTAATCTCCACATGCTCGTAGTACCACCGCTCTTTTCACAAGGAACTATCACCAGATAGTCTTCCGAAAATCCCATATAGGCATCAAAATCAGCCTCTTTGTTCTTAGTCATGTAGAGCAACGGTGCATCGGGAAGAGGCTGGATAAGGTTACTGGAGGGGTCGTAGATGGCTCCGGAGAAGAAGCGACGTAGCTTCACCTTCTTTACTACTGCATGAATACCTGCTTTGAAATGCTGCCCACTGGGAAGATTACTCTCTATACAAGCAATCATGTTTGCCTCGTTGAAAGTTGACATATCCTAAAAAAAAAATGATTATGAGTTGTTAGTTTGTTATTACAATCATTCCTCCGATAAGTTGCCGACAGTACCAACATCCCGACTCAACAACTCAGGGAGGAACGACAGAAATAATACTTACCTACCTTATTTCATACATCCGAACGGATAAGTTTTCGCTAAAAAGCAATTTTTCAAGAGAAAGTTAGCAGTCAAAAAGAAACTACCGCTTACTTCATCCTCTCCTTGAACGCCTCCGGCAGTTCCGGCATCGCTCCGCTCTGCGTGCAGACGTACGCTGATACCTCCACCGCCAGTTTATGCGCCTCTGGCACCGGTTTTCCGCTAAGGATGGCAGTGGTGAAAGTAGCCGTAAAGGAATCGCCCGCACCGACAGTATCCGCCACCTTCACCTTCGGCGTCTTCTGGAAGGATACCACGCCTGGCGTAAAGACATAGCTTCCGTTCGTACCGCAAGTCAGGATAAGCATCTTCAGGTTGTACTTCGCCAACAGAATCCAGCACTTGTCCTGAAGGTCTATGCCGGGATAGCCGAAGATGCGGCTGACGGTCACCAGCTCTTCATCGTTAATCTTGAGGATGTTGCAGCGGCGCATGGACTCGCACAGAATCTCTTTCGTATAAAAACCCTGACGGAGATTGATGTCGAATATCTTCAGATGGCCCTCCACATCTGGCATCATGTCGAGAAAACGGTTGATGGTGGCATGGCTCACCGCACTGCGCTGCGCTAACGAACCGAAGCAGACGGCACGCGTGCGGAGCGCCAAATCACGCAACTCGTCTGTAAACGGGATGTTGTCCCACGCCACACCTTCGCGGATGTCGTAGCAAGGCACACCCACGGCATCCAGTGTCACCTGTACCGTACCGGTGGGGTAAGGCACACGCTCTATCTGTGTGCGCAAATTCTTTTGCGCAAAAACATCCAATATCTCATCTCCGTCAGCATCAGCCCCCACGGCACTGACCACTCGGCTGTCGAAACCAAATTGCGATACATGATAGGCAAAGTTGGCCGGAGCACCGCCTATCTTCTTTCCTTCGGGAAGGCAATCCCACAGTGCCTCTCCCATTCCTACGATTACATTGTTCATGATGTTGTTAGATTTATAAGTTGTTAGTTCCATTAATCCCGTAGTACAGCCTGCACTACTTCACACTTTTAATGCGTGTAGCATAGAAGAGCAGGTAAACCACGCCCGCAGCCATCACCACCACGGCACCACCCTGTCCCATCGCATCGCTTGCCACACCCATTGCCAGCGGGAAGACCGTTCCGCCAAAGAGTCCCATAATCATCAGTCCGCTGACCTCGTTCTTCTTCTGCGGCAGTGCCAGCAGTGCCTGTGAAAAGACGATCGGGAAGATATTGGAATTGCCGAAACCCACCAAGGCGATACAGACGTAAATCATTGCCCGGTCGTGGCTGATAAAGAGTCCTGACATAGCCGCCAACATGCACAACACGCTGATAGCAAAGAATGTTCGCGATGCCATCTTCTGCAAGATGAAAGCACCCAGAAAGCAGCCCGCCGTACGAAAGATGAAGTAGAGGCTCGTGGCAAAACCGGCATCCGCCAATGTCATGCCCAGCCGTTCCATCAGAATCTTGGGAGCCGTAGTATTGGTACCCACATCAATGCCCACGTGACACATGATGCCCACGAAGCAGAGCAAGATGAACGGCTTGCCCAGCAAGGCAAGGCACTCGCCGAAAGTGGAGGGACGTCCCTCTTCTCGCTCTTCTCGGATGGAAGTGGCACCTAGCCAAAGGATAGCCACCACCGCCACCAGCATATAGACGGGAAACAGCACACGCCATCCTATGCCAAACGTAGGGACGGATCGCGTGGCTCCCCACATGGCAATGTACGGAGCAAGAAACGAGGCAATCGCTTTAACGAACTGCCCGAAGGTGAGCGAACTTGCCAGCCGCTCGCCGCTGATTATGTTGGAAAGTAGCGGATTGAGCGACGTCTGCATCAACGCATTGCCGATGCCCAGCAACGAGAAGGAGGCGAGCATCAGCCCATATCTGTCACCGAAAACGGGCAACAGCAGCGACACGAAGGTGACGACAAGGCTCAACAGCACCGTCTTCCGGCGGCCGATGCGGTTCATCAACATACCCGTGGGCACGGAGAAGATGAGGAACCAGAAGAAGACCAGCGAGGGGAAGATGTTAGCCTGAGCGTCTGTCAGGCCGAGGTCGGCTTTCACGTAGTTGGAGGCAATGCCCACCAAATCGACAAAGCCCATGACGAAGAAACAAAGCAGAACGGGAAGGAGCTTTGCGAGGGGAGATTTTTTAGTATTTTCCATGAGTGTCCTATATTAAAGTTCCAATTTATAAATCGCACACTTATCCACCCGGTAGCTGCCGCCGTTTCCGTAGAAACTCATGCGGTTGTAAGGGGCATTTGGGAAAACAAGGTTAGTCATGGCAATTTTTCCACCATCCAGAAAGATTTCGACAGAACATTTGTCCACAAAGACGTTCAGCGTATGCGTGGGAACTTTGGCTACAGGTCCCCAAGTGGCAAGGGCGAAGTCATCTCTATAATTGATGGAGGTGGACACACGTCTGTCATGGGCTTCAAGGGTATGGGGAGTACTGTTACGGCCAAAGTCAACGATGCCGCTCTTCGTGCGGTCCATCACCAGCTTGCCTTCCGGCAAATCGAAATAGATATTCACCTCTTCCTCCGCCTCATTGAAAAGCTTGAAGCCCATCACCTTCGCCGTCTCATTCGTGAAGTGCAACTCCAGTTCGTAAGCCCCTTCATTGTCGTTCAGCAAGGATTCGATGCGATATTCGGCATCAATGGTGAATGCCGGAACCTCCTTGTTCTCCCGGCGCAAGCCTTGTACCTCCTTGACAGGAGCGGCAGACACATAGAGTTCACCAGCTTGTTCATAAAGGCCCAATTCGCGCGGCAGGGCATTGGCACTGCGGTACTGGCGGGTGGGAACAATGTTGGCATACTGCCAATTGCTCATCCAAGGCACTCCGATGACACGGTCTCCGGTATTGGAGAAGCAAACAGTGGCATAATGGTCTTTGCCCCAATCCAGCCATTTCACGGTCTCCTTCGGGCTGTCACAAATGAAATGGGTACCATCGAAGTCGCCCACAAAGTATTGCGTGGCACTTCCTCCGAAGTAGCAACCGGGATTCACGTTGACCAGCATCACCCATTTCATCCGGCTCTTGTCACCATTGACGGGCAACTGAACCATGTCAGGACACTCAAACTGACGGGGCTGCACACCGTATCCTTCGCCCCAAGCACTCAGATACTCCCACTCCTTCAGGTTTTTGGAAGCATAAAAACGCATCTCCTTATCTGCCGACACAATCATCACCCATTTCTCCTCCGGCGCATACCAGAACACCTTCGGGTCACGAAAATCTTTCAGACCATCAAAAGGCGTCAGCACCGGATTTTTCTCATACTTAGTATAGGTATTCCCGTTGTCGCAACTGTAAGCCATGCACTGGATTTGACCGTTCTTGTCGCTTGCCGAAGTATAAAAAGCCACAATTGTTCCGGCACCGTAACCGGCAGTGTTATTCACATCCACCACCGAACTGCCGGAGAAGATGTGCCCCAATGTGTCGCGTGCAATGGCAGGCGCACGGTGTTCCCAGTGCATCAAGTCCTTGCTAACCGAATGTCCCCAGTGCATGTTTCCCCAAACAGAACCGTAAGGATTATACTGAAAATAGAGATGGTACTCGCCATCCTTATACACCAGCCCGTTGGCATCGTTCATCCATCCGTAAAGCGGAGTATGATGATAGACGGGGCGGAACTTGTCAGTATTTGTCGTATCGAAAGTATCGGATAGTTTCATTTGCTTCCAGCAGAGGGCCTCCTTCGCAATGCGGTTGATGCGCACTGTTGTCGTCCTTACCCCTGCGGGGAGCTCAAAGGGCACGAAGTAATCGACCTGAGTTTGCGCCAACCGAACATCCATGTCCGTATCGGCCGCATCGCCGGTATCAAGACGCACCTGACTTTCGGCTGCTTTTTCCTCAATCGGAAGTAACAGGTATTTGGTTGGATGGGTAATGTGGACCACAGTCAGGCTATCGCCCTGCTGCTCCAGTTTCATTTCACTTTGAGTTGTTTGGCATGAAGAGAAGCCCAAAGCTACCGCAAAGGCACATTGTACTATTTTCAAAAAAGATGTTTTCATGATGATTAAATATAATGAATGATACAAAGTTATTGATTTTTACTCGTTCTTAGAACTTAATGCTTGCAGAAAATTCCACCGTGAACGGACGTATGTAGCTGCCCGCCATCCAGGCACCGTTGTAGTCTGACGCATTCTCTTTCTCCACCAATTCGGCACCGGCAATAGTTCCTTTCGCACCGGTCTGGTTCAAAAAGTTGATGATGGTACCCCCCAAAGAAAGATGCTTGTTCACCTGCCAGTTCACCCCGCCGAAGGTCTCCCAACGGCCGTTGAAATAATAGGCATCGTTGATGTTAGCGTACGTTTTGCTGAAGTAGCGGAAGCTCGCCCATACCTTCAGGTCTTTGGTAACCATGTAGCTCGGATCAAGTTCCACCAGTACCTTCGGTATTTCGGCCACGATGTTTCCCGTAGCGTTGATACCTGCCTCACTGCCATCGGGGAAAGTGACTCCGGTCTCATATTTCTTGTATTTGGGCACCTGATAGGTAAACAGGAAATGAAAGTCGAATCCCTTGAAAGGCTTGATGACGGCATCCGTCGTCCACCCTACCGTCTGGATGTCATAGCTCAACGGAGCAGCCTTGATGTCCTTTCCAGTCGGATCGTTCGGGTTAATCAGATTCAGCGTAGAGTTGTTGTTCGTTTTGGCTATGTAAGAGAACAGAGAGGTCAGACTCAGCCAATCTGTATTATAGTACAAGCCTGCACGTCCCAAAGGAACGGTTATCTTATCCACATTCGGCATCTCGGCAGGAGCGAAATTGGTCAGGTTGGGACGTTGGGTAATATAAGTGAAATCGCCCGTCATTCCAAAACGGTCGGTTATCTTGTAAGTCAACGCAGCGGTGAAAGCCATATTCAGCCAATCGTAACCGAAATTGCATGGAGCAATCGTGGTGCCATCAGCGGCAGTGGCACCGATATGGTAGTCATGGAAACGTCCCACAGCTTTTCCTTCCTTGTTATATACCGCCAGATTCTCCCCCGCCAAACGTTGGTACTCCAGTCTGGCACCGAGATAAGAATTCAATCGGTTCGTAATATCCCAATCATGGGTAGCATAGAGGGCAAGCTTGTTTTCGTATCCTTTGTAATACTCCGAAGCATTCTGGTTAAAGTTATAATAAGGAGTATCTCCATAATAATGCACCTGAGCGGAAGGGGTTCCATACAACAGTTGCGGGTAAGCCTCTACGGTATGGTCATACATGGTGGTGTTGGAGGCATAGTCCACATCGTAATACCATTCGTTCAACCCGATACGCCAAGTACGGGTAGCAGTCCGGCGGGACAACTCCGTAGTGAAAAGGAGTTCGTCAATATAGCCACGATTAAAGCAAGACATACGACTTTGCACATACCCGCTGTAAGGTTCCAATGTTCCGTTTTCTCTTTTCAACTGATAACCGGCAGAAGCCTCTTGCTTCTTCATGTCCATCGGTGTCTGATAGAGGTAAGAGCCCAAGGCATGGTCATACTTCATATTTACTATCCATTCCAATCCGTTATCCCAGCGGTATTTGTGGAGCAAAGTCAACTGATTGCCACGACTGGCAGTGGCATCATACAGATTGGTCACTTTCACCTCTCCGGTACGGATATCCATATACGGGATGGTACCTACATTGGGCAAATAAGAGGAAGTACCCAAGCTGAATCCGGGAATTTCCTTCACACTGCCATCGCCTACATAGATAAAAGGAGCCCCCGTAGTGGCATTGCTCAACCAATGACTGTTGCTGTAGTGATAAATCACGGAAAGCTGTCCACGGCCTTCGTTATACTTTTTGGTAAGAGCCGCCTTATAAATCTGTGTACGGTCTTGATATTGGGCAAAACGCAGTTTGAATGTTCCCGGGTCAAAGTTCTGGTAAACGCTTCCACTATAATACCAACCGTTTCCCAAGTCTCCGTTCAGGTTCAGATCAAACTGCTGCTTGCCAAAGTGGTTGGTATTATAGTTCAATGTTCCCTTGAAAGCCCCGCCATCTTCACCTAACTGCGTAAACGAATTGATGGCATAACCTATATTTCCGGTAGTAATGGCAGTCTCGGATATTTTCAACAACCCCACATGCCCCAGGCTGCTATCTCCACGCCAATGCGTATTCACATTATGAGGATTGGAGTTATACACTACGGGAAGCCCGTTTTCAAGCACATTCACATCGCCACCCGGCAGCCCGATGGAGATTTCGCGAGGTCCGTTGGCACTGGCCGCATTGAGCATGACATTGCGGTTACCTTCTTCTTTTTTAGAAGATTGAGATACACGCAGTGAATCATTCTTTGCCCCTTGTGCGGAGGTCTCTGCCGCCAACATGAAACCAATGGCAAGCATGACAAATACTTTTCCTTTCATGGTACGTTACATTTAAATTTTTGAATTCTTTTGTTTTCGTTTGTACTGGCAAAGGAAAGGAATCGACCTACAAAATACTGAAACAAATGTTACAAGAAGTGGTAATTTTGATACCATGTAACAAAAGTGATAGAAGATGTAACAGAATTGCCAAGCACTGAAAATGGGATAGTTCCCATGTATTAATACTTATCAGGAAGAAACTGTGTCGAAGCGATGAACATAAATGTAACAAGGATTACCATATCGCCAAACGCAAGGTAGAGCATTTGTCCGCTAAAGCCATCATCACCAAGCTAAAGACCGCGGAAGCGTGGAAGCTGCTTCTCACAACAAATGTAGCGGAACTTATACAGTGCAGAGAATTATTCAAACGCGAATTGCTCCGCACACCGATATCCTTCTTCGTATAACTCTGTCAGTTTCCTGACATCCTGCTCGATACGGTTCACCTCTACCGGACGTTGCGGACGGATGACCGTGATTTCTCCCGCCTCTTCCAACCGTTCCACCAGCTCCAGTTGCTCGTTATAGAGCACGCTGCGACGATTGATGGCGGCACGCAGGGCGGGATACTTCCTGTAGATGAAAGAAGGAACCTTAGTACCCTGAACCTTTTTCCGGTATCCACGATTACGTGTCAGTACGACTACATTATTTGTAAACCCGTCCCGACGGGCATGCAGCAACGGAATACTATCCACGATACCGCCATCCAGCATCGGAATCTTGTCTACATACGCAATGGGACAAACAAACGGCAGACTGCTCGAAGCCCGCACGATGTCAATCACCCGCTCCTTGCTTCGCTTCTCCTCAAAATAGTTCGCTTCACCCGTCAAGCAGTTGGTAGTCACCATCACGTAGCGTTCGGAACAGTGGAAATAGGTTTCATAGTCGTAAGGAAGGATACGTTCGGGAAAATCCCGGAACAGCAAATCAAAGTCCATGATATTACGTTTCTTCAGCAAGTATTTCAGCCCGATGTAATGGTACTTCTCCAACAGGTCGATGTTACTGAACTTGGCACGCCCTCGCTGACCGGACATGTACGAAAGTCCGTTGCACGCCCCGGCACTGACCCCGATGGTATAGGGAAAGCGGATACCACGGTCCATAAAGTTGTCGAGCACGCCGCACGTAAAAACACCACGCATGCCTCCCCCTTCCAACACAAGGCCGCTGTAACCGTCTATATGTATCATTTTCTTCATAAGCACAAACGTACTATTTAACTCAATACTAATTATTTATACACCCTTCCTAATCATAGCAGCGATGATACTTATTAATGAGGTCAATTAAGGATTGCAGAAGTGGTATGTCTGTTCTCAGGTTATGAAAACGTTGATATTGGCTGTCATATCTTTCCTTTGAACCATTGTAACACAACCTCATTTCAATATCTTCAGGAATAAGAAATGATGAACGCATTCCCAAATGAACATAAAACTCCGTTAAAAAGATATTGATGCCAGCAAGATCAAACCTTAAGAACTCCAGGCTTTCATCTTTCTTGCTTGCCAACTCGCGTGCAAGTTCATATCGGAAAGACATTTTCTTCCTGTCTTGAAAAAGTGCATGAAGCAGTTTACGTTCCCTATCAAGGGCACGTATCAGTTCTTCTAACGAGTGAAAATGCGATAAATTGTCCATGCTGTTTATCTGAATGGATTTTAATATTTAGTCTCTTTTGCCCAAAGTCGTAATCATGCAGATGGACTTTTCTCTTCGGGAAATGTCCAATTTCCGACCTCAAAAATACGAAAAGAATTGTAGCCACTTGCATAATTGGACAGAAATCTACAATAAAATAGTGTCAAACATACATCTATATTCAAAATGTGTCTGAAAGAAGAAAAAGAAAAATAGGAAAAGGCGTAAAATGCCATGAACGGCCGGAACATCCCGTTCGTTTCTCCGCCCCTCCACGTCCCCGACGACCACTCACTGTGGAACGACCGCTTGCAACGCTGGAAGAAGCCGTAGTACGAATAAAAACCCGCCGCATTTGCTGCCGCATCCCCTGGGGTTTTCCGGAACGTTGCCCCGCATTTATCCGGAAAACCCCAGGGGAATCGAACACAAACCCCAGGGGAATCGGACACAAAGCCCGGGACAATCCGACAATTTGGAATTTTGAGTTAACACGAGGTAAAATCGTCCGTTACTCGGAACATCTAAAGTTCACGTTTACGCCGCCAGACCTTAACTTTAGTATGCTGAACCTAAGGTTACCGATTCCCATTCAAGCTAACAGGAAGAAAAAAGCAATCTGCATGCCCAAATCTGCATAAAACGTCCTCAAAATAGCTTTTGTTTACGATATTCTACCTATATTTGCAGTGCAAGTAATAAATCAATAACATTTAAATTATGATGAAGAAATCAATAATGATGGCCACATTGGGCTTGCTAAGTTTAAGCGCAATGGCACAAGACACTCCGAAAGAAGAAGGTTTCATCTTTACTACCGTAAAAGAAAATCCTATCACTTCCATTAAGAACCAAAACCGTGCCGGTACGTGCTGGTGCTACTCCGGACTGGCATTCATCGAATCGGAACTGCTCCGCATGGGAAAGGGAGAGTATGATTTTTCTGAAATGTTCATCGTACACAACACTTATTTGGATCGTGCCGACAGAGCAGTACGCACGCATGGTGACGTCTCCTTCTCACAAGGCGGCTCGTTCTACGATGTCATCTACGGAATGAAGACCTTCGGACTGGTACCCGAAGAAGAGATGCGTCCGGGAGTGATGTACGGCGACACGCTGAGCAACCACACCGAACTGACTGCCGTTTCCAATGCCGTAGTAGACGCCATTGCCAAAGGAAATCTGCGCAGCCTGCAGACAGACAAGGACAAGAACCCGCTTTGGAAGAAAGCAATCACAGCTATCCACGACATCTATCTGGGCGAACGTCCCGAGAAGTTCACTTACAAAGGCAAGGAATATACTCCGAAATCCTTCTACGAATCTACCGGACTGAATGCGGATGACTACATCTCGCTGACTTCCTACACACATCACCCCTTCTATCAGCCGTTCATCATCGAGATACAGGACAACTGGCGTTGGGCTTCTTCTTACAACTTGCCCATCGACGAGTTGATGCAGGTGTTCGACAACGCCATCAACAAAGGGTACACCATCGCTTGGGGTAGCGATGTAAGCGAACAGGGTTTCACGCGCGACGGTATCGCCGTATTGCCCGACGTGGAAAAAGTGCAGGAACTGAGCGGTTCGGACATGGCTCACTGGCTGAAGATGAAACCTGAGGAGAAGAAACTGAACACCAAGCCGCAACCGCAGAAGTGGTGTACTCAGGAAGAACGCCAGGAGGCATACGACAACTGGGAAACAACCGATGACCATGGCATGCTGATCTACGGTATCGCTAAGGACCAGGAAGGCAACGAGTACTATATGGTGAAGAACTCTTGGGGCAAAGCCGGTAAGTACGAGGGACTGTGGTATGCTTCAAAGGCATTTGTGCGCTACAAAACAATGAATATCATTGTACATAAAGATGCACTGCCCAAAGATATCGCCAAGAAATTGGGTATCAAATAAGCGAACGATATTCTCAGAAAAAAGAAACACCTGACTTGAACACTGTTTTCATCGTCAGGAAAGCCATAGGAGTTAAAGCCGACTGCTTCACTTTCTCTAAAGTAGAAGTGTCGGTTTTAACTCTTATGTTTTTATTCAAGGAGTATCGTTGTGGATTCTACAAAAAAGAGTATATTTGCGAAGAGATAAAAACAGAAAAGAATAAAAACAATAACATACTCCAGATATGGAACGCTACACGATTAACACTTTGCCGGTCAACCCGACAGAAGATTTCCAGGACATGCGATGTACATCCGCCCCAAGCAGAATCGAATTTCTTTGGTGTGCAATAAAAAGTAACATCCTGCAAAACGCTACCACAATCGGCAAGGTCGCTCTGATACTCGTCCTTATAGGAATCATAGTGATGTTGGTGGCCGGACGGCCGTGGAAGGCATTGACCTTATTGGCAGTGCTCACGTTGGCCTACGGGAAATTCTTGTGGAACATCAACAAGCTGTATTCCAATCTGCATAGCAGCGACTGCTTTCCCGTACTGACCTCGGAAGGACCGCAATATATCATGGACATAAACAACGGAGAACGGTACATCCGCATCGAGTCGGCGCCCTGGCAAGAAGTGGAAAGCATCAGTTTCTATTCCGACTTCCTGGTCATAGAGATGAAAGACGAGTCGGAATCAGGATTCTTCTACATGTGGACCAATGATATGGGAAAAGCCAAACAGACGGCACTCTCCATGTGGAGAAAGGCTTTAGAGCCCAAAGACAAGAATGGCACGCAACCCGAATATTATTCAGAGACCGAAACAGCCGAAGTATCGGACTTCATTGAAGATACGTTCGGAGAGTATGCTGAAGTCTTTCACGAAATTGTCTCGCCTGACATCCATATAGACATTGCCATCATCCCTCCTGCCGAGAACCGCAACTACTATACCTTGTGTACTATGGGCGTCGGTGCCCACCGCATGAACGTGCCCGACCAATATAGATATGAATACCTGTTGGCAGAACGCGCCGAACTACTGATATATCTTCCCGCCGACTGGGAGTTGGCAGAAGACAGCCTAAGCGATGAACGAAATTATTGGCCTATCCGACTGCTGAAAGATTTCGCCCGCATGCCCATCAGGACTGATAGTTGGGTGGCGTGGGGACATTCGTTGTCCCACCCCGACAGCGAACCTTTCGCAGACAACGTTCCCTACAACTCAGCCTTGCTGCTCTGCCCGCAACCCGACATTTACGACAGAATATCCCTCCCCCTGTCCACGGGCAAGTCCGTGGACTTCTTCCAAGTATTCCCCCTCACAAGCGAAGAGATGGAATATAAACTTCGCTGTGCAAACGATGAAGAATGCGAAGATTCACCGGCCGATGCCATGTTGGAGCATTTCGAAATGGACCGTGAACATTGGATAGAATACGTAATGAACCGCTTCAACTACAGGAAGAATGCATAAAATTGCTCAAAGCGCGGCGTAATGTGCATTTTTTCCCCTCATTTCTTGCCAAACCAAACAGTTTGACTAATTTTGCACACTGATAATTAGTTAACCGGAAAAATTTCTGTAGCTGGAAGTCATAACCTTCTACTCTTATTTCCGGCACTGACACTTTGAGAAATACTAATACTAAACATTAATAAGATGAGTTTG
>NZ_CAJUHF010000016.1:0-29606 GCF_910585845.1 uncultured Bacteroides sp. | reverse complement strand
AGGGCTTTCCCTTCACTACTCCTATTTCTCCCGGCACTGACATACAGAAAAATACTAATACTAATAATTAATAGCATGAGTTTGAAAATTGTTGTATTGGCAAAACAAGTTCCCGACACACGCAACGTCGGGAAAGATGCCATGAAAGCCGACGGTACTATCAACCGTGCGGCACTTCCCGCTATCTTCAACCCCGAAGACTTGAACGCTCTCGAACAAGCCCTCCGACTGAAAGATACACATCCAGGCTCCACCGTCACCATCCTCACCATGGGACCGGGACGCGCAGCCGAAGTTATTCGTGAAGGATTGTTCCGCGGTGCCGACAATGGCTATCTGCTGACCGACCGCGCCTTTGCCGGTGCCGACACCCTCGCTACTTCATACGCCCTCGCCACTGCTATCAAAAAGATCGGCGAATATGACATCATCATCGGTGGACGCCAAGCCATCGACGGAGATACGGCGCAAGTAGGACCACAAGTGGCAGAAAAGCTGGGCTTGACGCAGATCACGTATGCCGAAGAAATCCTGAACGTGGAAGAGACCACTGGACGAATCGTCGTGAAGCGCCATATTGACGGAGGCGTGGAAACCGTAGAAGGCCCGCTGCCTATCGTCATCACCGTGAACGGCAACGCCGCTCCCTGCCGCCCGCGCAACGCCAAACTAGTGCAGAAATACAAACGTGCCCTCGGCGCACAGGAGAAAGCCGCCATCACCAAAGAAGGTGCCGCCCTGCCCTACGCCGACCTCTACGAGAAGTGTCCTTACCTGAATATTACGGAATGGAGCGTAGCCGACGTCGACGGCGATCTGGAACAATGTGGCCTCAGCGGTTCGCCCACGAAAGTGAAAACCGTCCAGAATATCTCGTTCCAAGCCAAGGAAAGCCGCACGTTGACCGGAAGCGACAAGGATGTAGAAGACCTTATTGTTGAACTACTTGCCAATCACACGATTGGATGAGTGATGAGCTACAAAGCGACAAGCTGCAAGTAATTGCACCATCATTCACAGAAAAGAACTTGTAGCCCCGCAACTCGTAGCTCGTAGCTAAAAACTAAGAAATATGAATAACGTATTTGTATATTGTGAGATTGAAGGCACTGTAGTTGCCGAAGTAAGTCTCGAACTCCTTACCAAAGGACGCAAATTAGCCAATCAACTGGGTTGCCAGCTGGAAGCCATAGTTGCAGGCGCCAATCTTGCAGGTATCGAAAAACAAGTAATGCCCTACGGTGTCGACCGTCTTCACATCTTCGATGCTCCGGGCCTGTTTCCCTACACTTCACTACCCCACTCTTCCGTACTAATCAACCTCTTCAAAGAAGAAAAACCACAGATCTGCCTTATGGGTGCCACTGTCATCGGTCGTGACCTTGGTCCGCGCGTATCTTCCGCCCTGACCAGCGGTTTGACTGCCGACTGTACTTCACTGGAAATCGGCGACCACGAGGACAAGAAAGCAGGCAAGACGTACGAAAACCTGCTGTACCAGATCCGTCCCGCATTCGGCGGTAACATTGTGGCGACCATCGTCAATCCCGAACACCGTCCGCAGATGGCAACCGTGCGCGAAGGCGTGATGAAGAAAGAAATTCTCGACGCCAACTATCAAGGCGAAATCATCAATCACGACGTTGCCAAGTATGTACCTACGACGGACTATGTAGTAAAAGTCATCGACCGCCATGTAGAAAAGGCAAAACATAACCTGAAAGGTGCTCCGATCGTTGTTGCCGGTGGTTACGGTATGGGTAGCCGCGAGAACTTCGACATGTTGTTCGAACTGGCCAAGGAGCTTCACGCCGAAGTGGGCGGTAGCCGCGCAGCTGTCGACGCAGGTTTCTGCGACCATGACCGTCAGATTGGTCAGACCGGTGTGACCGTCCGTCCGAAACTCTACATCGCCTGCGGCATCAGTGGACAAATCCAGCACATCGCCGGCATGCAGGAAAGCGGCATCATCATCTCTATCAACAACGATGAAAATGCCCCGATCAACACCATCGCCGACTATGTAATCAACGGTACGGTGGAAGAAGTGATTCCGAAAATGATTAAATATTACAAACAGAACAGTAAATAAGCTATGGCTAATTTTTATACCGAAGTTCCTGAATTGAAGTTCCAACTGAACAACGCGATGATGGAACGTATCTGCGAGCTGAAAGAGCGCGGATATCAAGATAAAGATAAATATGATTATGCTCCGCAGGACTATGCGGACGCTATGGACTCATACGACAAGGTATTGGAAATCACTGGCGAAATCACCGGAGAAATCATCAATCCCAATGCCGAAGGCGTAGATGCAGAAGGGCCTCACTGCGCAAACGGTCGTGTAGAATATGCCAGCGGCACGAAACAGAACCTAGATGCCATGGTGAAAGCCGGACTGAACGGCATGACCATGCCCCGTCGCTTCGGTGGACTGAACTTCCCCATCACTCCTTACACCATGTGTGCTGAGATCGTAGCAGCCGCTGATGCTGGTTTCGGAAATATCTGGTCCTTGCAAGACTGTATCGAAACACTGTATGAGTTTGGTAACGAAGACCAACACAGTCGCTTCATCCCGCGCATTTGTGCCGGTGAAACCATGTCAATGGACCTGACCGAACCCGATGCCGGTTCTGACCTGCAAAGCGTCATGCTGAAGGCAACTTTCGATGAGAAAGAAAACTGCTGGCGCCTGAACGGTGTGAAACGTTTCATCACCAATGGTGATGCCGATCTTCACCTCGTACTGGCACGCTCAGAAGAAGGTACGAAAGACGGACGCGGACTTTCCATGTTCATCTACGACAAACGTGACGGAGGTGTAGACGTACGCCGCATCGAAAACAAACTGGGTATCCACGGCTCTCCTACTTGCGAACTTGTCTACAAGAACGCCAAGTGCGAACTCTGTGGCGATCGCAAACTCGGCTTGATCAAATACGTAATGGCACTGATGAACGGTGCTCGTTTGGGTATTGCCGCACAGTCCGTAGGTCTGTCGCAAGCTGCCTACAATGAAGGCTTGGCATACGCCAAAGACCGCAAACAGTTCGGCAAGGCAATCATCGAGTTCCCCGCCGTATATGACATGCTCGCCATCATGAAAGCCAAATTGGATGCAGGTCGCGCATTGTTGTATCAGACTTCACGCTACGTAGACATCTACAAAGCCCTGGACGACATCGCCCGCGAACGCAAACTGACTCCGGAAGAGCGTCAGGAACAGAAAAAATACTCCAAACTTGCTGATGCCTTCACTCCGCTTGCCAAAGGTATGAACTCCGAATATGCTAACCAGAACGCTTACGACTGTATTCAGATTCACGGTGGTTCAGGTTTCATGTTGGAATATGCTTGCCAGCGCATCTACCGTGATGCCCGTATCACGAGCATCTACGAGGGTACTACGCAGTTGCAGACCGTAGCAGCCATCCGCTACGTGACCAACGGTTCGTATGCCGCTACGCTTCGGGACTTCGAAACCGTTCCTTGCAGTGAAGAGATGCAACCGTTGATGGATCGTCTGAAAGAAATGACAAACAAGTTTGAGACTTGCACCAATGCCGTAAAAGAAGCACAGAGCCAGGAATTACTGGATTTTGTAGCCCGTCGTCTCTACGAAATGGCAGCCGTGTGCGTTATGTCTCATCTCATTATTCAAGATGCGACAAAAGCTCCCGAACTGTTTGCGAAATCAGCCGTTGTCTATCTGAACTATGCCGAGGCAGAAGTAGAAAAGCACTTCAACTTCATCCGCAAGTTCAAAGCCGAAGAATTGGAAAGCTATCGTAAGTAAATCGGTCCGGCTCTATCAGACTTGATAGATACTGAAACGATCATCCCATAAAAATGAATGAACCCTAAAAGTCGAAGATCTGACTTTTAGGGTTCATCTTTTTAAGCGTTGCCTCTTAATTCATACTTTGAAGTTTACGGAACAATTCTTTCTGCTCTTCTGTCAGGTCGGTTGGCAGTTTCACGGAATAAGTCACAATGAGGTCGCCATGCTGTCCTTCCTTCTTATATACAGGAAATCCCTTACCCTTCAGGCGGACCTTCGTCCCATTCTGGGTTTCCGGTTTCACTTTCAACTTCACTTGTCCGTCCAGCGTGTCCACCAACTGATCGCCACCCAAAAGAGCGGTATAAAGGCTGATGGAAACGTCAACATACAAATCATCCCCCAAACGCTTGAACAGAGGATCGTCCGCAATCACGAACGTAATATACAAATCACCGGCAGAACCACCGTTCATTCCCTCGCCGCCATAGCCTTTCAACTTGATCACTTGCCCATTCGCCACTCCGGCAGGAATGTTGATGCGCACATTCTTTCCGTTCACAGTCAGAATCTGCTTATGCGTCTGTGCCGCATCACGAAGGGACAGATGTAGGTCTGCATGATAATCCTGTCCGCGAAAACCAGCATTGGCACCTCCCTTACGTCCCCGGTGCCCGAACAGTGATTCAAAAAAGTCAGAGAAGTCACCGCCTGTACTGCTGGAGAACTCCTGCCCGTCGGATGAATACCAATAACTACCGTTACCGTCCGAACCGTATCCTGCACCCGAACCACCGAATCCACCGCCGCCAAAACCTCCGAACCCACCGGCACCCGCCGTTTGCCGGGCACGCTTCTGGGCTTCAAATTCATCGGCATGTTTCCAATGTTCGCCGTATTCATCATACTTCTTACGCTTTTCCGGATCACCCAATACTTCGTTTGCCTCGTTTATCGCCTGAAACTTATCCTTTGCAGTAGCGTCGTTCGGATTTAGGTCCGGATGATACTTACGCGCCAACTTGCGGAACGCTTTCTTGATATCTTCCTGACTTGCCTTTTTGTCCACTCCAAGGACTTGATAATAATCGATATAAGCCATAGTCTACAATTTTAGTTTTTCTTATATACCCTATCACAAATAACACACCATCTTGGTATTTTGAATACTAAAATAGATAAACTATATTTAAAAAGCAGCCGGATATACGCTCCCGTATACCCGGCCCTTTTCAACTGAAAATCATACTGTAAGCACCGGAGTGAAAACCCCGATTCCATCTATCGGACTTGCAAAGCCTCTTTGACAGCTTTCAGCAACGATTGAATATCTTCTTCCGTCGTATCGAAAGAGGTCACAAAACGTATTTCGTTCTCCGCTTCATTCCAAAAGTAAAAGAAATAAGATTGCCTCAACGCATCTATTGCTTTGCGCGGCATGGTCAAAAACAACTGATTACTCTCCATCTTCTGCGTGAAGCGTATTCCAGGCAGTACCTTCAATCCTTCGTAAAGCTTCTGTGCCATCACATTGGCATGCGTCGCATTCTTCTTCCAAAGTTCATCCGTCAGATATGCCGTAAACTGGCAAGAAAGATAGCGCAATTTGGATGCCAGTTGCGCCGACTGTTTCCGCACGTAATAGGCGCCACGCTTCAGGTCGGGATGGAAGACAATCACACTCTCACCCAACATCAACCCGTTCTTCGTTCCACCAAAACTGAGAATATCAATGCCACAATCCACTGTCAGCTCTTTCGGACTGAGATTCAACGCTACACAAGCATTGGCAAGACGCGCCCCATCCATGTGTACATACATTCCATACTCATGCGCCAAGGCAGTCAGTGCCTTCAACTCTTCCGGCGTGTACACAGTACCCAACTCTGAACATTGAGATATGTAAATTGCTCCCGGTTGGGAATGGTGCTGTTCGCCAAAGTTCTTCAAATAAGGACGTACCAAGTGCGGGGTAAGTTTACCATCTGGCGTTGCGATAGTACCAACCTGACATCCTGTCATGCGAGCAGGAGCACCACATTCGTCTACATAAATATGCGCCGTCTCCGCACAAAGGATCAAGTTGTAAGGCCGCGTTGCCAGTTGCAGAGCGACGGCATTGCTGCCCGTTCCGTTGAAGACAAACAACGGTTCACAATCAGCCGTAAAAACTTCCTTTATCTTACGGACAGCCTCTTCTGTCCAAGGATCATCGCCATAGCCTATCGCATGATCCTGATTTGCCCGGTTCAAGGCCTCCATCACCAATGGATGCACACCGGAGTTATTGTCTGAAGCAAAACTTCTCATAAGTATATTTATTTTCTAAGAATGTGCAAAGAAACAAAATTTCAGTCTAATTCGTAACTATTTCATGCTCCATATATAGAAAACAGGTCCCAAAACCGAAATATAAAAAAGCCACAGCGCTCTCTATGAAGAGAAGCCCTGTGGCCTTTCGTTATCTTATTTATTCAGGGAAGACCGATATTACATCATACCACCCATGCCGCCCATGCCCGGAGCACCCATCGGCATTTCAGGTTTGTCTTCCTTCTTTTCTACGATGACGCATTCAGTAGTCAGGAACATACCGGCAATAGAAGCCGCATTTTCCAAAGCTACACGAGTTACCTTTGCAGGATCTACCACACCGGCAGCATGCAGGTTCTCGTAAACATCGGTACGTGCATTGTAACCGAAGTCACCCTTGCCTTCACGTACTTTCTGTACTACGACAGCACCTTCTTTACCCGCATTCGCCACGATCTGACGCAACGGTTCTTCGATAGCCCGTCTGATGATATCAACACCGGTAGTTTCATCAACGTTATCCCCTTTGAAGCCTTCCAATGTTTCGATGGCACGGATGTAAGCTACACCACCGCCCGGAACGATACCTTCTTCGATGGCTGCACGTGTTGCACGCAAAGCATCATCTACGCGGTCTTTCTTTTCTTTCATTTCCACTTCGGAAGCAGCACCTACATAAAGCACAGCAACTCCACCAGACAGCTTAGCCAGACGTTCCTGCAATTTTTCTCTGTCATAATCAGACTTGGTAGCAGCAATCTGAGCCTTTATCTGCTCGCAACGTTCCTTGATGTTCTGCTTGTCTCCAGCACCGTTTACGATAGTGGTATTGTCTTTAGAAACAGTTATCTTATCAGCAGTACCCAGCATCTCGATAGTAGCTTGCTCCAATTTCAGACCCTTCTCTTCGCTGATAACCACACCACCGGTCAATACGGCAATGTCTTCCAGCATTTCCTTACGACGGTCGCCAAAGCCCGGAGCCTTCACTGCACAAATCTTCAACTGAGAGCGCAGACGGTTTACTACCAATGTAGTCAAAGCTTCGCTATCCACATCTTCTGCGATAACCAACAACGGACGACCTGTCTGTACGGCAGGTTCCAAAATAGGCAAGAAATCCTTCAGGTTAGAAATCTTCTTGTCATAGATCAGGATGTAAGGCTTCTCCATCTCGCATTCCATCTTCTCCGTGTTGGTAACGAAGTAAGCAGAAAGATAACCACGGTCAAACTGCATACCTTCTACCACACCGATCGTAGTGTCCGTACCCTTAGCCTCTTCGATAGTGATCACACCATCCTTAGATACCTTACGCATAGCGTCAGCAATCAACTTACCGATAACAGGATCATTGTTTGCAGAAACAGAAGCAACCTGCTCGATCTTATCGTAGTTGTCGCCCACCATTTCAGCTTGTGACTTGATAGAATCAACGACTTTGGCAACAGCCTTGTCGATACCGCGCTTGATATCCATCGGGCTTGCACCGGCAGTCACGTTCTTCAAACCTTCAGCCACAATAGCCTGTGCCAATACAGTAGCGGTAGTTGTTCCGTCACCGGCATCGTCACCAGTCTTAGAAGCCACTTCCTTCACCAACTGTGCACCGGTATTCTGGTATGCATCTGCCAATTCTACTTCCTTGGCAACGGTTACACCGTCCTTAGTAATGTGAGGAGCACCGAATTTCTTTTCGATAATCACATTACGACCTTTCGGGCCGAGAGTTACTTTCACAGCGTTTGCCAGCGTATCAATACCTTTCTTCAGTTGATCACGGGCATCAATATTGAATAATATTTCTTTTGCCATAGCTTTTGAGTTTTTTAATTTTAAGAGTTTATTAGTTTATTAATTTTTGGAACTTGAGTTTTTGGTGTTTCCGAATGGTTAGATTGTGAATTCTACATAAAACGGACAAACTAAAAAACTACAAGACCGAAAGATTTATCCCAATACAGCGAGTACGTCGTTCTGACGCATAATGAGATATTTGGTACCTTCAACTTCCAGTTCTGTACCCGCATACTTGCCATACAATACTGTGTCACCAACCTTCAACACCATTTCTTCGTCTTTCGTTCCGTTGCCTACTGCAATCACTTCACCTTTCAAAGGTTTCTCTTTTGCCGTATCCGGAATGATGATACCGCCAATCGTTTTCTCTTCTGCAGGTGCAGGGAGTACAAGTACTCTGTCTGCCAATGGTTTAATATTCATAATTCTCTTGCTTTTATATGTTATACATTTACGTTTATACTCATTCTGCTTCAAATAAGCGATAAATGACTTACCAAAATCATGCCAAAGTGCAAAGCTGTTTGTTTGGCAGATTAAGGCTGACAAAATGGCAAATAACAGAACGGAATTGCTATCTTTGCAGCCTGAAACAAAATACCCAAACAATGAATGCAATATGGATAGTGCTCCCCATTCTCACCTTACTAATGTTTGAGTTGGGATTGACACTGCAAACAGCCGACTTCAAACTATTCTGCAAACGCCCCCGTCCTATCATTGCCGGACTGGCAGGACAAATCATACTACTACCTATATTGGCATTTGCCATAAGTTATGCTTTCCGCATAGAACCGTTGTTCTTCATCGGCGTCATGCTCATAGCCTGTTCACCCGGCGGCAGTTCTTCCAACATATTCTCAATGATAGCCAAGGGAGACGTGGCTCTTTCCGTGTCGCTAACAGCGTTCAGCAGCCTCATTACACTGTTCACCCTTCCTATCATTATGGAATTTATCCTACACTTCATTGGAAACACTCCCGACATAAGTGTACATCTGCCCATAGGTAGCCTCATTGTACAAAACTTAGTATTGATGTTATTCCCCATCGTTACTGGTATTCTTATGAAGCACTACCGGCCGACGACAGCAGAAAAGATACATAAGGTACTGTCAAAAGCAGCTTTTCCCGCACTCATACTGTTGGCATCCATCTTCTTCATCCAGCATCATACCACCATCGCCGAACAATTCAGCAAACTGGGTTGCTGCATCTTCACTCTCATCCTGCTTGCCATGTCGGGAGGCGCGTTACTATCCAAGCTGATGCATCTCCGCACCAAGGAAGTACGTACGCTTGTCATCGAAATCGGAATGCAGAATGCTGCACAGGCCATCGCCATTGCCAGTAGCCCGTTTGTGTTCAACAATGACATCATAGCCATCCCTGCCATTATTTATGCCTTGCTGATGAATGTCATTCTACTGGTTTATGTGGGAATTATAAAGAATTATAGTAATTAAAGATCGCTCAAACCAGTAAAGTGGAGGCCATAGAAGGAAACAGACTCGTCATCGGAACCCACAAAATACCCATAGCCCGCAATTTAGGCAGGTTGGACATTTTGGGTGATGAATTGTCTGTAATCAATTGATTTTATTATCTTTGCGAAGATAATTATTGATATGATTAAAAAATAGAATGATAGCCAAGTAATCTACAACACTGCTCCCGATATAGCGCTTTGCCTGAAGCATTTCGCTATATCGAGAGCAGTATCGTGCGTAGCATCTGCAAATCATTCTGCAAACCTACGCAAATATCCAGCAGCGGAAAAGCAGGATATCATACGTTTCAGCAAAGCTCTTCGATCAACTCCTGAGCTGTAACCAACCTTTGTTCGCCGGTCTCCATATTCTTCAGCGTCACTTTGCCTTCATTCATCTCGTTCTCACCCACCAAGACAACAAACGGGATGTTTTTGGAGTTTGCATAGCCCATCTGCTTCTTCATCTTGCTTGCATCAGGGAAAATTTCGGCACGAATGCCTGCCGCACGCACCTGCGCGAGCACCTGCATGGAGAAGGCAACCTCTTTCTCGCCAAAATTGATAAATAACACCTGCGTCGCGTTTACAGCTTCCTTCGGGTACAGGTCAAGCTGGTTCAACACGTCAAATATACGGTCTGCCCCAAAAGAGATACCCACACCGCTGACACCCGACAAGCCGAACACACCGGTCAGATTGTCATAACGTCCCCCACCGGTGATACTGCCAATCTGTACATCGAGCGCTTTCACTTCAAAGATGGCGCCCGTATAGTAATTCAACCCGCGGGCAAGCGTCAAATCAAGTTCAATTTCATTCTTCAACCCGAGATTCTTCAGCGTAGAAAGAATAAATTCGCTCTCTTCTACCCCCTTCAGTCCGGTTTCACTGTCGGCAAGCACCTCCTTCAGGGTGACAAGTTTTTCTTCATTCGTACCACTCAGCAGGATGATAGGTTGCAACTTGGCAATCGCCTCATCACCGATCCCCTTCTCTCTCAGCTCGGCATTCACATTGTCCAGACCGATCTTGTCCAGTTTGTCGATTGCTACGGTGATATCTACTATCTTGTCAGCTTCGCCGATGATTTCAGCAATACCCGTCAGAATCTTACGGTTATTGATCTTAATGCAAACCCGGATACCGAAACGGGTAAACACAGTATCGACAATCTGCATCAGTTCTACCTCGTTCAGCAGGGAATCACTGCCCACCACATCGGCATCGCATTGATAAAACTCACGATAACGACCCTTCTGCGGGCGGTCGGCACGCCAAACAGGTTGTATCTGATAGCGTTTGAAGGGGAAAGTGATTTCATCCCGATGCATTACCACATAGCGGGCAAACGGAACCGTCAAGTCGTAACGCAAACCTTTTTCGCAGAATTTGCAGGCAAGTTTGGCTGAATTACGGCTCAGTAATTCTTCATCGGTCAGTCCGGAAAAGTAATCACCCGAATTTTGCACCTTGAACAGTAGTTTATCGCCTTCTTCGCCATATTTTCCCATCAGCGTGGAGAGTGTTTCCATCGCAGGAGTTTCAATCTGCTGAAATCCATAAAGATGATATACTTCACGAATTGTATTGAATATATAGTTACGCTTCGCCATTTCCACCGGCGAAAAGTCGCGAGTTCCTTTTGGAATACTTGGTTTTGCTGCCATATTTATTCTTTTAATATTTGTTTTAGCCGCAAAGGTAAAGCAAAATATCGAGAGCCTATTTAAGTTTTGCTCAAAAAGTTTCTTATTCAGCTTCTTTTGAGTTCCTTTTCAATCCGTTTACCTCATTTTACCCGTCACGCAGACTGCCCCGTTCCCCATAAAAACAGGGAAACATCCTACAAAGACAATGTACCCCGAACATAATCCGGCCTACCTGAATCACTGAAGCATGGAGCAGGACAGAATACGCAGCCACCCCTATATAACACAAACAGATTGCCGGTTCCATACGAACTGACAATCTGTTTGCATTCCTTATCAAAAACGGGCTTTAGTCCCTGCGTCCCATAAATATCATAACGTAATAAATCAGCGTAGCCAATGAGCCTAAAGCAGCCACCACATAAGTATAGGCGGCAGAACGAAGGGCATCCTCAGCCTGTCTGTGATTGTAAGAGTTCGTAATGCCCGAACTGCTCAACCATACCAAAGCACGCTTGCTGGCATCGATCTCAACCGGCAAAGTGACAAAGCTGAACAGCGTGGTCATAGCAAACAAGATGATGCCTGCCAGCAGCAATTGCGGAAACGTATTCAACATCAAAATACCAGCCAGCAACAACCAGCTCATCCACTGCGATGCAAATGACACCACCGGAACCAGCTTGCTACGCATCGTCAACGGAGCGTATGCGCGGGCATGTTGCACGGCGTGTCCACACTCATGGGCGGCGACGGCGGCAGCCATGATACTGTTGCTGTCATACACACCTTCACTCAGATTCACAGTCTTATTGGCAGGATTGTAGTGGTCGGTCAGTTGTCCCGGAGTATGCGTCACCTGGACATCATCAATGCCGTTATCGTGCAGCATCTGAAGGGCAACGTCACGCCCTGTCATCCCATTGCCCGTAGGGATTCGGGAGTACTTCTTGAATTTGCTCTGCAAATTCATTTGCACCAACCAACTTGCTATGGCTATGCCAATAAAGATAATCCATTGTATACCTATCATATTTCCCATAATTTTCTGTTTTTAAGGGTTAAAAATCCATGCTTTATCTTACACAATACAAATTGCTTGCCAAAAATAAAAGGAAACGATGAACTTTGCTACTGTTCCCTCTACATTTTAGGAAGAATTAGCGAAGAATACATATCATTCAACAAGTTATAACTCTGTTACAACATCCGTACCGACAGGAATTTCCGGCAGTTACAGCATAATCCCCATTTCTGTCATGAATGACACGCACCGGAATGTGGCAAAAAAAGACAATCGTTCGTACGAAACAGGAACGACCTATACACCTCCTTTAAATGAATATCGCCCCTACAAGCCTTCGATGATTACCTGTAGAGGCGAATGAACATTTATCTGCCACCCCGACAAGCAAACTTGCCTGGGCAACAAAAGCAACGATTTACTATTCTTCTGTGTAACGTTCGATGGTCTGCTCACGGTCTGGACCAACGGAAACAATCTTGATGGGCACACCAAGCTGCTCTTCCAAGAAGGAAAGATAAGCGTTGAATTCTTCGGGGAATTCGTCTTCGCTCTGCATCTTCGTCATGTCAGTCTTCCAACCCGGCAGTTCGACATATATCGGTTCAACGCCTTCGTTGATATCGAACGGGAAGTAGTCAATCTCTTCCCCGTTGACGTTGTATGCCACACAGGCCTTGATTGTCTCGAATGAGTCAAGCACGTCGCTCTTCATCATAATCAGCTTCGTCACACCGTCCACCATAATGGCATACTTCAATGCCACCAAGTCAATCCATCCGCAACGGCGTTTGCGTCCCGTCACGGCACCGAACTCATGTCCCAGCGCACCGATCTTTTCGCCCGTCTCGTCGAAAAGTTCTGTCGGGAACGGTCCTGCCCCTACACGGGTGCAATATGCTTTGAAGATACCATAAACCTCACCAATCTTGTTAGGCGCAATTCCCAGCCCTGTGCAGGCACCTGCGCAAATGGTATTGGAAGAGGTCACAAAAGGATAAGAGCCAAAGTCCACATCCAGCATCGTGCCTTGTGCACCTTCGCAGAGAACTGACTTTCCGTCGCCCAGCAGGTTGTTTATCTCATGCTCGCTGTCCACCAATGGGAATTGCTTCAGATATTCGATACCTTCCAACCAAGATTTTTCCATCTCCGTCAAGTCGTACTCATAATTCAGACTCTTCAGAATCTGCTCGTGACGAGCTTTGGCTGCAGCATATTTCTGTTCGAAATTATGCAGGATGTCGCCTACGCGCAAACCATTACGGCTGACCTTATCAGTGTACGTAGGACCGATGCCCTTACCCGTTGTTCCCACCTTGGCATCGCCTTTCGCAGCTTCGTAAGCAGCATCCAGAATGCGGTGAGTAGGCATGATGAGGTGTGCTTTCTTCGAAATGTGCAAACGTTCTTTCAGCGAATGTCCCGATGCTTCCAGCGATTCCGCTTCTGCCTTGAAAAGAGCGGGATCAAGCACCACGCCATTACCAATGATGTTCACCTTGTCACCTTGAAAAATTCCCGAGGGAATGGAACGGAGCACGTACTTCTGTCCTTCAAACTCGAGCGTATGTCCGGCATTCGGGCCACCCTGAAAACGAGCTACGACATCGTATCTCGGAGTTAACACGTCAACGACTTTACCTTTGCCTTCGTCGCCCCATTGTAATCCTAATAGAATATCTACTTTCATTTTTCCTTTTTATTATTATTATCTTTTCTTTTACGCTTGTTGTTCCGGTCGCACTTGCTGCACAACCCATATAGGTAGAGCGAATAGTGAGACAAACTGAACCGACTGAGTTTCGTATTCTCAATGGCATGCTGCAACTCCTCGTTTTGAAACTCCGTCACCCTGCCGCACTGTGTACAGATCTGATGATGATGGGTGTCGCGGTTATAACATTTTTCGTACTGGGAGGAATTTCCGAACTGATGTTTGATGACCAGACGGGCATTGATGAGAAGTATGATGGTATTGTAAAGGGTAGCGCGGCTCACACGGAAATTTTCCTGATCCGCCATCAACGAATAGAGTGTATCTATATCGAAATGTCCTTCAATGGAGTAGATGGTATCAAGTATGGCATAACGTTCGGGAGTCTTACGATGCCCGTTCGCATTGAGATATTCGGTGAATATCTGCTTTACCGTATCTTTTACGTTCTGACTTTCCATTTTTGTCGGCGCAGTTTTACAGCCAACAAAGTTAAGCCTTTTTTGTGGAAAGCAAACGAGAATAAAGAAAAAAATAAAAATAATGCATCAGATGAGAGCAAGGCAGGAATAAAAGCGCTTTTTTACAGCCTCAAGTCATATGCTCTCCTTTTCTCTAGTACGCAAAAACTCCATACCAACTCCGTAATAACTCCATATAGAAAATCCTGGAACTGATACGGAGTTAGTATGGAGTTGGTACGGAGTTGATATAGAGCTGATATAGAGCTGGAAGTATATCGTCATGCAGACCAACACGTTCAATCCGTGTCATCCACATGTCATCTGACATTCTCAGAAACCCTCATGTCAAGGATATCAAATACGACGTTTGGAAAATCCCGGCTTGGACTTTAGCCCACTTCTTCCTTCACGAGATTATAAAGCAATTGTTCGGCTTCCGTTTCGGCATGTTCCATACCTTCTACCCGGCGGCATACCAGAAAAGACTGTTCTTCGCTGTGCTGCATAAAACGGCGAATGGAGGTCATTGCCGCGTTTCGCACATGATAAGGCCCGGAGAGAAAGGCACAGATCGCTTGGTCAAGAAACTCGTTTGCAGTACGCTCGTCCATATCGCCTTTTTTCATCAGCAGGCGGGCAATAGTCAGGAATCCACAGGTCTGCACGTACTCCCGTTCATCGGCAATCCATTGGAAGGATTTGGCAGGGGCATATGGCAAATGCTGGAACAGGTTCATAGAGGTGAGTTCGGCAATCTCGATATTCGGAATGCTCTCCACCCATATATCCGCTATCTCCGGGAAAAAACTCTCCACCGGCTGCAACAGCCCTGCCAGAATCTTACATTCGCGAATTTCTTCTTTCCACAGGGCTTGTGCCAGCGAATGATTCTTTTCATACCCTTCGGCAATCTTCTTGATGCGTGGAAGCTCTACGCCGAAATTCAGTTTGTAGACCAAGCCTTTTTCACGCATACTTTGAGACACAGCCCCGTTCATAGAGAGACGGAGTTGGGTCTTTATATCTTTCAGTTGTTCATGCAAGTCCATAGAGGAATGTATTTGAGAGCCTGTCTGAATCATGCTGGGCAACATTCAAACAGGCTCTGAACGTAATTAGTCATTGATTGAAGGCAAGAGTGAATAATCTTTGCTATAACGCAACATCTGTTCGGCATAACCTTCATCGTAGGTCACTTTCACATTGGTTATCTTGCCGTCTGCATCTGTCACAACTTCGTACTTGGGATTCACGAAGCCTTTGTACGGCGCCAGATTCAGCTTCTTATAGCGTTCCAGTACCTCTGCATGCAGGGTTGGATCGACCTTCACCGCATAGTTTTCCACGATGTCACGGGCTGCCTGATAGTCGCCGGTAGACTTGATTCGCTGGATTTCGGAGAGTAACTCACCGAAAAGTCCGCGCAGTTTCTCGTAATCGTTCACGATAACGTAGGTCTTGCCGTCTTTCTTCACCATTTCCACTACGCGGTCTGCCGCTCCTTTCTCAAACACCCAACGGGCAATGAGCTGACGATTGCGCATGTGTGCCTCTTCTACATTGTTACCCGGTTCGATGCGTACCAGCTGTGTCATCAATCCATTCATCAGATAGGTGTAATATTCCGCTTTGTAAGCGTCCGGATCGGGGGTAAGTCCCAACTCTGTCAGCTTCGGATCGGCTACGTAGTAGAGGCCGAACAGGTCGGCACGTGCCTCTTCGATGGTAGAGCCGTATGCTTTCAGTGCATCCGGATCGACACCCGGAAGCAGTTTTCCGGACCCGTGTCCCAAACATTCATGCAAATCAGTATGAAGTTCGCCGGTGAGGTCGGCATACTTGTCTATCAACTGCAATTCCGTGTCGCTGTACACAAACTCTTCGTTAAAGCCATTACCATGAGCTGCCTTATTGTAAGCGTCTGTGATGTTGCCTATGGTCACCGATTTGGAACCATGCTGGCTACGAATCCAGTTTGAATTAGGCAGGTTGATTCCGATGGCTGTTGCTGGGTACAAATCGCCTGCTAGGATAGCAGCGGTAATCACCTTCGCCGAAACTCCTTTTACTTCTTCTTTCTTAAATTGCTTGTCCACCGGAGAATGGTCTTCAAACCATTGGGCATTGCCGCTGATTATCTCCGTACGGCGCGTTGCCTCCAGATCCTTAAAGTTCACCAACGACTCCCAGCTGGCTTTCATACCCAACGGGTCACCGTAGCTTTCGGTAAAGCCGTTGACGAAATCGACACGAGAATTCAGGTCTTTCACCCACAAGATGGCATAGTCATCGAATGTTTTCAAATCGCCTGTCTCATAATACTCTATCAGTTTGGCAATGACTGCCTTCTGTTCTTCGTTTTCAGCCACGCCTTCGGCTTTCTTCAACCAGTATACGATTTTCTCGATAGCCTGTCCGTATAAGCCACCCACTTTCCACACTCTTTCTTCCGTCTTGCCGTCTTTCTTCACTAGACGGCTGTTCAGACCATAAGAAACAGGCATCTCATCTTTGGGGTCTTTCATTGCGTTATAGAAAGATTCCGCTTCTTCCTGCGTCACTCCATCGTAATAGTTACATGCGGAAGTCAGCACCAAATCTTCGCCTGCCGCCTGATTCACCCGTTTGGGCATGACCGTAGGATCGAAGATGACCGGAAACAGTTCGTCACACAGTTGTTCGGCAGTCTGCCCGTCTGCTAACGGCAACTTGGAAGCATCCGTTTCCAATATTGCTTTTCTAAAGAACTCGGGAGCAAAACCCGGCACAAACTTCTCGGCACCATAATGATGATGAATGCCGTTAGAGAACCAAACTCGCTTGAGGTACACTTCCATAGCCTTGAAATCGGGCGCATTCTTATCGCCTTTATATCCGTCATAGACTACCTCCAGCGTGCGGCGAATGCGCAGGTTGTACTTACCGTTTTGGTCGAACAATATATCACGGCCTTGCAAAGCAGCTTCCGTAAGGTAATACACCAGCTCTTTCTGTTGGAGCGACAAGTTTTCGAAACCGGGAACCCGGTAACGTAGAATCTGTAAGTCTGCAAATTGTTCCACTGTATAATCAAATTTTTCTGCCTCGGCAGTTGTTGTTTTCGAACCGCCACATGCTGCCAACAGCACAGAAGCGGCATAAATGATAAGTTGTTTCCTCATGTATCGGAAGATATTGGGTTAGTATAAAAAAGACGAAAAGGAAGTATTCCGAAATGGGTATTCCGGAATATTTCCTTATCTACACATTGTTTAATGCAAATCGTTTATTTCTTCTCTGCGTGTTTCTTACGATATCCGTTAGGTGTCTCGCCTACATTCTTATAAAAAGCAGCATAGAAAGACTGGCGGTTGGCAAAGCCTACCATTGTACTGATCTCTTCCACATTCTTGTCGGCATATCTCTTGTCCGTCAATAAATGCTTAGCATCTTTCACTCTATATTCATTCAACAGACATGAATAGTTCATGCCGAAACGAGAGTTCACCACTGCCGACAGATAACGGGTATTAGTCTTCAGCTCTTTTGCCAAATCTTTAGCCGAGTAATCGGGATCCTTGTACTTTTTCTGCACTACGATAATGTTCAGAATCTTGTCATACAATTCATCTGCCAACTCCGGACGAATCAAAGAACGATAAGCAGCGTTCTTTTCCTTCTTTTCTCTCAGGTTGTAAGGGCGCTTTTTAGGAGCCGCTTCCTGGTTTTTGTTTTCTAAATCACTCATTGAATTAACTGGTTAGGGTTTGTAAATACATAATAGACCTAAAGGATTTTCCCTTAGACTTTACAAAAGTCTGATATTTTTTTCAAATACGCAACTTTTATCGTACATATTTTTGATTCACAAATAACGAAAAAGGTTGAAATATGGCATTTGAACCTATTTAATAAGAAACTTTAACTTATTGATAATGTGTTTATGATATAAAATGAATACTTATATTGACTTGTTTCATATACAATAATTAATGTACCTTTGCAGCACAAAAGTTTATCTAAGACAATGCTACAAACGCTCAAAAAATATTTTGGATACGACACTTTCCGCCCTTTGCAAGAGGAAGTTATCCGTACGTTGCTTGCTGGAAAAGACTGTTTGGTACTGATGCCCACCGGAGGCGGAAAGTCCATTTGTTACCAGCTTCCTGCACTGCTGCGCGAAGGTATAGCCATCGTCGTTTCACCTCTAATCTCGCTGATGAAGGACCAAGTGGAGACGCTATGCGCCAACGGCATTGCCGCCGGTGCCCTGAACAGCAGCAACGATGAAACGGAAAATGCCCTCTTGTACCGTAGCTGCATGGAGGGAAAACTAAAATTACTCTACATTTCGCCGGAGAAATTGATTGCAGAAGCCAATTACCTTTTAAGGGACATGCCCATCTCTCTGTTTGCCATCGACGAAGCGCACTGCATTTCCCAATGGGGACATGATTTCCGTCCGGAATACGCGCAAATGGGATTCTTACATGAGATGTTTCCAAACATCCCCATCATCGCACTCACTGCGACGGCCGATAAAATAACGCGCGAAGACATCATACGACAACTACACCTCAACCAGCCCAAAATCTTCATTTCGTCTTTCGACCGCCCCAACCTCAGCCTCACCGTAAAACGAGGATACCAGCAGAAGGAGAAGAATAAGGCTATTCTGGATTTCATTGCCCGCCACTCCGGTGAAAGCGGAATCATCTACTGCATGAGCCGGAACAATACCGAGAAAGTGGCACAGATGCTGCAAAAGCACGGGCTCCGGGCGGCAGTCTATCATGCTGGTCTCGCTCCCAAGTATAGGGACGAGGTACAGGACGACTTCATCAATGATCGCATACAGATAGTGTGCGCCACAATTGCATTTGGCATGGGAATTGACAAAAGCAATGTGCGATGGGTAATCCATTATAATTTACCGAAAAGTATAGAAAGTTTTTATCAGGAAATAGGACGTGCCGGACGCGACGGAATGTCAAGCGACACGCTGTTGTTCTACTCGTTGGCAGATCTTATCTTACTGACCAAATTTGCAACGGAAAGCGGGCAGCAGGGCATTAATTTAGAGAAGCTACAACGCATGCAGCAGTATGCCGAAGCTGATGTCTGCCGACGTAGGATTCTGCTGAGCTACTTCGGCGAGACGACCACGGAAGATTGCGGCAACTGTGATGTCTGCAAGAATCCACCTCAACGTTTCGACGGGACAATCATCGTGCAAAAGGCTTTAAGTGCCATTGCCCGCACCGACCAGCAGATAGGCACAGGCATGCTGGTTGATATCCTACGAGGGAACATCAATGCAGAGATAGCCGAGAAAGGTTATCAGGACCTGAAGACATACGGTGCCGGACGCGATGTGCCTGCCCGCGACTGGCAAGACTATCTGCTACAGATGTTGCAACTGGGGTATTTCGAAATTGCCTACAATGAGAACAATCATCTGAAAATAACGGAAAGCGGCAGGGATGTCCTCTTCGGAAGGGCACGGGCGCAGCTTGCGGTAATCCGTCGGGAAGAGACGACTACAACGAAAGAAAAGAAAAGGAAAACTATTGTCCCGGTCAGGGAACTACCTCTGGAATTGCCGTACACAAAAAGTACGGAGCTTTTCGAGGCATTGTCCGAGTTGAGAAGACGGCTGGCGAGCCACGAAGGCTATCCTGCATATATCGTGCTATCCGACAAAGTCCTGCATCAACTCAGCATATCCCGCCCCACGACGCTGGAGGAGTTTGGAACCATCAGCGGCATCGGCGAATACAAAAAGAAAAAATACGGGAAGGAATTCGTCGAGTTGATAAGGAAGTTCTGTTAGCGAGGGGCGATAAACACCCTTCCTTTACTTGCATTGTCGCAACAGTTCTCTCAGCTCTGCTTGCGGCACTCCCAGCGAGATGGCTTTCTCGAAATCCTGTTTTGCCAGGGTTTTCTTTTTCCAAGTCAGGTAGATCTGTCCCCGCATCAGGTAGGCTTCGGTTTGCGAAGGATTCAGAGCCAGTGCTTTTTCCAGATCGACCATTGCCAGCTCCAGATGTTGCATGTCGTGTTCTATACCTGCGCGTGCCACGTATAAAGCTGCATCTTCCGCATTCTCGGCAAACATGCCGTTCAATATCTCCAACGCTTTCTGCAGGTTCCCGTCTTTCTGCTCTAGAGTGGCTAGTCCCAGGCGGGCATTATAGTGCTGAGGTACCAGTTTCAGCAGACGTTCGTAGTCGGCACGGGCGAATTTGAAATCGTGTTGGCATACATAGATATAGGCACACATCAGAAGGGCTTCCTGATTCTCCTTATCCAAATCCAGAACTAACGAATAGTCTATTCGTGCCTGGTCGTTGCGCCCCATTTCAAGATTCAGCGCAGCACGGTTCAAGAGGATGGGAACGGAACGGGGAGCAATGTTCAGGGCGAAAGTGTAGGATTCCAAAGCCAGCTCGTACTCGCGCTGCCGGCGCTGGATGATGCCGAGATTGGAGAACAACAAGGCATTATGCGGATTGGCAGGCTCCAGTTTCAATGCTTGGCGGATATAGTCTTCCGCCTGTTGCAGGCTGTCTTGCTCAGCGCATGCAATGGCGCGCTCGGCAAGTTCCTGATAGGTTTGAGAGAATGCCGGAGCGGCTCCGGACAGGCATATAAAGAGAGAAAGGAGATACTTTTTCATATTCAGTGCTTTTACGACTCATGTTTCTGCTGGAAAGGGAAATGCCGACCCGTTGTTCAGTCCAGCGGATAGGCATCGAATGCAAACAGTTCCGTAGAGAGGTATCGCTCGCCCGTGTCCGGCAAGAGTGCCACGATGGTTTTATCGGCAAACTCCGGTCGTTGCGCCAACAGGCGGGCAGCATAGACAACTGCTCCGGAAGAGATACCGGCAAGCAGTCCTTCAGTGGACGAGAGTTCGCGTCCGCAGCGGATAGCTTCATCATCGGGCACCGGCAGCACTTCATCTACTACAGAAGCGTCATAAATGACAGGGATAAAGTTGGCTCCGATACCTTGTATGCGATGAGGTCCCGCCACACCGCCTTCCAGTACGGGAGAAGAAGCCGGCTCCACAGCCACGATGTGTACTTTGGGATTGTGTTTCTTCAGGGCACGCGCCACGCCGCAAACGGTTCCTCCCGTCCCTACTCCGGCCACGAAGACGTCGACGTTGCCATCCGTATCCACCCAGATCTCTTCGCCCGTGGTCTGTGCATGAACCAATACATTGGAAGGGTTTTGGAATTGCTGGAGGATAATGGAACCCGGAGTTGCCTCTCTCAGTTCCTCTGCCTTTGCGATGGAACCTGCCATGCCTGTCGTCCCGTCCGTCAACACGATTTCGGCGCCCAGCGCTTTCAGCAGATTACGCCGCTCCAAGCTCATGGTTTCGGGCATGGTCAGTATCAGGTGATATTCCTTGATGGCGGAAACCATTGCCAGTCCTACACCGGTGTTTCCGCTGGTCGGCTCAATGATAGTTGCCCCGGGTTTCAAGGCTCCGCGGGCTTCTGCATCTTCAATCATGGCAAGTGCCACGCGGTCTTTCACGCTTCCTGCCGGATTAAACGCTTCCAGCTTGGCAATGATGTTCTTTTCCAATCCATACTTACGACTGTATGCCGCCAACTCCATCAAGGGGGTGTGTCCGATCAGTTCAGTCAGGTTCTTTGCTATTTTTACCATGATAATCTTAATTAATGAATGTCTCCATCACTTGGTTTCTTCGGACAAAAATAGAGAAAAACTACAGAATAAACGAAAAAAACGGAATATATCACCGCAACCATCGGCGCAGACGGTGCTTTACAGTTGTTTTAATGGTATTCCGATACGGATGTATGCCGGATAATGTATCTCTTGCTCCGGCTGAAAAAGGAGATAGATGAATTTACTTCACAGAAGCAAGGAACTGCCTGAAGTATAAAGCAGAAAACGGTCTCACGAGATGGATGATTTCCTCTCGTGAGACCGTTTTTTTCGTCCCATGAGATGAATTTTTCCGTCTCACGGGACTATTTTTTTCGTCCCGCGAGACGAATCTGCCCGTCCCGTGAGACTATTTTTCCAAGGTGATCAGCTACGCTTGATATAGTCTACAACCCAAGCGCCCACCTCTTTGGTACCGTACTTGTCGCCACCTTCCACTTGGATTTCAGGAGTACGGACGTTGGCATCAAGCGAAGCGTCCACCGCCTTACGAACCAAAGCACCCTCCTCTTTCAAGTCGAAGTATTCGAACAGCATGGCTACAGAAAGTATCTGCGCCAGCGGATTGGCGATGTTCAGCCCTTTGGCTTGCGGCCAGCTTCCGTGAATCGGCTCGAACACCGGAGTACTCTCACCTGTAGAAGCGGAAGGAAGCAGCCCCATAGAGCCGCTGATTACGGAACCCTCATCCGTAAGAATGTCACCGAACGTATTTTCCGTCACCATCACATCGAAGAACTTCGGTTCCTGAATCATCTTCATGGCAGCGTTGTCCACATACATGTAATCGGTCGTCACCTCAGGATACTGGGGAGCCATCTCCTGAGCAATCTGGCGCCACAGACGGCTGGAGGCAAGCACATTCGCCTTATCCACCACCGTCAGGTGCTTGCGACGCTTCATGGCGTACTCGAAACCAACCTTCAGGATGCGTTCTATTTCGGGACGGGTGTAGAAGTTGGTATCATATGCTTTATCGTTGTCCTGGTATTTCTCGCCGAAGTACATACCTCCGGTCAACTCGCGAATGCAGATAAAGTCCGCGCCATCCACCAGTTCCGCGCGGAGCGGAGACTTGTGAACCAGGCATTTGAAAGTCTGCACGGGACGGATATTGGCAAACAGTCCCAATTTCTTGCGCATGGCCAGCAGTCCCTGTTCGGGGCGTACTTTGGCTGTAGGGTCATTGTCGAATTTCGGGTCGCCTACGGCAGAAAACAATACCGCATCCGCATTCTTGCAAGCCTCGTACGTAGCTTCGGGGAAAGGATCACCCACCTTATCTATCGCATCCGCGCCGCAGATGGCGTATTCATAACTCACTTTATGTCCGAACTTCTCGCAAACGGCGGTCATCACATCCACGCCTACAGCAGAAATCTCGGGGCCGATACCGTCACCGGCCAGTACTGCAATTTTAAAGTCCATAGTCTTCTATTTATTCCTTATCTTTTAGTAATTATTCTACTTGATCTCTACCTTTCTATTTCCTATCTTTCCGACGTATACGGCCTCCTGACGAAAACCATCATTCAGCGATCAACAGTCAGCGTATTCCTTTTCTATGATATTCAGCATCTTCACCGTTGCCTTGATGGCAGCCTCCGTCTGGTCGGCATCCAGTCCGCGCGTACGGAACACCTTGTCTTCATAAGTCCAGGTAATGACAGTCTGCACAAAAGCATCGGTACGCCCGCCGGGAGGAATGCTCACCGCATAGTTCGTCAGCATCGGGAATTTACGGCCCAACGTCACCTTATAAACCTTGCGCAGGGCACGCACAAAGGCGTCATACTGACCGTCTCCGCTGGAACTTTCTTCATATTCCTTGCCGTTGACCTCTATCTTCAGTGTAGCCATAGGCTTCAGACCGTACGCCAGATTGACGATATAGCTCTTCAGCTTGACCCGATCTTCCATCACCCCATGCTTCAGGACATCGGAAACGATGTAGGGCAGGTCTTCCTGTGTCACCAGCTCTTTCTTGTCGCCCAGCTCGATGATGCGTTCCGTCACTTTGCGCATGGCGTCTTCGTCCAACTGCAATCCCAGGTCTTCCAAGTTTTTGCGGATGTTTGCCTTGCCGCTGTTCTTGCCCAAGGCATACTCCCGTTTGCGTCCGAAGCGTTCAGGCAGAAGGTCGTTGCAATAGAGGTTGCTTTTATTGTCGCCGTCGGCATGCACACCGGCAACTTGCGTAAACACGTTTTCACCCACTATCGGCTTGTTGGCAGGGATGGCAATGCCCGAATAAGATTCCACCACGCGGCTCACTTCGTTCAGGCGACTCTCGTCGATGTTCGTAATAGCACTGAAATGGTCTTTCAAGATAGCCTGCACACTGGCGAGAGGAGCATTTCCGGCACGTTCTCCCAACCCGTTGATGGTGGTATGAAGTCCTTTGCAACCGCTCAACACAGCGGCCAGCACATTGCTGACTACAAGGTCGTAATCATTGTGGGCATGGAAGTCGAAATGCGCTTTCGGATAGCGTTTCACCATCTTCCGCATGAATTCGATAACTTGCAGAGGATTCAGGATGCCCAACGTATCGGGCAGCATATAGCGCTGTATGTTCGTTTGCGTCAGTGCATCCATCATCTCGAAAACGTATTCGGGAGAATCTTTCATGCCGTTGCTCCAGTCTTCCAGATAGACGTTGACCTCCATGTCTTGTTCGTTGGCATAGTCCACCACAGCAAGGATGTCTGCGATATGCTCTTCGGGAGATTTCTTCAGCTGGCAGGCGCAATGCTTCAACGAGCCTTTGCACAGCAGATTGATGACGCGACAACCGGTAGCATGTATCCAGTCCACCGAAGTGCGGCCGTCCACAAAGCCGAGCACCTCTACGCGTGGCAGCAGATTGCGGCGTGCCGCCCAGTCGCATATCATTTTTACAGCATCGAACTCACCTTCGGACACGCGCGCAGAAGCTACTTCCACCCTATCCACCTTCAACTCTTCCAACAGCAGACGAGCTATCATCAGTTTCTCATGAGGCACAAAGGAGACTCCGCTGGTCTGTTCACCATCGCGAAGCGTGGTGTCCATGATTTCTATTCTTGGATGGTTCATTGTTCGTGATTATTTGTTTGGCATGCGAACACAGGTTCCACGTCATCCGCGTGCCTTCAATTCGTATTCCTCTATCTTCGCCTTGTTCTCCACCAAAAAATCAATGTCATCCAGTCCGTTCATCAAGCAATGCTTCTTATAAGCATTAATCTCAAACCGTTCGCTCTTGCCCGTAGCGCGGTTGGTGATGGTCTGCTGGGGCAAGTCGACTTCTACCTCCATTTGCGGGTTAGCATAAATGGAGTCGAACAGTTCTTTCAGGAACAGCTCGCTCACCACTACCGGAAGCACAAAGTTGTTCAGTTCATTATTCTTGTGAATATCGGCAAAGAAGCTCGACACCACCACACGGAAACCGTATCCGGCAATGGCCCAAGCGGCATGCTCGCGACTGGAACCGGAACCGAAGTTCTTGCCTGCCACCAGAATCTGCCCGCCGTAAGTCGGATCATTCAAGACGAACTCCCGATTCAAAGAACCGTCCGGATGGTAACGCCAGTCGCGGAATAAATTATCGCCGAAGAACTTCTCCTCGCACGTAGTAGCCTTCAAGAAGCGTGCAGGAATGATCTGGTCTGTATCCACATTTTCCAATGGAAGAGGCACACAGGTGCTGATTATTTTATTGAATTTCTGTTTCATTATCCTATTATTTTACGTGTATTTCTTTCTATTTTTACCCTCTGCCAACGGCATCACTCCATCAACGTCCGCGGATCGGTAATCACTCCCGTCACCGCCGCTGCGGCAGCTACCAGCGGACTGGCAAGCAACGTCCGTGAACCTGGTCCCTGACGTCCTTCAAAGTTACGGTTACTGGTTGATACAGCATATTTTCCGGCAGGTACCTTGTCGTCGTTCATTGCCAAGCAAGCAGAGCATCCCGGCTGGCGGATAGCAAACCCCGCAGCTTCGAGTACCTTGTCTAATCCCTCTTCACGGATCTGCGCATCCACTGCCCAGGAACCCGGAACCAGCCATGCCACTACCGTCTCCGCCTTCCGACGGCCTTTCACGATGGAAGCAAACGCGCGGAAGTCCTCGATACGCCCGTTGGTGCAAGCTCCCAGAAATACGTAATCAACCTTCTTGCCCAGCAACGGCTCGCCCGGCTGGAAGCCCATATAATCCAAAGACTTCCTGAAAGAAGCCTGTGCAGCCTCTCCCATTCCCTCAGTGGTAGGAATCTGCTGCGTGATCCCCATACCCATACCCGGATTGGTACCGTAGGTAATCATCGGCTCAATGTCCTCAGCGGCAAAGCGTACTTCCTTGTCGAACACGGCATCGTCATCACTCTTCAATGTCTGCCAATATGCCAATGCCTTATCCCAGGCTTCACCTTTCGGAGCATACTCACGTCCTTTAATGTACTCAAAAGTCGTCTCGTCCGGAGCAACCATACCACCACGGGCACCCATCTCTATACTCAGATTACACAGCGTCAGACGTCCTTCCATTGTCAGGCTGCGCACCGCCTCTCCGGCATATTCAACAAAGTAACCTGTAGCCCCGCTGGTCGTCATCTTCGACATCATGTATAGTGCCACATCCTTTGCCGTCACCCCTTTGCGCAGCGTGCCGTCTACCGTGATACGCATCGTCTTCGGACGGGTCTGAAGAATACACTGCGACGCCATCACCATCTCCACTTCGCTCGTACCGATACCGAAGGCTACTGCTCCCATCGCTCCATGCGTGGAAGTATGCGAGTCACCGCACACGATAGTCATCCCCGGCAATGTCAGTCCTCTCTCCGGACCTACCACGTGGATAATGCCGTTCTTCTTGTTCATCATGCCGAAATGTGCCAGCCCGAACTCTTCTGCATTCTTCGCCAACGTATCCACTTGTGCCTTCGAAACCGGATCTTCAATCGGCTTGTCCTGGTCATGCGTCGGCGTATTGTGGTCGGGCATGCAGAAAATCTTCTCCGGACGGAAACACTTGATTCCTCGTGCACGCAAACCGGAAAAGGCTTGCGGACTGGTTACTTCGTGACAATAAAGTCTGTCTATATAAAGTTGTGTGGGACCATCTTCCACCTGCTGTACCACGTGGGCATCCCAAATCTTATCGAATAATGTATTCATTGTTTTAGTTATTTGTTACAAGCTATAGACTACAAAGGGACTTGATCACCTTATAGATATAGCTTATTTATTATCAATCATAATTGTTTTAACTACCACATTTCAATCTGTAGCCAGTCACTCGTAGCTTACTGTTGTAGCCAGTCACTCATCACTATTTAAACTTGTTGATACAATCAATATAAGCTTCTACCGACGCGGCAATGATATCCGTATTGGCACCAAAACCATAGTAGATACGATTGTCATATTCCACCTGCATGTGTACCTTACCCATATCATCACTTCCCTTGCTGATTGCCTGTATCGTAAACTCTTTCAAAGTCATGTGGCGGTCGATAATCTTCTTCAATGCCTTTATCGCAGCATCCACCGGTCCATTGCCACTGGCAGCAGCCTCAAATTTCTCACCGGAAATATTCAGCCCCAAACTGGCAACCGAACGGACACCGACCCCACTGGTCACCTGTAGATATTCCAACTTAATACGATGATTCTGTGTACGGTCGGCGCCAGCCAGCACCAATATATCGTCATCATTGATATCTTTCTTCTTGTCGGCAAGTTTCAGAAACTCTTCATAGACATTATCCAATTTTTCCTGATCCAACCGCACGCCCAATACCTGAAGCCGATTCTTCAACGCCGCACGACCGCTTCGCGCTGTCAATACGATGGAATTATCATCAATACCCACATCATGCGGATCAATAATCTCATAAGTCTGTACATTCTTCAGCACACCATCCTGATGAATACCCGAAGAATGGGCAAAAGCATTACGCCCCACTATAGCTTTGTTGGGCTGTACCGGCATATTCATCAGACTGGATACCATACGGCTGGTCGGATAAATCTTCTGCGTATTGATATTGGTCTCAATCTCTATATCCTTATGACATTTGATAATCATCGCCACTTCCTCAAGTGAAGTATTTCCGGCACGTTCGCCAATACCATTGATAGTAACCTCCACCTGACGTGCACCATTCAGCACACCGGACATCGTGTTCGCAGTAGCCATTCCCAAGTCATTATGGCAGTGCGTGGAAATGATAGCATTATGGATTCCATCCACATGCTCCATCAGATACCTGATCTTTGCACCATATTCACCCGGCAGGCAATAACCCGTAGTATCGGGAATATTCACCACCGTAGCTCCCGCCTTGATCACAGCTTCCACCACACGGGCGAGATATTCATTGTCCGTTCTTCCCGCATCTTCCGCATAAAACTCCACATCGTCCACATACTTGCGCGCATACTTCACGGCAGCCACTGCGCGCTCAATGATTTCCTCACGATTGGAATTGAATTTATACTTGATATGCGAATCAGATGTACCTATGCCCGTATGAATACGTTTATGTTTGGCAAACCGCAATGCATCTGCTGCCACATCAATATCTTTCTGCACGGCACGGGTCAACGCACAGATCGTAGGCCACGTCACCGCCTTTGAAATCTCAATAACCGAATTGAAATCTCCCGGACTCGAAATCGGGAATCCAGCTTCAATCACATCCACCCCCAACGCTTCCAACGCCTTTGCCACCTGGATTTTTTCCACAGTATTCAATTGGCATCCCGGAACCTGTTCACCGTCGCGGAGCGTTGTGTCGAAAATAAATAACTTGTCACTCATCTTATCTATTGTATTTATAACTTTTATATTCTACTATAAAAAAAGCCTTTCACACCGGGAAGTGAGAAAGGCTTTCGTATATCATCGCATCTTACATATATATTCACGCACAACACTCACTTCCACTAAACCTTGCCAGTAGAATAATAATGCCACACAATAGAATATATATAAAGTTCTGAATCATCTTAATCTCCTTATTTTCATAATTACGGTGCAAAGGTATGGATTATTTCATTTCACACAAATAAATCCATTACTTTTTTTACCTAAAAAACTTCATTTTATAAGTCCTCAAACAAATAAAGCTATAGAATATAACCAAAAGAGGGGATTACGTTATTGTAACCCCCTCTACATATAGTCCTAAACCTGGTGAAAATTACTTTCCGTCGCAAGCTTTCTTTCCGCAAGCCTTTTTATCCTCACCACAAACTTTATCCCCCTTACAAGTTGCAGAATCTGCATCACAACAAGCCTGTGTATTAGTACAAGTAATAGAATCTGCACTACAGCAAGCCTGTGCATTGGAACAAGTAGTAGAATCTGCATTATTGCATAAGCCACACTGTGCCTTTTCCGCAACTTCAACTCCATCAGTAGCCACAACTTCAGCCTCTACAGCCTTTTTATTACCACAAGAAGCCAGTGCAAAAGAAAATGCAACTGCACTCACCACTAAAAATACTTTTGTTTTCATTTCTAATTTTGCTTTAAAACATTAATTATTAAATAGTCCGTTGCAAAAATACGAAAAGCCTTCTATTAGCCCAAATATATCAAGTAGATTCTCCTAAAAGAAATTGAAGTATCTTTCCATTGTCAATTATCAATTGTAATTGTCAA
>NZ_CAJUHF010000015.1:68958-72965 GCF_910585845.1 uncultured Bacteroides sp. | reverse complement strand
ACTTGTTATGAGGCATAAGACATGATGAAATCTCAATCTAATTCCGCCAACGGGTATTCTTTATATTGTGGAGGGTGGAGAGCAGGATTCTCACGATTTTCATTTATATTTGTGCTTGATACAAAAAAACGAAGCACTATGATCAAACAAGATTACCTGATACGCATGATCCAGGAGATCATTTCTGTGATAGTCGACGCCCTGCTGCGCAGGAAGAAATGCCGCAGGGAAGAATGGACGGAGTACGACGGTCTGAGCAGGCAGATCCTCGGTTTCCCCACCAGCCGGCTGGCGGACATGGACATGCAGGAGCTGACGGACCGCTACAAAGGCGACCCCAACGAGATGCAGAAGCTGGAGCTTGCCGCCATAACCATGCTACGCCTGTCGGACGAGATGGAGGCGGACCACCTGCTGCGGAAGTCGAAACTGCGTCAGGACGGGCTGGCGCTGCTGAAACACGTGCAGAAGGAGGGTGGGAATTTCTCCATACAGCGCGAACAGCTCATCAAACTGCTGGAGACAAATGGATAAAGGCGGAGGGAAACGGCCGATGGCGTACGGGCGTATTTCTCCTTGCCGACTATAACGCAGCCCGAAAAACGCCGTTTAACATCGTTTGACGCTACGGGGCCGATGTGTTAAAACAGTGGGGTCGTTCTGACGTCGCTCTGGCATCGCTCCCAAGGAGTGACCCCTTAACGAACCCTTAACGGACCTTTAACGAAGGCTTAGCGAAGGTAGAACGGAGGTAGAGCGAAGGGAAAACTGCAAAACATAAAAAAAACGAAACAAACAGAGTTTCGGCACAACCGAAGTAGAAAGGCAAAAACGAGCTGAAACATTAGTCTTTTTTAACCGTTTTCCGTGAACCCTATTTTTTCTTTCCTGACAATCATACGTCCTCCCCTCGCGCAGCACGCAGCCTGCGTAAGTTCCGCCCCCTTCCCGCAGCACATAAAAAGCCGCCCCCTCTTCCTGCTGCGGACAGCAGGACAGAGCAGAGCGGCTTCTATATAAATAGCTTGTAAAGCTACGCTGATTAACATCTCAGGAAGCGGAAAAACCGCCTCAGGCAACAGAAATAATCGCTTCAGGCAGCGGAAAGGATCACAAGCTGAAAGCAGCCTTCACCTTGTCCACATAGTCCAGCTTCTCCCACGTGAAGAGTTCCACCTCCACATCCTTGTCGCCTTCGTAGCGCGACTTGAAGCGCTTGACAACCGTCTGCGGCTCGCGCCCCATGTGCCCGTAAGCCGCCGTCTCCTGATAGATCGGGTTGCGGAGCTTCAGGCGGTCTTCGATGGCCTTCGGACGGAGGTCGAACAGTTCGTCCACCTTCTTGGCGATCTCGCCGTCGCTCAGGCCGACGTGGCTGCGCCCGTAGGTGTTGACGTAGATATTGATGGGGCGCGCCACGCCGATGGCGTAGGACACCTGCACCAGCATCTCGTCGGCCACTCCGGCTGCCACCAGGTTCTTGGCGATGTGGCGCGCGGCGTATGCGGCGCTACGGTCCACCTTCGAGGGGTCCTTGCCCGAGAATGCACCGCCTCCGTGGGCGCCCTTGCCTCCGTAGGTATCTACGATGATCTTGCGTCCCGTCAGTCCCGTGTCTCCGTGAGGGCCGCCGATGACGAACTTTCCGGTAGGGTTGACGTGATACGTGATGCGGTCGTTGAACAGCGCGAGCACCTTCTCGGCATGGATGGAGGCGATCACGCGCGGCATCAGGATGTCGATCACGTCGCGGCGGATGATGGCGAGCATCTCTTCGTCGGCCTTCAGCTGGGCGGCTTCGGTGTCGTCGGCAGGACGGATGAAGTCGTCGTGCTGTGTGGAGACTACGATGGTGTCGATGCGCACCGGGTTTCCGTTGTCGTCATATTCGATGGTCACCTGGCTCTTCGAGTCGGGACGCAGATAGGTCATCACTTTGCCTTCGCGGCGGATGTCGGCCAGCACCTGCAGGATGCGGTGCGAGAGGTCAAGCGAGAGCGGCATGTAGTTCTCGGTCTCGTTAGTGGCATAGCCGAACATCATGCCTTGGTCGCCTGCGCCCTGCTCCATGGGGTCTTGGCGCTCCACGCCGCGGTTGATGTCGGGACTCTGCTCGTGGATGGCGGACAATACGCCGCACGAGTTGCTCTCGAACATGTACTCGCCTTTCGTATATCCGATTTTCTGAATCACTTCGCGTGCGATAAGTTGCAAGTCCACGTACGCTTTGGTTTTCACTTCTCCAGCCAGCACCACCTGTCCGGTAGTTACCAGAGTTTCGCAAGCTACTTTCGAACTGGGGTCGTAGGCCAACAGTTTGTCAAGCACGGCGTCCGATATTTGATCGGCCACTTTGTCGGGGTGTCCTTCAGACACCGATTCGGATGTGAATAAATATCCCATTGTTGAATTAAGAATTAAGAATTAAGAATTAAAACTTCTGAAAACAAGTGCGTTGAAGTCAAACGTGAGTAGGAGCGTCGGCACGGGGGCATCAGAAAAAGGTGTTGTTTTAGCATTTTTTTCTGTGGTTGCAAGCTACTCAAATCTTTCCACATTCGTTTTTCGGCCGCAAAGGTAGGAAAGATATTTCGTTTTTGAAGTCTGACAGGCGGAGATTAACACTGATTTAGGATTTTCAGGTAGAAGTCCCTCACGTCGCTCCACTTGTAGAAAGGATATGTGTCCGTCGGCACGGGGATGTGCACTTCGTGCTCGTTGTGCATGATCTTCACCAGGATATCGTCCGGATCGCCCTTCTCCTTGCGGTAGAAGACCATCTGCACGTTGGCTGCCATCGGGACGACCTTAAAGTTGCACCACACCTTGTATACTTCGTACGGGTCGCTGACCGACACGTTGTAGTTCTCTATCTGCATCAGCGCCACCAGGGGAATCACATTGCCGTCGTGCCCGAAGCGTAGCGTGGCTGCCGTGCCTCCTTCGCGGATGGCCTCGTCGGCGCTGTCCAGTATGTTGCGCAGCAGCGGTTTCGCATTGGCCACTACCAGCCCTTTGCTGTCGGCATGGTTGGCGTTGCGCACGTAGAAGCTGTAGTTGGCGCACTGCCACAGGTCGAACAGGTCTTGCGGCTCGAACAGGTCGTAGAAGGAGAGCTTCGTCTCCACGTTCTGCATGTCGCTGGCTATCCAGTAGAGTCCCCACATCAGTTCTTTCGGGTTCACTTTCTTCAGGATGAAGCGCTCGTCTTTGAACAGCGAAGCCACCAGCCGGTCGGGCTTCGTATGGGCCGCCTCAAACTTCTTGTACTCCTCCGTCCACGGGCCGTCGCTCGAAGAGGTAAAGAGGTTGGACTCGTAGGAGTGATAGTTCATGTAGTTCATATACTTCCGGCTGGACTCGTAGGATATGCGCAAGTTGGAGTTGAGCTCTTTCAGCCGGTCGCCGAAGGCCACCATGCTCATTGCGCAGCGGAACACCACCGTAGAACGGGCCGATACGAAAGCCTCGCCCTTGAAGGCATTCGGAAAATGCCGCATACATTCTTTCTGCAATGCCCCGATGCTGTCTGACGCCCAGCGGGGTCAGGTCGCCGTCGTGTCCTTCGGCTTCTTCCCACACTTTCAGCAGACGCTGGTAGACGTCTTCTCCCAGTTCGGAGAGGGCTTTTCCGGCATGTGCCGCCTCGAAAAGAGTGATCACGCTCTTGTAGTAGCGGTCCGACACCAGATAGCGCGAGCCGTGTCTGCCGTAATGGCTGACGTAGAATGGTTTGTAGCCCTTAGGCGCCTTGGTCTGTTGAGGGATATCAAGCGGATAGGCCCAGTAAACTCCGCCAGTCTTTTCGATCGTGGCAAACATCTCTTCTTTGGTTGTCTGTGCCCCAAGAGGCATGCAGCACATTCACATTGCAGCACTCAGCAGTGCTTGCTTCACATTCAGTTTCATTGTCATTTAGATTTAATCTGTTTATATTAGAAGTTATTCGGGAACTGTTCGAGAATTATTCGGGAATTGTTCGGAAGCTGTTCGGGAATTGTTCGGAA
>NZ_CAJUHF010000015.1:0-68858 GCF_910585845.1 uncultured Bacteroides sp. | reverse complement strand
TTCGGGAATTGTTCGGAAGCTGTTCGGGAATTGTTCGGAAATCATTCCTTATCCTTCAGGTTGCGAAACAGCTCCTGCAGCGTCTTTCCCAGCAACGGATGCATCAGGTCGGGCGCTATCTCCGCCAGCGGTTCCATCACGAAGCGGCGTTCCTGCATCAGCGGATGGGGAAGCCTCAGCAGAGGCGTATCAAGTACAAGGCTGTCGCAAAGCAGCAGGTCGATGTCTATCACCCGGTCGCTATACACCCCATCCACCGACTTGTGCGTACGTCCCATCTCCCGCTCGATGCCCTGAGTTACGGAAAGCAGCTCCATCGGCGGCAGAGAGGTCTCCACACTGGCGGCGGCATTCAGAAAAGCATGTTCGGAAGCGAATCCCCAAGGGGCAGTGGCATAAAAAGCGGACAGGGAAATGATCTCCCCTACCCGCTCTCCGATAAGTTGCACGGCGCTGCGGAGGTTCTGCTCCTTATCGCCGAGATTTGTTCCTAAACCCAGATAAACGCGCATCACTTGTCGATAATCAGCATCGCATCTCCGTACGTACCAAAACGGTAGCCTTCCTTCAGTGCCACGTCGTATGCCTCCATCACCTGCTCGTAACCGCCGAAAGCGGCAACAATCATCAGCAGCGTGGAAAACGGCATGTGGAAGTTGGATATCATGGCATTGGCCACGGTGAAGTCGTAGGGCGGGAAGATAAACTTGTTCGTCCAGCCTTCGTAGGACTTCAGGTGTCCGTCGGTGCTTACGGTGCTCTCGATGGCACGCATCACCGTAGTACCCACGGCGCAAACCTGTCTGTTCGTGTCCTTCGCATGGTTCACTATTCTGACAGCTTCATCGCTCACAATCATCTGTTCGGAATCCGTCTTGTGCTTCGTGAGGTCTTCCACATCAATCTCGCGGAAGTTTCCTAGTCCGGCGTGCAGCGTGACGTATGCAAAGTCGATACCCTTGATCTCAAGACGTTTCATCAGCTCGCGGCTGAAATGCAGGCTGGCAGTAGGAGCCGTCACCGCACCCTCGTTGCGGGCAAAGATGGACTGGAAGCGTTCTGCATCTTCCGGCTCCACCGGGCGGTTGACGATGCTGTGCGGCAGCGGAGTCTCGCCCAAGGCATACAAAGCTTTCTTGAACTCGTCGTGCGGACCGTCGTAGAGGAAACGGAGCGTACGTCCGCGGGAGGTCGTATTGTCGATAACCTCAGCTACCATAGAGTCGTCGTCACCGAAATACAACTTGTTGCCGATGCGGATTTTACGGGCGGGGTCCACCAACACATCCCATAGGCGGAGTTCTTCGTTCAGCTCGCGCAGGAGGAATACTTCGATACGTGCGCCGGTCTTCTCTTTATTGCCATACAACCGGGCAGGGAATACTTTGGTGTCGTTGAAGATGAATACGTCTTTCTCGTCAAAGTAGTCCAGGACATTCTTAAACTCTTTATGCTCGATCTCGCCCGTCTTTCTGTGAAGTACCAATAGGCGCGATTCGTCTCTGTACTTTGTAGGATGTAAAGCAATTCTCTCTTCCGGAAGCTTAAATTTAAATTGCGACAGTTTCATATTATTTTAAGTTATTGAGTTTTTGAATTACTTGGGGTTTGAGTTATTGAGTTATTCGGGTCACTTGTTTTTTGAGTTATTAAATCGTTTGAGTTACTTCTTTTTTGATTTATTGAGTTATTTGAGTTTCGCAAGCGAAACTTCTTAGTTGACGAGGGTTCAATCGACAAACTGACAAAAAGAAAAGTACAGGTTATAACTCTTAGCCTGATGGCAAGCAAGCATTTTCCCTTATCCCCTTGTCAACTTGTCTGCTGGAAATCCTTTGTGTCTTCCTCCGTGTCTATCTCCTGAGCGTCTATCCACTCCTTGAAGTCCATCGGGTCGAGGCAGTCTGCCAGCCAGACATCTCCCACGCGGGTGCGCTCCAAAGCCGTCAGATGTGCCCCGCTCTGCAGTGCTTCGCCAATGTCGCGGGCCAGCGCACGGATATAGGTACCTTTGCTGCACACTACGCGCACTTTGATATCCGGCAGGTTGCACTCCAGCAGTTCTATCTCGTCTATCACCAGAAGCTTCGGCTTCAACTCCACTTCCTCCCCCTTACGGGCCAGGTCGTAAGCGCGCTTGCCGTTCACCATGCAAGCAGAGAAAGCGGGTGGAACCTGCTGTATCTCGCCGACAAACTTCTTCAATGTCTCTTCCACCAGCCCTTGGGTGATGTGTTCCGTAGGATAGGTGGCATCTATCTCATGTTCCAAGTCGTAGGAAGGGGTCGTGGCGCCCATCCGGATGGTGGCGACGTATTCCTTCGTGTGATACTGGAACTCTTCAATCCGCTTCGTAGCCTTGCCCGTACAGACAATCATCACCCCCGTAGCCAGAGGATCGAGCGTGCCGGCATGGCCTACTTTCAGTTTCTTCACCTTCAGCCGCCGGCAGATGTGGTAACGTGCATGTCCCACGACCTTGAACGAGGTCCACCCCAACGGCTTATTGAAATAAAGTACTTCTCCTTCTTTGAAATTCATCTGTTAACCTTGCATTTGTGACAGAATGATAGTTACGATACCGGCCATCGCACAGTAGATGGCGAAATAGACCAGCTTGCCTCTCTTCACAATGTTAATCATCCACTTACAAGCCAGACAGCCCGACACGAAAGCTGCCACGAAGCCTATCAGCAATGACAACGTCGAGATGCTGCCCGCAATCTCTTCGCCTTTCATCAGCTTCAAGCTGTCCAGCAGTCCCTCACCCAATATCGGCGGCATCACCATCAGAAACGAGAACTGTGCCAGTTTCGCCTTGTTGTCGCCCAGCAGCAGTCCCGTAGCAATCGTAGAACCCGAACGGGAAAGCCCCGGAAGCACGGCGCAAGCCTGAGCCAAACCGATGATAAACGCGTCTTTCATCGAGATGTTCTCTTTCTGCTTCGGCTTATAGTAGTAAGAGAACGAGAGCAAAGCGGCAGTCAGCAGCAGCATGCAGCCCACAACCAGCAACCCCGAACCAAAGATTGCCTCCACCTCGTCCTTGAAGAACACGCCTACGATGCCTATCGGTATCATGGAAATCAGGATATTAATCACGTAGCGCGTCTCGTCGTTCATCTGCCACTTGAACAGGCCTCTGAAGATCCATTCGATCTCTTTCCACAAAACAACCAGCGTACTGAATACCGTAGCCACATGCACTACCACCGTAAACGCCAGATTCTCTTCTCCCTGAATGCCAAACAACGCTGAGCCGATGGCAAGATGTCCGCTGCTACTCACCGGCAGATATTCTGTCAGCCCCTGGATCAGCCCCAGGATAAGTGCCTCAAACCATTCCATATAGTTTAATTATGAATTTTGAATTATGAATTTTGATTTTTTGGGGGATACGGGGGCTTCACGCTTCCGGTCTTTCTTGGTCGGCCTGCTTGCTGCGGGGTTTGCGCAACACGGCGTAGATCATGAAGACAAAGCCTGCAAGACAGACAAGCGGAGCTACCTTAATGCGCCTCGCACTAAAAATATCCGGTTCGAAGTGCTCCGGAGTAGACACAGGACCGGTCATCAGAATAAAACCGACAATCACTACCGCCATTGCAACGGCAAGCAGGATAAAGTTGGTCTTATCGAAAGCAAATTTCTCTTTACTCATTTCTTATCTATATAAATTACATTACTATTCTATCTCTCATCGTCAGCCGTCTGTCGCCGGACACACATCATCAGATGTAGTAGAGCGTGCTTGCCTTCATCCGCAGATACTTGTTGGTGGAAAGGTATGCGCAAAACCACGTAATGCACACCCCGAACACCAGCACCGATGCGGAAACCAACAACATGACATCGGGCGTAATCACACAAATCAAATCAGGCTCATACGTCACCAGCCAATAGGCAGCAGCCCACAAGATACCGTCGGCAATGACAGCCGCCAGCACACCGATACAGAAGTTGCGCCACAAGAACGGACGCCGGATAAAGCCCCAACTCGCTCCCACCAACTTCATCGTATGGATGAGGAAGCGTTTGGAGTAGATGGTCAGCCGTATCGTATTATTGATCAATGCAAAGGATATGAAAGTCAACAATACGGCAAGTCCCAACAACAGCAGGCTGATATTACGGACATTCTTATTGACCATATCAATCAGGTCTTCCTGATAGTGCACTTTCTGCACGTTAGTGTTCTTTCTAATCAGCTTCTCTATCCGAGCTATGCTGTCTGCATTGGCATAGTCGAAATGCAGTTTCACCTCGATAGAGGCGTGCAGAGGATTATATCCCAGAAAGTCCTGTGGGTCTACCCCCATCGCCTCGATCTGTTCGTGGAGCGCCTGCTTCTTGGAGATATACTCTGTGGAGCGCACAAAGGCTTCCTTGTCCAGCTTCTTCTGAAATTTCAGGATATCCGCCTCCTTCATGTCATCGCTGAGGATAATGGAGAAATTGATATTCTCCTTGACATACACCGAAAGGTTGTGGGCAGCAAGCACAAAAAACACAACCAGCCCCAACAGCAACAACACCAATGTCGTACTGATGCTAGAGGTGACGAACTGCATATCAAAGCAAGATACAGTATTATTTCTACTTCTTCCTGAATACATAAATCATCGAACTACTTTGTTCTTTTCTTCCTAATGTACTGAGCCATGCCCGCATGCCGCTCAGCATTCCCCAGAAGAAAGTAAGGGAATGACCCATATATTTCTCGCTCAACATCGACACATAAAAGGCATCGAACGGCATCGGGAGGTGTGCAGCCCATATGAAACCGTGTTTAGCCGCTATCCGCTGGATGGTGGCGGGCGTAAAGTGCCACAAGTGGCGCGGGACATCGTAAGCTGCCCACAGTGCACCATACTTCTTTGCGTCGTACGAAGAGCAGTTGGGCACGGCAACTATCAGCACGCCTCGCTCTGCCAGCAGGGTGTTCAGTGTATCCCACGTATCATTCAGGTACTCCAGATGCTCCATGACGTGCCACAAGGTGATGACGTCGAAGCTCCCCTCAGTAAATCTCTGCAACTCCGTATCGGGTTTCACTTCAAGCCCGAAGTGCTCCTTGGCAAACTGACGGGCTTGCGCGTTCTTCTCCACAGCCTCCACTTCCCAGCCCCGTCGCTTCATGGTGGCAGCGAAGTAACCGGTTCCCGTACCGACGTCCAACAGGCATCCCGTTTTTCGGTGCGCCTCGCGAATCACCAGACGCGCCTTACGACCCAACATATAGCTGCGTACCCAATGGTACACCCTGTTCATGAGTCCTTTTTTCGTATCGGAATGGGAGATGTAATCGGGCGTTTCATAATATCTGCCTATCTCTGCCTCTACAGGGAAGTCCTGCGTAAAAAGGAAGCCGCAACTCTGACATCGGCACAGATGGAATGCTTCGCCGGAAGCATAATGGTCTATGCAAGTCATAGCATGCTCCATATGCGTACCACCGCATACCGGACAGACTTTTATTGTGAGTTTATTCATCGAACGTTTTGCAAAAATGAAGCACAGTCCGAACCCACCGGACCACACTATACCCTAATTTGGCGCAAATAAACAAATAAAAAGTGAGGTATGGGGATTTTGTTAAGGAGATTTAATAAATAAGGGAATCACTATGCTTCACTCCGTTACAGTTGAATGCAATAGTCGATAGTTGACAGTTAAATACACTATTGACCATTGTTTGCATTAATGTCATCTATCAATCGATAAAGGTTCTCATCCGAGAGCATCCGCTCCCTATCAGGGCTACATCATCTCCATACGCCTCTGTATAAAAAAACATAAAGTGGGTATGGGGCAGATAGAGAACAGGTATGAAGCGGATGCGTTTTTGAATAAGGCTCCTATGCCCATCGGACAGAATGCCAGGACAGGCATGTCCTGATGGGTCAGAAAGGAGCGTAAGCCTCGTTCTTCAAGGAGCGGACGCCCATGCACTCCATCTCTATCAACCAGCCCGGACGGCATACGGGGGCATGCACAAAGACTTTCGGGATAGCGGGAAAGCGACTGTCGTACATCTTCTTTACTACAGCATAGTCGGAAATGTCGCGCAGATAGACTATCATTTGTCCCAAGTCTTCGAACGTGCATTCCGCTTCGTTCAGCAAGGCTTCCACATTCTCCCACATCCGTTCCGTCTGCTTACGGATGTCGCCAGGATGAACCACTTCACCTTTGTTGTTGATGCTTGCCGTACCGGAGATGAACACGTGGCGACGGTCGCCATAGTCTACATAAGTACCCCGCTCGAAACTGACACCATATTCGTAAGTGGGGTTCAGGTGAGTGGGAGCATAGAGAAAATGGATTTGTCCTGCCTGTAGACCTGCCACGGCATAGGTGTCCATTTGCACGAGGACTTTCGGGTCGGCATGGCGGCCACCGATACCTGTGCTGGAGATGTAGTGGGTCTTTTCCGTCAGATTCTGCGTGACAAAGACTTCATTGCGCGCCTTCACTACATCGGCATAATTCACATCTACGTTCTGTACGAAAAACCAGGTGCGGATGCAGTCGTTTGCCAGCGTACAGCCCTGCTCCATGAGTTGCATCACGTAATCGTTCAGCAACAAGCGGGTCTGATATTCCGAGTTGGCGGCACGGTTGAAGGCGCTTCCTCCCCAAAGTTGGCGATAAGCTCCGTGCTTCACTTCAAAGAGTCCGTTGTGCAGGACCCGTGTCTGTACATCAGTCTGCAGATAAACCCACAATGCAATCTTTGTCCCATTCAGGGGCGGCTGCTCTACAATAGAAAGAGCGCAATCGGAATTTTCGGCCATAAAAGCCTGCAAAATGTCCGCCTGATTGGCTGCATCGCTCAGGAAGCAACGTTTGAAAACAGCAACCGCTCCTTTCAGTTCGCGGGTCAATACTTCGTTATATGCGTCTGCTACAGCGCTCAGTTGCTGTTGATAAGTGTCTTCGGGCTGGATAGAGTGAATCATCACGTGAAATTCTGACACTCCTTGCCCTGCTTCATATCTAAATATTTCGGTCAGTGTCTTTCCCGACCAGTCAGTATGCTGTTCGTTAACATTCATATCCCATGTAAATTAGTCAATTGTTTAAGAAAGCCCCCCTGTTGATCCAGTCGTCTATCAGTTTCAGAGCCAACTGTTCTTTCTCGGAAAAGAGGTCCAGATGGTGCATATTCGTGTCGCCGTCCCGGTTCAGGACTAGGTGCAGAAAGCTCTCCTCTGCTTCGCCCGGTTTAACCAACAGCAGGTCGCTGTTCTTGTAGGCAGGCCGGTTGACCAGTGCATGGTAGCTCTTATCCGCTGTCAGAAACAGATTACCCGCTGCCGTACCCGTTTCTCCGTGACACATCGTGCATTTCTTGTCAAACACCTGCGACTGAATGGCACTGTACATGCCTACGTCCAGTGTGCCGACATTCATCATGATGGTGTCCGCTGATGCGAATATCTCTTCGCACTCTATGGTATGGAAGTCGGCGACGCACTCCCGCAAGCGATTGATGACACAGAGTTTCAAGACTGTCACCTCGTCGTTTATGCCGCCAAGCGTCATCACGACCTCAGTCCCGTCGGACTGGTTCAGCGGCAACGATTTCGTAATGACTGCATACTCGCTCTTGTCATTGAAACCTGCCACGACCACGCTGTATCCGTCCGCCCAATTGCCCAGTCCGCTGAAGCGTCCGGTCAACTTCAAAACATATCCTCCACGCTCTATGTCCACATGCTGCTCGTAAATCCTGCCGTCGTCGCACGAACAAAGAGAGACGGTTGTCCAGATGGCGGCAAGGAATAATATATAGTTCTTCATATCCTTCCTGCTGTTTTTTAGAAAGTATATTGTAACATGACGGTAGCCGAGTGAGTGGCAAGCCCCAGATTGTCGTTGTCGCGGTCGAGCTGTGTCTTATGCCCCGTACGTGCCACGTACTGATACATCGCCTGCAATTTTAGGTTGCAGCCTTTGAAAAAATAGTTCATGCCTACGGCAGGCATGTTCAGGAATCCGTCATCGCCCGTACCGTTACGGTTGAAAAAGTCGTAACGAAGAGCTGCCTGCAAGCGGGGGGCAATGAAGTAACCGCCTTGCGCATAACCGCCAAGGTAGTTATAGGTTTCGTTGATCTTCTGGCGGTCGGTGAAGCCCACATGCATATAGTATGCTTCGGCCGCCAGATAAAGCCTATTCTTCAGCATGGCAAATTCCACCCCCACACGGCTGTCGTTGGTACTCTCATTTTCGCTCTCCACATTGATGGAAGCTGAGACACCGAACAGTATCTTGTCTTCCTTAAGGCGGTTGGGACTACCCTGAGTGGCGGGCATCACTCCCTTAGGCATGTAGGTGAAGCGCCCTGCATACAGCAAAGAGGGGATATGCCAATCGTCACTCACAGTCTTCGTGGCAACGTTCACGGCAACACCGGTACCATTGAACAGACCGACTTCGTAGCCAAACTTATCCGCCAGCAATCCGTGGATTTCTACACCCAGGTCGAAACCAGTACCTATATTCGGGGTCACTGCATTCAGCGAGTATGGCAAGATGACAGGCGAAGTCAGCGAAAGGGGCAACTGGGGGAAGAGGGTTTCGCCCAATGTCGTCAGGTAGGCATGTGCAAAAGGAGTCTTAAACTTTCCGGCACGTATGGCAAACTGTTTCTTGAGTTGCACATCGAACCAAGCCTGCTGGAGCAATGCACCGCCACTCGCCGCCGCGTTGATGGAGAGATTGAAAGAGACCTTTCCAAAGGCTTTTCCCGTGAAACCCAGTACGGCGTAAGGGATGGAGAAGCCGGAATTGGCTATATTGTCCTGATTGTACGCCTTGTCCAGTCCTTCGTCGTCATACCAGTTGAAATTGGCACAAGTCTGCACCAGCAAATAGGGTTTGAATACAAAATCACCTTTCTTTGTTCCGATGGTGAATCCCTCTCTTCCGGCAAGTGAAACTACGCCGTTCTCGGTATCTTCTTCATGCTGTGCCACGGCTATCAATGAAAGAGAAGCCAGCGCAACCATTAAAATTAATTTTCTTATCATTGCTCTTCGTTTTATAGTGATTTTAAAAATGCGATCATGGCATCACGATCTTCTTTTGTCATCTTCTTGAAAATGTTCTTAGAGGCTTCGCCTTCACCACCGTGCCACATGATTGCTTCGACAAAGTTCCGGGCACGGCCGTCGTGCAGGAAATAGGTATGTCCGTTGACAGTCTCCTGCAGTCCCACTCCCCAAAGGGGGGTAGTGCGCCATTCGTTGCCCCGCGCCAGACCGCTTACGTAATTGTCGTTCAACCCTACACCCATGATTTCCGACCCCATGTCATGAAGCAGGAAGTCGGAATAGGGATGGATGGTCTGGCTGCCCAGCCACGGCAGGCGGGTCCCGTTCAGCAGAACGGAACCGCGTGGCTTGGTATGAAGCGTGGTCACATGGCAAAGATGACATTTCGCCTCATAGAAGTTCCGTTCTCCCCGTTTCACTTGCTCGTTGTTCACGTTACGGCGCGCTGGCACACTGAGGCTTTGCATGTAGAGGTCTACATTCTCCATATCTTCCGTCGACACCTCCAGCTGGGCATAGGAGAGCCCCATCATGCTGCCCTGACTCACTTGCACCTGTCCTTCGCAGATCTCTTCGGGATAGCGGCTGTTAGTGACACCCATATCGCTGGAGAAACCGAGTTCTACGGTCAAGTCGGCATGCTGCGCCTTGTTGCCGGACAGTCCCAGGCTTCGCACACCTCGTTCGGTGATATAGTTGCAACGCCCACTGATGCCGTATTCCGGATAATTGCTCTTTGCCGCAAGGGCTTCTATCTCAACCGGGTCGAGAGCCATCATCTGCCCCATACCGACGTGGCGTAGAGGGATACGCACGGTACAGAATAATTCTTCGGGCTTAATGCTGTCCGCATACCATTCATAAATGGAATAAGTGGGCTTACACAACTCATATTTCTCACCATCGGGGAACTGGAACGTTTCATAGGTATATTCCACTTTCAGTTTTCCTTCCGGTTTCACCCCGTAAATCGCCTGATCGTGAAGTACACGCCCGTAGTCCTGGAAGAAAGCCCCGTTCTTCCGACTGACATACACCAACATGGACGAGAATCCTGAACTTCCGGAACCGCCTTCACTCCACAAAGTAGGCTGTGTGCGTCCTGCATTGCGATGGCAGCTGCCACAGGAATAACCGGCATAGACCGGTCCCAGTCCTCCTCCTATCCCGTTGCTGCTGGTGCGATTGTCGTCATACAGTTTGTCGCCACGAGTAAAGCGCTTGTCATACTCTCCCGTCACCCAGTCGGCCGACCGGTCGTAGGCAAAGGAAGAAGTCAGAAAATTAGTGGCAGTACCTGCCGAAAGGGCAAATCCGGCAGGTACTGCCATGTCATCCGCAGTCATTCCCTCGTTCTCGCAAGCGCATAATGCCAACAGCGAGCAACTGCAATATATTGTGAACAATTTTCTTAACAGATCATTCATGTGTTCTTGAATCATTATTGCAAAAATATGTAGCCAACACTTATCGATACCCGCCATGAAAGCTGCAGGGTATATCAAAAACCAGTATTCACCACAGATTACACGAATTGGCACAGATTTTTATCATCAACACTTATAATGAGAGTAAATAATCTATAGAAATCCGGATAATCTGTGGCAAATCTCTGCGTAATCTGTGGTGAGCTTTTACTTTCTGAAAGATCAGGTCTTTAAAGAACCAAATTTTACTGAACCGTACGAGCCTCTCCATCCTTAAAGATCAGATACTCTAACGTGTGATAACCGCGCAATGACTGTGCACTAGCTATCTGATCATTTTCTTCGTCATAGTCACCATCCCAATTTAGATCAGTATAGTTGCCGGAAGTCAGAATCTGTACGATACCCTCTTGGTCGAGGGGCCAACTGTCCATGTTGGGGTCAAGACCTTTGTCAGCAACCGGACCGAAAAGGAATGCCTCACTGGTTTCCCACGGTTCGCGGGCTGTGAGCCATGCCGTGGCACAGGCTTTGAAGTTCGCATTATTCGGAGCAATCCGGAAAGCCTCTACTGCACTAAGAAGAGCTATGTTCTTTGCCTTCAGATCAGCATAAGTAGGTAATACAACTACATCCACATAGTTGGCTACAACTGCTGAGAGAACAGTTTTGTCAATGCCTTCAACACAGCTTTTCAGTCCTCCTTTGAGCACTTCTTCCAATACGGCACAAGCTTCCATCGCTTTTTCAGTTTCACTGCTATAGATATTGTTACGGAAAGGACTCGGAATAGCCCAGATGGCTGCTGCTGCATCATCAATCGCTTTCTTCACTGACGCATCAAGAGAAGCATTTACCGCTGCTACCGCTTTCGAAAGGGACAGGTCGCTAATGGCTCCGGTGCGTGTTCCGTAATATACGTTACGGATAGAATAGATATTGTTACGATAGTCTTCACGGGAATGCCAGCTATACCACGACTCTACTGCATAAAGGGCTTTCTCATATTCGCTATTTTTATAAAGGTCGTACGGATCGCCTATCTTGGCGGTGCCTACTTCATTGGCTATGTCCACGCAACCATCAATCAGTTGTTCTATGCTTGTCAGGGCATCCTGATTCTTGAAAAATGAAGCATAACTTCCACCTTCGTTGTACTTTACTGCCCAATCGTCATATAATATCGTGGCATCATTCACCAACAACTGCGCTACCACACGCATATAGTTTCCCCAACTGCTTGCATTTTCGACCGTATAGTCCAGGTTTTTAGCATCAATCTCCGTAGTGTCTTCATCACTACAAGCCGTAACAATGAACATCAACCCCATGGCGAGGGCTGACAAATAAAAAAACTTCTTCATTTTATTTATATGTTTTAATGATTAATATTCTTCCGATTTATTTTTTCACAAACCACCCTACATAAGCTATTCCGATGGCAAACTCATTCTCATTGTTGTATTTAGTCGATCCGAACACTTTGTTCGTACCGATCTTGCGGGTCATATAATCGGCTTTTACCACCAGATTGGGCAAAGCAAACCAGTTAAGTCCTACCGTCCATTTACTCACCTGGCAACGTTTCTCGATCATGGCGCTACCTTCCGCTTCTTCCTGCGGATTATAATATTCGTAACGGGCATACGGATAAATAACCGGACACTTCTTCTCCTTCGGGAAGAAAGCACTCAGGTTGATTCCCGCCTCCAACCCATAACACAAAGCATTCTGAGCGATATTGCGCATGGTACCATGATAGTAATTGGAATTATTGGAAAGGGTAATCTTACTAATCGCTGAAGAGTTCTCCAAGTCTCCATAGATGATGTTACCGCGTATCGTTAGGTATTTGTTTCGGAACTGTGCATCAGCAGAATATATCTTCAGTGCCGAAGCGCCTACGCTACTGTATTTATACTTCTTATCAGCATTGGCTGTGACATCCCGGCAATAGTAGAACGAAGCGCCTATGCGCAGGCCTGGCAGGCCTTTATAGTCCAGACGTGCCACATAGGCAGGCGATGTAAAATTATCTGCTTCGAAAAGTCCTTGTTTGCCACCCGCTACCCAGTTGTCGCGCCCGAATCCATCTGCATTCAGTCCTGCGACAACCATCGCCTGATAGTCGAAACGGGCATACCGTTTGCCGAAGGAACCGAAGAACTCCAACCCTGTTTCGTGCCACGTAGAGGGGATTATCGTCGTCTCTCCTTCCGGACGGGACGTGCCGAAGAAGTTAATGGGCTCGTGATGAGCATTGGTCAGTCCGACGGGTACAATCAGATGTCCTGCACGCACATTGAACACCGGATGTATCAACCGAGTGATATGAAACTGCTCGAGAGCTACTTCCCCACCCTTTTCCATCTCTGTCTCATACTCACCGTTCTCCGAATTTTCGAGTTCGGTCTCTATACCTACGCCTCCCGATTCGAACTCTATCTCAGCACCCAATACCCATTTAGAGTTAAACTTATAGTCGAAAGCCAATACAAAGCGAGGAATGGAGATCGTATTACGATGATCGCTATTGTCCACACCGCCATAAAAACGGTTTGTTCCATAGTTCATGAATTTCGCGACCATCTCTCCGTATCCGCCAAAGCGGAACTTTTTGTACTCCTCACCATTTACCGTTTGTTCCTTCTTCGCCATAGTTTCGGTTTGTCTTTCCACGGAAAGCACTTTTTCCGGTTCCATAGCCTGTAAAGTAGTCGCAAAGAACAAGAGACACAGCACACACAAATTTGTTATTTTTTTCATCTTTTATCTTAATATTTTTGTCGATGCAAAGATAAAGGGGAGTAAAAAAGCTGGCAATACCTAAAAATTGTGATTTTTAAGACTACTTTTAGAGATGGTTTTAATAGTTTTGGGTATCGTGCTGTTTCGAATCCCCCATGAAACTATCAAGCAATAAGAAATATAACTTTTATTGTAAAACACAGACTGTACTTAAAAAAATCGCCATGCTTGTTTGCTCTTCAAGCATGGCGGAAAAATGAATAAAAAAAAGAAAAAAAAGTATGGTTAAGAGTAACTTACAATCCTAATTTAGCCGATATTTCCAACATTCGTTTGATAGGCTTCACTGCCTTTTCTGCAATTGCCAGATCTACCGTAATCTCCGGTGATTCGTTTTTCAGGCAATCATAAAGTTTTTCCAGCGTGTTCAACCTCATGAAACTGCATTCATTGCAAGCACACGTGCTGTCGGCAGGAGGAGCCGGAATGAACTGGGTTTGCGGACACTGCTTCTGCATCTCATGAAGAATACCCGACTCGGTAGCAACGATATATTTCTTTTCAGGATGTTTCACCGCATATTTCAACAGAGCAGCCGTAGAACCGACTACATCAGCCAGTTTCAACACAGTACTCTTGCATTCGGGATGTGCCAACACAAGTGCATCGGGATGCTGTCTCTTCAGTTCCACAATCTTTTCAACAGAGAACTGTTCGTGTACGTGGCATGCACCGTCCCATAACAACATATTACGCCCTGTAACAGAATTGATATAATTTCCCAAATTTCTGTCCGGTCCGAAAATGATCTTCTCCTCCTTCGGGAAACTTTCCACAATCTGCTTCGCGTTGGTAGAGGTCACCACGACATCGGTCACTGCCTTTACAGCGGCCGTCGTATTCACGTAGGATATCACCGTATGCCCGGGATGCTCCTCAACAAACCGACTGAACTGATCTGCCGGACAACTGTCTGCCAACGAGCAACCGGCAGCCATATCGGGCACCAGTACTTTCTTATCCGGACAGAGCACCTTTGCCGTCTCGCCCATAAAGTGAACGCCACACATCACAATGATGTCCGCATCCGTCCGTGCCGCCCATTGCGCCAATGCCAGACTGTCGCCAACGTAATCGGCTATATCTTGTATTTCTCCCTTCTGGTAGTAGTGTCCTAAAATGATTGCATTCTTCTCTTTCTTGAGTTGCCTGATGGCTTCTATCAGATTATCCATAATTATATTTTTTATTTCTCTTTTTAAATTTAGAAATCCTTTATTGGTGATAATAGCCTGTTAATAGTGTCAACAAGTAAATGCGATTTTTCTTGCTCAGAAAGTTATTAGCATAAGATAAAACCTTATTCGGAGGTTATCAACGGGCGTATAAGGTATATATCTCTTGATAATAAGGCTTCTATAAAATTGCATTAACAGCTTGTTGATAATGTGCAAAGTTAATAACTTTATAGTTATAAACAGGTGTAATAGGGCTGAAAAATGTGTTTATATAACCTCGGAAAGTTTCTCTTAACTTTTTTGGAATGTTCATTTCGGTAGTTGCATATAGGTTGTTCCGAATATTGCAAGGATTACTTTTGACTTTCTTTCCAATCTGTTTTGACAGCTTTTCAACGGTTATTAACAGGGATGTGAACGGAAAGAAGTATCTTTGTGGCGTTTTGGTTTTATCCGTACTTAGAAACCTAAAAACTAAAGAATTGGAAGAATATGCGTAAATTGAAGATAACCGAGTTGAACCGTATCAGTGTAGAAGAGTTCAAGGAAGCTGAGAAACTGCCTCTGGTGGTCGTATTGGATAATATCCGTAGCCTTCATAATATAGGTTCGGTGTTTCGTACTTCAGATGCTTTTCGGGTGGAATGCATCTATCTGTGTGGCATTACGGCAACTCCCCCCCACCCTGAGATGCACAAAACGGCTTTGGGAGCTGAATTCACTGTCGACTGGAAGTATGTTGAAAACTGTGTTGAAACTGTTGATAACCTCAGAAAAGAGGGATATACAGTCTATTCCGTAGAGCAGGCAGAGGGTAGCATCATGTTGAATGACTTGGTGCTGGATAAGGCGGGTAAGTATGCCATAGTCATGGGGAATGAAGTGAAAGGCGTACAGCAGGAAGTTATTGACCATTCTGATGGTTGCATCGAAATACCGCAGTATGGGACGAAACATTCATTGAATGTATCCGTAACTGCCGGTATCGTGATATGGGATTTATTTAAGAAGCTGAAATAAACAGTTGTTTATATCATTATAAACAATATCAAATCTTTGTATTTCAGTATTCTATTTAGATAATTAACTTTCCTGTCAACAGGTTTTCAACCGTTTACTAACAAGGTTTCAACCGCTTCGATCAAGGAGTTATCCGGAAGTCGGAAAAATTGTTTGGAAGTAGTAAGAGTGATTAGTGATTCGGGAGCTATCGGCTTTAACTCCTAACGGAGCGAAAGGCAGTGATAACTCCTTTAACTTCTCTGACTCCTAAGAGCCTGTTTAAATTTTCTTCAAAAAGAACTCTCAAAAGAGGGCTGAACAAAATTTAAACAGACTCTAAAAATAATTATAATTGTCCGCTTTCTACCAATAAGATAACCCGTTCGGTAAGTGCATCTTCGCCCGTAGGATCATATTGTTTTTTCAAGTTGGCACCGAATAGTGCGGCAAAGGTCTGATAGAACCCTGCTTTGAAAGGACCCATGAAAGCTTTCACCAGTTCATAACCAGTGGAATTGGTTTGACGGTCTACTAACTTTATCAACAGCTTGCCTTGGGCGAAAGTCAGTTTCTTCATGCGTGGAGTATATTGTTCTTTCAGGCTTTTCTCTACGGCTTTTATGTGCTTCTGCCGGCTTTTCTCGTCGGGCAGAGTCATCAGATACTCGTATGTTTCGATGACTGCACGGTTGATTTCTTTGGAGATGGGAAGTACTTTCTTTACGTTGTACACCAGTCGGTTGTATTCATTCAGCTGCTTCTTATTCTTGAATTTCAACGGTTTGAATATATAGACAGTGGGTAATTTTACATAGGGGATAGTGTCACCTTGGTATATGCATACAGGAACCAGATATCCTTCTTTCTTCGTCTCCTGCGCATGGCATTGGAAGGTTACGAACAGAAGGAACACAGTTAGTATGAATATGTTAAGCCGCATGTCCATGCCACAAAATTACGTGTTTCTGTTGAATTATTGTTTGATTGTTACGGTTTTCCTTGCCTTGTTAACTTATTTATGGTAAATTCGTGCCCAATATATTGATTTACACACATGAAATTACTCAAGTTAGGAGTTTTTTTAAGTATGCTGTTAATGACTCCTATACTTGAAGCTCAAAATACGAACGTCTTTCTTTGGGAAGAGAGCATAGAGCAAATCTCTATGGATGAAGAGGAAAAAAACTGGGAAGACGAACTCGAAGAGCTTTCCAACCGCCTGCAAGAACCTGTTAATATCAATGTGGCTACTAAACGTGATTTAGAGCAATTTCCATTTCTTACGGACATCCAGATTGAAAATATCCTGGCGTATGTGTATATATACGGACAAATGCAGACCATTTACGAACTACAATTGGTGAAGGATATGGATAAACGTACCATCGACTTACTGTCACCTTTTGTCTGCACAATGCCGGTTCCTGAAAAAAACACCTTTCCACGGTTGAAAACTCTGTTGAAATATGGCAAACAAGAGGTATTGACCCGTTTAGACGTACCTTTTTATACCCGAAAAGGATATCAGAAAAACTATTTAGGACCGTCGATGTACCACTCTTTGAAGTATGGCTATCGCTATGGAGACTATCTACAGATGGGAATCACGGCAGAGAAGGATGCCGGAGAGCCTTTCGGAGCTTTGCATTCCAGCAAAGGATATGATTACTATTCGGTTTATTTTCTGCTTCACAATGCAGGGAGGTTGAAAACGTTGGCATTGGGCAACTATAAACTGAGTTTCGGACAAGGGTTAGTAGTCAGTACGGATTTTCGTTTGGGAAAGACTTATTCGCTTACTACACTGGACAATCGCAGTAATACGGGCATTCGGAAACATAGTTCGACCGATGAATATAATTATTTCCGGGGAGCGGCGGCAACGGTAGAGATAACTTCTGCGCTTCATGCGTCCGGTTTCTACTCTCATCGTTCGATGGACGGGGTAGTGGAGCAGGGCAAGATTACCTCTATTTCCAAAACCGGTCTGCACCGTACGGAGAAGGAAGCGGAGAAGATGAATGCTTTTACCTTGCAGCTGATAGGGGGAAATATTAACTATGAAATGAACAAATTAAATATTGGATTTACAGGTATTTACTACTTCTTTAATCATACTTATCAACCGAAGTTACGAACATACGCAAAATACAATATGCAGGGCAATCGCTTCTATAATGCAGGCATAAACTACAAGTATCGTCTGAACCGTTTTACCTTGACTGGTGAAGCGGCTCTTGGTAAGCAAGGTTATGCACTGGTAAACCAATTGAAATATAACGTATTAACAGGTTATCAACTGGCAATTGTTCATAGATATTATGCCCACGATTATTGGGCTATGTTTGCCCGTTCTTTTGGCGAGGGAAGTATGCCGCAGAATGAAAACGGTTGGTATTTGGCGGCGGAAGCCTCTCCGTTTAGCCATTGGAGCTTTTTCGCTTCACTGGACATGTTCTCCTTTCCTTGGTGGAGGTACCGCATCAGTAAACCGTCGCAGGGGGTAGATGTAATGTTCCAGTCGCTCTATTCGCTTCGGCGGAATCTCTCCATGTATGTCAATTACCGTTATAAACGCAAAGAAAGAGACGTGACGGGCACGGGTGGGGAAGTAGTACTTCCGGTTTATCATCATCGTTTCCGTTATCGGTTGACTTATTCACCGGAGCATATTCAGTTACGAACAACGGTTGATTACAATCATTTTCATTCGCAGGGATTGGCGGGAAGTCAGGGATATCAATTCACACAGTCTTGTTCGTATGTCTTTTCCTTTCCGTTGAGGCTTTCTGTGCAGGGTACTTATTTTCATACGGATGATTACGATTCTCGCATCTACGCCTCCGAGAGTGGGATGCTTTATTCCTTTTATGTACCTTCTTTCTATGGGCGCGGGTTCCGTTTTTCTGCCTGTGCCCGTTATGATTTTTGGAAAAGGTTTATGTTGCTCCTTAAGTTCGGGCAAACGATTTATCAGGACCGTGAATCCATCGGTTCAGGCAACGATCAGATACCGGGAAACAAGAAAGCAGACTTGCAGATGCAGTTGCGCATAAAGATTTGAGGGGAATTTTATTTAGGGAGTTGGAGAGTTAAAGGGAGTATTGGAAGTTAAGTGATAACTTCTTTAACTTCCGATAACCCCTTTTTCTTCCCTTTTAATTGCCTCTATATCCACCGAATTCATTAATTTTGTCCGTTGTAAAAAGTAAGAATGATGACTATTATTTATCCGTCTCCCATTTTCGGTCCTGTTCATTCCCGCCGTTTGGGAGTTTCTTTAGGGATTAATTTATTGCCGGAAGACGGTAAAGTGTGTTCTTTCGACTGCGTTTATTGCGAATGCGGTTTCAATGCCGACCATCGTGCACGAAAACCGCTTCCTACTCGCGAGGAGGTGCGTACTGCGCTTGAAGCCAAGTTGCTGGATATGCAACGGAACGGACCGAACCCCGATGTGCTTACTTTTGCCGGAAATGGTGAGCCAACGTCACATCCGCATTTTCCCGAAATCATAGAAGATACATTGGCTCTTCGCGACAAGTATTTTCCGGCTGCCAAAGTCAGCGTATTGAGTAATTCTACTTTTATTTCTCGTCCGGCGGTATTCGATGCGTTGAACAAGGTTGATAACAATATACTGAAACTGGATACGGTGGATGAAGAGTATATTCGTACCGTAGACCGTCCTAATACGCACTATTCGGTGACTGAGATTATCGAGCGTTTGAAAACTTTCGAAGGGAATTGTATCATTCAGACTATGTTTATGAAAGGTAGTTATCAGGGGAAAGATGTGGACAATACTTCTGACCGGTATGTTCTTCCTTGGTTGGAAGCCTTGAAAGATATAAACCCCCGCCAAGTGATGATTTATACCATCGACCGTGAAACGCCCGGACACGATTTGTGTAAAGCTACTCATAAGGAATTGGATCGTATTGCTGCTCTGGTGGAAGAGGCGGGCATTGCGGTGAGCGTTTCTTATTAAAAAAATAGGATGGATGATGTAGGAGGTGTATCAGAACTGGTCACAAATAGGTTTTGATACACTTTTATTGTTTTTATTTCATCTCACGAGACGGATAAATTCATCTCGTGAGATGAAATAAATCGTCTCATGGGACGGATTTTTTTGTCTCGTGGAACGAAATTATTCGTCTCATGAGATGATTTTTTCGCTATTACGGTATAAGTAAATCCATCCTTCAAATTTGAGTATAGAGACGAATCTCCTGAATAAAAAAGTGCGTATATGCTAAACAAATTCTTTTCCTTATACGTTCTTAATGAAAGAAAGGCAATACACAATTTATTAACTAAATAACAGAAATTATGGCTAAAAGCGTCAAGGGTACTCAGACAGAAAAGAATCTGTTGACCTCATTTGCAGGAGAATCACAAGCGAGAATGCGTTACACTTATTTTGCAAGTGTAGCCAAGAAAGAGGGGTATGAACAAATAGCTGCTATCTTCACAGAGACAGCCGATCAGGAGAAAGAACATGCCAAGCGTATGTTCAAGTATTTAGAAGGTGGTATGGTGGAAATCACTGCAAGCTATCCGGCCGGTGTTATCGGTACTACATTGGAAAATCTGAAAGCAGCCGCTGACGGCGAACACGAAGAATGGTCGTTGGATTATCCTCATTTTGCCGATGTGGCGGAAGCAGAAGGTTTCCATGAAATTGCTGCCATGTATCGGAATATCTCTATTGCCGAAAAAGGGCATGAAGAGAGATATCGTGCTTTCGTGAGCAACATTGAGAATGCTACCGTATTCGCCAAAGAGGGTGAAGTGGTATGGCAGTGCCGCAACTGTGGCTTTATCTATGTAGGTAAGGAAGCTCCGGAAATTTGTCCGGCTTGCTTGCATCCGCAGGCCCACTTCGAAGTGAAGAAGGAAAACTATTAAGATTTTTTGCATCTGTGTAAATAGAAGTTTTTTGCATCTGTACAAAAGATTCTGCCAAGAAGAAACGTCAAATAGCGCGAACGGGCAGAAGGCTGTGAACCTTCTGCCCGTTCCGTTTTTTCTGCTCGAAGCATTCCTTTATTTTAGAGCCTGTTTAAATTTTATTCAAAAAGAACTCTAAAAAGAAGACTGAATAAAATTTAAACAGGCTCTTAATATTCAGGACACTGTTGTCGGCAGTAACTTGTTGTTTGGCTTTTACTCTTTTGCGTGCGGATAGTCAATCGTATAGTGCAATCCGCGGCTTTCCTTGCGCTCCATAGCCTGGCGGGTGATCAGATAACCCACGTTGATCATGTTGCGTAACTCGCAGATTTCCTTTGACGCCTTGCTGCGCTTGAAGAGCTCTTCCGTCTCTTCGTAGAGCAAATCCAGACGTACCCAGGCACGTTTCAGGCGCAGATTACTACGCACGATACCCACGTATGAACCCATGATTTGGTTCACTTCCTTCATGCTTTGAGTGATGAGCACCATCTCTTCGTTGGTAACGGTTCCTTCGGCATTCCATTCCGGTATTTCGTGGTTGAACTCATAACGGTCGAGCACGCTCAGGGCATGCTTGGATGCAGCATCGGCATAGACAACGGCTTCAATCAGCGAGTTGGATGCCAGACGGTTTCCTCCGTGCAACCCGGTGCACGAACATTCTCCTACGGCATACAGGCGGTTGATGGAAGACTCTCCGTTCAGGTTCACCTTGATGCCACCGCAAAGGTAATGGGCGGCAGGAGCTACAGGAATGTAATCCTTGGTGATATCGATGCCCAAGCTGAGGCATTTCTCATAGATGTTCGGGAAATGCTTTTTGGTCTCTTCCGGATTCTTGTGCGTAACGTCCAGATAGACATGCTCGTCGCCACGCTGCTTCATTTCGCTGTCGATGGCACGTGCCACGATGTCGCGCGGGGCAAGCGAAAGGCGGGGGTCATACTTCTGCATGAACTCTTCGCCCCCCATATTGCGCAATACGGCACCATATCCGCGCATAGCCTCCGTGATCAAGAAGCAGGGACGGTCGCCCGGATGATAGAGCGCAGTGGGGTGGAACTGAATGAACTCCATGTCTTGCACCGAACCTTTGGCACGGTATACCATAGCGATTCCGTCTCCCGTAGCCACCAGCGGGTTGGTTGTATTGCGGTAGACGGCACCTACGCCACCCGTAGCCATCAGTGTCACTTTCGAAAGGAAAGTGTCCACTTCGCCGGTGTCCTCGTTCAGCACGTACGCTCCGTAGCATTTGATGCCCGGGGTATGACGGGTTACGATGATGCCCATGTGATGCTGGGTGATGATTTCTACGGCAAAGTGTCGGTTGAAGATTTCGATATTGGGATGTGCCTTTACGGCTTTGATGAGGCTTTGCTGTATTTCAGCGCCAGTGTTGTCCTTATGATGCAGGATGCGGAACTCGGAATGACCGCCTTCTTTGTGCAGGTCAAAGTCTCCCTGTTCGTTTTTGTCGAATTCCACTCCCCAGTTTATCAGTTCCTTGATTTGTCCGGGAGCTTCGCGCACCACTTTCTCTACGGCAGTGCGGTCACTGATCCAGTCGCCCGCAATCATAGTATCTTCAATATGCTTGTTGAAGTTGTCTACCAGCGTATTGGTTACTGAAGCGATACCTCCTTGGGCGAAGAAGGTATTGGCTTCTTCCAGTTCCGTCTTGCAGATGAGTGCTACTTTACCTTTGTGAGCCACTTTCAGGGCGAAGCTCATGCCGGCTATACCGGAACCAATTACTAAAAAGTCGAACTCTTTAATCATATTTCAAATGTTTTCTTGTTGCAAAACTACAAAATAACTGGTTTGCTTGTACTTCTCTTGTATATTAATTCACGATTTTGCGATAAATATTGTTTGGAGGGGCTTCATTCCCGTTGCATATCGGTTGGAGATACCATGAGAAAACTGTATCTTAGCGGCAAAAATAAAACTCAATGAACCGTATTTTTCATGCCCGCGTGGCGATAGGGCAATTTTTGTTTTTGCTGATGGCTACAGCTGTCACTCTTCATGAGATGTGGATGCGGCATGCTGTATTGACTGTTGTTTTCATGTTGCTGCTCGTGATTTCTATCGAGCGTCTTATCCATACTACCTATACACTGACGGCGGACGGTCGTCTTGTGCTCTATTTCGGGCGCTTCACCCGTCCGAAAGATATTCTTCTGAAGGATATTCTTTCTGTAGAGCAGACTTCATCGATGAAGATCGGGGGCTTTGCCATAATGCGTTATGTGTTGGTAAAGTACGGAGCGAAGGAAAAGTGTGCCGTGCTATTGCCTGTGAAGGAGGAGATGTTCGTTAAGATGCTCCAAGAACGCATGTGCGAAGAAAAGACAATGGATTTCAGTTAAATGTGCTAATGGTTTTAGAGGTGTAAAGTTCACGTTTGTGTCCCCAAAAGTGTAGACATGATTATGAGGGCAAAATGTGCACAGGTAAGTATAGAACGAAAAAAGTGAAGAAACCTCTTTTCTTTTGTGCAGATAAGGGAGGTTTTTATTAACTTGCAGGCAGTTTATAAATCAGAGAAACTATGAAATACCAAGTTGCCATTATCGGCGGAGGTCCTGCGGGATATACTGCCGCCGAAGCTGCCGGAAAAGCCGGATTGAGCGTAGTGTTGTTCGAAAAGCAAAGTCTGGGCGGTGTCTGTCTGAACGAAGGCTGCATTCCCACCAAGACGCTGTTGTATTCGGCGAAGACGTACGATGCCGCGCGCCATGCCTCAAAGTATGCAGTCAAAGTGGATGAAGTCTCGTTCGACCTGTCCAAAATCATAGCTCGCAAACAGAAAGTGGTGCGCAAGTTAGTGTTGGGTGTCAAGGGTAAACTGACCGCCCACGGAGTGAACATCGTGCAGGGAGAAGCCGTCATCGTCGACAAGAACACCGTGCAGTGCGGCGATGAAACCTACGAATGCGAGAACCTCATTCTCTGCACCGGTTCGGAAACCTTTATTCCTCCCATTCCCGGTACGGACACCGTGCCTTTCTGGACCCACCGTGACGCGCTGGACAGTAAGGAACTGCCCGCATCGCTTGCCATTATCGGTGGCGGGGTGATCGGTATGGAGTTCGCCTCGTTTTTCAATAGCCTGGGCGTGCAGGTCACTGTCATTGAGATGCTTGATGAGATTCTTGGAGGCATGGATAAAGAACTGTCCGCCCTGCTGCGTGCCGAATATGCCAAACGGGGTGTCAAGTTCATGCTGGGTACTAAGGTGGTATCCGTTGCCGAAGTCTCTTGCGAAGAGGAGAAAAAACAGGTGCAAGTCCATTATGAGAATGCCAGAGAAGTCGGTACCGTACTTGCTGACCGGCTTCTGTTGAGTGTAGGTCGCCGTCCGGTTAGGAAAGGTTTCGGTCTCGAAAATTTGAACTTGCAGAAAACGGAACGGGGAAGTATCTGCGTCGATGGGCAGATGCGGAGTTCCGTTCCGGGTGTATATGTGTGTGGCGACCTGACAGGGTTCTCCTTACTTGCCCACACGGCGGTGCGTGAGGCGGAAGTTGTCGTACATACCATTTTGGGTAAAGAAGATGTCATGAGCTATCGGGCGATTCCCGGTGTGGTGTACACCAATCCTGAGATAGCGGGGATAGGGCAGACTGAAGAGGCTTTGCAGGCGAAAGGCGTTGTTTATCGCGCAGTGAAACTTCCGATGGCTTACAGCGGTCGTTTTGTGGCTGAAAATGAAGGAGTGAACGGCGTCTGCAAACTTCTGATAGCAGAGGATGACACCATATTGGGTGCACATGTACTGGGCAATCCGGCTTCCGAAATCATCACGCTGGCAGGGATGGCGATCGAGTTGAAACTGACCGTTGCGGAATGGAAGAAGATCATCTTCCCACACCCCACGGTTTCGGAAATCTTCAAAGAGGCGTTGTAATTACAAATGATTTATCTCTTATTGTCAAAACACATCCGGCAGAAATATGATAAGTATCAGTAGAGGAATGAACACGAAGGATTTTTTTAGAATGAACACAAAGAATAGAATGAACACAAAGAAACTTTTTTTATTGCTTGTTTTTTCTCTCCTCTTTATTTCTGCCGCATTGTGGGGACAGAATGGGAGTGCGCGTCTCTCTTCCCGTCTGGATACCCTGATCAAGTATAAACTTCCTGCCGGTTCCCATGTCGGTATCTCTATATACGACTTGACCGACGGGAAGCCGTTGTATGCTTATCAGTCGGACAAGCTTTCCCGCCCCGCTTCCACGATGAAACTGTTGACTACCATCACTGCCCTTTCCCGTCCCGAGGCAGACGAACCTTTCCGGACAGAGGTGTGGTATCGGGGAGCGATCGAACAGGACACGTTGAAGGGGGATTTGTATGTTGTCGGCGGCTACGATCCGGAGTTTGATGAGGAGGCTTTGGATTCGCTTGTGAACACAGTGGGGCGTTTCCCTTTTTCGGTCGTTGCGGGCAATGTGTATGGCGATGTCTCCATGAAAGACTCCATCTATTGGGGCAGTGGCTGGGCGTGGGACGATACGCCGGCTTCTTATCAACCCTATCTCTCGCCGCTGATGCTGAACAAGGGTGTAGTGACCGTAACCGCGTCTCCAGGAATGAAGGGAGATACGGCAAGCGTAGAGTGTGTTCCGGTCTCTTCTTATTACACTGTAGTGAATGAAACCGAATCCCATACCCCTTCTGCCGGACGTTTCAGTGTTTCCCGCAACTGGTTGCAGAATGGTAATACGTTGGTCGTCAAAGGAAATGTGAAAAACAGGCAGACGGGCACAGTGAACCTCTATTCTTCACAGGACTTCTTCATGCATACGTTTCTTGAACGCCTGCAGGCGAAAGGTGTTCAGTGTCCTGCAGGTTATGCTTTCCGTGAGTTGCAAAAGGATAGTCTTTCAGTGCAAATGGCACTGTTTGAAACCCCTGTTCAGGAGGTAGTCAATCAGATCATGAAAGAGAGCGATAACCTGAATGCCGAGGCATTGCTTTGCCGCTTGGGAGCACAGTTCACCGGCAGGAAGTGGATCTCCGATGAAGATGGACTTGCCGCCATCCGCCGACAGATAAAGGTATTGGGGGAAGATGCGGATAATTATAAGTTGGCAGACGGTTGCGGGCTTTCCAATTACAACTATATCTCTCCCGACCTGCTGGTCGCTTTTCTTAAGTTTGCCTATTCGCGTACGGATATTTTTCAGAAGTTATATAAAGCACTACCCATCGGTGGCGTGGATGGAACGTTGAGGTATCGTATGCGACGTGGGACACCCTCTTATAAGAATGTGCATGCCAAAACCGGTTCTTTTACGGCAATCAATTGTCTGGCAGGTTATCTGCATGCTGCAAACGGGCATCTGATTGCTTTTGCCATTATGAACCAGAATGTGCTTTCGGGAGCTAAGGCGCGTGCTTTTCAGGATGCTATATGCGATGAAGTGATAAAGTAATGAGTTACAAGTTACAAGCTACAAGTTACAAGCTACGAGTTACAAGCTATAAGTTACAAGTAGCTTACCCACTTGTCACTCGTAGCTTGTCACTTGTCACTCATTTATATTGCGCCCAGTCTACATTTCTCATATCTCCGCTTTTAGCCAGTTCGGCATGCATTCCTAATGCGGCGCGGAGGGCATGCGGCGTTTGAGATTTTCCGTCGGTCAGTTTCAGATAATCCCATAAGATATTCTTGTAGTCGGGGTGTACGCAGTTTTCGATAATGGCTTGTGCGCGCTGCTTCGGGCTCTTGCCGCGCAGGTCGGCAACACCTTGTTCAGTGACGATGATGTTGACATCATGCTCGCTGTGGTCGGCATGCGATACCATCGGTACGATAGCACTGATCTTTCCTTCTTTGGCAACGGACGGACAAGTGAAGATGGAAATGTAAGCATTGCGCGTGAAGTCGCCCGAACCGCCGATACCATTCATCATCTTCGTACCACCGATATGCGTGGAGTTTACGTTTCCGTAGAGGTCCGCTTCGATGGCAGTGTTGATGGAGATGACACCCAGGCGGCGAATCACTTCCGGATTGTTGGAAATCTCTGACGGGCGGAGCACCAATTTGTCGCGGAAGAAGTCCATATCATCATAAATACCTTGCAGGCAGTCGTTCGTGACGGTCAGTGAACAAGCACTGCCAAACTTCACACGACCGTCGCGAATCAATCCGATGACTGAGTTCTGTATGACTTCTGTGTACATCTCGAATGCCGGAATCGTCTTGTCACGTCCCAGTGCGCCGAGTACGGCATTGGCAATGTTTCCTACGCCCGATTGCAGCGGCAGGAACGTCGGCGGGATGATGCCCCGTTTCATATCGGCAGCTAAGAAGTCGGCTACGTTCTGCCCGATTTTGTCTGTCAACGGGTCGGCATCCGCAAAGCCGCGGGCTTCGTCCGGCCAGTTGGTTTCCACCACGCCAACAATCTTCTTCGGGTCTACCTGAATATACGGTTGTCCGATCCGGTCACTTGACTTGTAGATAGGTATCTCGCGACGGTAAGGTGGGTCGAGCAGTTCATATACGTCATGCAATCCCATTGCGTTTTTGCTGTGGGCGGCATTCAGTTCCACGATGATCTGGTCGGCAAGGCGGCAAACGGTGGGTGAGATACCTCCGGCCGCAGTCAGATAGATTTTTCCGTCTTCGGTCACTTCGCAGGCTTCGATGATGGCGATGTTCACTTTACCCATGAAGCCGTAGCGAACCTCTTGCGCCATTTGCGACAAGTGGATATCATTATAGGCAATCTCTCCATTGTTCACCGCCTTACGAAAATCGACATTAGTGGTGTAAGGAGCACGGTAGCGGATGGCTTTGACACGCGAGAGTATACCGTCGCAGGAATCCCCCGTCGATGCACCGGTGAAGATGCCTATCTGGAAAGGATTTCCTTTGGCGTGTTCTGCTTCCGCTATTTTTGCTAATTCAGCCGTAACGGCTTTGGCTGTTCCTGCGGGAGTAAATCCGCTCAAGCCGATGTTGTAGCCATGTTTGATCAGGCTTGCAGCTTCTGCTGCCGAGATGTAATTGAGTGCCATAATTAATTATTTTTTTCGGTATGAAAACTCATGATTTGCAGGCGAAAGTTCTTTGCATGGCAAATGGGAGTTTCATCCTGTGTTGATATTGCTATGTCTCCGCCGTCCATTTGTTTCGCAGTATTTCCGACCAGATGATGGCTTTCCGCGCTTCCTCCACCGAATGGATGGAATAATCGGGATTACTGTCAGACGCCTGCGGGGCAGGTGGAGGAGAAGGGGATACTTTTTTCGGAGGGGCTGTACGTGGGGAAGCCGTAAGCTTGTGAACTACTTTGGGAGGCAGCTTTTCCGTAGTATGGTCAGCATAAGGTCTTCCCCAACTTTGCGGGACGGGCATTGCATCTTCGTCAATCTCTTCTTCCGGCAAAGGGGTGTCAAATTGATTGTCGGTGCTTTTTTTGCTCTCTTTTTTGAGTTGTCCGACAATACTGATGATGATGAAACCTGCGATAAACAGGAACTGTAATATGTCTTCCATATTGTTTCTGATTTATTTATCGCCAAAGGTAATTAAATAATCTGAATTAGAACCTATTTTGAAGGTAATTAATAATCGCCTTGAAAGTAATTAAATAATGGGGATGACAGTCTGTTTGGAGAGATGAAAAAAAAGGGCAGTTTCACAACTCCCCTTATTCTTTTTAACCTAAACCTTAACTATGAAAAAATCTAATGTTTCTTTCGTTTACAAAATTGTGAAATATTTCCGTTTACACCAAATAACAGCCACAAAAATGTTCACTCCCTTAACATTAATTATCAGAAACACATCAAAATGTCCACTATCAGATGTTATTTTCCTCTTGTTTCGTCTTTAGTTTGGAGGCGAAGGCGTATCTTTGCGGCGGAAACTCTTTCATCGTAGAATTATGCGGATCGATACGGATTTCTTTTGCAAAATGAGACAATTACTCTTTGCAAGACGGGAAGTTGCCGAGGATTCGGCAGAAAATTCAATAATCAATTTGTACTGATCTGTATTTTCTGTGGTGGACTAAAAAACAAAGAATTTATGGAAAATATGACGGGAGCAGACTTTAAATCTGCAACTACCGATGTCAACAAGAAGTTGTTCATCGAAACCTACGGCTGCCAGATGAACGTGGCAGACAGTGAAGTAATCGCTTCTGTGATGCAGATGGCGGGATATACCGTAGCAGACACGCTGGAAGAGGCGGATGCAGTGTTTATGAATACTTGTTCCATCCGTGACAATGCCGAACAGAAGATCCTGAATCGGCTGGAGTTCTTCCATTCGCTCAAGAAGAAGAAACGCCATCTGATTGTGGGCGTATTGGGCTGCATGGCGGAGCGGGTGAAAGAAGACCTGATTGCCAATCATCACGTCGATCTGGTGGCAGGTCCGGATGCTTATCTCACTCTTCCCGACCTGATTGCCGCTGTGGAGGCAGGCGAGAAAGCGATCAATGTAGAACTGTCTACTACGGAGACTTATCGGGACATCATTCCTTCGCGCATTTGCGGTAACCGCGTTTCAGGATTCGTATCTATCATGCGCGGTTGCAATAACTTCTGTACGTATTGCATTGTTCCCTATACCCGCGGTCGGGAGCGTAGTCGTGACGTAGAAAGCATCTTGGGTGAAGTGTCCGACTTGGTGGCAAAAGGTTATAAAGAAGTTACCCTCTTGGGACAGAACGTCAACTCTTACCGTTTTGAGCGTCCGGACGGCGGAGTGGTCACTTTCCCCATGTTGCTTCGCATCGTGGCTGAAGCTGCACCAGGTATGCGTATCCGTTTCAGTACATCCCATCCGAAGGATATGAGCGATGAAACGTTGGAGGTGATAGCCCAAGTTCCCAATGTGTGCAAGCATATCCATCTGCCGGTGCAGAGCGGAAGTTCGCGTATTCTGAAGTTGATGAACCGCAAATATACCCGTGAGTGGTATCTGGAGCGTGTGGATGCTATTCGCCGCATCATTCCCGATTGCGGCTTGTCTACCGATATTTTCTCCGGTTTTCATTCTGAAACGGAGGAAGACCATCAGCTTTCCCTTTCTTTGATGGAGGCTTGCGGTTACGATTCCGCTTTCATGTTCAAGTATTCCGAGCGTCCGGGTACGTATGCTTCCAAACATCTGCTGGACGATATTCCTGAAGAGGTGAAGATACGTCGTCTGAATGAGATAATCGCTTTGCAGAACCGTCTTTCGGCAGAAGCGAATGCCCGTTGCGTCGGCAAGACGTATGAAGTGCTGGTGGAAGGAGTTTCCAAACGTTCGCGCGAACAGCTGGTGGGACGTACGGAACAGAACCGCGTGGTGGTATTTGATCGTGGAACACATCGTGTGGGCGATCTGGTGATGGTGAAGATTACCGAGTCCAGTTCGGCAACGTTGAAGGGAGAAGAAGTTTGATCTGTCTGTTTCTCTCTTTTTTGTCTTTAATGTGTGTGCATACTTTATAATGTATGTGTGTATACTTTATAATGTATGTACGTACTCTATTTTAATTTAATGTGGATATTCTCTGCTCGTACGCGCGCTTTCGCGCGCATACATGGAGTTTTTGTATTTCTGCCTACATCTCGTGTATGTTTCTGTATGACAGGGTGATATGTATGGTGTAGGCAGGGTGTAACCAGGGTGTAGGTAAATTTACCTACACCCTGGTTGTTTATATATATATTTATTTATATTTAACGGATTCATATATAGGCAATAAAGGTAATAATCTGCCAATAATCCGGTTTAAGGAAGAAGGGGTAATAATCCTGTTTTTATAGGGTTGTTCTTGCCGTCGTAAGGAAAGGGGAACATTCGTTTTCTCTCCTTTCTTTTTGTTATAACAAAGCGAGATCATTATGTTGATGATCAATGTTATATTGTAACCCACCTATGTGGAACACGTGCTTCACCATTGTGGAGCTGGTGAACCACAATGGTGAAGCACGTGTTCCACATAGGTGGGCGTATAATAATGAAGCGTTCTGAACGGAACAAACATAGGGGGAAAAATTAGAATTTTACCTTGATTCTTTTCATAAATGAGTATGCCTACTTCCAGCGCATGCTCTTCGGCACTTCCAAATTAGTGACCGAATATATCCATCGTGGCGAAAGTTACTTCTTAATACCGGCGAAATCCCGGAAGATGCGTTGGCACCCGGTTTGCCGGAAGCCAGAGAGAAGCTAAACTTGGACAAACTCTCCAAATCGGAGTTGGAGGCTTATTATAGGCATTTGGACAATGTGGTTATTCTGAGAGACAATATCAATACTGAATGTGCAGAAGGGCGTGCAGAGGGACGTGCGGAAGAAAAACGAGAAATGGCTTTGAGAATGAAATCGGAAGGTATTCCTACGGAAGTAATAGCCCGATGCAGTGGATTGCAGATAGAAGATATTGATAATCTGTAATTATCAGATTATGATAGTCTTATGAATAATCTTGTAGGACTATTATATTGAGGATACTTTGTAGTATGTTTTTAGAAAAGATGGAAAAGAGTTTGAAAGTCCCATGGTTCTCATGAGATGAGGGATCAATATTATTAAATATGCAGAATGTATATTCTTCCATCGAATTTTGTTATATGGTTCGCTGTTTCCAATGGTTCAAAGATATAAAAGAAAGCAAATCATAACTATTGGCACCAGAATCAAATAAAATAATAACTGTTTCCGATATTTCCAAAATCCTAAAAATGTGAGAGTTCCTTTAACGTATAGGCATAAAAAAAGGAGTACCGCTGTACTCCAACCTTTGTTAACCTTAAATCTAATACTATGAAAAACACATTGCAAAGGTACGGACTTTTTGCTATTCTCCAAATAAAGCAAATAAAAAAGTGTGTTTTATAACATGTTTTAGCAAAAAGAATGCTTTTGTTAAGGCTTACTAAGGATTTAAACACTCTCAAAGCTTGTTTTCTAAAAAAGAATTATCTTTGTCTCATCAATCAAAATATAATAAAGATAAGCTTTGCATGAACGAAGATATTGTCCTCACTCCGATGATGAAGCAGTTTCTGGACTTGAAAGCCAAACATCCAGATGCCGTTATGCTGTTTCGTTGCGGCGACTTTTATGAAACTTATTCCACTGATGCGATTGTTGCAGCCGAAATACTGGGAATCACCTTGACTAAACGTGCCAATGGCAAAGGAAAAACAATCGAAATGGCAGGGTTCCCACATCATGCACTGGATACATATCTGCCTAAACTGGTGCGTGCAGGTAAGCGCGTGGCCATTTGCGATCAGCTGGAAGATCCTAAGCTGACCAAGAAACTGGTGAAGCGAGGCATTACGGAACTGGTGACTCCGGGCGTTTCTATCAATGATAATGTGCTGAACTATCGCGAAAACAATTTTCTTGCTGCAGTTCATTTCGGTAAGGGGATGTGTGGCGTGGCGTTCCTTGATATTTCTACGGGGGAATTTCTTACGGCGGAAGGACCTTATGACTATGTGGACAAGTTGTTGAACAACTTTGCGCCGAAAGAAGTACTCTTTGAACGAGGCAAGCGCGGCATGTTCGAGGGGAATTTTGGCGGCAAGTTCTTCACTTTCGAACTGGACGACTGGGTGTTTACGGAGACTACCGCCCGCGAAAAGTTATTGAAGCATTTTGAAACGAAGAACTTGAAGGGATTCGGAGTGGAACATCTCAAGAACGGTATTATCGCTTCGGGTGCCATCTTGCAATATCTTATCCTGACACAGCATACTCAGATCGGACACATCACGTCGCTGGCACGTATTGAAGAGGATAAATATGTACGCCTTGATAAGTTCACTGTCCGCAGTCTTGAGTTGATGGGCAGTATGAACGACGGAGGTAGCAGCTTGCTGAATGTGATTGATAAGACCATCAGTCCTATGGGGGCGCGTTTGCTGAAACGCTGGTTGGTGTTTCCGTTGAAAGAAGTACAACCGATCAACGAACGGCTGAATGTGGTGGAATACTTCTTCCGTCAGCCCGACTTCAAGGAGTTGATAGAAGAACAGTTGCATCTGATCGGTGACTTGGAACGTATCATCTCCAAGGTTGCCGTAGGGCGTGTCTCTCCGCGCGAAGTTGTAGCGCTGAAGGTAGCACTTCAAGCCATAGAACCTATCAAGAAAGCATGTTTGGAAGCGGATAATGCCAGCCTGAACCGTATCGGCGAACGGCTGAATGTCTGCCAGGATATACGCGACCGCATAGCGAAAGAAATCAATAACGACCCTCCGCTGCTGGTGAACAAAGGCGGTGTCATCCGGTCGGGTGTCAGCAATGAACTGGATGAACTGCGTCAGATAGCCTATTCAGGCAAAGATTACCTGTTGCAGATACAGCAAAGGGAGAGTGAACTGACGGAAATCCCCAGCCTGAAGATCGGTTACAACAATGTATTCGGTTATTACATCGAGGTGCGAAATACGCATAAAGATAAAGTGCCGCAGGAGTGGATACGCAAGCAGACCCTGGCAAATGCGGAACGATATATCACCCAAGAGCTCAAGGAGTATGAAGAGAAAATATTGGGAGCCGAAGACAAAATACTGATACTGGAGACTCAACTCTATACGGAATTGGTGCAAGCCTTGAACGAGTTCATACCTGACATTCAGGTCAATGCAACCCAGATTGCTCGTTTGGACTGTCTGCTTTCGTTTGCCAACGTAGCGCGTGAGAACAGCTATATCCGCCCTGTCGTTGAAGATAATGATGTGTTGGATATTCGTCAGGGACGCCATCCGGTGATTGAGAAACAGTTGCCGATAGGAGAGAAGTACATAGCCAACGATGTGATGCTGGACAGCAGTTCGCAACAGATTATTATCATCACTGGTCCGAACATGGCGGGTAAGTCGGCATTGTTGAGGCAGACGGCACTGATAACGTTGCTGGCGCAGATAGGCTGTTTCGTACCCGCAGAGAGTGCACATATCGGATTGGTGGACAAGATATTTACCCGCGTGGGGGCCAGTGATAATATTTCCGTCGGCGAATCTACCTTTATGGTAGAGATGAATGAAGCTGCCGACATCTTGAACAATCTCTCTCCACGCAGCCTGGTGCTTTTTGACGAGTTGGGGCGGGGAACCTCTACATACGACGGCATTTCCATCGCTTGGGCGATTGTGGAGCACATTCACGAGCATCCCAAGGCAAAGGCGCGTACTTTATTTGCCACGCACTATCACGAACTGAATGAGATGGAAAAGAGTTTCAGCCGCATTAAAAACTACAACGTCTCCGTCAAGGAGGTGGATAACAAGGTCATTTTCCTGCGTAAGTTGGAGCGTGGCGGTAGCGAACACTCTTTCGGTATCCATGTGGCAAAGATGGCAGGCATGCCGAAAAGCATCGTCAAACGTGCGAATGACATCCTGAAACAGCTGGAGAAGGACAATCGCCAGCAAGGCATCGTCGGTAAGCCGATCGTGGAAGCGGGAGGGGCACATGGCGGCATGCAACTCAGTTTCTTTCAGTTGGATGACCCGGTACTCTGTCAGATACGCGACGAGATACTGACGCTGGATGTGAATAACCTGACGCCGCTGGAGGCGCTGAATAAACTGAATGACATCAAACGGATTGTGAAAGGGAAGTGAAGAAGCATTCTTCCTTCTCCTAACATTGTATCTTTTGTTTCTTAACGTTGTATCTTTTACCTCCTAACATTGCTTGTTTTAGGGCAACACAAGCAATATTAGGAGTTCTTTTTATTTCTTCTTCACGCTCTCCTTCTGCTGTTCTTTGTACTGCCGCGGAGGCATGCCGTAGCGTGCAGTGAACAACTTGTAGAAAGTACCTCGGTTGTTGAATCCCGTCTGATCCATAATCTCTTCGATGGTGAGGTTGCGGGTCAGTAGCAAACGTTCCGCCATCGTCAGGCGATACTCCTTGATGATGTCGGCGGGCGACTTCTCGGTGATGGGTTTCAGTTTCCGGTAGAACTGGCGGGTACTATACCCTAACTCGCTGCTCAGCAATTCGACGGACAAGTCGGGATTGCTGATATTCTTCTCTATGGTCTCCGTTATCTTGTCCAGGAATTCCTGGTCTTCCTTATGGATACAATTGCCGTTTTCTATCTTGACGGAACTGAATATGGAACTGTAATATTCCTTCAGGTCCAGTTTGCGTTTGAGCAACCGGTAGACTATCTGCTCCAGGTATTTCACGTTGAAAGGTTTCGTGACGTAGGCTTCCGCTCCCGATTCGATGCCTTTCACCTGCTCGTCTTCATTGCGCAGGGCGGACAGCAGGATCAACGGTATGTGGCTCCACAATTTATTCTGCTTTATCTGTTGGGCGAAGGAGAGCCCGTCAATTTCGGGCATCATGACGTCTGAGATGATTAAGTCCGGTTGCTTTAATTCCAGGCTGTCCAAGGCTTCTTTGGCGTTGCTGAAAGACACCACATTATACTTCTCGACAAATATCTCCGAAACGAACCACAACATGGAGGGATCATCGTCGATGATCATGATGGTTTCTTTGGAAGCATCGAATGCCGTAACCGTTTTTTTCAGTTCCACGGGTTCGTCATTCATGCTCAATGCCGTGTTCTCATACACTTCCTGCGGTGCTTCCTGCTTCGTGAGCGGCGGCTCCGGTAGGGTCACAGTGAAGGTTGTCAGTTCGTTGGGCGTACTGTCGACGGTGATTTGCCCGTTCAGCAGGGTAGTCATGCTTTTGCATATGGCCAGTCCGAGACCGTTTCGCGAGTTGGTTCCGTTCATTTCGAAGGAATCCAATATCTTGTAGCGGTCGAATATCTTGGCAAGATTCTCCTTGGCTATTCCCTTGCCGGAGTTGGAGATACGGATGATGAGGCTGCCGTCTTCCGTTTTCAGTCCGACGGTGATGGTTCCTTCTTCCGGTGTATATTTGAAGGCGTTCGATATCAGGTTGTTGGCTATCTTGTTGAAACAACTGATATCCGTGTTCCACAGCACGTCGGGCTGTATATCCAACCGGTAGTTCAACTTACGGTTCTCCGCCAATTCTCCGAACGACTCGGCTATGTTCCTTATCTTGTCCGATACGGATAAGCGCTGGATGGAAAGCGCCTTGTTGCCCGTCTCCAGTTTGCGGAACTCGAGCAACTCGAGAATCAGGCTGTTCAGCCGTTCGGTATTCTGCCGTATCATCTGTCCGTATTTGCGGATGTACGGGTCGGCGTTCGGATAGGCAAGTATCTTCTCGCACGGGCCATAGATCAGGGTTAGGGGAGTGCAGAACTCATGCGTGATGTTGGTGAAGAAACGAAGTTTCGATTCATAGATTTCCTCCTTTTTTTCCCGATTCATCTTTTCGATAATATGGTGCTGCTTGCGGCGGTATTTTTGGATAAACTGGTAGACCAGCAGCAGGCAGAGCGAAGCGGCCAGCAGGAAATATACTCCGTATGCCCAGTAGTTTAGATACCAGGGGGGAGTGATGTAGATGAACAGGGTTTGGGGGCGGCTTTCCTGTTCGTTGGTGTTGTTTTTGTACTTCACTAACAGGGTGTACTTGCCGGGCGAGAGGTTGGAAAATATGGCGTTGGCAGATGTTCCGCTCTCTATCCAGTGGTCGCTGACCTCCTCCAGCTTATAGGAGAAGGAGTAGTTGTTGCCGTTGATGTAGTCCACTGCCATGAAGTTGATGCAGAAGAAGTTTTGGCTGTAATCCAGTTGCAGTGTCAGTGTTTCTTTCTTTTCGGAGACGAAGTCATGGATGTTGTACTCTTTTCCGAAGATGGTCAATCCTTTCAGGTGTATCTGTGGCATGTAGTCTTCCATGATGTAGGTGTTGGACTTCACGGTCACAAATCCGTTTGTTCCTCCGAAGAACAGCGTGCCCGTCCGCTTGTCCTGATGGAAAGCGCCGTCGCTGAACTCGGTGACGGCCAAGCCATTCTCACGGTTGTAGGTCTGTCCGGTATGGGTCTGCGGGTTGAATCTTACCAATCCCCGATTGGTGCTTATCCAGAGATTGCTCTGATTGTCTTCCAGAATCCCGTGTACGGTATTGTTCAGGAAGAGGGCGGCCCTGTCGTGATGGGGCGAATTGTCTTGATCGAAGTGGAGTAGGCCTGAACTGGTGCCCAGCCAGTAGCCTTTCTCGTTCTTATAGATGGAGAATATGTCGTTGACCGTCTGACTGTTCACCACATTGTCGAAGCTGTATGGCGTCAGGCAGCCGGTCCGCGTGTCGAGCTTGTAGGCTCCGTATCCGCGGTTGCCGAACCACAGGGTGGAATCGTTTTCCAGGAAAGAGGTGAAAAAGTAATTGGATGCCATACGCCCGTTGTCCAGCGTGATTCTGTCGGCGTACTTTGCGGCAGGGGATGCACTGTTGCCGTCTAACGTGATTTTCACGATGCCTTCTCCCACGGTTGCCACCCATAGGGTGGAATCGTTCAGTTGGTTGATGGAGTGCACGTATTTCACTTTTTCGCCTTTGGCTGTTACGGGAAACTCCCTGATCTGCTTGTCTTTGTACGAGTAATAGTTGATACCGTTTTCGGTGCCTATCCATAGCCGGTCGGCGGTGCTGGGGGCAAAGCAGTAGACGGAGTTGTCGGTCAGTGTACTGTTGCTGCTGGTGATGTGGTCGAACGCTTCCGGCGCGCTGTTTTCGGGCGAGTATGCCTTGATGCGCAGTATTCCTCCTCCTTTGGTTCCTATCCATAGGGTCTGTTCGTGGTCGTGATATAGGGCGCGTACGGGGTTGTTTATCTGATATACGGGCGTGTCGAGCAGGGTATTGGTGATGGAGAAGGCGTTGTTGAAGTACATATATACGCCTTGTCCGTCCGTACCGATCCAGACGATGTCCTGAAATCTGTCTTTCATCAGGCAGAAGATGCCGGAATGAATCTCGGTGGACTGCATCTGGTATTTTATTTTCTGTTCGGGCATGTATTTCAGTACGATTAACCCGCTGTTTTTGAATCCGATGTAGTAGTCGTTCTGCTGTTTGATAATGGAGGAGACTTCTCCGCGCGTTTCGATCTCCGTCTTCAGGTCGGCAATGAAGTATTGCTGCTGATTGCTGAAATCGTATTCGTAGAGCGAGTAGGTTTCGTCGATGAAGTAGGCTAAACGCTCTTCCGAGAATGCCCATAGCAGTTTTTCCTGGTGTTTGAAGAGGTTTTCGGGTGTCAGGGTGATGTTTTCCGCCGCCTTGTTTATCCGGTAACTTCGGGTGTCGTTATCGGAGGTGAATATCCACAAGACGTTGTCTGCGTCTATGGCGACGGAAAGTATGTGGGCGAACGAGACGCGCGGGACGTCCAGTTTCTGGAAAGCATGTTGCCCTTGCGGGATGCAGTAGAGATATCCGTCGTCTTTCACGATAAAGAGGTCGTTGTTGTTGCTTTTTGCCATGTAGTTCTTGTCCTTGAAGTCGGCGAAGCTTTGGCAGATCTGCTGTTTGAGATCGATCCGGTCGAGTCCGTAGTTGGTCTGAATCCACAGAATATCTTTTTCGGCTTCCATGATGCGGCTGATCATGTTGCCGGACAGTATCGCTTTGGAGGAGTTGACGGGGTTGTACATGTACAGGCTGTTGCCGTCGAAGATGTTCAGTCCGTCGCACGAGCCGATCCAGATGGTGCCTTGGTGGTCTTGGTAGAGCGAGAGGATGGCGCTGTTGGACAGTCCCTCTTTGTTGGAGAATTGTCGCAGGCTGTATGCGTGGGCTGGGTGTGAAAGACAGCATAAGATGCAGGTCAGTAATACGATGCTGAAAAGGCAATGTCTGTTCTTCATATTTCTGTATATTGGACTTATTAGTTACGGCAAAGATAGTGCAAACGAGGGCAATGGGGAGCTTGCTCATCACTGCCGGGTGCTGCCTATCTTCTGCAAAGATAATGTTTTATCGTGATTATGGTAACTTATGTGTCTTCTTTCAGCTTTCAGAAGGAAGTATTATCCCCTTACTATTTCCTATCTGAATAATGTTATAACCTTAATGCTTATTAAATACAAATATAGATGATAAAATACAAATATAGATGAGGTTCTAACAAGCCTAAAGGTAAAAACGATTTTTTTGTTTTATTTTGAAGTTCATCTATCGGTTCCTCTAAGGAGTACAATTTATATACAGTTATACAGTTACTTATTCAAAGTTTGCAAGCTCAACTTTTGTAGGTAACAAGGTAATGAAGAAACGAGGTGACAAGGAAAAAATGCTTGTTTGTCATCAAACTAAGAATTATAACCAGTACTGTCTTCCTTGTAAACTTGTTAACTTTACTCTTGTCAACTAAGAAGTTGAGCTTGCGAAACTTAAATTATTCAGACTTATATATCTATCACCATCCTTCGTTTTGCGGATAACGTTCGCCGGTCGTCACGCGGTCGATCATCTGCTGCGGGATGGGACGCAACCAGTGTCTGTCTTCCGTGATGTTCGCATGAGCTTTGCCGTCGTCATACTTGCGTACACGTTCGATCAATGTTCCGGTACGTGCCAAGTCTGCCCAGCGGCAGTGTTCTGCAAGCAGTTCGCGGGTACGTTCTTCGAGGATGAAGTCGAGGGTGACATCGCTTGGGGTGATATCCAATGCGCCTGCTGTACCGACTTGCTTGTCGCGGGCACGCTCTCTGATCACGTTGATGTATTTGGCGGCGTTCGTATTGTCACCCAACTTGAATGCAGCCTCGGCAGCCAGCAGGTAAGTCTCGCCTAAACGGTAGATGATATAAGAACGGTCCGTGTTGTCGTTCGGAATGGCACGCGTACGGTCCAGGAACTTCATGATGGTCGGGAAAATGGCACGGCCGTTGTAGGCGTCGGGCGTAAAGATCAGATAGTGGTTGCCGGCACGGTTCTGCGTCTTGGCACGGATTTCCTCAGCGGACATGTAATAACCCGGATAGTACATCGCCGTATCGCCGACAACGGTATAATCCCATTGGAAGTGTTCGTCCTTGCCGTCGATGACATAGTTGACCTCTCCGCCCTTCTGAGTCTTGGTGGCATACCATACGGTCTGGAAAGTTGCTTTGTAACGCGTGTCCATGTCGCGGTTGTTGAAGGCGTTATAGGTGTATCCGGTCGGGTTGATCCAGGAGTAGCAACGTCCGTCGTTGATGTTACGTTCGCCGAGATACTGGTCGTAACCGTTCACGAAGTAATGGTTCAGCGTACTGCGTCCGCCGAACGTGTTGTCATCGTCCCAGTCCATACGGGCTACGAACAGCTCTTCCTTGTTCTTGCCGGAAGGAGCGTCGTTGGCTTCATCGAAGACATCGGCAAAGTTGTCCATCAGCTTCAGTCCCAAGGAGGGCGCATCGGCAATCAGTCCGGTTGCCATTTCGTAAGCTTTCTGATAATATTCCTTTGCCTTAGTGGTGTTATAGTACTTCGTCTGCGTGTTTCCTTTGTAAGCTGGATTGGCAGGGTCTTTATCGAACACCCATCCTAAGGTCAGATAAACGCGTGACAGCAAGTGGCGGGCGGCAGCGGCAGAAGCACGGCCGGACTCCAGACTGTTCAGTTGTGGACTGGGCGAACAGAGTCTGACGGCATTCAGCAGGTCGGGGATGATGACCTCTTCGTAAACGCGTACCATGTCGTGACGTTCGGCGGAAGTACCGGGAGAAGCATTGTAGGTGGTAGTCAGGGTGACGTCGCCGAATTGCTCTACCAAGTGGAAGTAGTTGTAAGCCCGCATGAAGTAGGCTTCGCCTAAGTATTGGTCGCGTTGTGCGGCAGTCAGTACGGTGGTGGTGACGTCTACTTTGTCCGCATTCTCAATCATGTAGTTCAGGGTGTTGATGTGGATATAGGCATCGTTCCACAACTTCCTTGGATATTCGTTGTTGGCATTATACTTCTCCAGGTCGTAGTTGGCAAGGTCGGCACAGCGGTTGCTGCCTCCGATGTTGTTCTTCAATTCGTCCGTTCCCGGATTCATCAGACCGTGAATACCTTCTTCGGCGCTATACGTGGAACGTACGTTGGCATATACAGAGTTCAGAGCCATGCTGAATCCGGCAGGCGTTGCCATGAAATCCTGCATCACATTCGAGTGGTTCTCTTCTTCCAGAAAATCGGAACAACCGGTTGCCAGCAAAACAAGCGATGACAAGGCAAGAGTTGATAATATATTTTTCATATCTATTTGGCTATTATTCGATGATTAAATTAGAAAGTTAAATTCAGTCCGAACACGAACGAGCGTGTAGGAGGCGTCTTCAGGTTGATGGTGCTTGTAGTCTCCGGATCGATACCGCCGTCTTTGCGGTATTCCTTGCTGAACCAGGTGTAGAGGTTCGAGCCGGTGGCATATACGCGGGCAGACTGTACGTTCAGTTTGGAGAGGAACGTCTTGGGGATGTTATATCCTAACGTGATGTTTCTCAGTTTCAGGTAGGAACCGTCGTAGCGTGCCAGCAGTCCTTTGTTGGAAACCGTAGCGGTGGTAGGTTTCGGCCAGCGGGCGGTGGTGTTGTCCGGTGTCCAGTAGTCGATGTTCAGGTTGTTGTATCCTCCTTGCAATGTGTTCATCCAGCCGTTGTGCATGTCGGAAGTGATCGTTCCGCCATAACGGAATGTCCATAAGAATGAAAGGTCGAAGCCTTTCCATGCAAAGCGGTTGTTGATACCTCCCTCGAACTTCGGGGCACGGCGACCGATAAATACTTTATCGTCTTCGTTGATGATCTGTTTGGCTTTCGGAGTGATGCCGTCTTCCTCATAGTCGATGTGGTGGTTCTTGATCTTGACCGTACCGATGACGGAGTTGGCACCGGAAGTGGCATAGCCGAATGTTTCTGCCAGCGCACGGTCTTCGGGAGTATCTTGCCACAGACCGTCGTGTTCGTAAGAGTAGATCACGTATCTGTCTTGTCCCAAGAAGAATCCGGCATCCTTGTCAAATTCCACTCCTTCGCCAAGATCCATGATTTTGTTACGGTTGCCGAAGATGTTTAAGTCGGTTGACCAAGAGAGTTTGTCCTGTCCGTCGCCTTCGATATTCACTGTAGTCACATTGAATTCCAGACCACGGTTTCGGGTAGCTCCGCGATTGGTCAGGTAAGAATTGGAGTAACCGGAAGTAGAAGGCAGATGTACACCCAGCAACAAGTCCGTAGTATTCTGCTGATACCATTCGATAGTACCGGTGATGCGGTTGTTCAGGAAGCCGAAGTCTACACCTACGTTCCATGTCTCGGTGTTTTCCCATCCCAGGGAGCTATCCGGCACAGTACCCGGACGAACACCCATCACGCCGCTTGTACCCAACAAGTACTTGCTGCCGGTATCCAGTATCGACATCGTCTGATAAGCATTGATAGCCGTACTGCCCACATTACCCCAGCTGGCTCTCAGTTTCATGCCGGAAAGGACGTCCGTATTGACATTCTGCATGAAGTTCTCACGCATCAGGTTCCATCCCAAAGCAACCGAAGGGAACGCATGCCATTTGTTACCTTTTGCCAAGCGGGACGAGCCGTCGTATCTCACGGTTGCCGTCAACAGGTACTTCTCTTTATAGTTATAGTTCAGACGTCCCATGTAAGAGAGCAGGCCCCATTTCTCGTAGCCACCGCCACCGGTCACATTGCCCTGTGCAAGTCCCGGATTGTAATACTGGATGTTGTCATCGTAGTAGTCATTGCCGGACACGCTGTTCTTGGTGAACTCCTTCTCTTCTGCGGAAAACAATCCGGTCACATTGAAGTTGTGGACATTGTTGAAAGAGTAGTCCCAAGTCAGGATATTCTCCAACGTATAGTCTACACTGTGCTGATATTCGCCGAATGACCAGTCGAGGGCGCCCATACGTTTGGTCGTATTGGTGGATTGGAATTGGCCGATTGAGTAATATTTCAGGTTGATACCGCCGTTGAAACGATACTTGATGCCGAAAGGCAACTTCACATCGATATAACCGGTGGTGAAGGTAGACAGGCTCTTACGGTCGTCCACTACACTGTTCTTCTGCGTATCTAATAAAGGGTTCCATACATTCTGTCCGCTACCGGGCAAGTAAGTGCGCAGAGAACCGTCTTCTTTGTACGGAGTGGTGAAAGGAGAAGCACGCAAAGCCATTTCCATCGGATTGGTGTCCTGACCTTTATTGATGATGTAAGTATTCAAGGTAGAAAGACCCACTCTCAGAAAGCTGGTTATCTCCGTGTCGAGAGAAAGCTTTGCCGTCATACGCTCGAAGCTGTGTGCCTCATAGTTATTTTGTCCTTTATAGTAACCTACGGAAGCGCTGTACGTAGTACGGTCATTGCCGCCATTGATAGCCACCTGATGATTCGTCGTCATGCCGTTTCGGAATATCAAGTCCTGCCAGTCCGTATCGTTTCCTGCCAGATAGCCTTCCATCTCCTCCTGATCGCGGAAGACATCCCCCACGCGCATCAGATTCGGGTCGTCAATGCCGATGTAGGCATCCGGATTGGCATTATAGGTAGCCCATTTCTTCAGTTGGATATATTCGGAACTGTTCATCACGTCATATTCCTTGATGGCAGTCGTGATACCGTAATAACCGCTGTAGCTGACGTTCATTTTCCCTTTGCTTCCACGTTTCGTAGTGATCAGAAGTACGCCGTTGGCACCGCGGGAACCATAGATGGCTGTTGCCGAAGCGTCTTTCAGTACGCTGATGCTCTCTACGTCATCGTTATTGATTTCGTTCAGTCCGCCGGAGAAAGGGATTCCGTCTACAATGATCAAGACATCATTTCTTCCACTAAGCGAACGCTCTCCACGCACACGAATCTGTGGAGAGGCTCCCGGATGCGTATTTCCGCCTGCCATCTGTACGTCCACACCGGCAGCCAGACCTTGCAATGCTGTTCCGATGTTTCCTACGGGTGCCTGTTGTAGCGCTTCGCTTTTTACATTTACCATCGCTCCGGTGATGTCCGACTTCTTTTGCGAACCGTAACCGACAACGACTACTTCATTCAACATCTCGGCATCATCCTTCAATACTATTTTCACTGAAGGACCTGTCACTTTCATTTCTTCCGATTTATATCCGATAAAGGAGATAAGTAGAACCGCATTCTTCGGAGCGTCAATGGCAAAGTTACCATCTATGTCCGAAATCACTCCAGTAGTAGTGCCTTTCACTACGATATTAGCCCCAATCACGGGTTCACCGGCAGAATCTACAATCTGCCCTTTCACATGGATGGCTTGTTCTATGGCCGCCATGACATTTACACTGTTCAAAAGAACAAGGCATACCATTAAAGGTATCCACAATAAACGTGTTTTTCGTAACTTCATAATGTATATATATTAAATTAAACAATATGTTTCTTGTTTTTAAGGAGTTAACTCTTCTAACTTCTCATCATTTATAATCCAGCACCAACCGCTCTCCATCCTTCTCTATCTCGATGTGGGTAGAATTGAACGGGGCGTGGCAGTAGGGATTATCGTATCTGTATGCCCAGCGCAACGGCATCTCCTTGTCCTTCACGCAGAACGGACGGTCCCAGCCGTAGGAAACCTTGCCTTCGGACGGAGAATCATAGCTGATGTCCAATCCTTCGGCATGAACCGGTGCGGCAGATATGGCCTCGATAAACCTGGAGAAACTTCCCCATTGCGACTTTGAGCCTGTCTCGCAGATCCAGATGTTCTGTCTGCCTTTTGCCAGCAGGTCGCAGACTTCTCCCCGGTCGTCGGCTTTCAGTTCTGTCGCATTCCTTGAGTAGAGCGCTACGTAGCCCTCTTCCTTACGGCCGAATATCCACGAACCGGAAATATGTACCTCATCAAAGGCTTTCACCGGAAAATAGGCGTGAGAGTAATCGTTTTTCTGATTGTCGGGGATGTTGTAGATGCAGACGACTACATTCTTGCTTTGGGCGGCACGGGGCAGAATTTCATTGCCCGACCAATAGTTGGGCGACCAACGCAGGTTCTTTCCGCCGGGATGATTGGTGTATACCAAGGCTTTGTTGCCCAATGTGGCTTGCCATATATGTTGCTGATAGCCCGGAGCGCCTTTTCTGTAGTCCAATGCACAGCTCAGCATGTAATCGGGCGTGCGGTAAGTCTCTATATTGGCTTCCGAAAGCGCAAAGCGGTCCAGATACATATTCACCAATTTGCCATGTTCGGCAATTTGTGCATCATACTTCCTGATGTATTCGTCGTAATTCCGGTAAGGCCATACGTCGTACTTCTCCGAAATCTGCTTGGACATGCGGATTGCCATCGGATGGATGAATTCTTGCATACCCCAGAAGAGATGGCAGTCCAGCTCCTTGTCATAGGAAAGACCGTAGTCTGCGGCATCCTCCACGTTGATGCTTATCCGTTGACGGTTCAATAGAGGAGTCTTGTAGTCCACTGCTATTTTTCGGATGACTTCCGGGCAACGGTACGCACTGGTAGAGAGTGCTACGGGAGCCATCACTTCGTCCCGGTCGTAGGTTCCCACGCCGAATACCAACTTGGTCAATGGAGCCGTGTAGTGGGCTCCCATGATGAGGGAATGGGCGTAGTTGCGTCCGCTTGTCGAGCCGAGGAAACCTTCGTAATTGTTCAACGCTACATCGAACATGAGCAGGTCAAGTACCATGCCGGCTTTGGAACGGATATTCGCATCTTCGGCAAAGTCGTATAGGTTGGTCAGTAACAGGACTTCCACTTCGTAGTAGGTGGACATCCATTCACTGAATCCGAAACGGAAACGGTATTCCAACCATTTCATCAGCCTCTCCTTGGCATGTGCCATGTGTTGCTTGCCGTTCATTCCGTTGGTGAATCGGGTCTTCTTGTAAAGTTGGCCCGCAAGCAACTCTGCGGTATGGTAGAGTGCTTGGTGGTTCTCTGTATGATAGCAACGGTAGGTCGTATCGCGACGGCCGTCGTCCCACCAATACTTGAAGTCCAGAATGCACTCTTCGATGCTGCCTTTGATCTCTTCCGGAAAGAAGTGTTCTTTCTTGTCCAGGTAAACCATGCGAAGCAGGCAGTTGAGCGTAAAGTCGTTGCAATCCCGGTTGGACTTGATGATGGAAATCACCTCCCGCATCTTGTCCATCTCCAAGGGACGTCCGGAGGCGGCACGTGCGGTCTGACGGAAAACACCGTAGAGGGGATGTCCGCTTCCATTCTCTGAGTAGTAATCTAAAAACAGGGCACGCCGTTCTTCGTAGGTTCCACGGGGAGAACTCCAGTATTCATCGGGCTGGCGAGCCTCGGTTGACGTGGCAAACAGCCACGCCAACAACATGGTAAGCATGATGTATCTCATAAATTCTTTATTCGTAGTGTCCTTTCCAGTCGTGCGGGAAAGGGATGTTTTTATAATATTTCAGTGAATGTTTGGGTTGTTCCAGATTGGCAGGGATGGGCAATCCCGAATAATCCTGGAAGAATAGCAGGCAACCGTCGCGCCACCAGATGGCTTCCTGCTCCTGATACTTCAGGAGAGAGGCTACATGCTCGAAACGTTCGCGGTCTATCTGTCCGTCCAGTTCATTCCATATCTGCTGCATCTGCCGGACTTCATCTACACCTTTGTAGTAATAGTGAACCAGTTCGTTCCACAAGCTTCTTCCCGAAGCCGTCTTGTAGCTCCAAGGAACCCGATGGAACCACAGCAGATACTCCTGCGGGCACTTCTTGATGTCATCGAACATTGCACAGACCGGTACATGATATTGTCCGGTAGCTCCCGTTCCTTTGAGGGTTCTGTCTACACCGATGCTGTCCTTGGTGATTTTGTGATAGTCGTAGGCAGTCCATACCGGATCGTCGTGCCAAGGTTCGGGACCGTTGTGTGTGCCGAAGTTCATGATATGGTTCAGCCCGAGGGGCATGGTATAGTCGACGTAGGTTTCGCGGGACATCATCATGATCTTCAACACCGGAGAGAGCACGCTTTCACTGTTGGAGAAAGTCATTCTTGCCCACTCTTCCGCTATCTTGCCTGCGCTTGCATCCGGATTCCATGCCAAGCGACCGAAGGCATACCAGTTGGCTTGCCCGAAGAGGTGTCCGGTCCAGTTCAGGTCCGTACCGATGTTCGGTACTCCGGCAATGGCAGAGATGCCATGCGTCTTCTGATAATTCTGCAACACTTTCGATACGGTGGAGCCTTTGCCCTGTTCGTAAGTATCCGACTGAAGGATCTCTTCGAACAGTGTACCCAGATATACCAGATGGCCTGCATGTCCGAGGTTCTCTTGCGTGATCTGAAGTTCCAGAGAGAGCGGCGTGTCGGGCATACCGCCGAACAGCGGATGGAAAGGTTCGCGTGGCTGGAAGTCTATGGGACCGTTCTTGGGCTGTACGAAGACATTGTCGGCAAACTCGCCATCCAACGGCTTAAACTCGTTGTATCCGGTTATCACACGGTCTACATGACGTTCGTTCTGATAGACAAATGCCCGCCAGAATACAATTCCTCCATAAGGCTTCAATGCTTCGGCAAGCATATTTGCACCGTCGGCATGCGAACAGCCGTAATCCTGGGGACCGGGCTGACCTTCGGAGTTTGCCTTCACCAAGAATCCGCCGAAGTCGGGAATCAGAGAGTAGATCTCTTCCACTTTATCTTTCCACCACTTCCGCACTTGGGGATCTTTGGGGTTCGCCGTGTTCAGTCCGCCTATCTCCTTGGGGGCGCTGAATTTTGCTGTCAGATACACTTTGATGCCGTAAGGACGGAATGCGTCTGCCAATCCGGAGGCTTTGACTAACCAGTCGTATCGCAGGCTTTTGGCCTGGGCATTTACATTGTTGAGCACTGCTCCGTTGATACCGATGGAGGCATTGGCACGTGCATAGTCCGTGTAGCGTTGTTCCTTGTAGGACGGAAGCCGTTCCCAGTTCCAGATGCTGTAACCTGCATAGCCGCGTTCTACGGTGCCGTTCAGGTTGTCCCAATGATCCAGTACGCGATATTTCAGTTTGGGATTCTCCTGGATGTGCAGTTTGTCCAGAGAGTGGTCGGTTTGCATCAGTCTGAGGTAGTGGAACACACCGTACAGTACCCCGACATCAGTCCGGGCTGCTATGACAGTAACCTTTTTCCCTTCGATAGTGCAACTTCTAATCAGGTATCCTTCGTCAGCCAGACCGTCAATTTCAGCGTGGAAAGTTTGTTGCTTGAACAAGGGTACGGATTGCGGCGTACCGACAACAAGCATGTTGTTCTCCAAAACTTTCGTCTCCGTATAAGGGATGTCCAGTAAGCCGGACAGTCCTGCCTGTAACTCTTTTCTTGCAGCAATCAGGCTTTCCGTCTCTCCGGGGAACATGACCTTTTGGTTCTTCATGCAATAGGAGGTATGGGATGTTCCTTTGGCTACCGGCCGATAACGTAGCCAAAGCTCATAGCCATTCTCTGCCTGTAGCAGCGAAGTGCTACAGAGCAGGAACAGCAAATATATAATTCGTAACTTCATCATGTTGTGGCCTTCTTTTTATTTATTCGATTACCCCTGCCCAACCGCCATTGCGGACCAGTTTCATGGTCAGCTTGGTGGAACTTGTGACGTCCGTCTCTCTCTTCTTGTAATCCATTGCCTGACGGTCGGCATTGATACCGTCTTCAAAATAGGTGAGGTGCATGCGTTTGTTTTCCGGCAGGAAACTTAAATCGACTTCAAGTTCGCGTCCCGTGTTGTTGGTGATGGCACCGACGAACCATTTCGCTCCGCTGCGACGGGCGATAACGACATATTCTCCCACTTTGGCATCAAGAACCTTGGTTTCATCCCAAACTACGGGGACACTGGAGATAAATTCCGTGCAGGGACGTTCGCGATAGTAATACACCGGATTGTCCGCCAGCATCTGCAAACCGCTTTCGAATACGACGAACAGTGCCATCTGGTAAGCGCGGGTTCCGGAACCCATCGCATTGGCGCGGGTAGAACGGTTGTCCTCCGGCTGGGCGGAGAGCATGGAACCGGGGGTAAAGTCCATCGGACCTACGGCATTACGCATGAAGGGAAGGTAAATGGTGTTTGCCGGCTTGCAGTTGCCGCCTTGCTCCATGCCCAATACGCCTTCGTAAGAGAGAATGTTCGGATATCTTCGTTCCAGTCCGGCGGGCTTGAATGCACCGTGAAAGTCTACAAACAGCTTGTGCTTGGCAGCTTCTTTTGCCACGCGCTCGTAGTAGTTCACCATCCACTGGTCGCTGCGGTCCATGAAGTCGATCTTCACTCCGGCAATTCCCCAGTCGGCAAAGGTCTTGAACAGGTCGAAATGATTCTCTACGGTCAGCCAGGTGAGCCACAGTACGATTTTTACGTTACGTTCCTTGCCATATTTGATCAGTTCCTGCAGGTCGATCGTCGGATTGGGTGTGAACGGGTCACGGGTACTTTTTGCCCAACCTTCGTCCATGATGATGTAGGGGATGCCGAAAGTGGAAGCGAAGTCAATATAATACTTATAAGAATCCATGTTATAGCCGGAACGGAAATCAACCCCGTACAGGCGGGCATCGTGCCACCATTCCCAGCTCACTTGTCCCGGTTTGATCCAACTGTAGTCTTTCAGTTCGCAAGGGGCGGAGAGGTTATAGACCATCTCATTGGAAACGATGTCCCTATCGTCATCGGAAATCACAAAGAAACGCCACGGGAAACTTCTCTTGCCGGAAGTCTTGGCTATGTAATCGGCCTCTTTCAGGATTTTCTGGCTGCGGTCGCCGTCTTCGCCGAATTCCAGCGGGCACTTCGGGAAGAGCGATTGCATGCCGTTATCGCCCGTGCTCTTCAGAAACATGCATGGGTAATCCCGCAAGTCGGCTTCCGATATCAATATCTTGTATGCCTTGTCGGTCTCCAAAAGTATGGGCAGATAGCTCATGCGGTCAGTGGACTTGTATTCCTTGGTCTGTACGTGCGTGTACGGATATTCATAAGAGGTCTTGAATCCGCTGGGTTGGGACAGATGGGCAAGATAGTCTGCCGGGAAATTGATCACGAAGTCTTCTCCCATCACTTCAACCTCACCTTTCTTGTCCGTCAGAAAGCGGTATGCCATTCCTTTATCGAAGACACGGAACTCGACGGCATAGTTGCCTGCCATGTTCAGGCGTAAAGTGTTACAGTGGTTCTCTACGATGGCATTCTTCAAAGGGACTTCCCGCTTGATGCTTTCGTCGATCTTGCCGCGCTTCAGGCTTTTCAGTCGCGGTTGGTCGCCCAGTACTTCGTTACCTAATGTCATTGTCAGGGAGCAGTTATCCAGCAGCAGGTCATTGCCCGAATATACGGAATAATAGATCTTATCTTTCAGTTCGATATTCACTTTCAGCTTGCCGTCCGGCGACTGTATGCTGATCTCTTTGGCGGACATTTGTCCTGCACACATGCAAAATAGTGCGATTAAAGCGAGTGTAAAATACTTATGTATCATCGTTTTTCTATAATTATAAGGTCATTTTTCCAAGAATGCGTTTACACACCATAACACCGGAGCCTGTCCGTGCATATTGCCCAATAACGTACGGCGGTTCAAATAGAACTGGCGGTCGTTCGTCTTGTTGGTACCTTCACATACGCCTGCGATGTCTCCGTTTGCGTCAATATGTCCTACGAGGGCGATCCATGCTTTGCGGACTACCGGTGTATAGACTGCTTCATCCAGCCAACCCTGTTTGACGCCCTTTATCATGGCGTAGGTAAACATGGCGGAACCGGAAGTTTCCGTCCAGGTAGTCTTGTCGTCTACCAGTTGTCCCCACAGGCCGTCTTCTTTCTGATATTGGCGCAGGGTATCCATCATCTTCCTGTACGATTCCAGGATACGGGCACGGTTCGGATTGTCTTCGGGCAGCAATCCGAGAAGTTCCGTCATGCCGGCTGCCATCCATCCGTTACCGCGTCCCCAAAAGAAGGGTACATCTTCCGCATGATAGAACAAGCCGTTCGGTCGCTGTATCTTGTCCAGATAGACCACCATCTCTGCGGCGGCACGGTCTATATACTTGCGGTCTTTGGTTACGAAGAAGGCTTGGGACTGGATGGCAGAAATCATGAACATGTCGTCAATCCAGTAACGTGTCTGCCACGACAACCCTTTGTCCAACAATGCCTGATACTCTTCTTTATGCTTGGTCTTGCGAGGCATCTGCCATTGTTCGTCGGCATACCACATTCCGAGGTGATAGTAGATCTCCTTTCCCGTCTGTGCATACAGTTGCAGGGGAATGGTTCCGAATACGGTATGGTCTACGTGGTCGGGTAGGGGTTGCAGGCGGCGTTCCGGACCAAAAATCGGCAGGAAACGCTCTTCCAGTTGGCGGAGCAGCCGCTTGTTGCGGGTGATGTCCGCATACCGCAAGGCGCCAAACCAAGCACAGGTCTCCGGATAAGTAATCTCATTGGGAGGCGCCGGATTGCCATTGAAGTTAGGGTGGGGCACCTCTACGAAACGTTTACTGACCAATTCGCCGACTTCTTTTGGGGATACGCCTTCGGGCCAGCTCTTGAATGCTTTTTGTGCCGATGTCCAAACGGGAACAAAAGCCATTAATCCGATTATGAATAATTTACGCATAGATTGTTCCTCCTCTTTATTTGATGTTGTTCAGCAGTTCCACTTTTCCTTCGTTCACCAGTTTTATGATCAGCTCTCCGAACAGCGTGTTTTGCCAGGCAAACCAGGCACGGGTGAAGTTTGCCGGATCGTCCTTGTGGAAAGATTCGTGCATGAATCCCGTTCCGGCATCGGTATCCATCAGCATCTTGATGCATTCTTTGATCTCTTGGTCGTCTTGGCTGGTGAAGGCTTTCATCATGATGCTCATGGGCCACACCATATCATAACCGATGTGTGGACCGCCTATACCTTCACCGGCTTTTCCTTTGAAGAAATAGGGATTGTCCAGGCTCCATACAAAGCGGCGGGTATTCTGATAGATCGGATCGTTTACGTCCACATCTCCCAAGTAGGGCATGGCAAGGAGACTGGGTACGTTGGCATCGTCCATCAGGATATGATTGCCGAAACCGTCTACTTCAAAAGCGTAGATAGTACCATATTTCGGATGATTGTAGGTGGCATATTTCTGCAAAGCGGTAGCTACTTCGTTTGCCAGGTCTGTACACTCTTGTGCCAGGGCGTTATTCTGATTTACCGTTGAAAGAATCTCCGCGGCTTTCTTTAAGGAAGACACGGCAAAGAAGTTAGACGGAACCAGGAACTGGAATGTCGTTGCATCGTCCGAGGGGCGGAAACAGGAGACAATCAGTCCGACAGGATTGACGGGTGCTCCCAAGCCGTTGTTGTTCAACGTGTCTAATGCACGTTCTGTCTTGCGTTGGAACTTATAAGGACCGGCGCTGTCTTTGCGTTGTTGTTCCTTGAAGGTCTTGAGGATATTGGTGATGGCTTTCAGCCATGTCTCGTCGAAAATGCTGGCATCGCCTGTGGCCTTCCAGTATTGGTAGGCAAGGCGGAGCGGGTAGCACAGGGAGTCTATCTCCCATTTCCGTTCGTGCAGTTCGGGCTTCATGTCTGTGATGTCCGACATCCAGTTGCCGACTGTAGGACCGTCGTTATAGGCGTTGGCATATGGATCGATGTTGATGCACAGGAATTGGCGGCGGATAACTCCTTCCAACATCTTTTTCAGTTCAGGGTCTTTGTCTGCCAGCTGTATGTACGGCCATACCTGGGCACCTGAATCGCGTAGCCACATGGCATGTATGTCCCCGGTGTAGACAAATGTATCGGGCTTGCCGTCCAACAGGCGGTAGTGGACGGTCGTGTCCAGCGTGTTTGGGAAACAGTTCTCGAACATCCATGCCAGTTTGGGGTTAGTCAACAGTTTCTTTATCCGCAAGATTTCAGCTTCTACGGCTTTCGAAATGTACAGCCTGTTCTTCATGGCAGGACGGTTGGTCTTGTAAATGGCGTTTGCCAGGGCGTGATTGACTACTGTAGTATTGTCCTTTTTTTGGACTGTTTCCATTGCTTGGGTACTGTTGTGCATACAGCACAAAGCGATGGCACATAAACCGATATTTCTTTTTTTCATGGTTGTGGATATTTATATTTCCTATTTTACATTGGCAAGGCGGGCATACATCTCGATCATAGCAGCTTGTGTCAGTAGCCATTTCCGGTTGTTGTGGGTAGTTCCGCTGAAGTCTGTGTTGAACAATCCTTGTTCGTTCCGTGCATGTTCCCAGGCGTAGTCCAAACTTTGGTTGAAAGAGTCCAGATAAGTTCTGTTTTGGTCTGCTTGATACAATTCGATGAATCCTCTGAGCATGACTGCGGTAAACCAGATGTCACCCTTCTTCAGTAGTTTGAAGGGAGTGCCATGTTTGGGGGTATGGTCCATGAAGAAGTAACAGTGGCAGGCTTGGGCTATGTTTTGAGCATCGGTGAGATAGTTCTTCTCTCCGGTCAGTTGGTAGAGTAGGGTAGCTGCCTGCATCATTTGTCCGCTGTTGTAGGCGAATTTGGCTTTTCCTATTTTTCCGTCTAAAGCGATATTGTCAAAGTACAAGTAATCTGTAGAGTCTTGCAGGGTAGCTTTGGTCCACTCATAAAGTCGTTTTCCCTTCGTGAAGTAGGTACTGTCTTGGGTGGCTTCGAAGAGTTTCAGTGCAAGGACTGAGCCGGGAGCGTTCGAGCAGGTGTTTTTGGAACCTTTCTTCTGTTCACACCAATAGATGCCTCCTCCCAGAATGTCGTCCGTGCCACTTTCTATAAATTTCCAGATGAGTTGTGCTTTCCGAAGATATTCGGCTTCGTGAGTGAGCTGGTAGATATCGGTGAAGTCGATGCCCAACCAGATGTTGTCATCATAGAAACGGTCGGATTGCGCAGCACTGTTGATGTATGAAGCATATGCCTCAGGAGTTCTTCGGGTATCAAAATACTCTTCCAATCCAATCAGTACTTTGTTGTCGAGCAATGACTTGTAGTTTGCATCGCCTGTGGCAGCAAATAAGGCGTTTACGGCTGAGAAAGTACCGGAATAGGGCCATAGATAAGAATATTGGTTAGGTATATTCTTTTGTTCCTCCGATGCCAGATAAGTTGCTGTATAGTTCTCAACATCCGACGGATAGTTTTCACGTAGCAGGCAGGTGTTGGGAGCAGAATAATACCGATATAAAGAATCCAACGTTTGCTTGGCTCGCATTAAGGCAAGTTCATTGCCTGCGGGGACTTGTTTGGGCGCATCGCAGCCGGCCATTGCCAGTACGCATAGTAATAAACTGAAAAGCATTTGTCTTGAATTCATCATTCTTGGTTTTGGGTTATTATATTATATGTTTTTCTTTTCTCTTCTTTTTGTTTTGAAGTGAGTGTGTCATGGTTCACCACAGATAATTCAGGTCATCCTGCGGATTATGGCACACCCACTTTTGTTCTCCTGTTTACAATATCTCATACCTATATATTCTTGTTTTACCTATCTCTTTCGGTCAAGGATACGAATGACACTTTTTCTGCCTGCAAAGATATGCGCAAATGGGAAAAGAGAAATATGATTTCGCGACATTAATGTCTGTATGCAGGCTATGGCATAAATGGAGATAAAAATGTCACAAAACTGTAAAAGGTAGCTAATCAGAGGATTGTCACTGCCGGAAAGTTGACGTATTCGTTGTATGAGTGGTAGACTTGTGATAATCTTATTGGGACTTTATGGAAATACGTACCAAGGTATAGACCAGCGGGGAGTTCTTGTCCCCGATTTTCTTGCGGTGCTGTCTGCGCATTACTAAAGCTTTTGCCATAATCGTGTAATTTTTTGTTTGTTGTCGGAATCGGTTCGGCGTTCCCTCCCGTGCAGGCTTTGGAAACCGGGTCCGCGGTGCCTTTTCCCTTGCTTGCTGACGCAAAGATACGACATGTGAAATTGGGGAAATCAGGTTTTGTCAGTTTCTGTCAGTTTTTGTCAGGATATGTCACGATATGTCAGTTTCCGTCAGTTTTCGTGTGTTTTTTCGTTTTGACTATAAACAGCCAGATTGACTATAAATTGCCGGATTTCCCCGGGCTTTGTGTCCGATTCCCCTGGGGTTTTCCGGACAAATGCGAGGCAACGTTCCAGCAAACCCCAGGGGATACGGTAGCAAATGCGGCGGCTTTTTACTCGTACTACGGTTCCCTGCATTGCAGGCGGTCGTTCCACAGGGAGTGGTTGTCGGGACTTAGAGGGACGTTGTCGGGGATGGGGTGATCGTTGTACATACGGCGTTTTTCCAGCTACTGCTCGTGGGTGGTAGGGGTTGTCGGACGGGAACGTTCCGATCGTTTACGATATTTTCCGCCTTTTCTTTTTCTTCTTCTTTTTCTGTAGAAGAAATATATTTTTTCTTTCTTTCTCTTTTTCTTTTTTTATTATATATGGATGTGTTTGCGTTGCTTGTTTTAAAGAAATTGTGTTCAAGTGATTGTTTATCAGTGTGTTCTGCCTGTTTTTGTGACGCTTTTCTCACTTGTTTTCCGCTGTTTTCTGCTGTTTTTTGCCATTTTTCGCTTGTTTTTCGCTGTTTTTTGATGTTTTTTGATGGATTTCCGTTATTTTTTGATGGAATTTCATCGTTTTTCAGCATATTTTCGTTGGAAACAGATGAATTTTCGCTGTTTTTTGTCCATTTTCTGCTGTTTTTTTGATGTATTTCTGCTGTTCTTTCGGCTTGTTTTGTTTCCCTTTTGCGGCTTTCCAATCATGTCTGCGCGAGTCATAACCAGGCATGCCATCGGCTGTTGATATGGGTACAATGCTTATAGAACCGTTTCGGATAGGGTGCAAAAAAAGACCCGACGGACAACTGATTCTGCCGGCGGGTCATTGAGATCTATTTCTTGCTTGGGAAACTGAGCCAGTCAATCGCCACCTCGTTATTTCCTTTCAGCGACACATACAGGTCGTGTATGCCGCTTTTGCCGGAACGTACAGGAGCCTCTATTTCCATCCATTGGTTACCCTTGGGTACTTTGACTTCCGCAATGACTGTGCCGTCTGCCCCGTCTATACGTATTTGCAGCGTTCCTCCGCTTGCCGATAAGACGCGTGCTTTCACCTTGCGGGGAGCCTGGCTGCCGAAGTCCACCCGGTTGTACTGCACCCACGCACCGTCAGTGCTGAGCAGGGTCTTCCAACCTTCAAACTTGTTGGCTTGGTTCAGGTAGTCGATGGCGGCTCCCTTGTCGCTCAGCCGGCTGTACCGGTCGAGTTGGATCTCCTTCCGGGCATCCGTCAGTCCGACACCGCGCAGGGTAGGGATTACCTTCTGGATGGTACCGTCAGGATTGAAGAACAGGGAGTCGGCACGTATCGACCTGTTCTTGTCAAATTCGGGAGAGTAGTCGTTGTGGTGGTAGAACAGGTACCATTGGCCTTTGTATTCCACTAACGAGTGATGATTGGTCCAACAGCCTACGGGCGACTCGTCCATGATGATGCCTTTGAACTCGAACGGTCCCATCGGACTGTCTCCCATGGCATACGCCAATGTCTCCGTCTTGTCTTTTACCCACGGGAACGTGAAGTAGTATTTCCCATTGCGCTCGAAAGCGAACGGACCCTCTTTGAAGCCTTCGGGCAATCCCGCTATCTGGACAGGTTCGGTGGCGAGCTCGAGCATGTTCTCTTTCAGCTTGGCTACCGACATCCCGCGACCCGACCAGTAGATATATGCCTGTCCGTCCTTGTCGACAAGCACACAGGGGTCGATGCCCATTACCCCCTTGATGGGGCTGGCTTGCGGGGTGAAGGGACCGTATGGCTTGTCGGCTACGGCTACACCGATGTTGAAGCCGCGCATGCCTTCGCCTTTCGGGGTGGAGGGGAAGTAGAAATAATATTTTCCGTTCTTGTACACGCAGTCGGGTGCCCACATGGAGTAGGACTCGGGCGCTACCCAAGGTACATTTTCCTGGCTTAGGATGACACCGTGATCCGTCCAGTCTGTCAGGTTCTCAGACGAGAATACGTGATAGTCCGCCATGCAGAACCACTCTTTCAGCCGGTCGATAGGGCTTGGAATGTCGTGCGAAGGGTAGACATATAGCTTGCCTTCGAAGACTCTGGCTGTGGGGTCGGCGGTGAACTGGTCTCTGATGATCGGGTTTTGGGCTTGTAACGCGCCTGTGATGGCCCAAAAGGCGGTGAGTAGAATTAGTCTTTTGTTTTTCATGATTTCTCTGTTTTAAGGTGTCGGCGAGCCGGAACTTGCCGACACCAAGTGAATGAAGAAAGGAATTAGCGTAGAGTGACTTTGACGGATTGCAGGTCTCGGGCGGCGGAACTGTTTCCGTAGAACAGTTCGTATTCACCCGGTGCCACCCGCATGGTGTTGGTGGACGGGTCGAAACACTCGAATGCCTCGGGCGGCAATTCTATCTTGACCTCTTGCCGTGCTCCTGCTGCCAACTCCACACGGGCGTACGCCTTCAACGATTTCAGAGGACCGTCGGCGTCATCCGTCTTGCGGATATATACCTGTATGACTTCCGTTCCGCGACGTTTGCCTGTGTTGGAGACGGGTACGGTCAGGGTCAGCGGCTCGTCGGTGCGGAGTTCGGTACGGCTGCAACGGGCGGTGCCTATCGCGAAGCTGGTGTAGCTCAGCCCGAAGCCGAACGGGAACAGCGGGTCGGACATGTAGCGGTAGGTGCGTCCTTTCATGGAGTAATCCTCATAGTCGGGCAGTTGCTCCGTGCTTTTATAGAAAGTGATGGGCAGTTTTCCCGAAGGATTATAGTCGCCGAACAACACATCGGCCACCGCCTGTCCGCCTAACTCGCCCCCATACCATGCCTGAAGAATGGCGTCGCAGCTCTCCGTTTCGGGTAGTAGCGCCATCGACGAACCGGAGCAGTTGACGAATACCACCTGCTTGCCGGCCTCCTTCAGTGCTTTCAGGAAGTTGCGTTGTACTGCCGGAAGCTCTATGTCCGTGCGGTCGCCATTCTTGAATCCGGGCAGGTTCAGGGGCATCTCTTCTCCCTCCAGTTGGGGCGAAATACCGCCTACGAAGACCACGAGGTCTACACCCTTCAACTTGGCGATGCTCTCCCCGTAGTTGATGGGCGATTCCTTGCCGAGGTTGAACCTCAGGTTTGCCGCCCAGTTCTCTACTTGCGCATAGAGTATTTCTATCTTATACTCTTTCCCCTTTTCCACTTGCAGCATGGTGCGGGTGTCGGTGGTTCTCCAGGTGCGTCGTTTGGTCATCGACTTGCCGTTGACCAGCAGTTCGAAGTAGCTGCAACCTTCGAGGCTGAGCAGGACTTCGCCCGACTCTTTGGGCACAAAAACTGTTTCGTACTTCGCCGAGAACTTTTCGAGGTTTACTCCCGGACCGAATGCGTGCATTCCGTATGTCGTTACGTTGATGGGCTGGGTGGTGCGGAGCGAAGAGACCGGTTCGCCTTGGCGCTCCGGATTGTTCCAGAACGTGGCTTTGATGCCCGGTTTCCCATCCATGCTGCACTGGTCGAGATAGGACTCCAGCGTCTGGTCGTTCACCAGGTCGCAACCCTTCATGTAGATGATCTGGTTCTTTTTTAACTTGCTCTTGACGCCGTCCAGTATGGTCACCGTCCGGTTGGGAGTGCCGTTGTAGTTGCCCCATAACATGGGTTTGTCATCGGCATTGGGTCCGATAACTGCAACCTTGCGGATGGACTTGCTCAGCGGAAGGAGATTGTTCTTGTTCTGTAGAAGCGTCATCGTCTGGCGGGACATATTCAGAGACAAGTCCTTGTGTGCCTTACAGTTGACCACAGACATCGGTATCTGCGTCCACTTCACCAGCGAGGGATCGTCCATCTCTCCCAACTCGAAGCGTCCTTCCAGTAGGCGGAGCACATGCTTGTCTATCTCCTCTTCTGTGATCAGTCCCTTTGCCACTGCTTCCGGCAGTTTCTGGTAGGCGTATCCGTAGCCGCACTCCACATCCGTGCCCGCCATTGTGCCTTTGACGGCAGCATGTACGGCGTCGGAAGAACTCTTGTGCGAGGTCCAGAAGTCGGCAATGGCTCCGCAGTCGGACACTACGAGATACTTGAATCCCCATTCGTCGCGGAGGATCTGCTGGAGCAGGCGGGTACTTCCGCAGCAGGGGTCATCGTCGAGGCGCTGATAGGCGCACATCACTTCGCGCACATCCGCCTTCTGCACCAGCGCTTTGAATGCGGGCAGATAGGTCTCCCACAAGTCGCGGGGGCTGATGTTGTTCAGGTTGGCGGAGTGGCGGCTCCATTCGGGACCGCTATGCACGGCATAATGCTTGGCGCAGGCCAGGAGTTTGCGGTACTTCTCATCTTCCGGCCCTTGCAAGCCTTTGACTACCGCGATGCCCATTCGGGATGTCAGATACGGGTCTTCTCCGTAGGTCTCTTGTCCGCGTCCCCAACGGGGATCGCGGAAGATGTTCACATTGGGAGTCCATACGGAAAGGCTGTGGAATCGGGTGTCCTCCAGCCCGTTACGCACACGTTCGTTGTGCTTGGCACGCATTTCGTCGGAGGTTGCGTTGAACACCTCGAAGACCAGTTCCTCATTGAATGAGGCCGCCATTCCGACCGGTTCGGGGAAGACGGTTACATTGCCCTGATTGGCAACCCCGTGAAGGGCTTCGCTCCACCAGTTGAATCTTTTGATTCCCAAGCGGGGAATGGCTTCCGAATCGTCGCACATCAGGAGTGCTTTCTCTTCCAGTGTCAGGCGGGAGACTAGGTCTTTTGCCCTTTCTGCCGGACTTAGTTCCGGATTCTGGTATGGCAATGTTTGCCCCCATCCCGACAAGGAGAAGAACAGGCTGCATGTTATTATAATCTTTCTCATGTTACTTTCGGTTTCTCATATTACTCTTGATTTCTCATATTACTCTTGATTTCTCATGTTACTCTTGGTTTTTCAGCATAGCCTTTAATGGTTGCGGAAATTCCATTTGGAGTTATCGCTGTTCATATCGAACTTGCCCAGCGAAGGCGTACTGTCACCTACGGAGACCAAAACCAGTTCTTCGTCTGTTCCCGGTACCTTCTTGGGCATAATCCGGTAGGTGCCGTCCGTCAGCTGGTCGATTCTCCACAACTGCTCGGGGGCTCCCGTAAACTCAGGTACGGCCACTACTTCCGCATCTGCCGTGGCTGCCAGTGCCCGGTTGGTTCCTTCAATCACAATCTTGTAGTAAGGGCCACCCAAGTATCCGCCGGCTTCGGGCACAGCGGTGATGGTCCACTTCTGATGGGGACGGAACATGTAATCGCCGATTCTTACGTCGATTTCCCCTTCCGGCCAGGTTCCTATCACCTCTTCCAGCGTTTGTGACTTCAGCGGTACGATAGGAGCACTGTCTTTCTCCCAGAAACGGTGTCTGGTGTACTCCATACGCACGAAGTCGACGGCAAGTTCGAGGGCATAACCTCTACGCTCGGACTCAATCTCGTAGGTGCCTTCTTTGAAGACTTCGCCGGCAACGGGCCATCCGTTCTTCCATAAGAGCGGACGTATGCCCAATACACTACGGCCGCCTCGGTCGAAGTCAGCTTCGAAATGGCACGACATCTTCTCTACGCCGTCCGTCACTTTGAAAAGCCCGAAGTGTCCGGGACCGGTCTGACGGTTTCCGGCGGCGATCACCATCTTGCCGCCACCTTCCAGCATGTCTCTTCCCATATTATCGAGGTAGGGGCCTGTCACTTTGCGCGAACGGCCGACTACGATATTGTAAGTAGAGTTCGGACCATCGCAACATGTGCCGTGCGTGCCCAGTAGATAATACCATCCGTCGCGATAGAGCAGGTCTGTCGCTTCGCAGTCGATGGCGATGTTGATGGCTTCGTTGCCCTCCACCCGTTTGCCGGTTGCAGGGTCAAGCTCTACGAGTCGGATGAATCCGAAGTAGGTACCGTAAGACAGCCATAGGCGTCCATCCGTCGGGTCCAGCAAGAGTCCGGCGTCAATGGCATCGCAGTCTTCATCGTTGAGGGAGGATGCCACTTCTATGGGTTCCGTATAGGCAAAATCGGGAGAGTTGGGGTCTAAGGTCTTGTTCCACATGGTCAGCACCTTGCCGCTGTGTCCTCCGCCAAGTCCCCCTCCGGTGGCACTGTAAGCAATCAGGTAACGATCGCCTATCTTCACGGCATCAGGGGCGGCACCTCCTCCGGGTCTTACTCCGCCGCCATTCCAGGTCCAGCCGTCTTCGGAGATCAGTCCGCCGCCGCCAGTACCGAACGTGTAGTATTTGCCCTCGCACTCCATGATGGTCGAAGGGTCGTGGATGTACGGTTCACCTATTTGTGCAATTGCTTTTTGGGATGTCAATGCAGACATCAGGGCTGCTGCGCCCAAAAGTATAACTCTTGTTTTCATGGTCATTTATAGCTGATAGTAATGTTTTTGACAGGTGCTCCATTCTCGTCGAGGAAGCGAACACAGAAATCACTCATTCCAGGGCCATTGATGATGGCTCCACGTAAGATGTTCTTACCTTTCTTCAAGGTCAGCCGGCGCGACAGGCAGTCGTCCTTCACCATACGGCGGTCGCCCGAAAGTATGACCGCCTCTTCGCCGTTCAGCCACCACATGGATGCGGAGTTGGAACCTACCGACAATCGGACGTTCTCCATTTCTTCGGGACATTCAATTACGGTGACCGCCCAGAACAGTACGCCATAGACCTGTTTCTTCAGACCCGATGCAAAGCGGAAGAGTTTCACGTTGAAGAGTTTGCTTTCGAGGGCGTGCCAGGTCAGCTTCTGTTTACCCACTTTCACTTTGTCTCCGGCTTTGGGCAGGACGGTGAATTGTCCGGGGAAGTATTCGATGGCAAACGCTTCGCGGAGGTAACTGTCGGTGAAGACCGTATTGGAACGGTTGGGTTTGTCGATAGGCTCCAGTAATAGCCAGCGTTGGATGAAGCCTTCGTCGTCCGGCGACATGATGTTCGTGGTTGCCGGAGAGAAGTAGGCAGACAGTTGTGGGGACTCTTCTGTTTTCTGCGCGTAGCCCGATAGAGAGAACAGGGCTGCAAGGCAAGTAGCCAGTAGCGGCTTTCGCTGTAAAATGTTCATCGTTGTAGATAATTTATTGGTTATATATTCTTTTGGGTAAGAAAGAAGCGTAGTAAGTCTACTTCGTTTCTTCTTGCGATGCTTCTGATTCGGAGGTTATGATATTTTCTTTTTCTATAATCTTTTCTTCTTCGGCAGACGGATTTATAATTGCAGCCACTTCAGCGGGATTCTTCAGTTTCGCGGTAACTCCCTCCTTGGTTTGTTCAACGTACGCCATACGTCCGTCCGGCAAATAATACAGATAATCGACACAAACGCTTCTACGGCCTGTAGCACCTGATTTCCCGTTCAAAGTGAGTGTCGCATTATGATAGAACAGGTAGCTCTGACCCTTGAATTCGATGATTCCCGGATGTATGGTAAAACTGTTTTCTGCCATTCCTGTCAAGAGTCCACGATATGTCCACGGTCCTTCCATGCTTGGTGCCGTCGCATAGCTTATTGTTTCGCGTCCTTTGCCCATTGAAGCGTATGTCAGGTAATAGAGATTTCCATGTTTATGTAGCCAAGGACCTTCTACATATTTCGGCATTTTGAGAATTTCGATAGGACCGTCCAGTTCGATCATGTTAGGTTTAAGCTTGACTAAAAAGCAAGTCCCGTTGCCCCAGCTCATCCAGGGAGTGCCGTCATCATCTATAAAAACCGTCGGGTCTATATCGTTCCACCATCCGCGCGCTCCATTGGGCGTCATGTCATCCGTCACAAGCGGAGTGCCCCGCGGATCGACAAAGGGTCCTGTCGGGCTATCTGAAACGGCAACTCCCACCACTTTGCTGTTGTACGGGTCTCCCGCTTGTACGGTTGTATAGTAATAGAATTTCCCGTCTTTTTCCACAACCTGGGATGCCCATGCTTCACCTACTCCCCATGAGAAATCTGTAGGTTTAAGTACACTTCCATGATCGGTCCATGTCTTCATGTCCTTGGTAGAATAACATAGCCATTCAGTTATATTGAAATCTTGTCCTTCTTCCGCTTCATCATGACCTACATAGAGGTAAAGCGTACCATTGTGCACCATCGGTGCCGGATCGGCCGTAAACTTATTCAAAACAATCGGATTCCCTTCTGGAGTAAAGTTCACTTCATTACTCCTTCCTCCACAACCGGAGAAAATCAAACACAGGCTAAAAGCCAAGAAAACGTTCCTCATAATAAAATAATTAAATTAATAGATTCATTGAACTTGTTTAAACTTATAAAGCAGTACGCCATGAGCTGGAACTTTCAGGGATAATGTTTCCCGTCCGGTATCAAGTGTTTTTATATCTTTTTGCCTCCAAAGGTCACGGATAATCTGCTTACCTGTAATACCTAATTTATCGAAATCCCGGAAAGAAAGCTCGGCCTTTTCACGATCAAAATTGCAGAATCCCACTGCTTTATTGCCATCTTCCAATTCTTTCACATAGATACGTAGTTCTCCTATGGCATGTACACATGTAGCTTGTTTACCTAACGGATCCTGATTGACAGCAATGACTTCATTATTAGTCAACAGACTGAAAGTGAAATCATCCATTTTTTCCAGATCACAACCAATCAGAAGAGGTGCAGAAAACAAACTCCAAAGACTAAAGTGAAGATATTGCTCATCTGGTTTAAGTTTGGTCTGATGAGGATTTCCCCAACCTACAACGCCAATCACTAACATATCCGGATCGTTCCAGTTGCCCGGTTTAGCCCAAGCTGCCGCTTTGTCTTGAGAAAGGGCGATGCTCTTTACGCTTTCCCAAGTATCTGTGATGTCATTGGTCGTACGCCAAGACTGTCCTCCGACAGCATCTCCCCATTCCCAAACATCTCCCATACCATATTGACACAGGTTATACACAATATCTCGAGGCTGTTGGCGCAAATAGTCACCCATGATTTTGAATGGTCTTCTACCGGTAATAGTGTCTCCTCCTCCTTGAAAGGCTAAAGAAGATACACTATAAGGATCTTTCTTTAAATCACGGTCAAGTACCCCTCCATAGCTGCACCAGTCATATTTTAAATAATCAAATCCCCATTTGGCATACATCTCAGCGTCTTGTTTTTCATAACCATAGCTGCCTGCACATCCTCCGCAAGTCCATGGACCGGGTGAAGAATAGATACCTACTTTCAAACCAAGTGAGTGTATATAGTCAGTTAGTTCTTTCATATCAGGGAATTGGGTGTTAGGCAGAATGTTGCCACGTTCGTCGCGCAGTTTTCCGCCTCTGGTCCGGTCATTAGGATCACGGTGATGTTGCCACGAGTCATCTATATTGATATAACTCCAACCGTAATTCACCAAACCACTTTCTATCATGGCTCTTGCCGCCAGTTTCACTTTCTCAGCGGAAACTTCATGCCCGAAACAGTTCCAGCTATTCCATCCCATTGGCGGAGTAAGAGCAATTCGGTCACCACATTCAATGCGGAGTTTCTTTTCCGTTATTCCTTTCTCATTTTTAGCTTGTAGGGTTACTTCAAACGTTCCGGATTTGGTCAATTTACCGGTAATCAGACCTGTTTCTTGATTAATTTTCAGTCCTTCCGGTAAGCCTACTGCTGAAAATAACATAGGCCGGTCACCAGTAACTGCTACTTGAAATAGGAATGGAGAACCGGGGCGTACTCCAAACACAGAAGCACTATTGATTCTTGGTGTTGCAGGCGCGGGAGGGGTCAGTATATAAGGCTCGGTAGCTATAAATTTCAGTGTGGGGAAACTTTTTTTGCCCTTTGAAATAATTTTTGCATCCGCCCAATCCGCATGATCATAATAAGGACCGTCATCGCTACCAGCTACAATCAATTCCAGCCTTTTCACACCATTAAGTGAAACAGTACATGGTTTTGCTGAATCTCCTGCTTTTACAACTCCACTGGACCATAGCTGTTTCCCATCCCCGATTACAATAAATTCGGCCGATGGCTTATGTTCCAGAATTTCATCATCCAAACCCACTTGAGCCATAAATGATGTTGCTTTACCATCCAATTGAATTACCAGTTCGCTGATAGAGTGGGTACCTACTCCACGCTCAAACGTCTGCCCTCCGATTGTCAACGTTTTACCGTCAACTGATTTGTTTTTCATGGCAACCCCATGCCCTTGGGTCATAGCTGTCAGGTCCAGATCATCAAGCCATACAGTCTGTGGCTGGTTACATCCGGTAACAATCCCTGCTAATGCAAAACTTGCAATTATCCAAATTTTAGTATTCTCCATATTTTGATTCTTTTCTCTTGATTAAAAACTTTTAGAATGAAATTGCCACAGATTTCCCTGAATACGTAACAGTCTTATCCGGTGTTGATTGATAAATTCCGGTACCAGATTGTGGTGATACTTTTATGACATTAAAGGTTATTTCCTTTTTCATTCCAGTGAATGTTCCTTTCCTGTCACTGATGGTCAAAGTCTTGTCCGTATCATTCCAATTTAATTCAAATGTGCTGAACTGCCCCTTTTCGTAATTATAGTTATTCCCTTCATCTTCATAAACAGAATAAACACCATCGGCACCTGGGTAAATACGGATTTCCCATGGCTCTTCCGTGTCTTCGGAGGTTGATTGCTTGGTAGGTCCCAATGGCAATATAGAACCGGCTTTCACAAATAAGGGTATTTTTTCAAGGTCGATATCCACATCTGCCATTTGTCCACCTTTATAGAATGTACCGTCCCAAAAATCTATCCAACCTTCCGGGCATTCGGGAAGATACGTTGCCATCCGATTAATGCCGCCTTCTACGACCGGGGAGACTAAAATAGAGGGACCGAACATGAACTGATGTTTTTGCTCCAATGCACGGGAATCTTCCGGAAAGTCCATTACTAATGGACGCATCAACGTAGAACCTTTAAAGGAAATCGCAGCATTTTGAGAATAGATATAGGGAAGAAGCCTGTAACGCAGGTCTAAATATCGGGCAACTATGCTTTCAACTCTCTTTCCGTATCTCCAAGGTTCGGTATTACTCATGTAACCATGTACACGCATTAACGGGAAAAATGTTCCTGCCTGCAACCAACGGATAAACTGTTCATGATATTCTGTATTGGTATATTGGTTGCTTGGACGGAAGAACCCACCGGCATCATACGTCCACCAAGGCAGACCTGTTGCCATTTGCCCCAGTCCTCCGACTATTTGCCGACGTAAGGTTTCCCAGTCATGTCCCACATCTCCCGACCATGTAGCCGCTGCATAACGCTGCATTCCGGAAAAGCCGCTACGAGTAAATATCATGGCTCTCCGGTCGGGATCATCTTTGCGCAAACCTTCATAAATCGTCTTACTGACATACATCGGATAAACATTCCGGTAAACCTCTCCCGGTGTCTGCCCATTGTTTATACGTCGGTTCTGGAGATCGTCATTCTCTGGTTCTGTGGCATCCTGCCACCATGCGTCGATGCCATATTTCAATAGTCCGCTACGGAAGTTCTGCCAATAAAAGGCGGCGGCATCAATATTGAAGAAATCAATCCAGTCGCTGCCTGGAATATAATATCCATTTTCTTTTGCCTGCTTCCCGATTTCAGATTGGGCATCTATTTTAGACCAAACGGAAAGCATCAGATGTATGTCTATATCATGAAGTTCCTGAAGCATCTTTCCCGGATCTGGATACCTGTCTTCATCAAACTGCATTGCGTTCCAGCCGTGTTTTCCCCAATATTGCCAGTCTTGAACAATCATATCTATAGGTAACTTCCGTTGCCTGAACTCACGGGCATTTTCCAATAATTCTGCCTGCGTATTGTATCGTTCCCGACAATGTATGTATCCCAAACTCCATAAAGGCATCATGGGAGAGGGGCCAGTCAACTCACGGTAACTGGCTATAACTTCATCTCCATTACCGGCGAAAACAGTATAATCCAATGTCTGGGCAACCGGTGAACGAAATACTGTTTCTTCGGAAACAGGACGCCAATGCAATATAGGCTTATCATTGCGCTCACCCTGCACTTCTATAGTATGTTTTCCAGCACTTAGCTCTACTATTGTGGAGGTTGTGGGAGGCAGCCACAAATTATTAATATCAAGTACATTATTCCCATCAATAGCAAGATAATGCTTACGTGCCATCCGTTGTCCGACATCCAACAGTAAAGAATAACGTCCGGAATGAGGTACTTCCAATGAGGCAGTGAAAGAGTATGTCTGTCTGGTTTCTTTTATATTTCCACTCGTACCTGTAGCATTCACTGTAACCGTTTCACCACTTGCACTTGTAGGAATCAATTCAACAGATTCATCTGCCGGGTTGAAATCGGTTAGGCCATAGTTATTCCACAACAGTCCATAACCTTTGTTTGATAGAATAAAAGGAATGGCAATTTGTGTGTTGACCTGTGTTAACCTTCTCGACAAACCTCTGATATTGAGATAACCATCCTGGAATTGACCTGTACCGTATATATACTCATCTTTCGGAGATACAAAGTGTTGTTCCACTTGGAAGGTAGCTTCTCCTTGTACAGAAGAAGCTACCATAAAACGTCCTCCGACTTTTTCCTGAAGAATGGTATGCTTTTTTGCATCTTTAAAAGTTAGTGCTTCAGTATCTTTATCAAACTCCACAGAAATCCCTTCCAGAGATAGAGTCAGAGATTTATCATCTTCTGAAACATGATACTCTGGAACGGGAGAACTCTCTGTATAGATAAGTTCCGGCATAGGTACTGAACCGGATTGGGCAAACTGTATTCGGACAGCATTCCGGTTTAGTGGTATCAGTGAGAGGGTACCTTGCTCCAGTTCAAGTACGATATTTTTCTTTTCACCAGAACTACATGCCGTATTTAGTAAAGAAAGAGATAAAATTACTGCAATAACTCCAATCAGCTTCCGCTTCTTCCATTCTGTTTTCATCGTATATAATGGCTTATTTAGAGAACATCCAATAATCGAAATACATAAGGTTGGTAGTCGGTCTTCCTTTTACCACAAAATAAAGATCATGTACTCCTGTTATTTTTGAGATATCAATGGTCTTTAAGTCCCAACGGTCACTGCCACCTGTACGAGGAACTTTAATGGTTCCTACCAGTTTCCCGTCCATATTATCCAAGCGTATCTCAAGTTGTACGGGGTCATTGTGTGTCGTGCCGATTCTGGCAGTGAATTTCGTTGCGCCGTCTTTCCCAAATTCCACGTCACGAACCCGGATATAACTACCATCCTTCATTGCTGTCACAAATACACCCACTTGCTTGTTTTGGAAAGATTTGAATCCTTCAGAGAAGGCAATTGTTTCCGCTTCATTTTTCATATACGGATTCAATGTAGCAACTCCTTTGGTGATTCCTTTCGTGGCTTTTACCTCAGGAATTGATCCGTCCTTGTTGAATTTTAGTTCTTCTACGCATACTGAACGGTTGAAACCACCGCCACCGGGCAACTCTCCGTTGTGATAGAAATAGTAGGTCTTTCCTCTGAAGTCGATAACTCCCGGATGGATTGTAAACGATCCACCTCCGGCAGCCATTACCGTACCGCCATATTTCCATGGTCCTGTAGGACTGTCGCTGGTAGAATAGCCGATATGTTCGGGTAGCGGACCTCCCGGCCAGAATAAATAGTATTTCTTGTCTCTTTTGTAGAGCCAAGGACCTTCCTCATACAAGGTTTCTCTCTTCGGGTCTCCCTCACGCTTTCCGAACGATTCTGCAGTCAGTGGAACACGGACTACATCTCCGCTGTAAGAGATCATGTCTTCATTCAACTTTACATAATACAAATTCGGGTTTCCCCAATACATATATGCTTGCCCATCGTCATCTATAAATACCGTCGGGTCTATGTCTCCCCAATCAGTCTGTACCAGTGGTTTCCCAAGTGGATCGTAGAAAGGGCCGTAAGGACTATCGGCTACCGCTACCCCGATAGCTCCTCTGTTATTGATATTTGAAATTACGGGTACATACATATAGAATTTGCCTCCTCTCTCGATGCATTGCGGAGCCCAAGCATCCCCTTTGGCCCAACTGAAGTCGGTATAGGATAATACGGCACCATGATCAGTCCAGTTCACCATATCACTTGTGGTATACAATCGCCAGTCGTTCATCGTAAACCAAGTAGAATTATCTTCATCGTGGGTGGTGTAAAGATATACCTTGTCATTATATACCATTGGAGCCGGATCGGCCGTATAATTTGTCTGAATAATCGGGTTCTGCGCCAACCCTGAAGTACTCACTACTGCCAGTAATGAGGAAAGGAATAAAGATTTCATTTTATCTTTCATTTTATCCATATTGCTTTTTTTAGTTTGATTATTAGAGTTTATACGGAATAAGAAACAGGGTGATTGAGAATCAGCGTCCTAAAAACTTATTCGATACCTGTTGGTTGAATTAAATTAGTGAATATTTTATCTGTCCAATCGGACGGTG
>NZ_CAJUHF010000014.1 GCF_910585845.1 uncultured Bacteroides sp. | reverse complement strand
TAGAAGAAGAACTTGATTAAAGCTAAGGTTTAGCATGACAAAGCTAAGGTTTAGCATGACAAAGCTAAGGTTTGGCATGACAAAGCTAAGGTTTAGCGACACAAACGTGAACTTTAGCCACTCCAAAATTTCCGGATACATATTTAAATTCCGCCAACGGATTGAAAATACTCCTGGAAGAATGTACCTCATATAGCTGTCAATCCTCCTTCCTGATCGTAGATGGAGGCTGGAAAGGAGGGAGTATAATTGTCCGTTTAGGGTGTGTTTTTGTACACACACCATTTATTATGACCCACGTACGATACAATACCTTCTTCTGAATGGTAGACGGAACTGAAAAAACAAAAGATGTTTAATTTTGCAAAAGCATAGTAACGCTATGCTGCTAAATATGATTCTTTAATCTTAAAATTTAAACAATGATGAAAAACTCCTTTTTCCCAATGAAGATACCCCAGAAACGGGTATGGATGTTGGCGGTGTCTTTGTCATTAGGACAAGTAGCTTTCCCAGTCGGAAATAATGTGTCGGGAGAGAGTTCGGTTGCAAGTCCTATTGTACAACAGAATCGCAAATGGGTCTCCGGAACCGTAACAGACAGTTATGGACCGGTGATTGGTGCTAGTGTTCTTGTAAAAGGAACCACCAATGGAGTTATCACCGACTTGGATGGTAACTTTAAATTGGAAGTCCCGGTGGGCGCCACAATTGTTGTGTCGTATGTAGGATACGATAACAAAGAAATTGTATATACCGGTCAGTCTTCTCTGAAGATAGAGTTGAATGAGAACGTGCAGGAATTGCAGGAAGTGCAAGTTGTGGCATACGGTACAACGAAAAAAGTGACTGTAACAGGTGCCATGTCCTCCATCACAGCAAAAGATGTGCTGAAAACTCCGGTTTCGAGCATCGGTAATGCCCTTTCGGGCAAGATGCCAGGTTTATCTACCGTGCAGACTACCGGACAACCGGGTGCCGATGATGCTACACTCTATGTGCGTGGTGTCGGTTCTCTTTCCGAATCCATGTCCCGCCCGCTGATGTTGGTTGATGGAGTAGAACGTTCTTTCTTCCAGTTGGACCCGAATGAGGTGGAAGACATCACCATCCTGAAAGATGCTTCTGCTACGGCTGTGTTTGGTGTTCGTGGTGCCAACGGTGTTATTCTGGTGACCACAAAACGCGGACAGGAAGGTAAGGCTAAAGTGAACTTCTCTACTTCCGTGGCTCTACAGGTACCTACACGTATGCCTGAATTTGCTAATAGTTACGAGTATGCCTCCAACTATGTGGCTGCACAACGTCGCGATGGGGTGGCCGAAGGTTCATTGGCTTTTACTGATGCAACGATTGAAACGTTCCGTACAGGCAGCAATCCGATGGCGTATCCGGATACCGACTGGATTGATATGTTGATTAAAGGCTCTGCGTTGCAGACACAGCACAACCTGACCATCTCCGGCGGTACAAAGCAATTACGCTATTTCGCTTCGTTGGGTGTGTTCACGCAAGACGGTTTGTTCCGCTCTTTCGAAACAGATTATAACGCTAATTTCAAATACAACCGTTATAACTACCGTGTCAACCTGGATATGGATGTCACGAAGACTACCCAGCTTCGCGTGAATATCGGCGGACGGGTAACCGATAGAAGACAGCCGAACTATGAAGGTAACTCAAACGGCGACCTTTCTTATCTGTTCCGTGATATCTATTGGGCTACTCCGTTTTCCGGTGTTGGTCTTGTGGATGGCAAATGGATTTGGTCGGATACCAAGACCATAGCCAATATACCGGGTAACATGCGCGATGGTCTGTATCCTTACTATGGTAAAGGATATAACACTCGTGGCGGGAATACCCTCAACTTCGACTTTGTGGCAGAGCAGAAACTTGATTTCTTGACTAAAGGCTTGAAAATGCATGTGAAGGGTTCATACAACAGTGGAGTGACCTTGTACAAGGTTCGTACCGGAACTTCTCCGCACTATGAAACTATCATGAATACCGATGGTTCCATAAACTATCGTCGTGTAGGCGAGAAAACCACTCTTGGCTATTCAGAATCTGTAGGTAAGAGTAGAGACTGGTATGTAGAAGCTGCTGTCAACTACAAACGTGATTTCGGCAAGCACCATGTTACCGGTTTGGTCATGTACAATGAATCCATGACTTACTATCCTTCTTCTTATTATGTAGATATTCCGAGAAGCTACATAGGTCTGGTAGGACGTGCCACCTATGACTGGAATACACGATATATGTTAGATGTTAATATCGGTTATAACGGCTCTGAGAACTTTGCACCCGGCAAGCGTTTCGGTTTATTCCCCGCTTTTTCTGCAGGTTGGATTGTTTCTGAAGAAAAATTCATGCAGCCTTTGAAGCCCTTCCTGAATTATCTTAAGCTTAGGGCTTCTTTCGGTATCGTAGGTAATGACCAAACGAGTTCTGATGCTCGTTTCCTTTATTTGTTGGGCGCATACAATACCTCTCCAATCAGTTCCAGTAGTAGTGCTTCAGGTAGCATTACTGCTACAACACTTCGAGGATTTTATTTCGGAAACAAGACAAGCACGGTAGATGTGGTGCAGGAAGCAAAGTTGGGAAATATGGGTGTTACTTGGGAAACTGCTGCCAAGCAGAATTACGGTATCGATCTCTATTTGCTTAACAGTAAGCTGAAAGTGAATATGGACTACTTTATCGAACACCGTCGTGACATCTTGATTTCAAGAAAGACTAACCCTACGTACTTCGCTGTACAAATGCCTGCTGCTAACCTCGGTAAGGTGAACAACAAAGGATATGAAGTTAGCGTGACTTGGAAAGATAATGTAAGAAAATTCGATTATAACATTGGTGTCAGTCTGTCGTATGCTAAGAATAAGATTGTCTTTATGGACGAAGTTCCTCAACCATATGAATATATGTCGGAAACAGGTCGTTCGGTAGGACAAAATTTTGGTTATAAATTCGACGGCTTCTTCTCTGAAGCCGAAGTGGCAACTTACGAGGCAGAACGTGGGAAGACTATACCCGACTATGGTTCAGGCTTTGCCCCCCACGCTGGAGATGCGAAGTTCAAGGATTTGAATGGTGATATGAAGATTGACCAGAATGACGTGTGTGCTATTGGAAATCCGGTTTATCCTCAACTGACTGGAGGTATCAATTTAGGATTCTCATACAAAGGTTTCGATTTTAGTATGACTTGGCAGGGAGCTGCTAAAGTATCTCGTATGTTGGATGATATATTCCGTACACCTTATGGACCTAACCAGAACTACTCGTTGGTGAAATATTTCACTACCGACACTTGGACTCAAAAGGGAGATGCTGCTAAATTCCCTGCTATAACATTTGCTAATTCTGCGCACAATAACCGAGCTTCCGACTTGTGGTTGCGCGATGCTTCTTATCTGCGTTTGAAAAATGTGGAGATTGGTTACAGCTTCTCAAAGAAAGCACTTCAAAAAATGCATTTAGGTAGCCTTAGAATATATGCTACCGGTTACAATCTTTTGACGTTTGATAAGCTAAAAGTGATTGATCCGGAAGCACGTACCGGAGCAAGCACCATGTATCCGGTTGTTAAGGTCATGAATTTAGGATTGAAACTTGGATTTTAATTGATGAAGAAAGGAAAAAATATGAAACTGACAAAAAAATATATTCAAGGTTCGCTGTTGTCGTTACTACTGGCAATGATGGCGATGTCATGTGAGGACTTTGCTGTTGGAGAGAAGCTTCTTCAGAAGCCGCCCAGTGGCGATATCACAATAGATACCGTCTTCGCTTCTGCTGACTACACCCGTAGTTTCTTGTATCTTACATACGGAACACTGCCGTATGGGGTACCAACCGGTTACAATTGTCGAAATGCAATGCGAGTAAATATTTTGGAAGGGTTGACTGACTTGAATCAATCCTGTGTAGGTTATGGTGGAGTGGAAGCGTTATATTATAGTGGTTTGTACAATGCTGGTTCCGAGGATAATAGTGCGTCAAAGGATATAGGTTCTACTAAATATCGTTTCACGGTTCGTCCGGGATGGATTGGTATACGTTATTCGTGGATGCTTATAGAAAATATCGATAGGGTACCTGATATGTCGGAAGCAGAAAAGAATAGATTGAAGGCAGAAGCTAAGATTATGATCGCCGTTCATTATGTGGAGATGCTTCGTCACTTCGGTGCGTTGCCCATTGTGGACCACTCATTTGATCCGAATGAGACCGACTTGCCGGCACGTGCCACTTTGCAAGAAAACGTAGACTTCATTGTTCGGTTGTTGAACGAAGCTGCTGCTTGTAAGGATTTGCCGTGGGTTATCAGCGCGGCTGAATCAGATAACTGGAGTGGAAGATTGACCCGTTCTGCCGCTTTGGGTTTGAAGACACGTTTGCTGTTATTTGTTGCCAGTCCGTTGTTTAATTCGAATACTCCTTATTATGAGGGAGAGGCTTCTGAAAAACTGATGACATGGTTCGGAAACTATGATGTTAAACGTTGGCAGGATGCCGTAAACGCTTGTGAGGAATTTATTAATGCCATGTCGGAAGGTGGCTGTGATTTGGTACAAAACAGTGAATATCGGATGGCTTTCCGTGATGCATACTATACACGTGGTACTTCGGAAATGTTGATTTCATGCCGTCTATATTCTTATACGAACTCTAACAGTTATCTGCTACAATCTATGCGCTGGGGAGCTTGGTGTCCTACGAAGGAATATTTCGATATGTTCCCAATGGCAGATGGCAGTGAATTTGATTGGAACAATCCGGAACATAGGGAGAATCCGTTTATCAACCGTGACCCCCGTTTGTATGAAACGATTGTGATAGATGGTGATAAGTTCGGTAGCGGTGTAGCGGATATACGTAAAGAAAAAGCAGATGATAAGAAAAATTATCCGAAAGGTGCTAACTGGGGGCAAAGTAGTGTATTGGATAGCCACAGCTTGGATACCGGTCTGCCTGTCCGTAAATTTGCGCTTGACCGCCAAGGTGAATTCAAAAATCGTTTGATGCAGTGGCCAATCCTTCGCTTGGCAGAAGTTTATCTGTCATATGCTGAAGCTCTGAATGAAGCCAATGGTGGTCCTAATGCCAAGGCTTATGAATATGTAAATAAGGTACGTGCACGTGTAGGTTTGGGTGGTCTTAAGACTGGTTTGAATCAAGAACAGTTCCGTGAAGAAGTGCTTCGCGAACGTGCCTGTGAGTTTGGATTTGAGGAAGTACGTTTCTTCGACCTTATCCGTTGGAAACGTGAAGCCGATTTCACCAAGCGTTTGCATGGAATCAACATTTATCGTCATAAGACTACAAATGAATACCTGCTTGAATTTCCTGAGTTGACAGAAAGAGCTTGGCAGAGACCTGGAGGTTTCTCATCTAAATGGTACTTGAGTGCTTTCCCACCCTCAGAAGTGAACAAAGGATACGGTCTTGTACAGAATCCGGGATGGGAATAATGATTTGAATACGATTAGAATAAAGAAATAACTAAGATACTTATGGAAAAAAGTATGAAGCTATTAATTGCAGGGCTACTGTTCTCTTCAGCATCAGTGGCTCAGGTAGCAGACAGCATACAGCAATATGGGCGAGGTTTCTCGTTCAGCCAGAAAGAGTCGACCACTGCCGCTGCTACGGTTACGGCAGACGTACTCGAACATCGGACCAGTACGCTGGGATCCAATGCGTTGTTCGGATTGATTCCCGGACTGCAAGTATTACAGAATGCAGGTCCTGCATATAATGATGGTGCTACAATCTATGTTCGTGGCGTGGGAACCAGCAATACCGCAACCCCTCTTATCTTGATTGATGGTTTTGAACGTGACATCGATTATTTGGTTGTTCAGGACATTGAGTCTGTGACTGTACTGAAAGATGCTGTCGCCCTTAGTTTATACGGTATCCGCGGTGCCAATGGTGTAGTCTACATCAAGACGAAGCGCGGTTATTCGGGTAAGCCGATAATTACGCTCGACTATGAATTTAAAGTGGGAACACCTACTTATAAACCCCAAATGGCTGATGGATACACTTATGCTCAAGCTCTGAATGAGGGACGGACAAACGACGGACTTTCGCCGGCTTACAGCGAACGCGAATTGAATGCTTTCAAGAATCAGACTTATCCTGAGTTTTATCCCAATGTGGATTGGTGGAATGAAGCGTTGCGTGAGCATAGCTATACGAACAACGTTAACTTCTCTATGCGTGGCGGTGGTGATGTTGCCAAGTATTTTGCACAGTTAAACTATGTGAATGATCAAGGCATCTACAGACCGACAGAAGACAATGAAGGTTATTCTACTCAGCTTAAAGTTTCCAAATTGAACTTTTTGACTAACTTGGATATTAATTTGGGTAAGACTACACAGTTGGCATTGGGTGTCCGCGGTAGCTTTGCCGAGTACAATGAACCTTACAACTACGATGGTACGGATGGTATTTTTGCTGCTTTGTATCAAGTACCTTCGGGAGCTATACCGATGAAAACGAGTCATAATTTATGGGGAGCGACTACAGTGTATGACAATAATCCGATGGCATTGATTTCTGCTGTGGGATATGAACGTACGCAGGTTCGTAACTTGTATGCAGATATGCAGTTAACTCAAAAATTGGATTTCCTGACTAAAGGCTTATCAGCCGGCTTCCGGATTGGTTTTGACAACGAAGCTCAATATGTAGATTCCAATGTACGTGATTTTGCTTCCGAATCGGCTATTAAGGGATGGGATGGTGCAAATAACAGATACAATGTCTTGACGAATGAAACCGCATTGGAATTCTATACCGGTATCAATGATGTTGTACGTCACCTGAATATAAATGCGCAAGTCAATTATGACCGTACGTGGAATAATCATAAGTTGAATGCCATGTTGTTCTATAATATGGATAAAACAACGCAACGTGCTCGGAACACTGGACGTGCCTTTATGGACGTTGTGGCTCAGGCACACTATACGTACAAGAACCGCTATTTGTTGGATTTCGCGTTGGCTGGTTCGGCAGCCAGTATTCTGGATCCGGACAACCGTTGGGGTATCTTCCCCTCAGTGGGATTAGGTTGGCTCTTGTCAGAAGAGAATGGACTGAAGGCTGATTGGCTGAATACCTTGAAACTGAGAGCTTCGTATGGTATGGCAGGACGTGCCGATTATGCTGTAAATTTGTTCAGACCTTCTTATGGTGGAGGTGGTACTTACTTGTTCGGTGATACCCCGGTTGCTTTAAGTGGTTCAAGAGAAAGCCGTTTGGCAACGGCAGGGTTGACATACGAGAAGTCGCATAAACTGAATGCTGGAATCGACTTCATGGCTTGGAATCGTTTGTCATTGACTATCGACGGATACTATGACCACCGTACGGATATCTTGGTGAGCGGCTCAGGTATTATGTCTTCTGTATTGGGTATCACAGCTCCTCAGGTGAACGACGGAGTGATTAATTCTTTCGGTGTAGATGTAGCAGCCAACTGGAACGATCGTATCGGTAATGTCTGTTATCAATTAGGCGGACAGTTTAGTTTTAGCCGTAACAAGATTATCGAAATGGATGAAGTGTATCGTCCGTACGATTACTTGAAACGTACGGGACGTCCGGTAAGCCAAATCTTCGGTTACGAGGTGGAGGGCATTTACCAAAACCAGCAAGATATTGACAATCGCGAAGTGAAGCAGTATTTGTCTGAAGTTCGTCCGGGTGATTTGAAGTTTAAAGACCAGAACGGAGACAAGCGTATTGATGAATATGACCAAGTAGCCATAGGTTATAATAGTGTATGTCCTGAAATTTATTACGGATTCAATGTAGGAGCAGAATATAAGGGACTCGGTTTTATGGCTTATTTCCAAGGTGCTTCTAACTACAGTACAGTGCTGAACACGGAAAGTGTTTATCGTCCGCTGATTAGTAACAATACTATTTCACAGTACTATTATGACAATCGTTGGAGCGAAAACACTCCGAACGGAAAGTTACCGCGTCTGACAACTATTGGTTCAAATAACAATTACAACACCAATTCATTGTGGGTGGCAGATGCATCTTATCTGAAACTACGTACGCTGGAAGTGTACTACCAATTGCCGGAGAACTGGCTGAAGAGTTTGCACTGCTTGCAGAAGGCTAAAATATTTGCTCGTGGTTACGATTTGTTCAGTGTGAATAAGCTGGAAGGCATTTCCGATCCTGAATCAGTGGGAGCTTACCATCCTTTGATGCGTCAATTTACATTTGGTGTTAATTTGTGTTTCTAATCAAATAATAGAGTAATGAAACTAATGAAATTCAGAAATATAATGTTGCTCTTGGCAGTAGGTATGCTGGCAGGATGTGATTTCATGGACTGTGATGAATCTTCTGACTATTCCAAGGAAGAGATGTTCAACAGTTATGACCGATCTAAGAGAATGGTGACCAATATTTATGGTTACTTGCCGCACGATTTCGGTAGTATGGGGACCAGTGACACACAGGCTACTACTGCTACGAATGCTGACCTTACCGGCAATGCGATGTTGGATGCTGCTACAGACGATGCTATTCATGTTTATAAGACAGATGCTATTTGGCGTTTCGTGGATGGAACATGGTCGGCTGTGCGTACGGTTGATGATGTATGGGAAACTTATTATGCTGCCATTCGTGCTGCTAATCTCTACTTGAAAGAGTCGGAAGGTGAAGACTTCAAAGATTGGGAGTTCTCGGACAACTATAATGATATGATTAAAAATCATACCAACTTTGCATATGAAGTACGTTTTTTACGCGCTTTTTATTACTTCGAGCTGATTAAACGTTATTACAATGTTCCGTTGGTACTGGAAGTTCTCTCTCCAGGCGAAGCCAATAACGTACATCCCTCTTCTTTTGAGACTGTAGCCAAGTTTATCTTGAGCGAGTGTACAGAATTGGCTACATTGCTTCCGTTAGATTATTCGGGTTTTGCTGATAAAGAAACGGGGCGTGCTACGCGCGGAGCTGCATTGGCACTGAAAGCAAGATTGATGCTTTATATGGCAAGCCCGTTGTTTGCAGGCAATGATAATCAAGAGGAAAAATGGAAAGATGCTGCACGTGCTGCATACGCCATTATCAATCCGGAGACGGGATTGAATTATCAATTGGATAGGTTTGCTAATTTGTTCGGTGCAAACAATAACACCAGTAAGGAAATGATTATGGCTCGTCCGATTGGTACTTATGGTGCTTTTGAACGAGCTAACTTCCCAATGGGTGTGGAAGGTGGTAACACCAATACTTGTCCGACGCAGAACTTGGTGGATGCTTTTGAAATGACTTCTGGTGAAGCATTTGATTGGAATAATTCAACTATGAAGGCAAATCCGTATGCCAATCGTGACCCTCGTTTGGCAATGACCGTAGTCTACAACGGTATGGAGTGGCCGGCAAGCCAGAAGATTGAGATTTGGGAAGGTGGTGCCAACGGACTGCCATTGACCAATGCCACTACAACCGGTTACTATCTGCGTAAGTATGTGAATAAAGATATCAGCTTTGCTTCTGGTTCTCAGACAACATCAGCACGTCATAACTGGGTGCTGTTCCGTTATGCTGAAGTGTTGTTGAATTATGCGGAAGCAATGGTCAACGCTTTCCACAATCCGGACTACACGGATGCGGAGTTCCCATTAAGTGCCCGTGATGCTGTTAATCAGATTCGCCAACGTTCGGATGTGAATATGCCACCTTTGGCAGCAGGTATGACAGACGTTGAGTTTCTGAAACGGTTGAAAAACGAGCGCCGTGTGGAGTTGGCATTCGAAGGACATCGTTTCTGGGATATACGTCGTTGGAAGGAGTTGGACAAGACTGCTGAGATTTATAGTGTGAAAGTACAAAAGGTGGGCGATAGTTTTCAATATGACAGATTCCTGTATGAGACCCGTACCATCACCGACAAACTGTACTTTTACCCGATTTCTAATACCGAAAGGTATAAGAATCCTAATTTGGAACAGAATCCGGGTTGGTAATATACCATAATTTATTAAAATACAAATGATATGAAATTATTGAATAATAAATATTTGTATCTGCTCTTATTATGGAGCATTTGCGGGATGTTGGTTTCCTGTAGCAACGATCCGATAGATTATCAGGAGGCGTTGAAGCCTTTGGCTGACAGTGGTCCTGAACTTACTTTCGGTGTGAATAATACGAAAATAATGACAATTCAACCAACGGCCTCCACTACTGACGTTATTTCGGTCTATCGTGGGAAAACGGATGCAGCAGCTACTTATTCTATCGTGGTGCTGAACAACGATGATAATGTGTTCACCGTTCCACAGACGGTAAGCTTTGAAGCCGGAGCCAGTAAAGCAGATATTACCATTAGTTTCGATAATGCGGGTTATGATAATCCTATGTCCTGAAACTTGGATTGGATGAGGCGGAGATGGATAAATTTAGCGAATACACCAATTATGTCTATACCTGTACTCGGATCAAGCCGATTATATGGAACGAGATAGGAAAAGGACAATGGGTTGATGAAGTATTTTGGTTCTGGGATGAAGTTACTATCGAGAAACGTGATGATGCTCCTATTTACCGCATTAAGAGTCCTTATACGAAAGAACGGTTGGATGGTGATCTTATGGAGGATTGGTCTAGTTATAATTATGGTTTTGGAACCCAAACGGAGTATTTGGAATTTACCTTGAATAAAGACGGCTATGTATCTTGGGAGAGTCCGATTTATATAAATTTATCCTATAATGGATATGATATAAAAGGGTATTATCCGTCTCAACTAGGTAGCAACTATGCCGGATATGATGAAGAGAGCTATGCTCGATTCGGCAATGACGGTGAAATTGAACTTTTTACTATAGTGCCTTATTGGTATAGCGCTGAAGCAAAGATTGATTGGGGAACAGGCTATTATTGGCTTTACCTTGCATTTCCGGGAGTAGACTTTGCCTCAGAGTGGGAGAATAACTAAAATAATGTAAGTGATAAGAAGCGGAGAAGGATCTCATCCTTTTGGAGAGACTTTTTCCGCTTTCTTTGCTCTTTCTGAATCAGAAAGCTTAAATCCATACTTCTTTGAAAGTCAAGCCAAATATGTTATAATAAAAAAAAATATGAAAACTAAATTGAAGAAATTATGTCTGTTAGGAAGTCTGTTGGCAGGCTTTTCTACGATTCACGCTCAGTCGGTCACTTGGATCAGCAGTACGGAGGGTGATGTATGGCGTGAGACGAAAACGAAGTTGCAAACAAGTACGCAAAACACACCGTTGTTGGTGGCTGATGCAACCCAAAGTATTCAGGTGTTCAAGAAATGGGGGACCTGTTTTAATGAGTTAGGCTGGGACGCGCTCAATATGCTGCCTTTAAAGCAGCAGGATGCCGTACTGAACGACCTGTTCTCCCCAAATGGCGACTTGCGTTTCTCGATGGGGCGTATTCCTATGAATGCTAACGATTATGCGCGTGATTGGTATAGTTGTGATGAAGTGCCGGGTGACTTCCAATTGAAGTATTTTAATATTGATCGCGATAAGACGACACTTATACCTTATATAAAGAGAGCCAAATTGGTGAATCCCGATATTGCTTTTTGGGCTTCTCCCTGGTCGCCTCCTTCTTGGATGAAGGTGAATCATTATTATTCCGTGAAGCACAAGCTCGGTGTAAACCAGTTGTCTGCCGAGGCTGAAATAGCTCTTTATGAGGGAGTGAGCAATCTTGATAAGAGATTTTATCCCAAACAGGTGGCAGCCAACGATTATTTTATTCAGGACCCGCGCTATTTGCAGACGTATGCCAATTATTTCTGCAAATTCGTATCGGCATATAAGGAAGAGGGAATCGACATTTCCAGAGTCATGTTCCAGAATGAGCCGTGGGCCTATTCCATCTATCCGGCTTGTGCATGGACACCCGAAGGGATCATCCGTTTCAATGTGGAATATTTTGCTCCGACATTGAAGCAGCAGCATCCCGATGTACAGCTCTACTTGGGTACGCTCAATACGAACCGCATCGAATTGGTAGAGAAGATTCTTTCCGACCCGCGCATGAAAGATGCTGTAGAAGGTATCGGTTTCCAATGGTGGGGCGGACAGATTCTTCCGGAAATCCGTAAGAAGTATCCTAACTATAAGTATATGCAGACGGAGAACGAATGTGGCTCAGGTACATTCGACTGGAAGGCTGCCGAAAAGACGTTCCATTTGATTAACCATTATTTAGGGAATGGCTGTGAGGAGTACACTTTTTGGAATGCAATCTTGTGCGATGAAGGAAAGAGCAGCTGGGGCTGGAAGCAGAATGCACTGATTCGGGTGGATTCTAAAAGTGGTTCTGCTACCTATACTCCGGAATATTATGCGGTGAAACATTTCAGTAATAAAGTTGTTTCGGGAACGAAAGTGCTGAACTATAAGGAGAGGGATGAAGATTGGTTGCCTGTCATGGTATTCCTTACACCGGAGAATAAATATCTGGTAGTTGCCGGCAATTTTAATGACGAAGCACGTCAGCTGACTGTAAAGTTGAGAAACAAATATTTGGATGTAACCTTGCAGGCACATTCTTTTAATACGTTCTGCATGAAGTGATTTTTCTTGTAGAGTACTAATGGTATAATGCGGGAGGGTGTACTTGTTTTTGCAGGTACACTCTTTTTATTTGTTTTCGAAATTGCTATGTATAGGGCAGGGAATGAGTACTTTCGTCGAAATAAGTAATTCCCGTGAACGAATCGTCGGATATATTTGTTATTTTTGCAAACAGGAAATATTTTCGACCAAGGATTTCAGGAGCCAACAGGAGTTAGCAGGAGTCAACAGGAGTTAGCAGCCGACAAGGCGGCCAGGAGTTAAAAGCCAGAAGAATGTTTTCTATTTTGCTTTAAGACTTTTTTATTAACATCAAACAAATAATATTATGTCATTATTATTACAAACAGCAGCTCCTCTTACGGAGACAGTAGTGGGAGACGGTTTCAGTAAGTTGCAAATCCTTCTTCAGCAATTGATAGATTGGGGGGTAAGTGCCGGTGGGCGTATCATTGGTGCCGTGTTGATTTTCATAGTCGGTCGTTTCTTGATCTCTTTCCTTAATAAGATGGTCGCTCGATTGTTGGCAAAGCGTCGTATAGATGCCAGTATTCAGAGTTTCGTCAAGAGCTTGGTGAATATTCTGCTGACTATTCTGTTGATTGTAGCCGTTATCAGTAAGTTAGGGGTAGAGACTACTTCGTTTGCAGCCTTGCTGGCATCTGCCGGTGTAGCTATCGGTATGGCATTGTCGGGAAACCTGCAGAACTTTGCCGGCGGTCTGATCGTATTGTTGCTTCGTCCTTACAAGGTTGGAGATTTGATCGAAAGCCAGGGAGTGACGGGTACGGTACGTGAGATTCAAATCTTCCATACGATATTGGTAACGGGAGACAATAAAGTGATTTACATTCCGAACGGTGCCCTGAGTAGTGGTACGGTGACCAACTACAGCCGCGAAAGCACCCGTCGCGTAGAGTGGGTGATTGGCGTAGAGTATGGCGAGAATTATGATAAGGTAGAAGAGACTACCCGTCGTATTATAGCCGAAGATCAGCGGATACTTACCGATCCGGAACCTTTCGTTGCCCTTCATGCACTCGATGCAAGTAGTGTGAATGTCATTATCCGTGTGTGGGTGAAAAGTGAGGACTATTGGGGTGTTTATTTTGATATGAATAAGACTATTTACTCTGTATTCAATAAGGAGGGTATTGGTTTCCCCTTCCCACAACTGACTGTACATCAGGCTAAAGACTGATAGTTGCTTGTTGTGACGCTTGGAAAAGAGTCCATCCTCCTCATAGAGTTTTTTCTCCTAAATTTGGCTCGTGAGCTGAATAAAATCGTCTCGTGAGCTGAGAAAAATCATCTCATGGGATGAATTTATTCGTCTCACGAGCCAAAATCATTTGTCTCATGAGGCAAAATCGTCCGTTTCGGAGCGTCTGAAGTTTACGTTTATTCCTCTAAGAAGGTGTGGCATAATGCCCGAATTGAAAGAATCACTCTTGTCACAAATAGCTGTGGCAGGGGTGATTTTCTTAAAAAAGGTGTTTTGGCACACCTTCTTAGAGTTTTATCTATTTAATTCCGCCAATAGTTTTGCCTTTGCCTTGTACTGTTTAAATTGTATCGGGCTGACGTTAACTATATCATGGGTATGGATAATATATTATGGGCAGGGACAACAGTGGAATATGAGTAATTCAATAGTCGGAAATAGCCAATAAAATTATTAACATTAAGTTAGTGGATCGTTAATAACATTCTTTATTCTATTAAACCATGTTATAAAACTTCTTGTTTTGCTCTGAAAGTTTGGAGATATCCCGAAAGTCCGTATCTTTGCAACGTGTTTTTCATAGTATTAGATTTAAGGTTAACAAAGATTGGCTGTCTGGGATAGATAGCCTTTTTTTTGCCCTTTTCTCTGTATTAATCGAGTTGTTTCGGACAAGGCCTTACCTTTACTTTTACGCGTCTGCCGGACACAATCTCGTTCTCTATCTGACGATGTTCCAACTGTATGGGCTGGTTGGTAAACTCCGGTACGTTGTATGAGTAGATCAGCCGATCGTAATATTCCTGTGGATTCTTTTGAGGCAGCATGAAAGGTTTGCTTACATGCCCGTCCGCTCCTATGTGTGCCAGGTATAACCGGGTGTATAGTCCGTCGTCACGCCGGCTACTGAACACGAACCATCGTGAGTTGCTGCTCCAGCTGTGATAGCTTTCCGTATTGTCGCTGTTCACCTCGTCGATGGCACGCATGCTGCCCTCTTGAAGGTTCAGTAGCCATAAATCCGCTTCTTTGTGCCAGATGGAGAAGTTGCCATAGTCGGACAAGGTGAACATGATGTACTTTCCGTCATAGGAAGGGCGTGGAAAGGAGATGCTCTTTTTCAATCTTTCTGCATGGATTAGGGTGTCTACACGTTCGCCAAACGTACCGTTGTCCGGATTGAAGTCTATGCAGCAGAGACTGTAGCGTATCTCGTCATACTTTTTTGGCATGGGTTTGTTTGTGGCAGAGCAGAAATATAGTTTTCTCCCGTCCGGTGAGAATGCCGGAAAGGTTTCAAAAGCCTCTTTTTTCTGCAATAGGGGAGACTGTAGCAATTCGTGTGTGTCCGGTCGGTACACCAGTACATCCGATGCCATATCCATCACCTCGATACGTCCCGCATTGGCTACGTGAAAGGACTGTGTGGTTTGGTTCACCGAGTAGGCGATGTATTTTCCTCCCGGATGCCAGTAGGGATAGACGCATGCCGACAGGGTGGAGTCTGTTTTGGTGTCGAGCAGTTCACGGTGTCCTTCTGTCTGCATGAGGGTTGCACCGTGCTGTCCGCGTATGTGCAGGCTCAACTGATTGGGATTTGTCCGGTTGAAAGCATGACAGTTCAGGCACATGCCCGGTACTATTGTGTTCTGTAACAGGTCATGCTCCTCAAAGGACGAAAGATCCCGTTCGTAGATTCCCATTTGGGCATATACTTCATACCCCGGAGCGATTTTACGGTAGACCACTCCATAGTCTATGGGCACATCGCTGACGTACATGGTGAAAGGAAGATATTGCTTCCATCTTCCCTCGCTCTCGATGCATACTGTAAACAGCAGGCTGTCTCCCTTGTTGGCTGCCAGGAGGTTGTGCTATTCTTTTTCGGGGAAGGAGACTGTCGAGGCATTGATGTGTATTTCTCCGGTTCTGCTTCCCTTCACGGTTACGTCTATGCGTTCATGTTCTCCACCGATGTAATTGAAGTTCATCGGGGCGATGGTGGCAGGTATAGTCACTCCCTTGTAGTCAGGATATATTTCCGGGCATTTGTTCGTCTTCTCAGGGTTGCTTACCGAATGGCTGCATGCCGTCAGCAGCCATACCGATAATAGGCAAATCAAATAATTCTTCATTTTCTTCTCTTATTTTCTAACTAACAGGTAGTGCCAGAAGGTATCTTTGTACCGGGTTTGCAATAGTTGCCGTCTGTTAGGCTGTGAGGTATAAATCTGCATGAACTCTTGGGCACCCTGTATGACTTGCGGAGACAATTCGTAGGGCATGTCCCGGAAATCCTTGTGCATCTGTCCCCATACGTATGCCAACGCTTCCTGATGGCTGCGTGGGATAGGGTTGCGGCCGGTGTCTGCGTCCTAGGAATAGTACTTCATGAACCCTTGCAAGTCGCGTTGTTGCAAGGTGCATGCCAGCAGATACTCGAAAGCCATCCGGTTCTTTTGGTTTTGCTCATACAGACGTGCCAGCAGGAAGCCGGCATCGTGGCTTTCGGACAGGAAATTCTCTGTGTATCTCATTTGCCGCAACTGCCCCCATTCCGAATGGGCATTGATTTTGTTTTCATCATAGAGGTAAGTCATGGTCTCTTCTGCCCATTCCTTATAGAACAATGTCTTGCTTAACAAGCGCAGGTATTTGGCTGCCACCTCATACTGACCGTTAATCAGATTGGTTTCACTCAGCCGCTTGAAGCAACGTCCGCTTTTGCGGAAATTAGGTATGGCTTCCATGGCTTCAAAGGTAAAGCGTTGCGCGTCGTTGATCATCCCCAAATGGTATAAAACCTCGCTTGTGGGAAGCGGAGTGACAAAGTTGCGCTGGAATTTTGCCATTAGACCTTCTGTTCCATTCTGGTAGAATTCGAACATCCTACCCAGTTCTCCGGTCTTGCCCAAGGCTAAATTCAGACACGTCACACTGAGGGGAGAGACGGGAGATTTGGCTTCCGCCTTTTGTATGATCCGGTGCCATTGTTGGTTTCTCGCCAGTTGGTCGTATTCCATAATCTCTTCCTTGTCAAGATTGCATCCGGAAAGGATATAGGGATAACTTATGACTGCCAATGCTATAGTTTGCAAGCCCATGCAGATGGCTGCATGTTTATGTATTTGGGGCAGTCTTGCCAACAGGTAGGGGAGGAGGATGAAGAGAAGGATGATTGTCATCTCCATAGGGGGGATCACTGCCGGGAAGCGGTAGTACCCCAGAAAACCGCTTAACTGGTAGACCGGATTTTGTATTTGCATGCTTATCAGCAGCGTACAACCTGCCTTCAAGGCCAACATGCCTATCGTGATACCGATTCCCCGAAGGTATTTCTTTTGCTTGATGCAAGTATGCAGTTCGTTGATGATAACCCAGCCCATGAAGACGAGATGCGCCGCTCCTGCCATCCAGAGAAGTATTGGGAAGCCTATCAGGACGTACGCTGCGCGTTTCCATCCGGTGTGTAGGAGAGTATAGAGATGGTTGAAGACCAAGGTCATCAGCAGGGCAACCGTAAACGACAACATAGCATTCTCATCGCACATAAAGTGCCATACGGCTATTACCGGCAAAAAACTCAACGGATAATAGGTTTCCGATGCTTTCAGCCTTTTCGCTAAAGTCCATGTCAGAAGTTGCAGACCGATGAACAGGAGTGCCAAAATCGTGGCTCCCATCCATGTATGGTAATAAAACTGCACCAGAAATTCGCCCATATAGTCGGCCACCCCGCCCGGAATGGCGATTCTCTCCTTAAAGTATTCCATGTCGAACAGGAAAAGCTGGTACTGTTCGTGATAATGGAGATGGGCAGGATAGACCATCTTCCAGAAGAGCCATACGGCTGTACTGAAGAATAAGGATAAGCCTGTTTCCCAAACTTTCAGGGACGATGGCTTCGTATGGATGCGTGTGTGGTTTTTCATAAATCTGTTTTTTTATTCTTGCTTGCCGAGTGTATTCTGATACTCTTTGGGCAGTTTGCCGAATTTGGCTTTGAAGCATTTGGCGAAATAGGAGGGGGCTATGAATCCTACGCGCAACATCACTTCATTGATGCGCATGTTTTGGGCAAGCAGTTCGGCAGCCTGGTTGAGCCTAAAGTTCTTGATATAGACGTTGGGAGCCATTCCGGTCAGTGTTTTCACCTTCCGGTAGAAGTTGGTGCGGCTCATGTTCATGGCGTCCGCCAGATGGTCTACGGAGAAACTTTCTTCATCCAGATTCTTTGTAAGGGTCGCATCGACCTCTTTCATAAAGTTGATATCACATTCAGAGAGGATGTATTCGGAAAGGGGAGGCTGGTGTGCGGTTCCGGCAGACTGGAGCATCAAGTCATGGAATGCCATACGCAACTTCAGCAGATTTTCTATCTGGCTATGCAGTTGCCTGATGCTGAACGGCTTCTCCATATATACCTCTGCTCCGTTCTCCATACCTTCCGTTTTCGATTCCAGATTGGTCTTGGCAGTCAGCAGAATGACGGGGATGTGCGAGTAGGCAAGATTGGTCTTGATGTGGCGGCACATCTCTATGCCATCCATTTCGGGCATCATGACATCACTGACGATGACATCCGTGGTATCGTTCATTTCAAGCTTCTCGAGTGCTTCCTTTCCGTTGTTGGCGGTATACACTTTGTACCATTGTCCCAGTGCTTCGCGTATCTCATTTTGCAGTTCGATATTGTCCTCTACAATCAGCACCGTTTGTCGTTTCTCTTCCGGCAGGTTCATGTCCGCTACACTCTCTTCCTTTTCCATGAATGCCTGTTCGACAGTTTCTGTTGTGCTTTTCTCTAATGGCAACGAAAGAGTGAATGAACATCCGCCCGTCGGCAGGTTCTGTGCGGACAGAGTGCCTTGATGGGTTTTCGCCAGCGATTTGGAGAAAGCGAGTCCGATGCCTGTTCCCGGCATTTGTTTCTTGTGGTCTGGCAGTTGATAGAATATCTGGAATATCTTTTCTTCCTGTCCTTCGGGTATTTCCGGACCATCATTGTCTACATGGATTGTAATCTGTCCGGGCGTTTCCTCTAAGGTCAGTTCGATGGTCGATGTCGCATATTTCAGGGCATTGCTCATCAGGTTGACGATGATCTTGCGGACAATGTCACTGTCAATCATGCCTTCCACATCGTGTGCAGGCAGGTTAACGATAAGTTTGAGGTTCTTGAGTGATGCCGCATCTTTGAATTGTTCGGCAAGGTCGTTTATGATTGTTTTGACATTGTGCCTTTTCAGGTTGAGTTTCATCTGCTTGTTTTCTATTTTCTGGAAATCGAGCAACTGGTTGGTGATTTCAAGCAGATAGTTGACGTTTTTTTCAATCAGAGACAGATGTCTGCCATGGTCTTCTGTCTTTTCATCGCGCAGTTTCTCTAAAGGCAGGCATATCAGGCTGAGTGGTGTACGTATCTCGTGCACCAGATTGATGAAGAAGTTTATTTTCTGTTTATAAATCTCTTTCTCTTGTGTGGTGCGGAACTCTTCCATCATCTGGTTGTATTTGCGCTTGATGTGCAATCGCCAGCGGTAGGTGACATAGCCGATGATGAGCAAGAATAGCAACACATAGGCAATGTAGGCAGGAGTGCTCAGCCAATACGGGGGAGTGATGACGATGCGGAGCGAAGTGGTCTGTTCGTTCCATACGCCATCGTTGTTGGCTCCTTTTACTTGGAATTCATATTCTCCCGGCGGTAGGTGGGTGTAGGATGCCAAATGGTTGGAATTGTTTGTAATCCATTTCTTGTCTACACCTTTCAGTCGGTAACTATATTGATTGTTGGAAGGGTCTTCATAGCTGAGTGCCGCAAATCGTAGGGAGAAGGTGTTATATTCGTAGGGCAACCGTATCTCTTTCTGTGTATAGAGTGCCTTACCGATGTTATCGTTCCGCTCTTGGCTGTTTATATGCGGAAAGTCTATCTCCATGATATATACGGGAGGGATGTGCGGATTGTTCTTTATGTCTTCGGGGGTCAGGATATTGAACCCGTTGATGCCGCCGAAATAGAGCTTATGGTCCGAAGAGAGCAAAGAAGCTTTGGGTAGAAACTGGTTGCTTTGCAGTCCATCGTTTATGGTGAATTGTCTGATTCTCTTTTGGTTATTTGGGGAAACCCTGTAGATGCCGTTATTGCTTGAAATCCATAAGTCTCCATATCGGTCTTGTCGGATGGCACATGCCATGTTTCCGTTCAATGGAGTACTGTTGTCGGGCAAGAGATCAGAAAAGTGCCCGTTTGCTTCGGAAAAGTGGCATATACCCGATTCATTGGTTCCGAACCATATCTGATTATTTTTGTCTTCAAATAAGTTTGTGATGGAATTGCTGATAATGCTGGTAGAGTCCTGGTTGACTTTCTTATAATGCTTCCATATAGTGCCACCCGTTTTCGGGGTAGTCATTCTGAAAACCCCGCTGTTCGAGGTGGCTATCCAAAGATGTTGTTGCGAATCTTCCAGGATGTCTGTCACGGCTGTCATGGCTCCCACCTGTATGATGGGCAGGAAGTTGTCGGTTTCTGCGCGGTAGCGGCACAGACCGATGCTGGTACCTACGTATATGGTACCGTTATGTCCTTGATAGAGACTCAATACATCATTGCTGGGTATGGTATGGGGCATTTGTTGTGAATAGCGGTAGTTTTTCCATTTTCCGGTATGTATATTCAGTCTGTAGATACCCTCTTTGTAAGTGCCTATCCATAGTTCCTCTTTGTTGGGCAATAGGCTACAGATATCCAATCGGTGTTTTGGCATGTTCTCGAAGGGGTATTCGCTGAACTTCTTGGTTGCAGGGTCGAATATCCACAGACCTTCGGAAGTCCCCAGCCATATATTTTTCTGTGGGTCTTCGTAGAAGGCTCTCACTTCTTTCCTGTCGGCTTCCGTGTGTGTGTTTGTGGCAGGGATAGAATAAGCTTCAAAGCGTTTCAGTTGGTTGTTGATGATTTCCACTCCATTGTAGTTGGTCATTATCCAGATGTTGCCTTCGTTGTCGCACATCAAGTCATTGATATGCGGTTGCTTGATATTCAGGAAACCGGTGGGCAGATTGATTTCCTCGAAGGTGCTTTGTGGCAGTTGCAAGGCAAAGATTCCTTTATCCGTACCGACCAGTAGGCTCTTTTCCCTGTATTTGACGAGGCATAGGATGGTGCCTAACCGTTTTTCGCTTGTTCCATATACTTCTGTGTTTCCCAACAACTTCTGGTAGCAGAACAACTTATTGCCTTGATTGAACCAAAGATTTCCGCCGATACATTGCAGGAAGTTTATTCCGCTCCCTTCGGTAAATTCGGTTAAGGAAGGATCGGCGGGTTTTCGGTTTCCCTCTTCATCGTATATCATGAGTCCCTTCTGGCGTGAAAGAACGTAGATGCGGCCATCTTCGTCCTCGCAGATGTCGTTGATGAAAGAGTTCCGCACGCAATCTTGCTTCATGGTTCCTGTTTGGGGGTTATAGATGAAAAGACCTTGGCCGATGGTGGCTATCCACATCAAGCCGTTGCGGGTCTTGACTATCTTCCGTATCTCGCTGCTGATGATGACGCCGAATTGCGTAGGGACGTCGAAGTGTGAGAAGTCATCCGAAGTATGGCGGTAGATATAGATACCGTTTTCAGTTCCTATCCACAACTCTTGGTTTAGCTCTGCCAATGTCTTGATGTGGCTGTTGCCCAAGGAGTATTTGTGATTGCTGTTGCTGCGATATATCCGGTTGTTGTATCCGTCGTAACGGTTCAGTCCGTTCTCGGTTCCGATCCAGATAAAGCCGTAGCTGTCTTGCAGGCAGCAGGTAGCCGTGTTGTAGGAAAGACCGTTTCCCACATTGAGCCTTCTTACCGATAATATTTCGGAGGCGATGGCCGGATAAACGGACATCCCGATAAAGAGGCACAATATGAGACACAGTCTTTTCATCGCGGCGAATGTAGGATTTATTTCAGAGAATTGCAAATATCCAGATTGATTTCCCTGATGCGCTGTTCGTTTACTTTGATCACTTTGCGGTCGTATGTCATCAGGCCGTTCACTTCGATTTCCACATCCGAAGTCTGGGTATATACCGCGCCGGTAAAGCCTTTCAGGACTAACTTTTTCAACTCCTTGGCATATTTCACATACTCGTCAGTGACTTCTTCCGACGTGTTGAACCGGATATATCCCCAGTTGCGGTCGGCTTCCCACACATGATCTTCCACGACATAACCTATACCCCCGTATTCGCCTATCACATTGACGCGCTGGGCGTCGTAGAGAAAGGGCTCAGGTCCCGGGTAGCTATGAATGTCCAGCATGTCACCGCAGGGATAGTGATTGCCGCCACTGGCAGCATTAACCAGTCGGGTGCTGTCGTATTGTTTGGTCCATTGAGCTGTTTCTTCTGTCTTGAACTGGCCCCATCCTTCGTTGAAGGGAACCCACACACCGATACAGGGAGAGGAGTAGAGATAGTCCATAATCTCTTTCCATTCCTTGCGGTAGATGGCTTCCGATTGCGGAGTACGCGTCAGGTCGGCACCGGTAAAGTAGTCACGCTGATTCCATTCGTGCATCTTGTCACCATTCGGCATGTCCTGCCATACGATGATGCCCATACGGTCGCAGTGCGTGTACCAGCGTGCAGGTTCTACTTTCACGTGTTTGCGGATCATGTTGAAGCCGAAGTCTTTGGTTTTCTGTATGTCGTAGATCAGTGCCTCATCCGTGGGGGCGGTATAGAGGCCATCGGGCCACCAGCCTTGGTCCAACGGACCGAACTGGAACAAATTTTTGTTGTTTAGCTGCATCCTTACGGCACCGTCCGCATCACGTTTGTAGGAGAACTTCCGCATGGCAGCATAGCTATTCACTACGTCTGTTTCTACGCCGTTTCGTTTCAGACGCACTTTCAGCGTATATAAGAAAGGTGTATCGGGCGACCATAATTTCATGTTCTCAGGCATGCAGATGTCTATAGCCTCTCCACGGATGGCTGCTCCCGTAGCTACCAGTTTGCCGTCGTCGTATACTTCCGCTTCGATGCGGCATCCTTTCCATTCGTTCTCGCCGGTCCGGGGTTCGATTCGCAACCGTCTGAGGTCGATGTCGGGCGTGATTCTCAAGGAAGCAATGTAAATATCGTTCACCGGTTCGAGCCATACAGTCTGCCAGATACCCGATACGGCTGTGTACCAGATTCCTTTCGGCTGGTTAGCCTGTTTTCCTACGGGCTGTGGTCCCTCGTTGGTTGGGTCCCATACGCGTATGCTCAGTTTGTTGCTCCCTTTTTGCAGGGCATCGGTCACGTCGAAACAGAAAGGGGTATACCCGCCTTCGTGCCTGCCCACACTGATATTGTTGACCCATACATCTGCTCTCCAGTCCACAGCACCGAAATGCAGCAATACCCTTTTGCCTTTCCAGCCGGAAGGTATTTCAAATTGCCGGGTGTACCACAATTCTTGGCTTCCTTCCAGGTGCTTTCCTACTCCTGACAGCGATGATTCTATGGCGAAAGGTACTAATATCTTGCCGTCGTAGGCTTTCGGTTCCGCTTCTCCACAGGAACGGATAGCGTAGTCCCACAGACCATTCAGGTTTTTCCATTCTTTACGTTCCATCATGGGGCGCGGATATTCCGGCAGGACATTGTCCGGATTCAGTTTCTCTCCCCATTCCGTTTTTATTCTGTTGCCTGCCGGTTTCCATTGGGCGAGGGAAGGAACTTGCAGACCCAACGTTAAGGCGCATGCTAACATCAATCTTTTCATTTTCATATCATCTGTTGTTTATAAATTAAAGTTGTTTCCGGTTGTCGTGCGGAATCAGGGCAAAGGTGCTCCAATTTGTCCTTATGAGAGGATAAAAACTGACCAAAAAAGGCGAATCTTGTTGCAAGTGCTTTTTCTTAAGAATAAAATACATTACTTTGCGGACGTTTTGAGAATGTCGGAAAGAAACCGGAATAGAAAAGGATACGGTTATTTGACGGATATTCCGGATTTGTTTATCCCTTAAATAATTGCTGTATAATGAGATTTAATTGTATTTTTCTTTGTTTGCTCGTGTGGTGTTGCTTCTCTTGTTGTTCCGGGAAGCGTGCCGACCATGCTGCCGGAATCGATTCCTTGCAGTATTATGTCAACCCTATATCCGCCACTTCTTTGGGGCATCACGTCCTGTTTCATCGCGGTATGTATTATGGTATTTTTGGAGGACTGTCGAACATCTATTTGCGTGCAGCGGAAGATGTTACGCTGCTGAAGGATAAAGAACTCAAGAATATATGGAATTCCACCGATTCTTCTGTCAGAAACATTGATGATGCCGAATTACACTACATTGATTCAAAGTGGTATGTCTATTTCACGGGGAATGACAATAACCTGGATGACCGCTGTATCTATGTGCTGGAGAATGATTCGCCGGATCCGATGCAGGGCACATTCAAACTGAAAGGGCGTATTGAGACGGACAGGGAGAAGTCTGTGGCCATGTTCTCCACGGTGTTCCAGCAGGACGGCCGTTTGTATCTGGTGTGGTGCGGCTGGCCTTCCCGCAGGGTTTATGAGGAAAACCAGTGCATCTATATTGCCGAGATGGAGAACCCCTGGACCTTGTCTTCGGAGCGTGTGCTGATATCGAAACCGGAATATGAGTGGGAGTGCCAGTGGGTAGGTATCGACGGCAATCGCACCGCCTATCCTATTTATGTGAATGAGTGTCCGCAAGTGTTCAGGTCGCTCCGGCAGGACAAAATCCTGATTTATTATGCTGCCAGTGGCCGCTGGACGCCTTATTATTGCGAAGGCATGTTGCAGGCAGATGCTTCTGCCGACCTGCTCAACTCCGCTTCATGGAAGAAGTGTCCTGTTCCGGTGTTCGACCAGAATACGTCTGATAAACTTTATGGACCCAGTATCGTCTGCTTCATCCCTTCGCCCGACGAGACGGAATATTACTACCTTTATAATGTGCGCAAGGATCTGGAAGACATGTTTATCTCTCTTGACAAATACGAGGTCTGTATGCAGAAAGTGGAGTGGGACAAAGACGGCATTCCGGTATTGGGTTGTCCGTTGAGGCAGGACACCTTGCTGCGTAAACCCTCGGGGACACGGCGGACGACCGATTGAAATAGGGCAAAAGTCTCTCTTCGGATGCGGTAATTCGCTTTTTTCGGTCAGAAATTCTCCTTTTTCTCAGAAGAAATGTTCTTATTTTGCATCTGACAGTTGTGTATATCTCAGCTGTGAGTATGAATCTTTAAAATTTTATGGTATTGATGAAAAACATTTTATTGCTTTGGAGCCTGTTGCTCCTTTGTTCGTGGGCGGAAGCTGTTGCGCAAGATTTTCACCTTCAGCCCACTCCGCAGAGCTATGTGGGTAGTGAGGACTCTGTTTCGGTTCCTGCAAAGTATAGTTTACAGGTAGGAGCCGCTTTGCAGGAAAGTGCGGCGGAACAATTGCTGTGCAGCCTCTTTCCGGATGCAGTGGCATCTTCCGGCTTTTCTGTTTGTATCGGTGTGAAAGGCGACAAGTCCGTAAGGAAATACGCCGCACGCATCCCGAAGAAGCCCGAAGGCTATTATCTGAAGATAGACAAGGAAGGGATTGTGGTTGCCGGTGCCGACCGTAGAGGAGCCTTTTATGGAGTACAGACATTGGCGCAACTGCTTTCATTGCCCAAGTTGCCGTTGGCAGAGGTGACGGACTATCCCGATGTCCCTTATCGGGGTGTGGTAGAGGGGTTCTATGGGATTCCTTGGAGTCGGGAGGCACGTCTGTCCCAGCTCGACTTCTATGGGCGCAACAAGATGAATATCTATATTTACGGTCCTAAGGACGATCCCTATCACAGCTCGCCCAATTGGCGCAAACCCTATCCGGCACAGGAAGCCGAACAGTTGAAAGAACTGGTGGAACGTGCGCGGCAGAACGAAGTGCTTTTCTATTGGGCGATCCATCCGGGAAAGGATATCCGTTGGAATACGGAAGACCGTGAATTGCTGATGGAAAAGTTTGAAAGCATGTATCGTTTGGGAATAAGGGCCTTTGCCGTTTTCTTTGATGATATTTCCGGCGAAGGCACATCTGCCGAAAAGCAGGTGGAACTGTTGAACTACCTCCATCACAACTTTGTCAAGGCAAAGGGCGATGTGGCTCCATTGCTGATGTGTCCTACGGAGTACAATCGCCTGTGGACGAAACTGGAAGGCGGCTATCTCACGACCTTAGGCAACAAACTCCATTCGGACATCGGCATCTTGTGGACGGGCGACAAGGTAGTGGCGTGTATAGACAAGCCGACCATGCAATTCATCAACCCGTTGCTGAAACGCAAGGCATTCATCTGGTGGAACTTCCCTGTGTCCGACTACGTGCGCGACCGCCTTCTGCTGGGTGCTGTCTATGGCAACGGAACAGATATCAAGGACGATATCAGTGCGTTTATCTCCAACCCTATGGAACATGCCGAGGCGTCGAAGATTGCCCTTTTCAGTATAGCCGACTATGTCTGGAACATGAAAGCCTACGATAGCGACGCTTCGTGGCGAAGGGCTATTCGCGACCTGATGCCTCGTCATGCTGCCGCTCTTCAGACTTTTGCTTCACACAATTCCGATCTGGGCAAGAACGAACATGACTTCCGCCGCGAAGAGTCGGAACAGCTCCGTCCGGCCCTGAAGAACTTGCAGGATGCCTATTGCCGTGAAGGGAAGCTGGATGCTGCCGCGGCATCGGCTGTGAACGAAGAGTGCGAACACATGATTGCCGCCGCCAACCAGCTGCTTGCTGCCGATGAAAATCCGGCATTCATCCGGGAGATAACCCCTTGGCTGATGCAGTTCAAGCTACAGGGTGAATATGGCAGGGAAGTGTTGCGCATGCTGGCAGCGCAGTGCAGTGGAGACAAAACGAAATTCAAGAATGCTGCATCCCACGCCAAAGCCCTGCAGGTGTTGATGACGAAAATAGATACGACTTATAACCAAAACGGATACCAGCCGGGAGTGAAGACCGGAAGCTACTGTCTGCAACCGGCTTTCGACCTCTTGTATCAGGAGGCTGTCCGGCGGGATAGTGGGCGATAGCTCTTTCTGACGTCTGATTGCCCTGGGCTTTGTGTCCGATTCCCCTGGGGTTTTCCGGAACGTTGCCCCGCATTTGTCCGGAAAACCCCAGGGGATGTGGCAACAAATGCGGCGGCTTTTTATACATACTCCGGCTCTACGGTGTTGCAAACGGTGTCTCCGCAGGTTTCAGTTCTTTCAGTTATTCGCTAATAATCTGGTTTATAGAGCATTGTCCTGAAACTAAAGAATCTGAAAGAGGATTAAAGTTTCAGCCTTGTTTTGGTTTTTTTAGTTTCAGTCCAATGTTTTATTAATCAAATGATTAGACTAATCTTGAAAGACCTGAAAAGTGAAAAAGTAGTATGCGGGAATAGCAAGTGTTATGTATCCGGAAATTTGGAGTGGTTAAAGTTTACGTTTGTGTCGCTAAACCTTAGCTTTGTCATGCCAGACCTTAGCTTTGTCATGCTAAACCTTAGCTTTAATCAAGTTCTTCTACTACTACAAGATGTTTCACCATAAATATTTGCGTATTATACGATTAACGGATGGGTGAAAGATGTGAGGGATGAAATAGGGTATTTATCTTTTATTGTTATTTTAGTTCGGAGGAATGCATCATACCACATAAAGAAGTTATGAAAGGCTTCATTACATTACTTGTTATCCCTCATTACATTACTTGTTATCCCTCATTACATTACTTGTTATCCCTCATTACATTATTTGTTATCTCTCATTACATTACTTGTTATCTCTCATTACATTACTTGTTATCTCTCATTACATTATTTGTTATCTCTCATTACATTACTTGTTATGAATCGCTTCCCCTTGTAGCTTCGTTAACTTGTATACTGACACCTTATCAAAAATATGAGAGACTTGAGTTTTTGAATATAAACTATCCAAAACGTATAAATGGGCAGTTATTTGCCTTTTTTGAAGAGTATTTATCCTTTTTAGAATATTTTTGCAGGTAAGTTTGCAGCAAATAAATTTATGACGGTGTCGGGGAAAGATCCTCTTGCCTCGCATCTTTTTTAATTAAATTCTTAAATGTATTTGTATTATGAAAAAGCATGAAGCGCTTTTAGTAAGCACAATTCTGAACGGAAGATATCGCAGCAGGCGTTTTCTTCAGATGGTGGGAATAGTAGGACTGTTCTCATTCGGTTCGGTTCAGGGCTTACAGGCAGAAGCTGTAAATCCTCCGGTGAATGGAGTGGAAGTTGTACAACAGAAGAAGAATGTGACCGGATTGGTGAAAGACAAGACCGGCGAACCGGTCATTGGTGCCAATGTCATAGTGAAAGGTACTACGTCGGGGGTGATAACGGATATGGACGGACGGTTTACTATTCCTGCCAGTGCAGGACAGGTGATAGAAGTGTCGTTTATCGGTTTCAAAACCTATGCTTTTCCGGTAGACTCAAAATCGGATTACAACATCGTTTTGCAGGATGATGCCGAGTTGCTGGAAGAAGTGGTGGTTGTGGGATATGGTTCGCAGTTGAAGCGTTCGGTGACCGGTGCCATTTCTTCTGTGAAGTCCGAAGATCTTGAAGCGCCCAATGCGGTGAGTGCCGACAATCTGCTGCAAGGTAAGGTGGCTGGTCTTACCATTACGCAGAACTCTGCACAGCCCGGTTCGGGAATGAGTGTGAACATTCGTGGAAAACTTTCGCCCAATGGCTCCAACTCCCCGCTTTACGTTATCGATGGTGTGGTGATAAGTAGCACCGGTAACAAAGCTTCCAGCGGAGGTCCAAATTTGCCGAGCCTACATGACGGTTCCGACCGAAGCCCACTTGCTACGCTAAACCCTAATGACATTCTTTCCATCGACGTGATGAAAGATGCCAGTGCCGCTGCCATTTACGGTTCGTCTGCCGCTAATGGTGTGATTTTGATTACAACTAAGAAAGGACAAACTGGAAAGCCTCGTATTTCGTACAATGGTTCTTTTTCCGTACAAGGTATCAATAAATATTATGATGTGCTTGATGCTCAGGAATATATGACTAATGTCAATCTTTCCAGAATGGAGAATTTCCTTTATCGGGGCAATTTCTTTCCTTACGGAACAACGCCTGCTCCTACATCGGGATGGGCAGAAGCATTTACCGCTGAGGAGATACGTAATGCAAAGACTTACGATCATGTAGACGAGATTACGCGTACCGGTTTTATTCATAATCATAATGTGGCTATTAATGCCGGTTCGGAGAAGTTCAAGTTTTATGCTTCGTTTAACTATTACGACCAGAATTCTATTCTGAAAATAAGCGATTTACAACGTTTTAGTGGCCGTTTTAATTTTGAAGCCAGTTTTAATAAGTACGTTACTTTGAATGTGGCAAGTATGTATTCGCATTTGTCCTCAAACAATCCGTCATCAGGACATACACGAATGAACCGTAATGAAGCGGTACAGACCAATGCTGCCATTTTCTTTCCATCAAATATGCCACTATATGATGAGGAGGGAAAGTTGACTACTTCTATTTCTCCCCTGACACCGAACCCGGCTACTTGGTTTCATATCAAGAACCAGACGGTGACAAAACGTTTGATGTTTTCGCCCAATCTGGAAGTAAAATTCCTGCCGTGGCTCAAAGCAAATGTGCAATTGAGTGTGGACAAGACGGACGAGAATCGTGAGATTTTCGGTTCTACCAAGGGCAAACTGCCTGCACAGGTAGAAGATAACTATGGTGGTTTTTCCAATGCATTCAACGATAACTATGGTATTGAAGAGTATCTGACCTTCGACAAGGATATCGCTAACGGTCATCACTTGAATGCAGTTGTGGGTACGGGATATTACGTTACTACATCCAGATCTCACAACGTGATGGGATACAATTTTCCTACAGACGTGTATGAGAATAACAACATTGGTTCTACATCCGATCTTGAAAGAACCAATTTGGGCTCATGGAAGACCTGGCGTAACAAACTTTCTTTCTTCGGCCGTTTGAATTATACTTTCAAGAACCGCTATATCTTGGGAGTTACGCTCCGTAACGATGGTTCTTCCGTATTTGCCGACAATCACAAGTGGGGATGGTTCCCCGGTGCCTCTGCCGCATGGGTTATCTCTGAAGAGAAATTCATGAAAGACTTTGATGTCTTGAGTTTCCTGAAGTTGAGAGCCGGTTACGGTACATCGGGTAATGAAAGCATCTTGACCGGTGGTACTTATCCGCTGACTACGTATGGTAACGCATGGTCGGGAGATTATTACTATTTCGGTGGAGTTTATCATAAAGGTATTATTCAGAAAGAGCAGGGTAATCCTGATTTGAAGTGGGAAACGGACATTACGGTGAATGCCGGTATCGATTTTGGATTTTTCGATGACCGTCTGACCGGTAGTGTAGATTACTATGTGCGTACAGCCAAAGATTTGCTTAATTTTACTCCACTTCCTGTAACCGGTATGGTGGGTAATATAGCCAAAAATGTAGGTTCTACCCGAAGCAAGGGTATCGAAGTGGCATTGAAAGGTACTATCGTAGATAAAAAGGACTGGACATTGACAGCTTATGCCAACGTATCTCACAATCGTTCCAAATGGGTGGAACGTAATCCGGAAGTCGCCATCAGCCCTTGGTTGAAGGAGAAAGACGACCTGAGCCCGATTTATGGCTGGAAGACGAACGGTATCTTCCATTCTTTGGAAGAGGTACAAGCCTATACTTCTAATGGCAAAGTGCTTCAGCCAGATGCTAAACCTGGTAACTTGAGATATGTAGATATCAATGGTGACGGTGTGATGGATGACGGTGATATCGTGAAATTGGGTACTTGGGACCCGAAAGCCAACTTCGGTTTGGGTGCCAGTCTACGTTTCAGAAACTGGATGCTGGATATTGATACGTATGGCGTGTTGGGTAAAAAAGCATATGATTCTTGGAACTTTAGAGGCATTGGAGACGATAATACCAGTGTACGTGTGAAAGACGTATGGACTTCCTATAACCCTACCGGTTGGTATCCGGGTATTGCTGCAGATGTGACTGGCGGAAACAACAAGACCGGTACGCATGACTTTACACTAAAGAACGTACATTTCTGGCGTTTCAAGGATATCAAGCTGACTTATATGTTGCCTGAGAAATTCCTGAAGAGAAATAAGATTGCTTCGGATGCTTCTGTATTTGTAGATTTACAGAATACGCTGATGTTGACCAATTACGAGGGTCTAGACCCGGAAATGGAAATCAACTGTGCACCATTCCCCATTCCGTTTACGGTCGTATTGGGTGTTAACATTAATTTCTAAATTTAAATTTCAAGAAGAGATGAAAATGAAAAAAATAATCAGTTGGGCAGTCGCTTTATGCATGGGTGTGATATTTTACTCATGTGATTTGGACCAGAAGGTATTTTCGAGCCTGACAAATTCAAACTTCCCACAGACGGTGGAAGATATAGATGCATTAGTAATAGGTATGTATGCCAATTTCAAGGCTAATTCCGGTGGTGTGTATGATGGCTCTAACGATGGTTGGACCATGCCTATCTACGCATCTGGTGATGGTTGGTGGGCCTACTCAGAATTCACTTCGGATGAATTGGTGCACCAGAGTAACCAGATTTATAAATTCAATTGGTCCGGTGCATGGAATACTTACGGAACATACTCCATTAGCCGTAATATTACCCGTTGTACATTCATTCTAGATCAGCTGGAGAAAGTCGGCGGTTTGCCGGAAGCGGCAAAAGCACAGAAGATTGCCGAGGTAAAGACTTTGCGTGCTTGGTTGATGTTCTGCTTTTATGATTTGTATGGACCGGTATCGTGTGTACTTGAACCGGAGGGATTGAGCAACATTGTTTATACGCCGCGTCCTACGAAAGAAGTCTATTTCAATCGCATGGTAAGCGACTTGCAGGAGGCATTACCGTATCTTTATGACAAAACGAATGGTACGGAAAATTGGGGTCGCGTGAATAAAGGGATTGCCACTATGCTGCTGATGAAAGCATATATGAACGACCACCAGTATGACAAGGCGTTGCCTTATGCCGAGAGTATGAAGACGATGGGGTATACGCTTTCTGAAGACTATAAGGATGTTTTCTCCGATGAAATGAATGATGAAACAGTATGGGCTGTTCCGGGTGGAGAGCTTGCCGGAAATGAGTATGCTTATTATCTTTTCCCACCCAATTGCATCACTTTCGGCAAGAATTTCGAGCACAAAGCTTGTCCGACTCATCGTTGGGGAGGCTATCTGATGCCATGGGATTTCTATGACACGTATGACAAGGCGGATGCCCGTTTGGAAGTGATTGCTGATTCTTACAAGGATGCGAACGGTACACTTTATACTCGTCCCGGAGGAGGTGGTGCAAGTGATGACCGTATTCAGCAGGGCGCCATTCCGGTGAAATATTTGATGGCTCCGGAGAAGTATGCCAGTGGTAATATGCACATCGTGGCTTTCCGCTATGCGGACGTGCTTCTCTCCCTTGCCGAGATAGAGAACGAGCTGAACGGACCTACGGACAAGGCGTTGAACTACCTGAAACAGATTACCGACCGTGTAGGCGTTACACACACCATTCCGGCAGATATACAGACCAGCAAGGAGAAGTTCAGAGAATTCCTGTTGATGGAGAGAGGACGCGAACTCTTCATGGAAGGCTGGCGCCGTCAGGACCTGATACGTTTCGGCAAGTATATCGAGTTTGCCAAGAAGCGCGGATGTACGGCAGCCAAGGACCACATGGTCTTGTTCCCCATTCCGCCGAAGGTGATTACCGAATCGGATGGTGTGATCGAGCAGAATCCCGGATATTGATGAAACCAGATGATGACAGAGGATAAATAGCAAGTATCTCCTTCCGTATTCTGTTCTTTGAGAAAAGACGACGGAAGGAGGTCTGCTTTTTATATGCACTCTGTTTGGGGAAGATAAGGTAAAAAGTTTACAGTACGGATTCACTTGTTTGTTTTTTTATGGATATTATTAAAATATGGATATTAGATGGATTTTAGAATATTATTTTTAGGACTGTGTGCCTGGAGTGCTTTACCGGCTTTGGGTCAGAAGAGCAAGGTAGAGGAGATCCGCATCGGTGGCTACGTGGGCGGGCGTATCCATACGTGTATTGAGCATCGGGTGAAGTCGCAGGATGTGGAGCACTTGGTGGAACCTTTCCGACATCGTGAGGAGACAAGCCTCTGGCAGTCGGAGTTCTTTGGCAAATGGCTGTTGGGTGCCATCTCCTCTTATGAGTATTGCAAGGACCCGGCGCTGCTGGAACAGATAAAGAGCGGTGTACAGAGTTTCATGCAGACCCAGACTCCGGACGGCTACATCGGTAACTACAAGCCCGAAGCCCGGCTGACCAACTGGGACATCTGGGGCAGGAAATACTCGGCACTCGCCTTGGTGGCATACTATCGCCTGACTGGCGACCGGGCAGCCTTGAACGCCGCCATGCGTTCGGTGGATTACTTGATGGAACAGTTGCATGAACAGAATCTGGACATAGCCCGTACGGGCAACTACTTCGGTATGGCAAGCTGTTCCATACTGGAGCCGGTGGTCTATCTGTACGACATCACTCGTGAACAACGCTATCTCGACTTTGCCAAGGAGATCGTGACGGGCATCGAGCAGGAAGGCAGTTCGCAACTCATCACCAAAGCACTGCGAGACGTTCCTGTTTTCCAACGTTCGGCATATCCGGCTTCGTGGTGGTCGTTCGAGAACGGACAGAAAGCCTACGAGATGATGTCCTGCTACGAAGGGTTGGTGGAGCTGGGTCGCGTGCTGGACGATCCTCTTTATAAGGAAGCTGCCGAACGTACGGCTGAGAGCATCCGGCGAGACGAGATAAACATTGCCGGTTCGGGCGCAGCCTTCGAGTGTTGGTATGGCGGCAAGGAGAAGCAGACTCTTCCTGCCTATCATACGATGGAGACTTGCGTAACCTTCACCTACATGCAGTTCTGTAACCGCCTGTGGCGCGATACGGGCAATGCGCTTTACGTCGAGGAGTTTGAGCGGACGATGTACAACGCCTTGTTTGCCTCGATGAAGCACGATGGCGGACAGATTTCCAAATACAGCCCGCTGGAAGGACGCCGACAGCCGGGCGAGGAGCAATGCGGCATGCACATCAACTGCTGCAACGCCAATGGTCCCCGTGGGTTTGCCCTGATCCCGAAGATGGCGGTGGCTACGAGGGAAGACGGCATATTCCTCAACCTCTATGTGCCGATGGAAGTGCAGGTGAAGACGGGCAAGAAGAATACGGTAGCCCTGAAAGTAGAGACCGACTATCCCGTAAATGGAAAAGTGAACATCGGGGTGAATCCTCAGAAGGAGGAACGCTTCAAGCTGGCGCTACGCATACCCTCCTGCATAAACGGTGTGAGCGCCACTGTCAACGGACAAGTGCAGGAAGTGTTGCATCAGGGCGGTTACCTCTGTCTGGACCGCACGTGGAAGCATGGAGATGAAGTAGTGCTGGAATTCGGCATTCAGACTCAAGTGGTGAAAGACCACAACCATCAGGCTGTGGTGCGCGGACCGCTGGTGTTTGCCCGTGACAGCCGTTTCGGTGATGGCGATGTGGATGAGTGTGCCGTCATTCAGAGTGACGGGCAAGGCGTGGTGCAGGCTACGGTGCGAGAGAACGTACCCGGTTCCTTTGCCTGGATAACGCTGGAAGTCCCCACTGTGTTGGGTACCGATCTGGAAGATCCTGTTAACAAGACGGCGAAGCCCATCCGCTTCTGTGACTTTGCCTCTTCGGGTAATGACTGGGCACGGACAGGACGTTATCGGGTATGGATTCCGCAGACGCTGCATGTGATGACAGAACCCTACCGGAAGTATTGACAAAACCTTATGGAAGTATTGACAAAACCTTATGGAAGTATTGACAGAACTTTACCGGGAGTATTGACGAATAATTTATTATCTAATAAAGACCAAAGAGATGAATGACAATAAAATAAGCCTATATATCATGGTTCTGCTGGCTGCTCTCCTGACAGCATGTAGCGGAACCCCAAAAGAGATGAAGACAACTGATCCTCACATGTCGGTAAGTGAATATGCCATGTTGCATGAAGTGGTGAAGATAGGATTGGAAAACGTGGCTTCGGACGAGGAGGTGACCATAGACTTCGGAGACGGAATCGTGGAGACAGGCCGGAACAAAGTGTTCTTTACGCACGCTTATGCCCACGAAGGTGACTACACCCTCAAGGCACAGACGGCAACCGGAATCTCTCTGACAGCCGACATACACATCTGCAGCCTGCCGGCACTCAGCGTGGCGATGCAGCAGTTCAAGGATCCCTCTTACCGGAAAGTGTGGGTCATGGCACATCGGGCACATACGCACGACAAGACCATCCCCGAGAACTCTTTGCCTGCCATTGAGGCTGCCGTGGCTACCGGTGCCGAAATATTGGAGTGCGATGTCAGGCAGACCAAGGACGGCGTTCTCGTGATATGCCACGACGAGACCATCGACGCCACCACCACCGGACAGGGACGGATTGCCGACATGACCTACGACGAAATCTTGCAGTACAACCTGAAAGACCGTGCCGGAAACCCTACTGACGAGAAAATGCCTACGCTGGAAGCCTATCTGGTTGCTGTGCGCGGACGCGCCTATGTGGATATTGACAAGTGCACCGGACAAGGCATCTTCAAGGAAGTGGTGGACGTGGTACGCCGGACGGGTATGATGGAAGCCGTCTTTTTCTACAGCGGTGTGGAAGAAGGTACCCGCGAAGTGCTTGGTGTGACAGAAGATGCCAACATTTATCCTTGGGTAGGGGGGCACAAGTTGCTGGAGGAATTGCCGCGCACCTTCTTCGTACAGACAGCCTACTTCACCGAAGGCAGAAGTCCTTCTTTGGGCGATGCGGTGGAGATGGGAATGATTCCCTCCGTCTGCCTGTTGTGGGTGCTCGACCAGACTATACCTGAGTATGCGCTGGATGACAAGCAACTTGACGAGCTGTTTAATATATTCCCTACTACGCGGATGATTCAGACCGACGTGCCTGCCGAACTGATTGCCGCCTTGCAGAAGAAGGGATTGAGATAAATAACTCAAGTTTCGCAAGTTCAACTTGTCAACTACCCCCTTGTAGACTTGTCAACTGAACTCTTGTCAACTTGTCTACTGCCCCCTTATCAACTAAAAAGTTGAGCTTGCGAAACTCAAATAAAGATATATATGAAGAAAATACTGTTTGTATGTCTCGGATTTCTGTTCAGTGCTTCACTGGCGGCGCAAATGCCCGAAAGGAATGCCGAGAACCTGAAGAAATACAAAGAGATATGCAGGCAGCATATCTACAAGAACATGAAGGGCATGTACCGACAACCGGTCGGTGCACTGAAATATCCTTTTCTGGTGCCCGGTAGCGGACAGTACGCCAACCAGCTATGGGATTGGGATTCTTGGCTGAGCGACATCGCCCTGCGGCAGATTATTGTGGAACACGGCACCGATGCCGACCGCAAAGAATTGATCACTTACGAGAAAGGCTGTATCCTCAACTTCCTCAATTATGGTGGCGGTGACGGATGGATTCCCATCTGCATCTTCGACAACACGGAAGAGCGCTGGCAGTTACTACAGAAAATCAACCCCTGGAAGACGAACATGCACAAGCCCGTGTTGGCGCAGCATGCCGCCTTCGTAGTGAAGCAGACGGGCGGTGATGCCGAATGGTTGCGTGAAGGATTCTATAACTTGCAGACCTTCGTGGGAAAGTACCTCAACTACCATCGGCACAAAGCCACCGGGCTGCTCTATTGGGAGAACGATGAAATGATTGGGGTGGACAATGACCCCAGTACCTTCTACCGCCCTCAGGAAAGCTCAGGTTCCATCTTCCTCAATGCGTTGATGTACAGGGAACTGCTTGCCATGGCCTACCTGGCAACACAACTCCGCATGCCCGACCTGGAAAAACGCTTCACCCGTGAGGCTGAAGAGCTACAGGAGGCTATCCGCAAGCATTGCTGGGACCCTCGCGATGGTTTCTACTATAGTGTCGACCTCAACCTCCTTCCGGTAGAAAAGCCTGCTACACCGGGCTTCCATTATCACACCGGGCAGCCCCGTACCTATGACTGCCTGATACAGCGTTTTAGCGTATGGAGCGGCTTCATGGCGTTGTGGGCAGGAATTGCCACTTCCGACCAAGCACGCGAAATTGTGGAACGGCAATATCGTGATCCCCGTCTGTTCAATGCTGCGGCAGGCGTACGCTCGCTTTCTCCATTGGAGAAGATGTATGATGTGCGTGCCAGCGGCAATCCCTCTTCTTGGCAGGGACCGGTGTGGATATGCGTCAACTACTTCGTTTTCCGTGGACTGCTCCGCTACGGCTATACGGAGGATGCCCGGGAACTGGCAGAGAAGACCGTGTTGCTGCTGGGGCGCGACTATGAGCGCTTTGGTGCGCTGCACGAATACTACATGCCCGACAATGGCGAGCCTATCCTCAACAAGGGTTTCCAGAATTGGAACTTGCTGGTGCTGAACATGGCTGCCTGGCTGGATGGCAAAGAAACAGTGAATGAATTTTAATCTTTATAATAAGTATATGAAAAATCTATTACTCGCCTGCATCATGGCGGTCATTTCTCTTCCGGTTGCGGGAGGAAACAATAGGAAATCCCATTCGGGCACTGCTCCTCTGAAAGTGCTTTGCTTGGGAAACTCCATCACAAGGCATGAATATAAGGCCGATATTGAATGGTTCTCGGAGTGGGGCATGGCAGCTTCGAAAGAGGAGAACGACTATTGCCACCAGTTGCAGAAACTGCTTTGCACAACGCATCCCGGCACAGTGGTCACTCCGCTCAACATCGCTTACTGGGAGCGTAATCTGACGTGTGATATAGACTCGTTGATAGGCTCTGCCGTGCGTGGAAAGGACTTGGTTGTAATTCGTCTGGGTGAGAATGTACAGGATAAGGAAGCATTCCGAACGGGCATTCTTCGGTTGGTGGATTATTGTAAACAACGGGTAGGCAGGGTAGTCATTACCGGCTGTTTCTGGGAAGATGCCGAGAAAGAGCGTGCCCTCATTCAGGCGGCCCGTACCTACGACATCTCCTTCATCCCGCTCGATTGGATAGACCGTTTGTACGATTCGCGTCCCAAGGTGGGCGATACCCTCTATGATGTGAAGGGGAAACCCTACACCGTGACCAAAGAGTTTATTATTGCCCATCCCGACGACTGGGGCATGAGAAAGATAGCCGAGGCGATTTTCGATACCTTGCGTTGATGTTGCTCCTCTTTTTAAAGCTGATGTTTCCTCTTTTTTAAACTGATGTTTCCCCTTTTAAAATATGAATTTAGGATGAAGAATTTGAAAAATATATTGTGGCTCTGCCTGTTAGGGCTGTTGCTTGCCGCATTGCCCGCCACGGCCGGGCAGGTGGTGGTGTCCACCCCTTCCTTCTCTTTGGTGCTGGATGCTCCGGTGGGTGGCGAGTTGAAGTATTTGTATTACGGTAACAAGTTGTCGGCTGCTGATTTGCTGCAGATGGACGTGGCAAGCACCTGCCATCATGTCGCTTACCCTTCTTACGGAATCGGATGGCCCGGTGAGCCGGCTCTTCGGGTCAAGCATGCCGATGGAGTGATAGCCACCCGGCTTCATGTACAGGAGGTGGAGGTGCGGCAAGAACAGGATGCCGTGCTCACCCAGGTGAAACTGAAGGACCGTGTTTATCCTTTCTATGTCAATCTCTGCTACAAGGCGTATCGGGAGGTGGATGTGATTGAAACGTGGACTGAACTCAGTCATACGGAGAAGGCTCCGGTAATGTTGCTGCAATTTGCTTCGTCCTATCTCCCTCTCCGCAGGGGCGATGTATGGCTCTCCAGTCTCTATGGCGGTTGGGGAAACGAGGCACGATTGCTTCAAGAGCCCTTGAAGCCCGGCATCCGGTTGATAAAGAATACCGACGGGGTGCGTAATTCGCATACAGCCCATGCCGAAGTCATGTTCTCGCTGGACGGGAAACCTCAGGAGAACAATGGACGTACCATCGGTGCCGCTCTCTGCTATACCGGCGACTATAAGCTGAAAATCAATACGGACGATGGCGATTTTCACCACTTCTATGCCGGTATAGATGAGGAATGTGCTTCCTACAAGCTGAAAAAGGGCGAAGTATTCTGTACTCCCCCGTTGGCATTGACCTATTCGGAAGAGGGATTGGGCGGTGCCAGCCGCAATTTTCATAAATGGGGACGGAACTACAAGTTGGCAAATGGCAACAAACTTCGCAAGATATTGCTGAACAGTTGGGAAGGCGTCTACTTCGATATCAACCAAAAAGACATGGAGCAGATGATGGCGGACATCGCCTCGATGGGCGGCGAACTTTTCGTGATGGATGACGGATGGTTTGGCGACAAGCATCCGCGCGACATAGACAACGCCGGACTGGGCGACTGGGTGGTGAATCCAAAGAAACTGCCTGACGGTATTGCCGGATTGCTGCGAGATGCCGCCAAGCACCATATCGGCTTTGGTATCTGGATTGAACCCGAAATGACGAATACACGCAGCGAACTGTATGAGAAGCATCCCGACTGGGTGATGAAGGTGCCCAGACAGGACTTTATCACAGCACGTGGCGGTACGCAGGCGGTGCTCGACCTGACTAATCCCGCCGTGCAGGATTTCATTTTCTATACGGTAGATACCTTGCTGACCCGTTATCCGGCGATAGAATATATCAAATGGGATGCCAATATGCCGGTGCTGAATCACGGTTCTGTCCATTTGGGCAAGGACGAACAGAGCCATTTGAGCATTCTCTACCATCGGGGATTCGAAGAGGTGTGCCGACGCATCCGCGACAAATATCCTGACGTGACGATTCAGGCATGTGCTAGTGGAGGCGGCCGCGTCAATTACGGCTATTTGCCTTACTTCGATGAGTTCTGGACCAGCGACAACACAGATGCCCTGCAGCGTGTGTATATCCAGTGGGGGACTTCTTACTTCTTCCCTGCCATTGCTATGGGAGCGCATATCAGTGCCGCGCCCAACCATCAGACCCATCGTAGTGTGCCGCTGAAATATCGTATCGATGTGGCCATGAGCGGAAGGCTCGGCATGGAGATACAGCCCCGGAATATGTCGGACGAAGAGAAGGAACTTTGCCGCAAGGCGATTGCCGCTTACAAAGAGATCCGTCCGGTGGTGCAGTTCGGTGAACTCTATCGGTTGCTGTCGCCCTATGACGGCCAGGGAGTGGCTTCGCTGTTGTATGCCAGTGAGGATAAGTCGAAAGCGGTCTTCTACTGGTGGAAGCTGGAACAGTTTGTCAACCGGCAATTGCCGCGTGTCAGGATGGCAGGATTGGATGCCGGAAAGCAATATCGCATTCGTGAGTTGAATCGCATAGACAATGTTCCTCTCTCCTTTGAAGGAAAGGTGCTGAGCGGTTCTTTCCTGATGAGCCACGGGCTGGAGATTCCTGCGGAACATCGGGTGGATGCCGATAAAATGAATGATTATGCCAGTCGGATATTGTATTTAGAAGAGGTGAAACCTTAAAATTTAGAAATATGAAAGTAAAATATTGTGTAGTTATACTGCTTGTGTGCCTTCTGCAAGGCTGTTCTTCTGCAGGGAATGACAATAGAGAGATGGACCGTTTCGTCACCGGACTGATGGATCGTATGACGGTTCGGGAGAAACTGGGTCAGCTGAACCTGCCTTCCGGAGGAGACTTAGTGACGGGTACGGTGATGAACGGTGAACTGTCCGAGATGATACGGAAACAGGAAATTACAGGCTTCTTCAATGTGAAGGGAATACAGAAAATCAGAGAAATGCAACGCATTGCCGTAGAAGAGACCTGCTTGAAGATTCCCTTGATTGTAGGAGCTGATGTCATACATGGGTACGAGACCATATTCCCCATACCGCTTGCCATGTCGTGCAGCTGGGATACGGTTGCCATCCGGCGGATGGCGCGTGTGGCAGCTACCGAGGCGAGTGCCGATGGAATCTGCTGGAATTTCAGTCCGATGGTGGACATTTGTCGGGATGCCCGTTGGGGACGTATTGCCGAGGGCAATGGGGAAGACCCCTATCTGGGTGCTTTAATGACCAAGGCATACGTGCATGGCTACCAAGGCGATGCCATGAAGGCAAATAACGAAATACTTGCCTGCGTCAAGCACTTTGCACTGTATGGCGCCTCTGAGGCAGGACGTGACTATAACACAGTGGACATGAGCCGGCTGACCATGTACAACTACTACCTGGCTCCCTATAAGGCTGCCGTTGAGGCAGGCGTGGGAAGCGTGATGAGTTCATTCAACCTGGTAGATGGCATTCCGGCTACTGCCAACAAGTGGCTGTTGACCGATCTGCTGCGCAAGGAGTGGGGATTTGGTGGCATGGTGGTTACTGACTATTATTCCATCGGTGAGATGAAGACTTACGGTGTGGCAGACAAGAAGGAGGCTTCCGTGCTTGCACTGAAGGCGGGAACGGACATGGATATGGTTACTGCCGGTTTTCTGGATACTTTGGAATCGGCATTGGAGGAAGGACTTATTACAGAGGCCGATATAGACCGTGCCTGTCGCAGGGTACTTGAGACCAAATATAAGATGGGACTTTTTGACGATCCTTACAAATATTGCGACACGACACGTGCAGCCAAGGAAATCTTCACGCCCGAACACCGCAAGGAGGCGCGCGAGGTGGCTTCCGAGACCTTTGTGCTGATGAAGAACGAAGGAAACCTTCTTCCCCTCTCTACGGATAGCAAGAAGATTGCCCTCATAGGACCGATGGCAGATGCCCGTAACAACATGTGCGGCATGTGGAGCCTGACTTGTACGCCTTCCAACCACCGTTCCTTGCTCGACGGAATGCGTGACGCGATGGAGGGCAGGGGAGAGCTTCTTCATGCCAAAGGCAGCAACATCTATTATGATGAGGCTACGGAGAAAGGTGCTGTCGGCTTCCGTCCTTTGGAACGTGGTGACAACGAAAGGCTGCTGAGGGAAGCGCTGCAAGTGGCTGCCCGTGCCGATGTGATAGTGGCTGCGTTGGGTGAATGTGCGGATATGTCGGGTGAGTCGGCTTCGCGTACGGAACTGGAACTGCCGGATGCACAGCAAGCATTACTGAAAGAACTGGTGAAGACGGGAAAACCGGTCGTACTGTTGCTGTTTACGGGACGTCCGTTGGTACTGAATTGGGAAACGGCGCACGTTCCTGCCATACTGAATGTCTGGTTTGCAGGCAGCGAGGCGGGTGATGCCATTGCTGACGCCCTGTTTGGAAAGGTCGTGCCTTCCGGAAAGCTGACGACCAGTTTCCCCCGTGCCGTAGGACAGATGCCTTTGTACTATAACCATTTGAGTGCCAGCCGTCCTGACCCACAAGATGGAGTATTCAACCGTTACCAGAGCAACTACATAGACCAAAGCAACGAACCGCTCTATCCCTTCGGCTTTGGGTTGAGTTATACAACGTTTGAGTATGGCGACATACGGATTAGTTCGGAATGTCTTCCTAAAAACGGGGAGTTGACGGTAGCTGTAGAGGTCACCAACTCCGGTGCTTATGATGGTACGGAGATCGTGCAACTCTATCTGCATGACGTGATGGCGGAAGTGGCACGTCCTGTCAAGGAACTGAAAGCCTTCCGGCGCCTCTTCTTGAAGAAAGGGGAAAAGCAGGAAGTAGTGTTTACCTTGACAGAAGAGGATTTGAAATACTACCATTCGGATTTGCAATACGGGTATGATCCGGGTGAGTTTCAAGTGATGGTCGGTCCTAACAGCCGTGATGTGCAGATGGGGACGTTCAAAGCAGAATAGTTTTTTTAATTTGAAGATTATGTTTATATGAAGATGATAACTTTTTTCATTGCGCTGCTGTTGTCAGTGGCTATGCTATGTAGTAGTTGTTCCGTTACCGAAAACAAAGAAAAGACATCATTGGGCAATCCAGTTGTCAAGGTACCTACATTGCTTGATCAGACAAACTGGACAACGGACACGATTGCCAACGGAATCATTTACTACAATTTTGAGGCAAAAGATGAAGTATCAGATGCCTGCCAGATCGTGAATGTATTGGAACTTGATTTGACAAATCCTGACTATACGCTTGCCTTGCGCTATGTTCCGGAGTGTTCTACATTGTCCGAACTTGCCAAGTCCGCCGGGGCCATAGCCGGAATGAATGCAGGGTATGAGCAGGAAGCCATCTACTTGAAGGTGGACAATGCTGTGTTTTCGGAGGTGACATTGGCTCCTGACCATCTCCGTTTCTGGAAGCATGAGGGTGCTGTCTGTTGGAGCAACAATGAAGACATCGGAATATGGTTTGCCGGTAAAGACGGAGCGGACGCCATTGCATGTTATAAGGCGGATATACATCGGAATCTTATAGCCAGTGCCCCAATGTTGGTTGATAATTACGTGCCTTGCGGTGCCTCTTTTGTGGATGCCGCATATACTCCGGAACTACTGAACGAACTGGATTATGAAGATAAGAACCGCCATCAGGGAGTCAGACATCCCCGTACCGCCATTGCTTTGACGGAAGATCGAGATTTGTTGCTCATTACTGTCGACGGGCGCCGATTCGGTCAGGCGGAAGGCATGAACGCCAAAGAGTTGACCGGCTTTATCATGAAATACTTCCGTCCGCAATATGCGTTGAATATGGATGGCGGAGGTTCCACGACCATGTATGTCAAAGGAAGAGGGGATAGCGTTACGAATGTCGTGAATTATCCTACCGATAACGGAACCTTTGACCATCGTGGAGAGCGAAAAGTTTCTACCCATTTTCTGGTGATGCGAAAATAAGTATAGTAGTACTATTTGACGAACAGGACAATGAAAGAAAAGAAATATAGTTGGATCATTCTTTGTAGTTTTTGGGTATGCTTTTGTTTTCTCCAGCCCCTTCGGGCAGAGAAGCGTGTGAAACAGGGCGATGACATCGTTTCTGTCATTAGGCATGGTGTTCGGAACGACGGTTCTGTGATAGGCACTGAACTGAATGAGCTTGTCGTGAAAAGTTATGGGAAGACGTTGTATTTTCCTGCCGGTACTTATAACCTGTCGGAACCTATCGTCTTGCCCTATGACTATACGAAGAATGTAAATATTGTTTTTGACAAGAATGCATTGATAAAGACCGATTTGCCTCTGGAAGCATTGCTGAAGATCGGCTATTCGGAGATGTCGACGCCTGATGTTACCCATCGTCGTTTCTCTTATATTGAGGGAGGGATGTTCGACTGCTATAATGTGGAGAACGGAATCATGGTCAACGGATTGAAACAGCTGGTTTCCCTGAAAAGCATCAGTTTGTTTAAGGGGCGCAATACGCATATCCGTATCAGTGTTACGGATGATTTCAGAGGAACCGGTAGCAGTGACACCAAGATAGACAATGTGACCATACAGGGCATTTCGTCCAACGAAGAGGTGTATGGTATCTATATTGATGCAGCCTGCTGTGATTGCAAGATTTCCAATACCTTTATATATAGTACGAAGTATGGGCTTGTAACAAAGTCGGCAGGACATATCTTGAACAATCTACACATCCTTTCCATGCATACTACCGGTGGTCTGGACTTGGGAGTAAACGGTTTTCGCTCTACGGAAGGCATACGGGTAGAGGCAGATGGCTTTTTTATTTTCAACGAGGTGTATTACGACACGGTGGACCGTGGTATTGTCGTTGCCGCCGACAAGAATCCTACGCTGATATTGGACAAGAATATCTTCTATTCCTATTTACCGAATTTTGGGACTTCTTTCCTTTATCGGGATCATGAAGCGACGACTCCCTTTCAAGTGAAGATGTCAGGCTGCATCATAGAAGTCGCAAAGCAAGGCTATAGAATATTTGATGTCAGTCCCGAAGCCATACGGAAAGATGTGGAGGGGGATTTCTCGTTTATGAACTGTGGCGCGCGCAATGCTCACTTGCTGAGTCCTTTCGATTTTTCCTTGATGCAACGTATGAAGGGGAAAAAGGGAGATGTATTGTTGGTGCCGAAGCAGGACATGGCAGATTCACAGAGTATGGATAGTTCTCAATGGCATGTCTTGGGAGCTGTACTGGCTTCTCCATATCGAATCTGTTAAGGTTGGATTTGGCAAAGGATTGTATACTGGAACTGGATTTGTCATTTGCAGGCTCCGAACCGGAAATAAACAGCAAGATGATTAAGGGAGAGGATCAGTCATCTTTTCAGATAGGTTATGTGATTAAGGGGGAATATTGCATTCTCTTGTTGAGAACCTGTCATGGGATGCTTTCTCCTGTTGTCGGTGATGTGTTGGGAAGTAGTTATTTTTTATCGACTCCTTCTAAAGACAGATGTTATGGACCGGAAGATTATGGAATAGACCAAGAACAGATTGTTTTACTTTAATAGGTGTTATAGGAGGTATAAACGATAGGTAGCTTTAATATCTATCCGGTATTCTACTCATTTAATCAACGGAAAGAATTTTATATTCATACAAAGAATAACAGTGCGGAAAATTTCTATATTTGCTTCATGAAACTGAACGGTGAAGAATTACGGGAACCTAAATTCTCTCATTCCGATCAGGAAAAAGGTAGTAAACTTACATTGGAAATGGAAAAATAGAAATGATTATGAGAAAAAGAATCGCATTGTGTATCGCTGTGCTCCTGAGTGCCGGTGCGTATGCAGAAAAAAACGTCCGACATATATAAGAAAGGCTGGATAGACTTTAATAAGAACGGGGTGATGGACGTCTACGAAGACCCTTCGGCACCTTTGGAGGCAAGAGTGCAAGACCTGTTGTCGCAGATGACCATGGAAGAGAAGACTTGTCAGATGGCTACATTGTATGGTTCGGGGCGTGTACTGAAAGATTCCCTGCCTACCGCACAATGGAAGAATGAAATTTGGAAAGATGGTATCGCGAATATAGACGAGCAGGCAAACGGTTTGGGCAAATTCGGTTCTTCCTTGTCTTATCCTTACGTGAACAGCGTAGAGAACCGACAGACTATTCAGCGCTGGTTTGTCGAACAGACCCGCCTGGGCATACCGGTCGACTTTACGAACGAGGGTATCCGAGGGCTTTGCCATGATCGGGCTACGATGTTTCCTGCACAGTGCGGACAGGGAGCTACCTGGGATAAGAATCTGATCAGCGAAATAGCAAAGGTCACTGCCGAAGAGGCGAAAGCGTTGGGTTATACCAACATCTATTCTCCGATCTTGGACATAGCGCAAGATCCCCGTTGGGGGCGCGTAGTGGAGTGCTACGGTGAAGATCCTTTCCTGGTGGGAGAGCTGGGCAAGCAGATGATCAAGGGGCTACAGGCAGAAGGGCTTGTTGCCACTCCCAAACATTTTGCAGTCTATAGTATCCCGGTGGGAGGGCGTGATGCCGGTACCCGCACCGATCCCCATGTCGCACCGCGTGAGATGAGGACACTCTATCTGGAAACTTTTCGCAAAGCCTTCTGCGAAGCAGGGGCTTTGGGCGTCATGAGTTCGTACAATGATTATGATGGCGAGCCGATAACCGGAAGCTATCATTTCCTGACGGAGATCCTTTGTCACGAGTGGGGATTCAAAGGATATGTGGTTTCGGATAGTGAAGCTGTGGAGTTCCTCTATTCCAAACATCGTGTGACGGAGGATGCAGTGGACGGTGCCGCACAAGTGGTGAATGCTGGATTGAACGTACGTACTCACTTTACCTTGCCTGAAAAGTTTATTCTTCCGCTTCGCCAGGCAATCAACGAAGGAAAGGTTTCCGAACAAACCATCAACAGCCGTGTAGCGGATGTATTGCGTGTCAAGTTCATGATGGGCTTGTTCGATAATCCCTATAAAGGCGATGCGAAGAAGCCGGAAAAGGTGGTGCACAGCCAGGAGCATCAGGCGGTATCCATGAAAGCAGCGTTAGAGTCTATCGTCTTGCTGAAGAATGAGAATAACATCTTGCCGCTTTCCAAGAATACGAAGCGGATAGCCGTAATAGGTCCGAATGCGGCCGAGGTGGATAATCTGATTTGCCGTTATGGTCCTGCCCACGCTCCGATCAAGACGGTCTATCAGGGCATCAAGGAGTACCTGCCCGATGCGGATGTGCGCTATGCAAAAGGAGCTGACATTATAGACAAGTACTTCCCGGAAAGCGAACTCTACGACGTGCCTTTGGACAAGGACGAACAGGCAATGATAGATGAGGCGGTTGCCTTGGCCAAGGAATCGGATGTGGCCATTCTGGTGTTGGGAGGTAACGAGAAGACAGTGCGCGAGGAGTATTCCCGTACTAGTCTGGACCTGTGCGGCAGGCAGGAGAAATTGTTGCAGGCTGTCTATGCCACAGGGAAGCCCGTTGTCCTGGTGATGGTGGATGGACGTGCGGCTACGATCAATTGGGCCGAACGTTACATTCCGGGTATTGTGCATGCCTGGTTCCCAGGTGAATTTATGGGCGATGCAGTGGCAAAGGTTCTTTTCGGCGATTATAATCCGGGTGGAAAGCTTGCCGTGACTTTCCCTCGTTCGGTGAGACAGATTCCCTTTGCCTTCCCTTTCAAACCGGGATCTGACTCTAAGGGTCGTGTCCGTGTGACAGGAACCCTGTATCCTTTTGGCTATGGCTTGAGTTATACCACTTTTGCTTAAGCGACTTGAAGATAGATAATCCGGTGATTGGCGTGCAAGGTTCTGTGAAACTGAACTGCAAAGTAAAGAACACCGGTAAGGTGGCAGGTGATGAAGTGGTTCAACTGTATTTACACGACGAAGTAAGCTCCGTGACTACGTATGTGAAAGTGTTGCGTGGCTTCGAACGCGTACATCTGGAACCGGGAGAAGAAAAAACGGTTGATTTCACTCTTACCCCGCAGGAATTGGGCCTATGGAATAAAGACAATCATTTTGTGGTAGAACCGGGAATGTTTACTGTGATGGTGGGAAGTTCCTCACAGGATATCCGGCTGCAAGGAAAGTTTGAAGTGAAATAAGGTTGACTCCATCGGATAGCGAATAGGGAGTGTCAAAATCTGCATGGTTAATGGCAGGTTATGACACTCTTTGTTTGTTTCCGGACCGTTTGGGCAGCTTGGGGAAGAGCTTCCTGAAACGCACCATGTATGTGGTGAGATTGTTTCCGGTAATGATGAATGTAACGGCCATGATAATCAATATGATTCCGCAGATTAACCGTGGCGTCAGGCTCTCTCCGAAGATGGTTACTCCGAAGAACACGGCTGTCACGGGCTCCAGCGCACCGAGGATGGCTACCGGTGTAGCCCCGATGTATTGGATCGCCTGATTGGTGCAGAGAAAGGATATAGCAGTCGGAAAGATAGCCAATGCGACAAGGCTCCCCCATAAATACCATTTGTCGACCACATGCAGGTTCTGCCCGAAGTCCACACGAACCAGAAACAGAGACAGGCCGAAGAGCAGGACATAGAAAGTCACTTTGAGGGTTGCCACGTCTTTCAGTGCCGGTCGGTTGACGCCTACGATATAGATGGCATAAGAGAGTGCCGATGTCATGACCAGCCCTATCCCAGTCAGGCTAAGCGTAGCTCCATTGCTGCCATTATAGAGCATACCAATGCCGCTTAATGCCAGGAATATGCAAAACACAGTCTGTCGTGTGAGCTTCTCCTTGAATACGACAGCCATAATCAGCGCCACCAGAATGGGGTAGACAAACAGCAGGGTAGAAGCGATGCCTGCTTCCATATAGTTATAGCTCTGGAACAGGGCGAGGGAAGACAAGGCAACCAGCCATCCGAAAAGGATGAGCGGAACTATCTCTTTCCTGTTCAACTTGAAGTTCCTGCCCCGTGCTTTAAGCATGATACCCAGTATGGGGATGGCAAACAGGTATCTGAAGAATAGGACAGAGTCCGGATCCATGCCTTCTTTGTACAGCGGGAGAGTGAAAAGCGGATTCATGCCGTATGTGGCGGCGGCAATGGCTCCTAATGTATATCCTTTGACCTTTGCATTCATAAAATAGATAGATATTGACCTTTAAGTCTGTTTTTTTGTTGTTGGTGTGCAAAGGTAAACCTTCCTTTTGTATCTGCAATGTCCTGAATGGATATTTCTCGGCTTTACCATAGGAATCGTACGAAGCGGAATATAAATCATCAATTGATTATATGAATAATCTTGATTGATACTAATTCGAACTGCGGGGTGAGCCGTTTCGTGTTCGTATCTCTCCGATGATGACGTATCTCTTGAAGTATTGTATGAACACTTAATTTTTTTTAAATTATCTCTGATAGGATTGTTTTTCTCGTGTGAGTTGATATATTTGTGATATCAAAACGATATTAATTAAATCTATTGAAAATGGAAACTAAAGAGAAGAAATTCAGTGGTTTTAAGATGAACGGCTTCTTATGCTTGTTTATTCATCTGGTTGTATTGCCTACACTTATTTATTGTGGGGCTGTCACTTGTACGCCGACGGCAGTTTTGGCCGGTTTGCTTTGTCTTGTTTGGCTGGCTATGTTTGCCGGATATATACAGTTGGAGCCTAATGAGGCCCGCGCTATGGTCTTCTTCGGCAAGTATAAGGGGACGTTTAAGGAGACGGGATTCTTTTGGGTGAATCCTTTTCTGGACAAGAAGAAGCTCTCTTTGCGTGCACGCAACCTGGATGTGGAGCCCATCAAGGTGAACGATAAGATAGGAAATCCGATTCTGATCGGTCTGGTACTGGTCTGGAAACTGAAGGATACGTATAAGGCGATGTTTGAGATCGATTCGCAGACGATGGCTTCTTCGGCAAGTACTACGGGAAATTCCAATCAGCTCAACATTGGCAATGCCGTCGCCAGCCGGATGAATGCGTTTGAGAACTTTGTGAAGATACAGAGTGATGCGGCGCTGCGACAGGTGGCAGGTCAGTATGCTTATGACGACAATGAAGCGGATATTCACGAGCTGACCCTTCGTTCCGGTGGCGATGAAATCAATGAACAACTGGAGCAGAAGTTGAATGAACGCCTGGCTATGGCGGGCATGGAGGTAGTGGAGGCACGTATCAACTACCTGGCTTATGCGCCGGAAATCGCGGCGGTGATGTTGCGTCGCCAGCAGGCATCCGCTATTATCACTGCCCGTGAGAAAATAGTGGAAGGTGCGGTCTCTATGGTGAAGATGGCTTTACACAAGCTTTCCGAAGAGGAGATCGTCGAGTTGGACGAGGAGAAGAAAGCAGCTATGGTCAGCAATTTGCTGGTGGTGCTTTGTGCCGACGAAGCGGCACAGCCGGTTGTCAATACAGGTACGTTGAATCATTAAACGGGAGGATATGAACGTTTCTTTTCTATATAAATGGGCCTTGGTGCTTGGCTTGTTGCTGGGGCATGTGCTGGCAGTGTTTGCACAAGACACAAATATGGATCGTGCCAAGCATGTCTACGAGTTGTTCATCACGGATCAGGCGGACAGCATCCACGCATTGCTGTCTGAGGAGTTGCAGAAGCAACTGTCGCCGGAAGTGTTTAGGGGCATGCTCAGGCAGACAGAACGTCAATTCGGTAAACTTCTCTCCCAAGGGGAGTGGCAGAAAGAGAGCGCGCAGGGCATCACACTCTATTATTCCGACTTGCAGTTTGAGCGATACAGCCTCCGTTTTCTGTTGTCGTTCGATGCCGATGGCAAGATGAATACTATCCGTCTGGTACCCGTACCTGCTACCTCTACAGCGCAACCGTTGGCATACGACAAAGAAAAGATGCTTGAGCGGAGCGTGACGGTTGGCGCGGCAGGATTCAGGCTGCCCGGGACGTTGACGTTGCCCGCCTGTGAGGGAAAACACCCTTTGGTGATTCTCGTGCATGGCTCCGGTCCGCAGGATCGCGACGAAACCATCGGTCCCAACAAGCCTTTCCGTGACTTGGCATGGGGGCTGGCTGCGCGTGGCATTGCAACGTTGCGTTACGAGAAACGTACGAAAGTATATGGCGCCGCTTGTGTGCCCGAAGGCAGGGAGATGGACTATGATACCGAGTGCGTGGATGATGTTGTGGAGACTGTTCGCTGGGCAAAGGCGCAGCCGGACGTTGCCGCTGACAGCGTTTATGTGCTGGGGCATAGTCTGGGGGCTACGCTTGCTCCGCGCATAGCGAAACGGGCCGACGGTGTGGCAGGCATTGTGCTGGTGGCGGCTTTGGCTCGTCCGTTAGAAGATGCTGTCGTCGAACAGACGGCATACGTCTCTTCTTTGACAGATGCTTCGGGCGTTGCCGGACAGCAGATTGAGGATATCAAGCGGCAGGCGGATAATATCAAGAAACTGGGTACGCCGGAATTTGACGACAAGATACCTTTGTTGCTGGGTATTCCTCGTTCTTATTGGGCATTTGCCAATGTTTATAAGCCGGTGGAAGTGGCTGCCGGGCTTGCCCTGCCCATGCTGATCCTGCAAGGTGAGCGTGATTATCAGGTCACGATGGAGGATTTCGGGCTTTGGCGCTTGGGGTTGCTGCGTAATAAGAACGCTTTCTTCAAGTCTTATCCCAAACTCAACCATCTGCTGCAGGAGGGGAGTGGCAAAGCTACTCCGTTTGAGTATTATCGCGAATCGCCTGTGGCTGGCTATGTGATAGAGGATATCGCCTCGTTTATCCGTAACGGAAGCCTGTTGTGATATGGATTCAGACTAAGTTTAAACTAAATTTATAATCGTCAGATAGAATCGTGGCTAAAAAAGATACTTCGACCAAGAGCTTTGTTTTGCGCATAGATGCGGCGACAATGGATGCCATTGAGAAATGGGCAGCCGATGAATTTCGCAGCACAAATGGGCAACTTCAGTGGATCATCGCCGAAGCGTTGAGGAAAAGCGGGCGGATGAAGAAGAGTAAAAATCCTCCTTCTGATTCCTGATGACCTTTAAAGGAGAGGTGCAAAATTCTGTTTGCTATCATAAGGGATGGCATTTCTCTTTATAAATTCCAGTGTAGTAAGCATGTCCTGTTCGATAAATACCTAATTGTGACTATAAAAGGTTTTCATTATACCTTGTTTTAGGGATTGCGCAATTTCTGCAAATGCCCTACTTTTGCATCATCAGATTTTAATGAATTAGTTAGTCATAATTACGTAACCACTTTTATGAAAGAAAAAACACTCCCGCCTTTCCCGATGTGATATCGGGGAAGTACGGGAGTTCTTTTATGGGTAATCTTTTATGGAGCATGCAAGATGTTTCTTATCTGCTCCTCCGAATATGGGATAGTTTGGATTGTCCGTTTCAGGAAATGGGAGATATTCAGGAAATAGGAGATAACTTCTCCTTGATGTCTTTCAGTTCCACCAGTTTGTTGACGATGGCGTAAATGGTGAGACCTGCCGGCGAATGTATTTGCAGCTTGCGCGCAATGTTACGTCGGTGGGTGATGACGGTGTGGATGGAAAGATAGAGCTGTTCGGCTATTGCCTTGTTCGTCATGCCCTTCACTACGCAGGTGATGATTTCCTTCTCGCGTTGGCTGAGTGTCTCCTGCTCATTGTCTTTCTCTTCTTCATTTCCGGTGTGGAGCAGTCGGTTCAGTTTGGCGGCTATCGTCTCTATGTCATCGCAGATGGAGAGATGTTCGTCATACTCTTTGAGTGTATTGCTGTCGATCACCGAACATATCAGTGCCAGGTATTTGATCTCCGCCTTGGCATTTTCAGCCTTGAATGTGGCAATGTCAAACCATCCTCCGAAGTTGGGATTGATGATCAGAATGTCTGGTGCATTCAGATGGATGTAGTTTTGGAGGAATTCCGGTGAAGAGATCTCAATGGGATGCACGTTCAGATTGGGCAGTCGTTTCAACACAGTTGCCAGCCCGCTTCGGATAATGACCGAACTCTCTGCCACCGCAATCTTTATGGAAGAGGTGTTATTGCTCATTTTTCAATCTCCTTTCCAGTTGTGACACTGCCGGAACAAACATGTAGTCTTCCACCTGACAGTGTGAAGCAAGATCATGTTCGCAATTGAAGATGTCGAACAGGACATCGTTGAGCTGGTTGTTGCTCTCTTTTTCAGGATAATATTTGATGATGATGTTTTTCAGTTCAGTCAATTTGGTTTCTATTTGATTGTGCTTGCTGGCAAAAGTGGCGATGTTGTAATTTGGGGTCAGTTTACCTTCCAGCAGTTTCTCTACGTAGGTGAATACCGCTTCGTTTTCATACTCCATGTGTCGGCGTACTTCCTTGGCATATTCATCAAAGAATTTCAGGATGAGATAGGCTATATTGTCGGTTCCCGAACAGTCGATGGCTTCGATGAGTTTGCGGCGGATGACGGGCAGCTTGAAATCGAGGAAATAGGTATGTGCCTGTTTCAGATACTCCATCAGTGCGGGGATGGAAAAGGCATCTTCATTATAGGTGTGTGCATACTGTTCTTCGCTGATGAAGTTGGCTACGGCAAGGAAAGTGCGGTAGTCTACATTCTGTGCTTCACAGACATCTTTCACACTCTTGTCTCCGAAGCCTAACGAAAGTCCGAAGCGGCTCATGACCATCAGCAGGGAGTAGTTGTCGCAGATGAGGTCGCTCATTTTGTCTGTAGCGTTGTACTTATGCGGTTCGTTCATTACAAATGTTCCTTTCTTTTTTAGTTATTCGTGCGCAAAGAAACAGTTTTTCTTCGAAACACACAATCGCTATTTATAGGTATTTTTTTAAGGTGGAGAGTACTTTTGTATGAGCCGCAATAACCCAAGATGAGGCTTGCTTTAGCGTACAGTTTGTCAACACTCATTTCATTGCTTCTCCGAACGCTTTTGGCAGGGTATACGTATACTATATGCTGAAGTCTCATAATGTAGTGGCTAAAGTTCACGTTTGTGTCGCTAAACCTTAGCTTTGTCATGCTAAACCTTAGCTTTGACCAAAGTAATTGAAAGGTATCATTGCATGCAAACTAAAAGCTTTAGTTTCTTTTAACGATAAAAAATAGTTTAGTAACTAAATAATTTAGTTCTTTGCGAAAACAAATGAAGAAACAATGAAAGGATTGACTGCTAAAGAAGAAGAAATCATGGGATTTTTCTGGGAGAAAGGTCCGCTGTTTGTGAAAGAGATGCTGGCATTTTATGAAGAACCGAAGCCGCATTTCAATACATTGTCTACGATTGTGAGAGGTCTGGAAGATAAAGGGTTTCTGTCTCATAAAGTGTATGGCAATACATATCAGTATTATGCAGTGGTGGATAAGGAAGATTTCAGTAAGAAGACCTTGAAGGGGGTGATCTGCAAGTACTTTAATAATTCTTATCTCAGTGCTGTCTCTTCGCTGGTGAAGGAGGAAGACATTTCGCTGGATGAGCTGAAACAACTGATAGCCGAAGTGGAAAAAGGTACAAAATAAAAGCGGGAATAGATATGGGAATTTTCTTTGTCTATATACTGAAATCATCAGTTTGCCTGGCGGTGTTTTATCTGTTCTACCGCCTGTTGTTGAGCCGCGAAACGTTTCATCGTTTCAACCGGATGGCGTTGCTGGGCATACTGTTGCTCTCGTGCCTTTTGCCGCTGGTGGAGGTGACTGTGGAGAAGCAGACGGAGGTGCATCAGACGATGATGAACTTGGAGCAATGGCTTATGCTGGTGGACGGGCTGGATGCGGCAACTGCTTCAGGTGAACCGGTGAAGGAAGTGACGGTGACATGGATACAGGTGGCATTGCTGATATATTGGGCAGGCATTCTGTTTTTTGTTTTCCGAAATATGTGTTCTTTGATGAAGTTGCTTGCCACGTTAAGAGCGGGTAGGAAAGAAGACCTTGGAAAGTATATGGATGGCAAAGAGAAGGTGACTCTGATTGTACACGGTCAGGATATGGCTCCGTTCAGTTGGATGAAGTATATCGTTATCTCTCGGAAGGATCTGGATGAGAATGGGCGGGAGATACTGATCCACGAACTGGCGCATGTGCAGAACCGGCATTCGTGGGACTTGCTGGTGACGGACATCTGCATCTTTTTCCAGTGGTTCAATCCGGCTTCGTGGTTATTGAAGCAGGAGTTGCAGAACATTCATGAGTATGAGGCGGATGAAACGGTGATCGAAAAAGGCGTTGATGCGAAACAATATCAATTATTATTAATAAAAAAAGCTGTCGGCACAAGGCTCTACTCTATGGCCAACAGCTTTAATCACAGTAAACTTAAAAAACGTATCACTATGATGTTAAAAGAAAAATCAAGTCCGTGGGCTAAGTTGAAGTATTTGTATATGCTTCCTGTAGCCGCTGTTGCAGTCACTGCGTTTGCTCGTCCGGAAATCTCTGAGACGACCGAAGAGATTGCAGGTGTCAAAGTTAATGATTTAACGGCAATTGTGAAAACAAAAATCACAAAAACTGAAGAAGAGGTTCTGCCGGCAAATACAGAGCGAATGAATACTACCATATTGAAGGATACGGTAGAGCCTGTAAAGGTGATGTACATTCCGTCAGAAGTGGAAGAAGAGTTGAAAGGTACTCCGGTGGCAGTCACTGAGAGGACTACACGGATGCCTGAATTTCCAGGTGGAGGGATGACGGCTGCACTGGAGTATATTCAGAAGAATATGCGTTATCCGGAATCTGCAAAAAGCAAAGGTATAGAAGGGCGTGTGATGGTGCATTTTGTTGTTGACAAGGATGGAAATGTGACAGACCCTAAAGTGCTCCGCGGAGTAGATGCAGACCTGAATGCCGAAGCCATCCGTTTGGTAAAGTCGATGCCCAAGTGGAATCCTGGTATGGAGAAGGGACAGGCAGTAGCGGTGAAATATACATTGCCTATACTCTTTAACTTGGGAGAGGAACAGAAGACAAATACTCTGGTCGTAAAGGGAGTGGATTCAGACAATCTGTTGACTCGGACTGAAAACCCGCCTTTGTTGATAGTGGATGACAAAGAGGTTACTCCGTCGATAATGTCTGCTTTGGATCCCAATAAAATAGTAGGCATGACTGTGCTGAAAAACGAGGATGCCAATAATTTGTATGGCGCTAAGGGAAAGAATGGCGTCATTCTGATTGACCTGGAAGGAGGCAAGAGGTCTGTCGCTTTATTAAACAAGAGTTCGGTAGTTAGTGTACCGGGTGTAGGTGCTGTCCAATTGGCCAATAGGCAGGCAGAATGGACGGATGTGGATGTCTTTGTTGATGGCGAGAAGATTGATTTGGATGGTAAGGCATTGGATGAAGTCGTATCTCCCGGCAAAATAAAGAGCATCAGTGTGGAAAAAGGGGTAGAAGATACGGATAAAAAGAAGAGTTATAAGGGGAAGATTTACATCACAACCCAAGGAAACAGGCCGGCTATTGCCGAAGATGAAATATGGGTTGAAGGAATTGTACAGGATAAGGAGGGGGAACCTGTCATTGGGGCTACCGTCTTAATTGAAGGAACAAGCAGAGGAACAGTTACCGACAGGGATGGACGTTTTGTTATCCCTGCTGAAAAAAAGGCTAAGTTGGTTGTTTCTTATGTGAACATGAAGAGTGCCAAGGTGAAAGTGGCACCGAAGATGACAATTGCTTTACAAGACGAATAATAGTTTGTTTTCTCTAACGGAAATGAGGGTGTGTCATAATGCCCAAATTGAAAGAATCCCCCTGCCACAGCTATTTGTAGCAGGGGGATTTTCTCAAAAAAAGGAGTTCTGACACATCCTCGTTTTTTTTTATGCTTGAGTCATTACCTGTTATTTCTCATTCCAAAGTGGCAGAATGGAGGTATGCCAATATCTCCGCCTCTTGTTCCGGATGGAACCATCGGAGTTCTTCATCCCGTTTGAACCATGTCATCTGCTTGCGCGAGTAGATGCGGGAGTTCTGCTTGATCTTCTCAATGGCAAACGGCAATGTCCATTCACCGTCCAGATACTTGAATATCTCTTTATAACCGACCGTATTCAGCGAGTTAAGGTGCTTGTGTGGATAGACACTGCGTGCCTCTTCCACCAGTCCGTCTTCTATCATCTGGTCCACCCGGCTGTTGATGCGTTCGTAGAGTTCTTCCCGGTCACGTGTCAATCCGATCTTGATGATGCGGAAAGGACGTTCTTTTTTTTGCTGGGTACGAAAAGAGGTATAGGCCTTTCCTGTCATATAACATATCTCCAAGGCATGGATCACACGCTTGGGATTTTTCAGATCTACAATCTTATAATATTCAGGATCCAGCAATTTGAGTTCGGCACAGAGGCTTTCCAAGCCTTCCGTTTCATATTTGTGTAGCATCAGCTGGCGCGTATCGGTGTCCACGGTAGGGATGTCGTCAATACCTTTACATACGGCATCTACATACATCATCGAACCGCCTGTCAGCAGTACGGTGTCGTGTTCGGCGAACAACTTTTCGAGGAGTTGCATCACTTCCGATTCATATTGGGCGGCACTGTAATAGTCGGTCAGTCTCAGTGTGCCTACGCAGTGGTGCTGCACACGTTGCAATTGTGCGGGGGTAGGAGCTGCTGTACCTATCTTCAAATCGGCATAAAGCTGACGTGAGTCGGCTGAGACAATACATGTGTGAAATTGTTCCGCCAAGCGGAGGCTTAATTCTGTTTTGCCTACTCCGGTAGGGCCGATAAGTACGATGAGCGTGTGCATGGGATAGTTTTTGAGTTGATAAGTTTATGAGTTGATGAGTTTAACTTGTAACTCGTAACTTGTAACTCGTAACTCGTACTTGTAAACTCATCAACTCAAACTTTAATATCTGTCTTCGTCGTAAGGATTGCCTCCGGCACCCTCGTCCAGACCTCCGAAACCGTCTCTGTCGAAGTCTTCCATATCGAAATCCTGGTCGCCGTAGAAGTTCTCGTCCAAGTCGAGCGAACTGCTGCCTGCGGCCATCTCTTCAAAGTCGATCACTTGTTTGGGAGCGTCGCCTTCTTTCTTGGTACACTTGGCATTTTTGATTTCTTTTCCGGTGATGATTTCCGACAATTCGATGAAGAAGCAACGCTCTGTCATGTAGTCGAATACGTAGAGCAACTTCTGCTTCTCGTCTTCCACCAGTTCGCTGAGGCGGGTCTCTTTCATTATCCAGCTGTCCATTTCCGGATTGTCATCCATCTCCTCCAAGGTGATCTCTTTTTCTTTTTCCCAGTCATCATCGCAGATGAAGAAAGAAGTCATCTGGTCGTTCGTGTATCCTGTTGATTTCAGAATAGCTTCGTGGAAATCGTAAAATGTAGCTTCCGGGTCTATCTGTATTTCTCTGACAAAGTCGTCCACTTCATCAGAGATGATTGTAAATCTGTAGATCATAAGGATTTATGAATTATGAATTATAAATTATGAATTATGGATTATGAATTGTGGTTTTGATTCAGCTGATAGGCAATAAATCATAAAACACAATTCATAAATCTTCTCATTTTCCCGCGGGGATGATACCTCGTGCCGATTCGCGTATAAAGTTTACAATATAGCTTATTTCAGGAGTCATTTCCATCTCCTCCTCAATTCTCTTCAAAGCATCGGTGGTGTTCAGTCCGCTTTGATAGATGACGCGGTAGGCATTATGGATTTGCTCGATGGTTTCGTTGGAGAAACCACGGCGACGTAATCCTACGATGTTGATTCCGGCATAGCAGATGGGTTCACGCCCGGCAATGATATACGGGGGAACGTCTTTGCTGAACCGGCACCCACCTTGTATCATGCCATATCCGCCTACACGGCAGAACTGGTGCATCAAGACGCCGGCACTGATGATGGAATTGTCGTCGATGATAATTTCACCTGCCATTTTGGTGGAATTGCCGATGATACATCCGTTGCCTACAATGGCATCATGCGCTACGTGCACGCCTTCCATCAGCAGGTTGTTGTTGCCGACCACGGTTTTGCCCTTGGCGGCTGTACCCCGGTTGATGGTTACGTTTTCACGTATCGTGTTGTTATCGCCTATTTCAGCGGTGGTTTCTTCTCCTCTGAATTTCAGGTCCTGAGGAATGGCACCGATGACTGCTCCGGGAAAGATGGTGTTTCCATTGCCGATACGTGCGCCATACAGAATGTTGGCGTTTGCCATAATCTTGTTGTTATCGCCGATTACCACATTCTTGTCGATGAAAACAAAAGGAGCAATCTCTACGTTTTCCCCGATTTTTGCTTCGGGATGAATATACGCTAAGGGACTTATCATGTTGTTCAATTTTGAATTATGAATGGTTAATTATGAATTATGAATTTTGAATTCAAAATTCATAATTAACTTACTTATTCTTCACTATTTGTGCCATGAACTCGGCTTCGCAAACTACCTTTTCGCCTACGAATACGTAGCCTTTCATGGTAGATACGCCGCGACGTATGGGAGCCATCAGCTCTACGCGGAAGATCAGCGTATCGCCCGGCACGACTTTCTGGCGGAACTTCACACCATCTATTTTCAAGAAGTAGGTGGAGTAGCGTTCCGGTTCGTCCACGGAGTTCAGTACGAGCAATCCGCCGGTCTGTGCCATGGCCTCTACTTGCAGCACACCGGGCATTACGGGCTCCTGCGGGAAGTGGCCTTGGAAGAAAGGCTCGTTGGCGGTGACGTTCTTCACACCTACGATGTAGTTGGCACCGATTTCGATGACCTTGTCCACTAACTGGAACGGATAACGGTGGGGCAGGAGTTCGCGGATGCGGTTGACGTCCATGATGGGTTCGCGGCTACAGTCGTAGGTAGGAGCCTGAATCTCGTGCAGACGGATCTCCTTGCGCATCTGGCGGGCGAACTTGTTGTTGATGGTATGTCCCGGACGGGTGGCGATGATGCGTCCTTTAATGGGTTTGCCTATCAATGCCAAGTCACCGATGATGTCAAGTAGCTTGTGGCGTGCACATTCGTTGGGCCATACCAGCGGTTTGTGGTTGATGTAGCCCAGTTGTTTGGCATCCATGTGGGGTACTCCCATCACATCGGCGAGCTTGTCGTAGTTCTCCTGCGACATTTCGCGTTCGTAGATGACGATGGCGTTGTCTAGGTCACCGCCTTTGATGAGACCTGCCTGTAGCAGCGGCTCTATCTCGCGTACGAATACGAAGGTGCGGCTGGCGGCGATCTCGTCTTTGAACTTCGTCATGTCCTCCAGCGTGGCAAACTGGTTGGGGAGGATGTCCGAGTCGTAGGAAATCAGCACATTCAGGCTGAAGCTCTCGTCGGGCAACACAATGATGGAAGAGCCGGTGGCTTCGTCGCGGAACTCGATTTTAGACTTGATGATATAGAAATCCTTCACGGCACTCTGTTCGACGGTGCCTACGCGTTCTATCTCGTTGACATAGTACTGGGCACTTCCGTCCAGAATCGGAAATTCCGGTCCGTTTACTTGTATCAAGCAGTTGTCAATACCCAATGCATAGAGGGCTGCCATGCCATGCTCTACGGTGCTTACCTTTACTCCGTTTTTGGAGAGCACGGTGCCGCGGGTGGTCTCGGTTACGTTGTCTGCAACGGCATCAATCGTAGGTTGTCCTTCCAAGTCCATGCGTTGAATCTTGTATCCGTGATTGTCCGGAGCAGGATTGAAAGTAACGGTCAGGTTAAGTCCCGTATGAAGACCTTTCCCACTGAGTGAAAAGCTGTCTTTTAGAGTCTTTTGTTTCAACATTGGTTACTTATTTAATTGTTGTTTTAGTTCATTCAGTTCTTTGCGGAGGGCATTCAGCTCCATGTACATGTCCGGCAACTTGCGGAAGACTGCCTGCGACTTGAAGTAGGGCTTCATCTCCATGGGGGGCGTGCCGATCAGCTGGCTACCATCCTTCAGGCTGCCCGGTACGCCGGACTGTGCGCCGAGGTTCACCTTGTTGCCGATGTGGATATGTCCGGCGATGCCTACCTGTCCGCCAAACATGCACCATTCGCCCACCTTGGTGGAACCGGCAATGCCTACTTGGGCGGCCATCACGGTGTGCGAGCCGATTTCGTCGTTGTGTGCCACTTGCACCAGGTTGTCCAGCTTCACGCCACTATGTACGATGGTGGCTCCCATTGTGGCGCGGTCTACGCAGGTGTTCGCACCGATCTCCACGTTGTCTTCCAGAATGGTGATGCCTATTTGGGGGATTTTCTCATATCCTTCGGGGGTGGGGGCGAAGCCGAAGCCGTCGGCGCCGATGACGCAGCCGGCATGCAGAATGCAACGGTTTCCTACACGGCAGTCGTGATAGATGGTGGCGTTGGCGTAAATAATACAGTCACTGCCAACTTTTGCGCCGCTTCCGATGGTGGCGTGCGGATGTATCACTGTGTTGTCGCCCACTTCTGCGTGGTCGCCAACGCAGGCGAAGGGCGCGATGTAAACATCTTTGCCGATTTTTGCAGTCTCGGCAACAAATGCCAGCGGGTCGATTCCTACCCGTTTGGGTTTGCTTTGCTCATAAAGATTCAGCAATTTGGCAAGACTTTCGTAGGCGTTTTCAACTTTTATCAGAGTAGTTTTTACTTCTTGTTCCGGGACAAAGTCTTTGTTTACCAGGACAATACTGGACTGGGTCTCGTACAGGTAGGGGGTATATTTCGGATTGGACAAGAAGGAGATGGCTCCCGGTATTCCTTCTTCGATCTTGGCGAAGGTGTGTACGGTAGCGTTTTCATCTCCAACAATTTCTCCTTGGATAAATGTTGCAATTTGTTTAGCAGAGAACTCCATATGTTATTCTTGTTAGATGGTTTCAAAACACAAATAACGGACTTTTTTTTTATATTTCCTTATTCTGAGGTGAATATTTTATACTTACTTGTGTATGCGTTGGTAGCATAAGTAGTACTTTTTTACTTTCTTGGACAGGAGCGATATGTTGAGCATGTCCGATGCTTGGGCGATGTTCTTGATGCTGCCGTCGTTGAAGAGGATGTCGATGCTGTCGTCAGCTTCGTCGTACATGTTCTTCTCGATGCTGGGGGTAGAGATGAAGTAGCCGGCTTCGGGGAGGGAGATGTCCAGTTGCTTGCTGATTTGCAGGGTCAGTTCCTGTTTCCGTTCTTCGCGGATGGGTTCGGTGGATATCTCTACTTTGAAGAGATTTCGGTTGATCATGCCGGTGCTCAGGGTGGAGAGTACCTTGTCCGGGTGGCGGCTCCAGACTTTGAGGGCGGTCCAGATGTCGTTGTCGTCCAGTTGGATGAAGTTTTCCAGTGACTCGGGATTGTTGTAGAAGGCTTCGCGGTTGATGTCGTTGTAGAGGAAGTACTTCAGTGCGGGCGAGGCGAACAGTTCCATGCCTTGTCCGGCGAGTTCTTTGGCGCGGAGCAGGGCGTTGATCAGCATTCTTTCGTAGGCTACGGATGTCTTGTGCAGGTAGACTTGCCAGTACATCAGGCGGCGGGCGGTGAGGAAGTTTTCGATGGAGTAGATGCCTTTGGCTTCGACTACGAGGTGGTCGTCTTTCACGTCGAGCATCTTGATGATGCGGGCGGAGCCGATGTTTCCTTCGCTCACGCCGGTGTAGAAGCTGTCTCGGCGCAGGTAGTCGAGTCGGTCCATGTCCAGCTGTCCGCTGACGAGTTGGTGGAGGAAGCGTTTCGGGTATTCGTCTTTGAAGATCCGGATGGCGAGGGTGAGTTGGTTGTTCATCTCTTTGTTGATGCGTTCCATCAGCATCAGTGAGATGTCTTCGTGTGATACGCCGCGCACGATGGTGTTTTCCAGTACGTGTGAGCAGGGTCCGTGTCCGATGTCGTGCATCAGGATGGCGGCTTCGACGGCTTCGGCTTCGCTGTCGAAGATGAAGTTTCCCTTGGCGGTGAGGTGCTGGATGGCTTCGCTCATCAGGTAGAAGGCGCCCAGGGAGTGCTGGAATCGGGTGTGTTGGGCGCCGGGGTAGACGACGGAGGAGAGTCCGAGCTGCCTGATGCGGTTCAGGCGTTGCAGGAGGGGATGCCGCAGGATGTCGTATAGCAGTCCTTTGGGGATGTTGATGAACCCGAAAACGGGGTCGTTGATGATTTTTCGTTCGTAAGACATGGCTAAGTGTTTGTCTGCAAAGGTAATGTTTAAAATAGAATTTTTCTTATTAATGGGGGAAGTTTTCGGTTTTTGTCACGGCTCTTTCTTTTTTATGGGGTGCGGGGGCGGCGGGTTGTAAATGGTGAGGGGACGTGTTGCATATTGCGGGGCGGCGGGTTGTAGGTTTGGTGTGGGCATACGAACCTAACAATGCAAGTATAACGGGGCGGAAAACGGCGGATTAACATCCGGTAACACACTGGCGCCACAGTGTGTTAATGTTACAGCTCCGTTTTAACTCCGTTCTCTAAGAACGAAGGTGCGACGAAGGTACGACGAAGGTAGAACGAAGGCAGAGTGGCGGAAGAAGGGTGGAAAACGGGTGGAAAAAGGGCGAAAAAAGGGTAAATGGATTAATTTAATTTAACTGGTTTTCGTGAACCGTTCTTCCGGACGGAGGTCGCGGAAGTATAGTGGGAGGTTATAATCTCTGTTATGTGCCGTGGTCGGCTAACTTCTTGTTGTGTTATGGTTTCAAATGACGAACCCGTGATATGATCCGTAAACCGCATCACATCACGGGCATTATCTGTCAGTTTATTCTTTTTTATCTGCCAGTTTCTTTTTTCTTTTCTGTCAGTTTAATCTTTCTTCTCTTCTGTCGTTGCCGGGCGTGCGATGCCATCTTCTTCGCAGCGTTTCTGCATGTGTGCGATGCGTTTCTGCGTTTCAGGATGCGAAGAGAACATCTTTTGGATGTAGCTCTGTTTGTTGCCGGAGCCGCCTTCCAAGTTCATCAGCTTTTCGAAGGACATGACGATACCCCACGGGTTTCTTCCTTTTGCCACCAGGAAGTCATATCCGCAGTCGTCTGCCTCGTTCTCCTGTTTCTGCGAGAACTTGGCGTTCATGAGTGATTGGCCCAATGTACCGAGTTGAGATTCTGTAAGGGCTGCCACTTTGCCTCCCGTAGAGGCTATTGCATCCTTGAGGGCACCTGTGAGAAGCTCGTTCTTGAAAGCATTCTTGGAGTGGCGTTTGAGTACGTGGCCGATTTCGTGGCCGATCACTCCCATCAGTTCGTCATCATTCATGATGTCCATGAGTGAGGAGAATACGCGTACGCTTCCGTCCGGACATGCAAAGGCGTTGACGTCGATGACGTCGTACACCTTGAAGTTCAAAGGTATGCCGTCGGCGTCGGTAATGCCTTCGGTGAGTTTTCTAAGACGCTGTGTGTAAGGGTTATCCTCGGGAGGTACGGGATTATGTTCATCCATCCAATCCACAGATTCTTTGACGTAAGCCGCCATCTGTTCGTCTGTAAGGGTAAATGCCTGTACGGCTTTGGCTGCTCCGCCTATTGCTTTCTTTATGTTGAACTGTGCATAGGCCGGACTGACGAAGGCAACGAATGCCATAGCCATGAAAGTTTTAGAAATCATTTTTTTCATATCGTTTATAATATTATATTGATAACGGCTGCAAAAGTACAAAATAATAGTAGAAATGAGAATAGAATGCCTCATTTATATCGATAATAAGGTATGATCTTCGTCTTGTTCCATATATCTTTAGTTGTATGTTTGGTGCGGCTACTCCAAGGGGCGTACTACGCGGCACGGATTGCCCAAGGCAAGCACGCGGGGCGGGATGTCTTTCGTCACCACGCTGCCTGCACCGATAACGGCTCCTTCGCCAATCGTCACCCCGGGCAGTACGACCACGTTGGAGGCTATCCATACATTGTTGCCGATGTTGATGGGGAGGGCACGCATGATGCCCGCGTTGCGCTGCTCGGCATCGAAGGCATGGACGATGGTGCACAGGCTGGTGTTGGGACCAATGAAAACGTGGTTGCCGATGCGCACTTCTGCTTCGTCCAAGATGGTCAGGTGGAAGTTGCCCACAAAGTGGTCGCCTATGTGGATGTTTGTGCCGAAGTCGCAGTGGAAAGGGCTATGGACGATGGGCGTCTGGCCGACATGTCCGAACAGTGTCCGGATGATCTGTTCCCGTTCGGCGCGTCGGGAGGGAGGCAGTGAGTTCAGTTCGAAGCATTTCTCTTCGCAACGGGTCAGTGCCTGGAGGATGTCGTCAGTGAAGCCGTTCATCCATTCGCCCGAATGTAGCAGGGCGAAGTGGTCTGTTGTTTGTTTCTCCATGTTATTGTTCGGGGGACATTATAAAAAGGAGTTATCGGAAGTTCACGAGGAATGACAACTCCTTCTTTTAATCAATATTAGAGCCTGTTTAAATTTTCTTCAAAAAGTTTTTTATTCAGCTTCTTTAGAGTTTCTTTTCGGTCTGTTTTTCTGTTTTTATTCGTCACATAGCCCGCTATGCTCCTCATAAAAACAGAAAAACATCCTCAAAAAGAACTCTCAAAAGAAGGCTGAACAAAATTTAAACAGGCTCTTAAAGTATTGCCTTCAGCTGTTCTGCCATTTGTGCCTGCACCTCTTGGGCTGCTTTCCGGCTGGCGGCGGCGAAGTTTTCTGTCTTATCCACATAGATGATGCCGCGGCTGGAGTTTACGATCAGACCGCATTCCTTCGTCATGCCATACTTGCAGACCTCTTCCAATGAGCCGCCTTGTGCACCTACGCCGGGCACGAGCAGGAAGTGGTGGGGAACAATCTTGCGGATGTCTTCGAAGGCGCGGCCCTGCGTGGCACCTACCACGTACATCATCTGTCCGTCGTTGGCCCACTTCTGGCTCTTGCGCAACACCTTCTCGAAGAGGCGTTCGCCCTGCGGGTCTTCCGTCAGCTGGAAGTCGTGCGAACCCTTGTTGCTGGTCAGGGCAAGCAGGATGACCCATTTGCCTTCGTAGTTGAGGAAGGGCGTGACGCTGTCCTCGCCCATGTAGGGGGCAACGGTGACGGAGTCGATGTTCAGTTCCTCGAAGAACGTGCGTGCATACATGGCAGAGGTGTTGCCGATGTCGCCGCGTTTGGCATCGGCGATGATGAACTGGTCGGGGTAGTTCTGCTTGATGTAGTTCACGGTCTTCTCGAAAGCGATCCAGCCTTTCACGCCCATGCTCTCATAGAAGGCGAGGTTGGGCTTGTAGGCGATGCAGAGGTCTGCCGTGGCATCGATGATGGCTTTGTTGAAGGCGAAGATGGGGTCTTCTTCCTTCAGCAGGTGTTCGGGAATCTTCTTGATGTCGGTGTCCAGACCTACGCAGAGAAAAGATTTCTTGCGCTTGATGTTTTCAAATAATTCTTGTTTGTTCATAAGGATATATATTTTTGTTTGTTTAATGGTTATTTCTTGAGGTGCATGCCGGAGAAAGTCAGTCTCATAAATTGTTCTCCGGTAGTGTCGTCCGTATATGAGTTCAGGTAGAAGTAGGTCAGCATGAACTTGTCTCCTACGCGGTTGCAGCGGAGGGGCTGCGGCGACAGGTTGTACAGCTTGTCCCATTTGCGCAGGTCCTGAAGGGATACGTAGGCAGTGTCTGCGCTGGCTTCGCCGATCTCTTCGGTCTCTTCGCAGGTCGCTTTGCTGGTTTCGTCGCTCTTTTCGGTCGTCTCGTCGTCATAGGTACGCAGGGCGAAAGCAAGCGTGTCCGACTTCAATGCCCGCAGGTGGATCGTATCTTTGGCGTTGTCGTACAGTACAAGCTTCGTATATCCTTCGGAAATGTCCAACGGATTCATTGTCTTGCTGAGTCTGTTGCTGTAGCTATAATACCTGCCCTTCGAACCGATAAACTCTTTCTCTCCATCTTCTCCTTCTACAGCTATCTCATGCATGACGATGGTGTCTTCCTTTATGTACTCTTCTGCTGCCCAATAACGGATGTCCTTGCTTACCAGTCGGTGAATGTTCCGGTCGCGGTAGAAGTCATCCAGTTCTCTTAACCGGCTGTTCAGTGCCAGCGCCTCCTCCTTGGGCAATGTCTTCAGCCAGTCGAGGTATTGCTCGTCGTTCATGGGTAGCGTGCCTGGGTAGTCACGCTCCATTTTGCCCTCTACTGCTTTCAGCAGATAGTTGTGTGAGAGGCTTGCATAGTTCACAGGCAGTGCGGACGTCAGTATGAAGAGCCCGGCAAACGAGAGGGGTATCCAGTGGATGCGGCGTGCCTTGCTGGCAAGCAGCCCAATGCAGATCACGTAGAACCAACCGTTCAACGTGACAAGATAAAGCCGGTTGAGTGTAAGGCCGTAATCGTTGAAGCGGCGTGCGATACCTACGGTCATCAGCAGGAGCAGCGGAAGGATGAACAGCGGTAACTTGCGTGCCACCCATTGGTCGAACGGACGGTTCTCTTTCAGCCGGACGGAGTAAAGCCCAAACTCTATGGCAATGAGCAATACCATCAGTGCCGTCACCAGTTTCGATACCCATCCATTGGGCAGTTCCCACAGGAAGAGGATGCGGGCGATGTAGGCATATAGCACGGCAAGATAACTCATCGTGAGCGGCAGGAAGATGTAACGCAACGCCTTGTTCCAGAATGAGGAGGGGTTGGGAGTGCGGTCATGTTTCCGTTCGCCTTGCGGCAGTAACCCGAGAAAGAGCAACGGGGCGAGCAGTACACAACATAAGTAACCGATGTAGGCGTAACATTTATAACTGACAGGGATGCCGAAGAATGCCTCCAGCGAAGCAAGCAGCAGGCTGATGCCGCCCCAAAGTAGCAGTCCCACAAACTGGGTGATGAAGAAAGTGTTGATAAGCCATTGGGCAAACTTGTTGCTTGCCACGTCGTTCTTCTCCCGCCAGAACGGGAGGTAGAAGAGGGCAACGGTCAATGCCAGCAGCAGGGAGGCGTGGGTAAGTCCTTTCTCTACGAAGAACGTCTGTGTATGGATAAGGTGGTAGATGTAGGCGGCATCGGCAAACAATAGGGCATGCATTATGCTTTGCACGCTCAGTTTCAAGCGTTGGCTCTTTACTTCCTCGCTCCACAGGTGCAGCGTGAGCGAAAGCAGTGCGCCTACAGAGAAATAGTAGGTGAGTGTGCCTTGCATGGCTTGGCTTCCTTTCCATTCGTTGGCGGTGCAATAAATGAGGTAGACAGTGAGGGAGAAAAGGAAACATACGGTGACCGGGAAGCGTTTCCAACAGGTACGGAAGGCTTCGGAAGCACTCTTCAAGAGTTGTGCTGTTTTGGCTTGCAATGGTTTCATGACGCGTATTTTTTTAGTTTCTAAAAGTTCTATTTGAAGAGCTAACTCCTTAATTCTTCAAATAGAACATACTTTAAATCCTTCCTATAATTCGCTTTCCTTCAGCCTTTCCGCATTCTCTGCCACGGTCAGGTGGTCGATGCAGTCCTGAATATCTCCGTCCATGAAGGCGGCGAGGTTGTAGATGGTATAGTTGATGCGATGGTCGGTGATGCGTCCTTGCGGGTAGTTGTAGGTACGTATCTTTGCCGAACGGTCGCCGGTAGAGACCATGGTCTTGCGTTTGGAGGCGATGTCGTCGATGTACTTCTGGTGCTCCTTGTCGTAGATAAAGGTGCGCAGGCGCGAGAGGGCACGCTCCTTGTTCTTGGGTTGGTCGCGCGTTTCGGTACATTCGATGAGGATTTCTTCGACCACGCCTGTGAGCGGGTTCTTCCAGTTGTAGCGCAGGCGCACGCCCGATTCCACTTTGTTCACGTTCTGTCCGCCGGCACCGCCGCTTCGGAAGGTATCCCATTTTATCTCACCTTCGTTGATGACTACGTCGAACTCTTCGGCTTCGGGAAGCACAGCCACGGAAGCGGCAGAGGTATGCACGCGTCCTTGGGTCTCGGTGGCAGGCACCCGTTGCACGCGGTGTACGCCCGATTCATATTTCAGTGTACCATACACATTATCCCCCGTCACAGAGCAGACGATTTCCTTGAAACCGCCGGCGGAACCTTCGTTGGCGCTCGATACTTCCAGGTGCCAGCCCTTGATGTCGCAGTACTTGCTGTACATGCGGAACAGGTCTCCGGCAAAGATGGCAGCCTCGTCGCCTCCCGTTCCGCCACGTATTTCAAGGATGGCATTGCGGCTGTCTTGCGGATCGGCGGGGACAAGCAGCAACTTGATCTGCTCTTCCAGTTCCGGTTGGCGTGTCTGGCAGGCATCCAGTTCTTCGCGTGCCATCTCGCGCATCTCTTGGTCGGTTTCGTTGGCGATGATCTCTTTTGCCTCTTCGATGCCGTTCAGCACTTGAATGTACTCTTTGCGTGCTTCCATCAGGTCGCCCAGTTCTTTGTACTCTTTGGTGAGCTTGACGTAACGTTTTTGATCGGCAATGACTGCCGGGTCTGTAATCAGAGTGGAGACTTCCTCGAAGCGTGCTACAAGTCCGTCCAGCTTTTCTAATATTGTATTGTTTTCTGCCATATTTATTCAGCCAATCTTCTTATCCATTTATATTTTAAGGTCGCCATCCGGTAGGTAATCACTACCCATCCCATCAGGGCAAGTACGCCGACGCCCTTGCGCAGGAAGTTTCTTTCTCCCCAAGTGTCCATCAGAAAGGTGAATATGCCAAGCAGGCAAGACATGCTTACCAGTACGCAAAGGCTGACGATGATTTTCTTTTTCATGCTTATTCGCTTTAGTATTCTTGTTATTATAGACCTTGGATCTGATTCGTCATGAGGGGCACTGAATGTGAGGATTACCACAATCTGCCTTCCAGCCACCACGCCAACAGTGCCGCCAATGCCAGATAGGCGATGACGAGCCATATCCACGTTTTACGGGAGAAGCGGTTCTTCTCCCGTTTTTCTGCGGGGCAGAAGTAGATACTGCCAACGTAGGATGCCGTCAGTCCAGGGAACAGATAGCTGGCGAACTTGAGGAAAGGGAAATCCAGCCAATAGGCTATAACGAGGAGTGCCCCGTAGATCCCCACGATGCCTATAAGTATCAGGCAACCTTCATGGTCTCTTTCCTTCATGTTCTCTTTTCGTATCAGGCGATTAGTAACGGAATTCTCCGAACTCGCTCTTGATAATCAGTTCTTTCTTGTCGTTCTCTTCGATGCGGCCGATGATCTGTGCGTCGATGTTGAAGCTCTTGCTGATGGCAATCACCTCTTCGGCATGTTCGGGAGAGAGGTACACTTCCAGACGGTGACCCATATTGAATACCTTGTACATTTCGCTCCAATCCGTGTCGCTCTGCTCCTTGATGGCCTTGAACAAGGGAGGTACGGGGAAGAGGTTGTCTTTGATGACGCGGCAGTTGTCGCCCACGAAGTGCAACACCTTGGTCTGTGCGCCGCCGGAGCAGTGCACCATTCCATGAATCTCAGGACGAAGGGCATCGAGCAGCTTCTTCACTACCGGAGCGTATGTGCGGGTGGGGGAGAGAACCAGCTTTCCGGCATCCAGCGGACTGCCCTCTACGCTATCTGTCAGTTTCAGTCCGCCGCTGTAGACCAGCTCTTCGGGTACGGCCTTGTCATAGCTTTCGGGGTATTTCTCGGCGAGGTACTTGGCAAATACGTCGTGGCGTGCCGAAGTCAGTCCGTTGCTGCCCATGCCGCCGTTGTACTCTTTCTCGTAAGTGGCCTGTCCGTATGAAGCCAAGCCGACAATCACGTCACCCGGACGGATGTTGGCATTGTTGATGACATCACTCCGTTTCATGCGGCAAGTAACGGTGGAATCTACGATGATGGTACGTACCAAGTCGCCTACATCGGCTGTCTCACCGCCGGTGGCATATACGCCTACGCCCATTTCGCGCAGTTCGGCAAGCAGTTCGTCTGTGCCGTTGATGATGGCAGAGATTACTTCGCCGGGCACGAGCAACTTGTTACGTCCGATGGTGGAGGAGACCAGGATGTTGTCTACGGCACCTACGCAGAGCAGGTCGTCAATGTTCATGATCAATGCATCTTGTGCGATGCCTTTCCAAACACTCAGGTCGCCTGTCTCTTTCCAGTACATGTAAGCCAGGCTCGACTTGGTGCCTGCACCGTCGGCGTGCATGATGTTGCAATATTCTGGGTCGCCGCCCAAAATGTCGGGGATAATTTTGCAGAATGCTTGTGGGAAAATACCCTTGTCGATATTCTTGATGGCGTTGTGCACATCTTCTTTAGACGCGCTGACACCGCGCATCATGTATCTTTGGTTACTCATGAGTTGATATGTTTTTTCAATTGAATGCGCAAAAATAGTGATTATTTTGCTTACTGCCTTGAGTTTGCATAAGAATTTGCCGAATTGACACGGCTCTTCTGTCTATCTCTTGTGTACCTAAATGCTCTGTGTTCAGGTAAGTCACATCCTTCACCGTCTGTTCGCCTTGCAGCAGGGCATTGAGGAAACTGATGAGCAGTTCCTTGTTCAGTTCTGTCCCGAACAGTTTTTTAAAGCCGAAATCGGTGTAGGGGTTAATATAGCGTTCCTGTAATCCTTCACTTCCCATAATGCTTGCTTTAAGTATTGTGATGGCAAATGTTGAGAAAAACAATGAGATAACCGCCTTATTTACTGAAGAAAAGTCGATTTTTGGGTGGAAACAAGGCGGTGGTGTGGTGAGTTTGCTTGTTAGCAAAAGGCGGGAGGTTATTCTCGCACGCGTACGCGAGCGCAGGCGCGTATTTTCTTAATTTTTTCTTAAGGCTTGTTACACACACATTTTATAATAATAGGAGGGTAGCCCCCCTACCTATAACTACATTTGTGTGTAACACATAAATAAAAAAATATAAGAAAACAGATATCATCAATCAGATGATTAACTTCCACTCCATATTCCTGCAACTGCAATTATGAAGTAGTCTATGCATAGGCATACGTGCTGTTGAAGGAAGGATACAAGTACTGGCACAAGGGGAGGAAATTAGGGAGATGAATAGGCTGACTACGCAGATATTGGTATTGTCTTTGAAGAAATACGGGTTCAAGACAAGAAGGGACAGATAGGGAAGCGTGGAGTATCAAGTCGTGGACCGGATGGAGGGAGAGATTCAGAGAGAATGGAAAATGGAAAGGGGAAAATGAAGAGTTGAGCTTACGAAATTTGAGCTATAGAATAACAATATATGTAACGGGTGATAAGAATATATGTAATGCGGCATTACATATATTCTTATCACCCGTTACATATATTGGCATTTTCTTTACAAACTTAAGAACTTATCAATTTGAAAAATGTAAACTCAAAACTCATTCGTAAAGACTATACCATCATTCTTTAGGGTCGTAATTTGTTCTTCGAACGAAATCTGGGGTTGGTTGTACTGGATTGCTGTTGCCATAAAACAAAACACTCACCCTGAGCGTGCTGTCTTTATCTCAATTTTACTATTTACCTATAATTTCCCAATGACCACCTTTATTAGGTCCAACTCGTTTAACAACACCTGTATCTTGAAGATGTTTCATATTAGAAGCAACCCAACGGCGAGATACGCCATTTTTTTCAGCTATCTCAGAAAGGGTTGCATTAGGATTATTCCTAATTTCATTGATGATTTGTAGTGCAGTTTCTGGTGCACTTTGTAGTGCAGTTTTTAGTGAACCTCGTTTAGAAGCTTTTAGTGTACCATCTTTGTGTGCTATGTCTGCGATAATATTTCCAGCAGCTTCATGGCAAGGAATGGTTATTCTAAAGAAGGTTCGTTCCTCATCTGTAACTACAGCAGCTCGGGGTGAGCCATTATTCTCCAAAACATTCTGAATGGTAGGGATACCTGTACTGCGACCCTCTGTCAAATCCAATTCTTTCAGATATTCGCCAAGTCTACGATTACGATAACGTTTAGATACTAAGATTTCACATCTTGAAATATCAGCAGCAGATATGCTTCTATCAGGACCACCAACATTTTGTATAGTGATTCCTTGAGGTTCTATAGTAATAACCACTGGTTCCCATTCACGATAATCTCTATGATAGAGTGAGTTTGTTACACTCTCCTCCAATGCTTGATATGGATAAGTGACAAACTATTGACTCCTACTACTATCCTTGGGCTTTATCACCGTCTGCATAACAAGCATACGATTCAGGTATTCCAGTGTTCTGTCAATTATCTGAGTGATGGAACCCTTAATTACAGGACCTTCGTATAAGTTGTTGGGATTATTTAATCGTCCTTCTGGGAAATATACAACTTCAACTTGTGTACGTTTAAATAATTTGCTTGGGTCTTCACAGAACATCATAGCTGTTACATTTCTAAGCATACGATTTTCCTTAGGACCAACATACAAATCCATTTGCTCCAATATATTTTCGAGAGGTTTTGTATATAGTTCATTGGCAAGTTTGCTACCTACCTTCACCAAATATTCTCGTAACAACAGCGTTGAAATATCCTCTATCTTAATATTTGGATTTCCACGTTCGTCAAATGGTACGCGACTTGCTAATTTTATTGTCGGTCGGTAAGTCGAAAAATAATTAAGTTGCCGATATGGAATGTGGTTCTTATTTAAAGGAACGGTATTCATATTAACCATTCCCAAACATGTATTTTAGAGGTCAAACGAACAATTTATTTAGTAAATCATCACTAAGTACATGACAAAAATTTGAAAACATCGAATTTTGGGGTATAAGTCGGACGC
>NZ_CAJUHF010000013.1 GCF_910585845.1 uncultured Bacteroides sp. | reverse complement strand
CTTATAAACTCACAAACTTATCAACTCACAAACTTACAAACTCACAAGTTATGCCCGTCCTGAGATGAGCATGAATACTAAAAGCGGCATATACTCTTTCAGTTCGTTCTGCAGCAGTTCCATGGTCTTTTGCTTATAGCGATTGATGGATTTCACGCTAAGATTTAGTTCTTCTGCGATTTCGGCATGTGTTTTCCCATTGAAGAAGCTTTCGATAAATACGGTGCGGTAATTTTCGGGAAGTTTGTCCAGTGTTTCGTACAGCATGTGGTATAACTCGTTCAAAGTATATACGCTGTCGGGTTCATTTTCGTATATGGGTGTTTTTTTGTGCACTAATTCGGCATAATTCCATTCGTATTCCTGATGTTTCAGGTAATTGAGGCAGTTATTCTTGACACACATCTTGATATACCCCAATGTGGTGTCGGAGTCCGGTTCGAAAGCATCAATCCTATCCCATAGCGAAACGAATACCTCAGAAACGATGTCTTCGCGTATTTCCTTTTCTTCTATAAACCTTTTGGCATACAGGCAGAAAGGGGCATAGTACTCCTCATAAAGTTGTTTAAAAGCTTGTTCCTTATTATGTCTCAGAAGAGATAATTTTGTCATAATTTAGATTTAGTAAAAGATTCTAATTTGCGAATATAAAATAAATATTAGAATGTGTGAAAGGTTTCTATTCGAAATCACAAAAATAAGGCGCGTTTTTTTCATTTGCTTCATCCGTTGACAGAATTAAAATATTACTCTACTCCTGTTTTTTTTATGGTTCTTCGTCACTTTTGGGGCAGTAAAATATACTAAACACCTTTATCTATAGACTATACCAGCTTATTTAAGGGAATAAAATTAAAGCTATCAAAAGACACATGTTCAATAGGACAAGCATTACCTTGTTAGGCAATAAATTTACTAGCTTTAACACATGAACTGCCCCAAAAGTGACGAAGAACCTATTTATTTTTAATTGTTATCTTAGTTCGGAGGAATGCATCATAACATATAATGAAGGGCATCATAACATTACTTGTTATACTTCATAACATTACTTGTTATGAGACATAAGATATGATGTAATCTATTTAATTCCGCTAACGTTTTTTTAAGAATGTGAGTTGATGAGAATAACCTGAATGAGTGAGGGATTTATCAACTCACATACTTAAAAACTTATATAGAATAGTTACTTTTGTGGGGACTATTTTTATCATGTATTGAATTTAATCGTATTGTTTATGAGAAGGATTTCTTTTTTTTTGTTACTGAGCTGCTTGCTTGGTGCATGTTCTTTCAGTGGAAAAATGGTGAATGTCCGCTATGCGACTTTCAACCTTCGGTATGATAATCCAGGAGACAGTCTGAACAGTTGGAGGTATCGTAAGGAGGCGGTCTGCAAATTTATAGTGGAAAATCAGTTGGAGATAGTCGGTATGCAAGAGGTATTGTGCCATCAGTTGGAAGATCTCAAACTTGCCTTGCCCGGTTATGCCGCTATCGGAGTGGGGCGTGATGATGGGAAGCAGGCGGGCGAATATACTCCTTTGCTCTATCGTACGGACCGTTTCGAGGTGCTGGACAGTAACACCTTTTGGCTTTCGCAATACCCTGACAGTGTAGGTTTTATAGGTTGGGATGGCGCTTGTACGCGTATTGCTACTTGGGCGAAGTTCAGGGAGAAACAGAGCGGCCGTATTTTTATGGCTGTCAATACGCATTTTGACCACGTAGGTACAGAAGCGCGCCGGCAGGGTGCTTTGTTGATTATCGACCGTATCAAAGAGATTGTGGGCGACCAACCCGCTATCCTGACAGGCGATTTCAATGTCAACAATCAGTCGGAAGCGTATCGCACGTTGACGACTAATACTTATCCGTTGCACGACTCCTATTGCATAGCCGAAGAGAAGGCGGGAGTAGAATATACCCTTCATGGCTTTGGTCGTGTTCCCGTGGCGGAGAGGGAAAAAATAGATTTCATTTTTGTATCGAAAGATGTCCATGTGCTGAAAACGAATATTCCGGAAGAAGGGCAAGCCGAATCTGGTTATCTTTCAGATCATAATTCGGTGGTGGCAGAACTGGAGTTCTGATTCTCTTCTGGTCAGTCGTTTTTTTATACTGGTTTTCTTCGTTCAGTTCTTTCGGATTTTGTTAATAGTGTGATTTAAATTGTGTTTAGACTGAAAATATCCGTTGAAATCTATTTTTTAGGTTTCAGCGGATATTTTTTGGGGGGGGAGCAGAAAAGTTGTGTTGATATAACGGTTTGAGAAAGAGAAATTAATAAAATAGTCCGTAACATTATTTGTTATGCCTCATAAGAAATAATCTTCCGTCTGTATACTTACCGTGTCGTGTCTGCATATCCTACATGGCAGGTAAATGCTAATTAATTTTAAAATATAGCTCCTATGGTTAGTATTTCGGTGGAGTGAATTGTATTATATTCACAGAGGATGTTTTGGGAATCTCTCATTGAACTGATTTAATAATGAAAAACATGAAACTTACAGTAAGACAACTTGATACTTTTCTACAACAAGGAACGACGATCGGCACCGCGCCGACGTGTTTCCGCAGCAGTATGCATTCCGCAGCAGTATGCATTCCGCAGCAATACGCATTTTGTTCGAATCAACAGTCCAATATATACAATACAGGTAAACGGGGGTACTCCAAGATTAAAAACAAGTGATAATCAACAGTAAATGTAATTCAAAATTTAATAAATTAAATAGGTATGAGTCTAAATAATCGTAATCCGATTTCGTGGGTGCCCACCGTTTACTTTGCTATGGGATTGCCTTTTGTAGTATTGAACATGGTGTCCGTATTGATGTTCAAGGGTATGGGCGTCAGTGATGCGCAGATTGCTTTGTGGACATCACTGATTATGTTGCCTTGGACATTAAAATTCCTTTGGAGTCCTTTTTTGGAAATGTTCAAGACAAAGAAGTTCTTTGTTGTGCTGACGCAGTTGCTCACCGGAGCCGGCTTTGTTCTGGTGGCATTGGCGTTACACCTGCCCGCTTTCTTTGCCGTATGCATAGCCTTGTTGGCAATCATTGCCTTCAGCGGGGCGACACATGACGTGGCGACGGACGGTGTATATATGTCGGAACTGGACAAGCAGGAACAGGCAAAGTATATCGGTTGGCAGGGAGCTTTCTATAATATAGCCAAAATTGTGGCATCCGGAGGGCTGGTGTGGCTGGCGGGATGGTTGCTGGAATACTTTGGCGGAGAAGCCGGAGCAACAGAAGTTGCCCGTCATGAAGCGACCGTACAGGCTTGGATGGTAGTGATGTTGTTGCTGGGAGGAATCATGTTGTTGCTGGGAATGTATCATGTGAAGATGCTTCCGTCAGGCGGAGCCGCAGCCGGACAGTCTACTTCTGCTGGAGAGACGATGCAACGGCTGATAGAAGTGATCAAGGATTTCTTCACCAAGAAACACATCTGGTATTATATCGCTTTCATCATCATCTACCGTCTGGCAGAGGGTTTTGTGATGAAGATCGTTCCTCTGTTTCTGAAGGCGGAACGTGCGGCAGGCGGACTGGGACTGAGCGAGCAGGAGATAGGGCTATATTATGGTACCTACGGAGCCGCAGCTTTCGTGCTGGGGTCACTTCTGGCAGGATATTACATATCCCATCGGGGCTTGAGCAAGACACTGTTCTCATTGTGTTGCATCTTCAACCTGCCTTTTGTCGCCTATACCCTGCTGGCAAGTTACCAGCCGGAGAGCGGGATGCTGATAGGCGGTGCCATTGTGCTCGAATATTTTGGCTATGGCTTTGGCTTCGTTGGACTTACGCTGTTCATGATGCAGCAGGTGGCTCCGGGAAAACATCAGATGGCGCATTATGCTTTCGCTTCGGGAATCATGAATTTGGGTGTGATGCTTCCTGGGGCAATCAGTGGTTTTGTCAGCGATGCGCTGGGATATAAGACCTTTTTTGTCTTCACATTGTTTGCGACGATTCCGGCTTTTCTGATCACCTATTTTGTGCCGTTCACCTATCCGGATGCTAAGAAGTCCGAATCTTGAGAATGTAAGAATAAACAGTAATCATAATAAAAACAATAAGAATGAGTATGAATAATAAAATTTTGATACCCTGGGAAGAACGTCCGGAGGGTTGCAAAGACGTCATGTGGCGCTATTCGAAAAATCCGGTTATCGGCCGTTACCATATCCCTACTTCCAACAGTATCTTCAACAGTGCGGTGGTTCCATTCGAGGATGGTTTTGCCGGAGTGTTCCGTTGCGACAATAAGTCGGTACAGATGAACATCTTTGCAGGATTCAGCAAGGACGGAATCAATTGGGAGATAAGCCATGAGCCTATCTGCTTTAAGGCAGGAAATACGGAGATGATAGAGTCGGAATACAAATATGATCCGCGTGTGACATGGATTGAAGACCGTTACTGGATAACTTGGTGCAACGGCTATCACGGACCTACCATCGGCATTGGCTATACGTTCGACTTCAAAGAGTTCTTCCAGTGTGAGAATGCCTTCCTGCCTTTCAACCGCAACGGAGTACTCTTCCCACAGAAGATAGACGGAAAGTATGCCATGCTGAGCCGCCCCAGCGACAGCGGACATACTCCCTTCGGGGATATCTACATCAGCTACAGCCCCGATATGAAGTTCTGGGGCGAACACCGCCACGTGATGTCTCCTACTCCGTTCCCCGAAAGTGCATGGCAATGTACCAAGATCGGTGCCGGTTCCGTGCCTTTCCTGACGGAAGAGGGATGGCTGATATTCTATCATGGTGTGATAACCACTTGCAATGGTTTCCGCTACTCTATGGGATCGGCCATTCTCGACAAGGAGAATCCCGCGAAGGTGCTGTATCGTACACGTCCCTACCTGCTTGCTCCTGCCGCTCCATATGAGTTGCAGGGCGATGTGCCTAATGTGGTTTTCCCATGTGCGTCTTTGCAGGATGGCGATAGGGTGGCCGTGTATTACGGTGCGGCCGACACTGTAGTGGGGATGGCCTTTGGCTATATTTCGGAAATTGTAGAGTTCACGAAGAAAAACAGTTATCTATTCTAATTTCCTTAATCTGATGAAACGTACATTGTTGGTTTACGCTTTTTCAACTCTCTTTTTGCTTCCGTCGTTTGGCGGGAGTGAAAAGGGAGTTTCGCTTTTGAAGTATGTCAATCCTTTTGTGGGGACTACCAATTTCGGAACCACCAATCCGGGAGCGGTCTGTCCCAATGGGATGATGTCCGTAGTTCCTTTCAACGTGATGGGATCGGGCGATAACAAATATGATAAGGATGCCCGTTGGTGGTCCACCCCGTACGAGTATCACAATTGCTTCTTCACGGGTTATTCCCATGTGAACTTGAGTGGTGTCGGCTGTCCCGAGTTAGGGTCATTGCTGCTGATGCCTACTACGGGTGAACTGTCAGTAGACTATAAAGAATATGGCAGCCGCTATAAGGACGAGCAGGCATCTCCCGGCTATTACAGCAACGTGCTTACCCGATACAACGTGAAGACGGAAGTTACCGCTACTGCCCGTACCGGTGTCTCTCGGTTTACTTTCCCTGCCGGACAGAGTCATGTGCTCCTGAACCTGGGCGAAGGACTGACCAACGAGACCGGTGCCTACTTGCGGCGGGTGAGCGATACCGAGTATGTAGGCATGAAACTGCTGGGAACGTTCTGCTACAATCCTCAGGCGGTATTTCCTATCTACTTCGTGATGCGCGTCAACAAGCAACCCTCTGCCTGCGGATACTGGAAGAAACAGCGTCCGATGACCGGAGTAGAGGCAGAGTGGGATCCGGACAACGGCCGCTATAAACTCTATACCCGCTACCACAAAGAGATTGCAGGAGATGATATCGGTGTCTTCCTCTCTTTCGATACGCAGGAGGGAGAACAGGTGGAGGTACAAATGGGCGTCTCCTTTGTCAGCATCGAAAATGCGCGGCTCAATCTAGAGAAAGAACAAGGCGGAAAAGACTTCGGCCGGATACTTGCGGAAGCGCGTGCCCGTTGGGAGGAGGACCTCTCACGCATCCTCGTAGAGGGGGGAACGGAAGAGGAGAAGAAGGTCTTTTATACCGCGCTCTACCACACGCTGATACATCCCAACATCCTGCAAGACGTCAATGGTGAATACCCCGCAATGGAGAGCAATGAGATCCGAACCGTACAGGGAGACCGGTATACCGTCTTCTCCTTATGGGATACTTACCGCAATGTGCACCAGCTTCTTACACTGGTCTATCCGGAACGTCAGTTGCAGATGGTACGTTCCATGCTCGATATGTATCGCGAACACGGCTGGTTGCCTAAGTGGGAACTCTACGGACGCGAAACATTGACGATGGAGGGCGATCCTGCCATTCCCGTCATAGTGGATACCTGGTTGAAAGGATTGCGTGACTTTGACATTGACCTGGCTTACGAGGCGATGTACAAGTCCGCCACCTTGCCTGGAGCGGAGAACCTGCTTCGGCCGGATAATGATGACTATCTCTCTTTGGGCTATGTTCCCTTGCGCGAGCAATACGACAATTCAGTTTCCCATGCATTGGAATATTATATTGCCGACTATTCTCTCTCTTTGCTTGCCGATGCCTTGGGCAAGGAAGCCTTGGCTCAGGGCAGAAAAGCGGATGCCAAGAAGTATCAGTCAGATGCCCGTCTTTTCTATAATCGTTCATTGGGCTATAAACATTATTACAGCAAAGAGTCCGGCACATTCCGTCCCATCTTGCCTGATGGCGGGTTCTATTCTCCTTTCAATCCGCGTCAGGGAGAGAATTTTGAGCCAAGCCCCGGTTTTCATGAAGGTTGTGCTTGGAACTATACCTTTTATGTTCCTCACGATGTGAAGGGACTGATGCGTCTCATGGGTGGTCAGAAGCCTTTTGTCGAAAAGCTCCAGCGTGTCTTCGATGAAGGGCTTTATGATCCGGCAAACGAACCCGACATAGCTTATGCTCATTTGTTCTCTTATGTTAAGGGGGAGGAGTGGCGTACGCAAAAGGAAATCCGGCGTCTGTTGCAGCAATACTTTAAGAATGCTCCCGATGGTATTCCGGGTAACGATGATACCGGTACGATGTCCACCTGGGCCATTTTCAATATGATGGGGTTCTATCCCGATTGTCCCGGTGCTCCGTATTACACGCTTTCCACACCCGTGTTCGATCGTGTGGTTATCCGTCTTGATCCTAAAGTCTGGGGGCGTGACCGGTTGGTGATTGAGACCGAACGTCCTTCATCGGAGGCTTTATACATTAGGCAGATGGAATTGGGGGGAAAGAAATTGTCCACCTATCGTATCAGTCATGAAGAGTTGCTGAAAGGCGGTACTCTGAAATTTATTCTCCGCTAATCATTGGATTAGTAAGTTATTTCAGGCAACAAAAGAAGTCAGGAGACTATCAGTAAGGTTTTAATACTTGCCGATAGTCTCCTGACTCTTCTTCTGTGCGTTACTTTGTCATGTACAAATGGGATGGGGCAGGTATAGAATGCCTTTATTTCACCCTGCCTCCGCACAGCCAGTATTGCGTGTAGTACTTTTCGTTGAGCGAGCTGATTATGACTCCCCGGCTGGTGCTGGCATGGATGAATTTGCCTTTTTTGAGATAAATGCCCACGTGTGCCACCCGCTTTCGGGAGGTACGGCTGGTGAAGAAAACCAAGTCTCCCTCACGCAGGTTGTGGCGGGAGACCCGGTTACTTTCTTTGAGCTGGCCGTCAGTGTTCCGGGCCAGACGGATGTTATATATGCTCATGTAGAGTTGCGATACCAGACCAGAACAGTCCGTGCCGTGCTTACTGTTGCCACCTGTGCGATAGGGAACCCCAAGCCATTCCGAAGAAGCAATGTATAGCTTGTGGTTATCCTCCTTGTCGATGTCCATTCCCATGCGGATGGAGGCTTTGGCCAACGCCTTGTAGTCGAGGCGCGGAGCCGCGGTGCGGCAAGAGCTGAGACAGACGACCAGTCCGATAAGTGCAACTATGTATGAGACGTATCTTTTCATGCTTCTTTTCCGTTCTTGTCCGTTTGCGCGGCACTTTCCTGGGCTACAGGCTCTTCGGCACGGGTTGCGGCACATGGGGATTCCGCACTCTCTGTGGCGGCGTCAGTCTCGGCAATTCCTTCTGCTTCAGTTGCTGTTTCTGTTTCAGTCCGCTCTTCCTCTTCTATCTCTTCCTCCACTCTGGCATTGAAGTAGTCTTCAAGCTCTTTCTCTGCCGAATTGTTCTCGTTCTGGATGTCGCGGATGATCGTTCCGTTCTCCAGCAGGGCGATGCGGGGACATATATCCACCGTATGATTCAGGTTGTGGCTTGAGATGAGTATCGTGGCATGATGCTCTTCGTTGTACTTCTTCAGCAGATGCTTGATGATGGATTGCGAACTGGGGTCGAGGAAGTTGAACGGTTCGTCCAGAATCAGCAGTTGCGGATGATGCAGCATGGCGGAGATGATACCGATTTTCTGTTTGTTGCCGGCAGAGAAGTTACGGATGAACTTCTTTTGTCCGATGACTTCGTGGTTCATGAAGCGTTCGAAGGGGAGCAGACGTTCGTCCACTTCCTCTTTCTTCAGGCCGTACATCTTGCCGATGAAGTAGAAATACTCTTCGGGGGTGAGGTAGTCGATCAGGAAACCGTCGTCGATGAATGCGCCGGTGAACTGCTTCCAGTCCTCACTTTTGCATACGTCAATGCCATTGATGGTCACGTTGCCCCGGTCTGCTTGCAGCAAGTCCAGCATCAGGCGGAAGAGCGTGGTCTTTCCGGCTCCGTTGTTTCCCACCAAGCCTAACATATCACCTTGTTCTATGACATATCCTTCGATGTCTACGGCTCTCTTCTTGCCGAAATTCTTTTGAAGTCTGTTAATCTCTATCATATTCTCTAAGTTCTATTTTTGTCTACTATCGTGAAATCCTTCCAGGTTTTTGTACCGGCGCTTCATGAAGCGGCAGTACACGTTGCGCAGCCACCACTTCGAGGTCGCGATAAAAGCGATGCCGATGCCGATCAGAATCCAGGGGGCTGTCTCCTTGCCGAACACGGTCTTCAACACGAAGAACAACAGGAGCGGCACTCCGAACGCGGCTCCCGAGATGAGGTTCTGCATCCCTGTACCCACGTTCTGGCGGCTGGATATCTTGGTGTTCAGGTCAAGGGTCTTGTTGTTGTACACGGCCAGCTGGAACATGCAGCAGTACACGGCACCGGGGATAAACAAAAGCCAGGCGGTGCACATCAGCGCGGACACCTTGCCCGTTATCATGCCCGGAATCATCAACGCGAACGGGATGATAAGTGCCAGGCTATACAAGATATACTTGGCACGCAGCAACGCGTATATCGACTCCTTCCGGCTCATCAGGCCGTCGATGTAGTTGCCCTCATAGCTCATGAGGGGAGAGAGGAACAGGATGCCGAAGATGATGTAATTGTAGAGCATGAAGAAGTCGCGCATGCCTCCGTCGTAGATGTCGGAGAAGCTGATGGTGAGGCTGAGTATCAGTACGAGCGCCGTGATGGAGTAGAGGGACTTCCGGCATACCTTGTTGCGCAGAAGCAACTTCAACTCCAGGCGGATGTATTCTCCTATTTCGCCGTAGCGGTCCAGGAACTTGTATTCGGATACACGCTTCACCTGCACGGTGGTGTCTTCCAGCTTGTTCAGTTCGTTGTAGACCAGCTTCTGCATGATGCTCCGGTTGATGAGGCACATCACGGCAATGGCAACCAGCATACCGGCAAACGTCAGCCAGTCTCCGGTGATGAATCCTTCGCCCAAGTCGATAGACCAGGCGAACAGCGGGCTCTTGTCCGGCAGGAAGAGGGCAGCGGCAATGCCACCGTACACGGCAACCGGCAAGAGGAACCACCAGATGCGCTCGTCCATCAGGGTGCGGCACAGCAGGTACCAGTAATTGTTGAACAGGATAAGCAGCCAGATGCCCACGCAATAGGTGAACACTCCCCATATCCCGTAGAACTTGGTGACGGTGATGATGGCGAACGGGACGAACAGGAAGAGCCACAGCAGATTGAAACTGCTAAGTGCGGAGCGCAGGAGCAGAAAGTCGATCAAACGGTTCCGCTTGATGGGAAGCAACAGATAGGGCTTTACCTCCTGCGTGGGCGTTTTCAGGAAAGGCAGCCGCAAGAGGAAGTCGAGGGCGAGGACGAATATCAGGCCACTGTTCATGACGTGGTAGGCTTCCTTTGCCCCGCCATCGAATGCAAAGGCGAATAGCGTCCCGAAGAAGATCAGGTATCCGGCCCAGAATATTCCCATGAAGTACATCCAAAACTTTCCGAATTTACCTTTTTCGTACATTGGATGTCGTTTTTCCGCCAGCTTTCCATGCTTGCGTAGCTCGAGAAATAGGTTCATAAGATTTAATTGTTAATTAGTGATTCATGTTACACTTGCTCAACTTAAACGTTACACTTACGTAACTTAAACGTTGTATTTATGCAACTTAGATTGATGAATGGTAACATAAGAGAGGAGGGGGTGCCGAAACAGGCAGCAGAACACAAGCGTTCCGGGCTCTATTTCGGTGCCCTCCGTTTTCTATTCTTTCAAGACAGTCATCATGACTTCCTTCTATTCTTTCGGGATAGTCATCGTGACTTCTATCTCGTTGCCTTGTTTCAGCAGGGTAGCGGCAAACTTCTGGATCTCCTGAGGCGTGATGCTATTCACCATTTCGGTGTATCCCTTGGTCATGTCCAGACCGCCGTAGTAGAAGTAATCGTTCAGGTTGTTCATCCAGTAGGCGTTCTCCTTCTGGTTGTCGGCATACTTCTTTAACATATACTCTTTCACCTTCTGCATGTGCACGTCGGACGGACCTTCCGCAGCCAGCTTCTTCAACTGGTCTATAACGATGCCCGCCAGCTTATCCTTCTTCTCCGGATCTGTCTGGAAAACGATCTGGAGCAACAGCTCCTCTTTCGGGAATTTCTGCAAGCTGCCGAAGCAGTTCACACCATACGTACCACTTTCCTTCTCGCGCACCTCTTCGGTATACACCATGTTGAGGACCTGCGTCATGTAGCTCAGTAAGATGTTGTTCTTCAGGTTGTAAGGCGTCTTGCCGCTGTAGAGGAAGACTATGGTTGCCATCGGCGTCTGCTGCTCCTTGGCATATTCGTTCTTGTAGGCACCCTTGCGGATGTACATCTTCGTATCCTTGAACGTCTCCTTGCGGTGGATGGCAGGCAGAGCACCGAGATATTCGGCAATGAGCGGACGAACCGTCTCCAGGTCGATGTTGCCCACGAAGTAGAAGGTAAAGTCGCTGGCGTCCTTGAAGCGGTCGTTGTACATCTCCAAGATGCGGTCGTAGTCGATCCGGTCTACCATCTCAGGCTTGAGCGATACGAGACGCGGGTGATTGCCATACATGGCCTTCTGCAAAGAGTCGCTGATGGAAGAGAGCGGATTGGCTTGCGCACTTTCCAGCTGGGCTTTCAGGCGGCTCTTGTACGATTCGAAAGCCTCCTGATCCTTGCGCGGAGCGGTGAAGGTGAGGTAAGTCAGCTGCATCAAGGTCTCGAAGTCCTTGGGCGAGCAGGTGCCGAACACGTTTTCGGTGGTGGCACCCGTACCGGCTTGCACGGAAACTTTCTTGCCTGCCAGTACCTTCGTCAGGTCTACTTTGCTGAAATTGCCCAAGCCACCGGCATTGACAACGTCGTCCATGACACTGAAGTTCAGCGCATCCTTGTCGGGGAAGAGCGAGCGGCCGCCCAGACTGGTACCCTTCATGCGGATCTCGTCCGCCTTGAAGTCGGTCTTCTTGACGTAGACGGTCACCCCGTTGGAGAGGACGAGCTTGGTGCTGCCGTAGATTTCGCCTTCCTTCTCGGAGAGGATGCTGCCGCCTTTCGGGGCTTCCTTCATGAGGGGTTCGTCCGATACTTTGTCGACGTAGGGTTGCAGGTCGAGGCTTTTCATGCCTTTCAGCAGGGCTACGACTTCCTCTTTCGTGGGGTACTTCAGACCCTCCTTCTCGGGACAGGCGATGATGGCTACCACGTTGCTGTCCGGCACGAGTTGTTGCATCATCATGTTGATGCCCTGCACGGGGATGTTGGGAGCCAGCTGGTTGATCATGGCATACTCGGCTTCGATGCCCGGGATGGGCTCGGCGTCGAGGAAGTGGCGCACGTATTCGCGTACGTAGGCGCCGTGCTGGGTCTTTTCGCGCTCATTATAAGCGGATTCGAGACGTTGCAGGTAGTTGGCACGGGCACGGGCATATTCCGATTCGGTGAATCCGAAGCGGCGGGCACGTTCCGTCTCCCGGAGCAGGGTGCGCAGGGCGCCCTCTATGCCGTCGGCCTTGCTGGAGGCGTAGATGTTGAAGGCTTCCTTGGTCTTGGCGAGGAAGAAGTTGTCGTACGAGCAGCCGGCGCGGTTGAAGGGCGGGTTGACGCTCTGTACGATTTCGCTCAGGCGGGCGTTCAGCATGCTGGTGGCGAGGCTGAGCATGTATTGGGAGGCGAGGTAGCCGATGTTGTTCTTCTCGGTGTCCGGCGTGGCGTCTTGCTTGAAGTAGACTTCGATGGAGGGGTCGTCCACCTCTTTGTCGGTGCCGATGGCAACGATAGGCTCCTTGTTGTCGGCTACGGGGAAGTAGACGCGTTCGGCGGGGTCGGTGGGTTTGGGGATGTCGGCGAAGACGCTCCGCAGTTTGGCTTCTACGGCATCGACGTCGATGTCACCCACGATGACGATGCCCTGCAGGTCGGGGCGGTACCACTTGTGGTAGTAGTCGCGTATGTCCTTGTAGGGGAAGTTGTTGATGACGTCGATGGAGCCGATGGGCATGCAGTCGGCATACTTGTCGCCGGGGTAGATGACGGGGGAGAGGTCGGTGTAGACGCGCATGATTCCGCTGTTCCGGCTGCGCCATTCTTCGCGGATGACGCCGCGTTCCTTGTCGATTTCGTCGTCTTGCAGCAGGATGCAGTTGGACCAGTCGTGTAGGATGAGCAGGCAGGAGTCGAGCACGTTGGGACGGTCTACGGGGGCGTTGCTGATGTTGTAGACGGTTTCATCGATGCTGGTATAGGCGTTGAGGTTGGTGCCGAACTTGATGCCTACGGTTTCGCACCAGGGGATGACTCCGAGTCCGCAGTCGTTGCCGGGGAAGTTCTTCGTGCCGTTAAAGGCCATGTGCTCGAGGAAGTGTGCGAGTCCGCGCTGTTGGGGTTCTTCGAGGATGGAACCTACTTTCTGGGCGATGTAGAAGTCTGCGCGGTTTTCGGGCAGGTGGTTGTGGCGGATGTAGTAGGTCAGGCCGTTGTCGAGCTGTCCGATGCGGACGTTCTTGTCGACGGGGAGGGGCGGGAGTTGCATTTGCTGGGCTTCCGCCTGTTGTTGTCCGGCACACAGCAGGAGGGCTGCGGCCAGTAAACTTCGAAATAGATGTTTCATATTGTTTCTAATTAAATAATATTGTTTTTCCCTATCTGTCGGCGAAGGGGGAGATAAATCACAGGGGAGGGGGAGAATTTTATTGTAAGTTTTTAAGTTCTTGGGTTGATAGGTTTGTAGGTTTTGCGGGTTTATGAGTTTTTAAGTTCGCAAGTTTTGTGAGTTTATGAGGTGATAGCTTCTTCTAAAATCTCCCTCTCCATTCCGATGACTTCTTCAAAAAAGGCGATGACTTCTTCAAAAGAAGGTGATGACCTCTTCAAAAGAAGGCGATAGCTTCTTCTGAAAATCCCTTTCATTCCTTTAGCTGTTTGCGACGGCTTGGCGGATGCGTACGAGTTTGGTGAGCAGGTCTTCCAGCAGGTCGAGCCGGAGCATGTTGGCTCCGTCGCTTTTGGCGATTTCGGGCTGTGGGTGGGTTTCGATGAAGAGTCCGTCGGCGCCGACGGCGATGCCTGCTTTGGCTACGGTCTCGATGAGGCGGGGCATGCCTCCGGTGACTCCGCTCGTCTGGTTGGGTTGTTGCAGGGAGTGGGTGGCATCGAGGATGACGGGGTAGCCGAGCGTCTGCATCTGTGGGATGCCGCGGTAGTCGATGACGAGGTCCTGATAGCCGAAGGTGGTGCCGCGTTCGGTGAGCATGACGTTCGGGTTTCCGGTTTCGGCCACTTTCTCGGCGGCGAAGCGCATGGCGAGGGGGGAGAGGAATTGTCCTTTCTTGATGTTAATGGTGCGGCCTGTGCGGGCGGCGGCTACGAGCAGGTCGGTCTGTCGGCAGAGGAAGGCGGGGATTTGTAGGATGTCGACGTACTGGGCGGCGATGTCGGCTTCCTGTGCCGAGTGTATGTCGGTGACGGTGGGGATGCCGAATGTGCGGTGGACTTTTTCGAGCACTTTCAGGGCTTTTTCGTCGCCGATCCCGGTGAAGGAGTCGAGGCGTGAGCGGTTGGCTTTGCGGTAGGAGCCTTTGAATGCGTAGGGGATGCGCAGTCGTTCGGTGATGCGGACGATGTGTTCGGCGATGCGCATGGCCATTTCTTCGCTTTCGATGACGCAGGGGCCGGCGAGTAGGAAGAAGTTGCCGGCGGGGTTGTTCGTAAGTTCTTTCATTATGATTGTTGGAATTTTGGGGTTATTGGTTTTGATATTTGATTGATTCTCTGTTTTGCGATGTCTGACATCCGATTGATATTCTGATTTATACCTTCGGGCTTATCGGGGCCGTCATCAGGGTATGATGAGGGTGGCTGCTTCGTGCATGATTCCTATGTCGAGTGGGAAGTGTCGGTCGAGCAGCCGGCCGTCGAGGCCGACGGAGGCGTTTTGGGCGCGCAGGACTTTGATTTTCTGCGTGCGGTAGGGTCGTACGACTTTGTGGTTGAGTATTCGTCCTTGTATGAGCATCCATAGGCCGGAGATGAGTTGTAGGAGTTCGGGTCGGTAGATGACGGAGACGTCGAGCCAGCCGTTGTAGGGTACGGCGCTGGGGGCTTGGCCGTATCCGGAGGCGTTTCCGATGCATACGGTCATGATTCGTCCGCGGATGTGTTCGCCGTTTATCTTCAGGTGCATGCGGTGGAGCTTGCGTTCGAAGATGAGGGAGATGAGTGCCATGAGGCAGGAGAGGGTCTTGAGTCCCCAGAAGCGGCGGGTTTGGTCGGTGATTCGGACGATGCGTGCTCCGAGGCCGATGTTGATGGCGTTGAGGAAGTATCGGGTGACGTGTTTCCGTCCGTCGTAGTAGCTGCATTGTCCGACGTCTATTTTTCGGAGTCGTCGTCGGATGAGGCAGTCGACGGCGTCTTTGTATTCGGAGGTGAGTCCCCAGTATCGGGCGAAGTCGTTTCCGATGCCGTTGGGTATGATGCCGAGGGCGATTTGGCTTTTGTTTTCGGCGTTTGAGGCCATGATGCCGTTGATGGCGTCGTTCAGGGCGCCGTCGCCGCCTACGATGACGATCGTGCGGTAGCCGTTGTTGGCAAGGATGCCGGAGAGGCGTTCGACGGAGCCGAAGCCTTCGGACTGGACGTAGTCGTAGCTGACGCCTTGGCTGTCCATGTATTCTTTGATTTCTTTCCACCGTTTCTGCACTTTTCGGGTGCCGGCTTTGGGGTTGTATATCACTCCCCATCTTTCGGGCTCTACGCTCATGTGGTTTGTTGTCTGGTTATGTGATGTTTTTTCTTACAGTGCGGGGTGGGCTTGCTTATGGGATAGGGTGGGCTTTCTTATATAATAAGGTGTCCGTTCCTATGGGATAAGGGCTTTTTTCCTGCATGGTAAGGTGTTGGGGGGCGGGCGGTTCCCATTCGGTTTCCGGGCGGTTCCCGCGCTGTTCCCTGTCTGCAAATATAGATGAAAATCGTGAGACTTTTGCCTTGTGGGGATAAAGAAATTTTTTTTTCTTCGGGGGGGAGGCGTCAGTCGGGGGTGAGCATGGAGAGGACGCGGGAGATTTTTTCTTCCGTGGGCAGGGCGGCGTCGAGCCAGTGGATGGTGAATCCGCGGCGTTCCATGCCTCTGAACCAGGTCATTTGGCGTTTGGCGAACTGGTGGATGGCGGTTTCGAGCTGGGTGTACATGGTGTCGTAGGAGATCTGTCCGGTGGCGTAGAGGGTGAGGTATTTGTACTCGAGGCCGTAGTAGATGAGGTCTTCGGGGGGGATGCCGCGGTCGAGGAGGAGGCGTACTTCGTCTACCATGCCGGAGTCGAGGCGCTGTTGGAGGCGTCGGGAGATTTTCCGGCGTCGGGTGTCGCGGTCGATGTCGATGCCGATGATGAGGCTGCTGAGGGGTGGGAAGGGGCGTTGGTCGACGGGGGTGTGAGCGTGGTAGTCTTCGATTTCGATGGCTCGTATGGCGCGTTTGGGGGTGTCGAGGTCGGTGACGTTGTGCAGGGTTTTGTATTGTCGGAGGATCTGTGTGAGTTCGTCGAGGGACTTGCCGGCGAGGCGAGCGCGCAGTTCGGGGTTTTCGGGCACGGGGAGGAGGCGGTATCCTTTGAGGATAGATTCGAGGTACATGCCTGTGCCGCCGCAGAGGATGGGGCGTAGTCCGCGCCGGCGGATGTCGTGGTAGGCGGCGAGGAAGTCGCGCTGGTAGGCGAAGAGGTTGTATTTTTCGCCGGGTTCGGCGATGTCGATCAGGTGGTAGGGCACGGGGTGTCCGTCGACGGTGTAGTCGTCGAGGTCTTTTCCGGTGCCGAGGTCCATGTGGCGGTAGACTTGGCGGGAGTCGGCGCTGATGATTTCGGTGTGCAGACGGTGGGCGAGGGCGGCGGCGAAGGGGGTCTTGCCGGAGGCGGTGGGGCCGAGGATGGTGATCAGGTCGTAGGTGGGCATGGGTCGGGGTTTATTGGTTTGGGGCAAAGATAGTGGATTTTGGGCGGGGGGCAAAATGTGGGGGCGGTTTTTTGCGGGGGAAGGGGGGGAGGGGAGGATGGGAGGGAGATAAGGGGAGGATGGGAGGGCGTATTTTCCCTTGCTGACTATAACGGGGGGAGAAACATGCGGTTTAATATCCGTTAACGCTACGGGGGCGGTATGCCGCCATTCCGGCGCCATTCCGCCGCCACTCCTTAGGAACGGAGCTACAACGGAGCCACAACGGAGGCAGAGCGAAGGCGGAACGGCCGAAAAAGGGCAAAAAAATAATTTTTCTATTATTTTTTTAACTGGTTTCCGTGAACCGTGTTTCGGAACAAAGTCTGCGGTCATCCGTTGAATCTGTGTTATACATGTGTCATCTCCCTGTTTTTAGAGAACTTTTCCACCCTCCCGCGCGTTATACAATCGGAGTGCAACCCATGTAAGCATCACGTCGCCCCTTTCGTCCTGGCCCGCACCCTTCAACTGGTGAGACTCCGGCAACAATTTAAAGTATAACGAATATGGCTATCAGCAATGGAATCAAAGGTATGATAAGCGGCTCAGCCGGAGACCTTACATACTCAGTCAAGGGGGGCGAACTCGTCATTTCCGCCCGCGTCTCAAAGATGACTAATCCGCGCACTCCGACGCAGATGATCCAGCGCATCAAGTTCCCCAACATCGTCGCCCTCTACCGCTCCTTCCGCGGCTTGCTGGACGAGTGCTTCGAGCAGCGCCGCCGCAAGGATCGCAAGAGCCTCGTCCCCATCTACAACCGTTTCATCGGTGCCAACCTCTTCTCCCTCCCCGTCTATCTGACGCGCACCGAATCCGCCACCGGCTATTGCATCGCCGCCCCCTCCTTCGGATTCAGCTCCGCCCACGGCTGCCTCTCCCACGGAGAGGACATCGGCCCCGGCGCCTTCGCCTGGGTGCACACCCGATACACTCCCGAAGGCCTGCAAGCCAGCACGCAACGCCTCGTCCTGCACACCCCCCCTCTTCAGCCTCTGCAACAGCGACACCGCCCTACAGCGCGCCCTACGCTCCTACGGTGCCCGTCCTGTGCCCATCGCCCCCGATGCGTCGTCGCCCGTCCGGCTCCCCTGAGAAGAAAAAGATCTTCCCTGAAAACGAAGAAGACCTCTTCTGAAAACGAAGAAGACCTCTTCTGAAAACGAAGAAGCTCCCCCTTAAAAAAAGAAAAAGATATCCCCCGAAAATAAAAAAGGATGTAAAAACAGAGATGTTTCTATTAAAACGTGTTATAAATGCGCCGTTTTCGCACACTACGCTTGCAAATCCCGAAAAAGTCCGTACCTTTGCAACGTGTTTTTCATAGTATTAGATTTAAGGTTAACAAGGTTGGAGTACAGCGGTACTCCTTTTTTTTTGCCCATACGCTAATTCTACGCCAACTTTCCGCCAACCTTACGTCAATCCTACGTCAATCCTACGTCAATTCTACGCCAACTTTACACCAGCCTTATGTCAACTTTACGTTACCTCTCCGCTACTTCTCCGTTAACTTTCCGTTAACTTTCCGCCAACCCTGTCCTCCTGCTGACCCTTTTACCCGACGCCCCATTTCTCTCTTCACTTCCTTTTCACTCCTTCTTCACTTCCTTTTCACTCCTTCTTCACTTCCTCTTCACTCCTTTTGCGCTTCCCTCTTTTTCCCTCCTCACTTCCTCCTCACTCCCCCTTTTTCCCCCTTCTCTCCCCCCGTCCCCCTCGCTTTTCCTGCTTCGAAGACGGGGAATCCCTCCCCCTTTTCCGCGCCTGTCTCCAGAGCGTGGATCCTGTCCCGTAACATTACGGTTATTCTACTGATATATAGCCGTTTATTCATATCTCATGTAACATACGAAAAGAAAAATGTTACATCCCTGAGAAGGATGTAATATCATCGAAAAAACGTGTTATACCACTCTATAAAGGGATTTAGGGTTATTTGATACTTTTGCCCCACGGAAGAATTTATGCTGATGCAGGGCAGCCCGCACTATCGGAAACACCCCTTGTCGCGAACGATTTTACCGCCGGACAAATACCTCCGGAAACAGAGTATAGCTAACGTGATTTTTAATTTAAAAAAACAGAGCGCTTATGAAACATGAGTATGACGACAGTTGAAAGCTGCGGGCAAGAGTCTGATGCAGACACACCCGCCCTCCACACACGAGAGAGAATGTAGTTATTAATATCTTAAACTAATGGTAATGAAAAATGTAACTAAGACAATTAAAAAGATTCCTTACCTGTTCCTTTTGATGCTGCTGAGTTGCCTGCCAACTCTGGCTCAAAACGGAGTGACTGTAAAAGGTACAGTCTATGATGCTAACGGAGAAACCGTAATCGGTGCTTCCATCGTTTTAAAAGGAAACAATTCAATAGGTACGATATCAGATATAGATGGAAACTTTACGTTAGCAGTGCCGCATGAAAATGCAACCCTCATCGTCTCATACATCGGTATGAAGTCGCAAGAAGTGAAAGCCAACTCAAAAACCCCGATGAAACTGACACTCGAAGACGACAGCCAGCAACTGGAAGAAGTCGTCGTAGTAGGCTTCGGACAGCAGAAGAAAGCATCAGTCGTAGGCGCCATCGCCCAGACCAATGCCAAGACTTTGGAACGCACGGGAGGCGTCACAAGCCTCGGACAAGCTCTCACGGGTAACCTGCCGGGCGTAGTCACCATGACCACCACCGGAAAACCCGGTGACGAAGAACCCGAAATCACCATCCGAGGCGTATCCTCCTTCAACAGCACACAGCCACTCGTGCTGGTAGACGGCATCGAACGCCCCATGACTTCGGTAGACATCAACTCCGTAGCATCCATATCCGTGCTGAAAGACGCATCCGCAACGGCAGTGTTCGGCGTGCGCGGTGCCAACGGCGTCATCCTCATCACCACCAAGCGCGGTGAAGAAGGAAAGGCAGTCATCAACGTCAACGCCAGCACCACGCTCAAGACCTACTCCAAGTTGCCCGACATGATGGACGCCTATGACGCCCTCTCCCTGCGCAACCAGGTCATCGAGAACGAACTCGCCTACCACCCCGACTCTTGGAGCTACTACCTCACCCAAGACCGGCTCTACAAGTACCGCCATCCTGCCAATCAGGCCGAAGCCGAACGCTACCCCAACATGAACTGGGTAGACTACCTGCTCAAAGACGTAGCCACCTCATACACGGCAAACGTCAACGTCAGCGGAGGTACGAAATTCGTCAAATACTTCGCCTCCGCCGACTTCGCCCACGAGGGAGACATCTACAAGAAAGTCACCAACGTGAAAGGATACGATCCTGGATTCAGCTACGACCGTATCAACGTGCGAAGCAACCTCGACTTCAACCTCACGAAGACCACCAAGCTGCACGTCAACCTCTCAGGCTCGCACGCCGTGAAGAAAGCCACGCAAGGGTTGTACGAAAACCTCGTCTGGAGCGCATTCTATGGAATATCCCCCGACGCCTTCGTGCCCGTATACAGCGACGGAACCTTCGGATACTACCAGCCTAACCCCACGCAGGCTGCCACCAACAGCTACGAACAGCTCAGCGTGAACGGTATCGGATACACCACCGACGACCGGCTGAACACCGACTTCACCCTCGAACAAGACCTCGGATTCCTCCTCAAAGGACTCAACGTGCAGGCAAGGCTCGCCTTCGACAACGCCTTCCGCGAAACCGGACGTGGCGTAGACGACACCACCGACTGGGAAGACGAAGCCCACAAATGGATCGACCCCGAAACCGGACAGGAATACACCGACGTCAAAACGGATGCACTCTACAAGTTCGACTTCATGAACAACAACGCCTGGAAGATCGGAGCCGGTTCCGTGCAAAACTGGGCCACTTACCGACGCATGGACTATTCCGTACAGCTGAACTACTCCAACAAGTTCGGCGACCACACCGTGGGAGCCATGGGAAACTTCAGCCGCGAACAGTATGCCACCGGTAGCGAACAGCCCTACCGCCGCGAGAACTGGGTGTTCCGTGCCACGTACGACTACGCCAGCCGCTACATGATCGAGTATAACGGCGCATACAACGGCTCCGACCTCTTCGCCGCCGAAAACCGCTTCGCCTTCTTCAACTCCGGCGCCATCGGATGGATGGTTTCGGAAGAACCCTTCGTGAAGAAACTCAAACTGAAGTGGCTCGACATGCTGAAACTACGCGCTTCCTACGGACAAATCGGTAATGACAGCCTATACGTGAACGGAAAATCCTATCGCTGGGGATACATGGACATCTGGAACAACGGAGGAAACTACCGTCAGGCACTCACCGGAGTAGACCCCGCCCGAAGCCCCTACAACTGGTGGCAGCAGACACAGATAGGAAACGATAACCTCCAATGGGAGATAGCCACCAAACTCGACGTCGCCGCCGACTTCGCCCTCTTCGGAGGCGTCATCTCCGGTTCGTTCGACTACTTCCAGGAAAAACGCACCGACATCCTCCTGCCCGGAAACAGACGTGCCGTGCCTTCCTATTTTGGTACCGAAGCCCCCATCGCCAACCTGGGCAAGATAGACAGCAAAGGTTTCGAACTGGAACTGCGCTGGAACAAGCAGCTCACGCGCGACTGGCGACTCTGGGGTAACGCCTCGCTCACCCATGCCGTCAGCAAGGTGATCGATGCAGACGACCCCAGCCTCATGCCGGAGTATCAGAAACAGGCCGGAAAGCCAGTCAACCAGAACTATTCCTACGCCGACCACGGCTATTACAACAGCTGGGACGAACTCTACGGTAGTACCGCGCACGACGAGTACGACGCCAACCGCAAGCCGGGCAACTACATCATCCTCGACTACGATGCCGATGGCGAGATCACTCAGAACGACAACATCCCATACGGCTACACCGGAGTGCCGCAGAACACCATGAACCTGCAGGTCGGCTTCGACTACAAGGGATGGAGCTTCTTCGTGCAGTTCTACGGCGTGAACAACGTGAGCCGCACCGTCGGCCTGACCAGCTTGGGCGGCACGCGCAACACGGCATTCTTCGAAGGCAGCTACTGGAGTCCCGACAACCAGAGCGCCGATGTGCCTCTGCCCCGTTGGCTGAACCAGACAAGCCGGTATACCGATGGCACGCGCTTCCTCTTCGACGGTTCATACACGCGTCTGAAATATGCCGAACTCTCTTATACTTTCTCCAAGGAGAAGTGGCTGAAGGCTTCGGGATTGAGCAGCTTGAAGTTGTTTGTCAACGGTAACAACCTCTTCCTCTGGACCAACATGCCCGATGACCGCGAGTCGAACACCGGCGGATGGAGCGCATATCCTACCCAGCGCCGTTTCAACTTAGGATTCAAAATCACACTTTAATCTAACTGAAGATGAAAAATAGAATATATCATATACTTTTCGCATTGTTCCTTGCCGGTTTCGCCTCTGTGTCGTGCACCGACTATCTGGAGAGGGATTCCGATTCCGTCCTGACCAAGGAAGATGCGTTCAAGAACTTCAATAACTTCCAAGGATTCATTGAAGTCATGTACAACGTCATCCCCGATGTGGCAAAGCACAATTGGGTAAGCTCCTTCAACTGGGGTGAAGACGAGGTGATCACCACCGGTAACGGTGAGTATCTGATGGGCTATGCCATCGACGGCGGAAACTACCGTTCATATATCAACAAGAGCGACTGCTTCCTGGACCGAAACTGGACCTTGGATGGCGACCGCTTTGCCAAGTCCCTCTGGGGTGGCGGTTGGTATGCCATCCGTCAGGCAAACTTGGGTCTTGAGGCTTTGCAGAACGGCCTGCTGACCGATGCCACACAAGAAGAACGCAACTTTATCGAAGGCCAGCTCTACTTCTTCCGTGCTTGGTTCTACTTCCAGCTGACCACCTACTGGGGTGGCCTGCCCTATATGGAAAGACCCCTTTCGCCCGTCGAACTGTTCAACCTGCCGCGCGAAAGCTATCAGGAGAATGCCGAGAAGATGGCAAGAGACTTCCAGCGCGCAGCCGAACTCCTCCCCATCGACTGGGACAATACAGCTACCGGAAACCGCACGAAGGGAAACAACGCTTTGCGCCCCAACAAGATTTGGGCCCTCTCTTATATGGGCAAGTGCCTGCTGTATGCCGGTAGCCCTTTGATGGAAAATGGTGCGGAAGGCAGCGGACGTTCCTACAATGCGGATTACTGCAAACGTGCTGCCGAGGTTTTAGGACAGGTGCTTGCCATGGTAGAGGGCGGTCAGACGCAATATGCTCTGGTAGACTTTGAAAATTACAGCAACCTCTTCTATACCAAAGAGCAGAACTGGCTGATGCCGGGCGGTACGGAAGCCATCATGCGCAGCCCTACGTTCAGTGCCGACTCTTATTGGCGTCAGATGAACTCCTACCAGCTCTCCTTCATCTGTGATGGCGACGGCATCATCCTCTGTCCGGCTGCCAACTACGTGAACTATTTCGGTATGGCAAACGGCATGCCTCTCGATGATCCCAACTCCGGTTTCAGCAAAGAGCAGCCTTGGAAAGGCCGCGACCCGCGCTTCTACAACAACTTCATCTACGACGGCGTGCGCCAGATGAAAACAGTAGGCGACTTCAAGGAGTACGAGTTCGCCAACCTCTACGAAGGTGGCAACTGTTGCAATGATCCGCAGAAGACCAGCCGTACGGGTTATTTCAACTATAAGTTCATCCCGATAGGAGCCAATAAGGGCGACCAGGACTATGGTTATGGAAAGGCCACCCACTTCCACTTGGCATGGCTGCGCTTGGCAGAGGTCTATCTACTGTATGCCGAAGCTGCCGCACAGGCTTATGGCTCGGCCAACGGCAAGGCTACTACGTTCTCGAAGAGCGCCGTAGACGCAGTCAATGTGATTCGCGAGCGTGCCGGAGTAGAAGGCGTGGCAAGCCACTATACGGCCGACTTGGAGAAATTCATGGGAGAAGTGCGCCGCGAGCGTGCCGTGGAGCTTGCTTACGAAGGCCACCGTTTCAACGACCTGCGCCGTTGGAAACTGCTGACCGAATATCCTTATAATATCAAGACCAAGCAACTCTTTGACCGCGCGGAGGAGTTCGACCCCAAAGCCGATCCGAAGGAACGCAAAGTCAGAAACTTCCGCGAAGAGGTAGTGACGGAACGCAAATTGCGGGCTAAACACTACTGGCTGCCGTTCAAGACGAGCGATGTGACGATGTATCCGGAGTTCTATCAAAATCCCGGTTGGTAATGGTTTTACATAAACATAAAGACTATAAAAAATGAAACATATATATAAAGGACTTGTATTCTGTGCGGCTCTGGCTTTTGCCAACACACACGTTGCCGCCCAGGAGACGCTGGCCGACTTGGTGGAAGCCGCCCAGGCTGATACGCTCCAGAAGGTGCAAGTGGCATTCCGTTCCATCAACTCCGACGACCTGTTGGGTGGAGTGTCTGTCATTGACATGAAGAAAATGTCGGAAAAGGCATATACAAACTACAGTCTGAGCTTGGTTGACAATGTGGTAGGTGGTTTCAACGGCAATATCTGGGGAAACGACGAATATTTGGTGATTGTGGACGGTATGGTGCGCGACGCGAACAATGTGCTTCCCCACGAAATAGACCAGATCACGCTGCTGAAAGGGGCTGCTGCCGTAGTGCTCTACGGTCCTCGTGCAGCCAAGGGTGTCATCTCCATCACCACCAAGCGCGGTGAGGTGGGCGACCTCCGGATCAATGTTCATGCCAACACCGGTTTCTATACCCCCAAGTCGTATCCCAAATACTTAGGGTCGGCAGAGTATATGACGCTCTATAATGAGGCACGCCTCAACGACGGTTTTGCCGCCAATTACTCTCAGGAAGATATCTATAACCATGCTTCCGGTGTGAATCCCTACCGTTATCCCAACTTCGACATGTACTCTTCCGAATACCTGAAAAAGGCGTATAACCGTTCGGAGGCGATTGTCGAAATTTCAGGCGGTAGCGAGAAAGTGAAGTATTATACTTCTACGGGTTACTATCGTGAGTCTTCGTTGCTGAAGGTGGGCAATACGGAAGACAACTACATCAGCCGCTTCTTTGTACGTGGTAATGTGGATATGAAGTTGCACAAACTCATTACCGCACAGACCGATGCCAATGTCACCTTCTACGATTCGTATGCGGCGAATGTGGACTGGTGGGGGCAGGCTGCTACGTTGCGTCCTCATCTGGTATCACCGTTGATTCCGCTGAGTTTCATTGAAGAGGCGGACAGGAACTCGCTGAATACTGTGCTCAACAGTAATTATCTTCAGGGTGGCAAGTACTTCTTCGGCGGTACGCAGCAGAATCCCACCAATCCGGTGGCGGATGCTTATGCTGCCGGCGACAATAAATTCGTGAGCCGCCAGTTCCAGTTCAACACGCGTTTTGATGTCAATCTCTCTCCGTTGCTCAAGGGACTCTATTTCCGTGTCAAATATGGTATTGACTATGCTTCTACCTACGATCAGGGCTACAGCAGCAGTTATGCCACTTTTGCACCCGTATGGAGTACTTATAATGGAAAAGAAGTTATTTCGGGCATCACGCAGTATGGCAAGGACGAGAAGAGCGGCAGCGAAAACATCAATAACTCGGCCTACCGTTACACATACAATGTGTCCGGTCAGTTCGACTATCAGAACACCTTCAACGAAGACCACAATGTGTTCGCTATGGTGCTTGCCAATGCTTGGCAGACCCAACAAAGCGGCCGCTATCACCGCACCACCAATGCCAACCTGGGTTTCCAGGCATCCTACAACTATCGGCACAAATATTACGTGGACTTCAGTGCTGCGATGCCTTATTCCACCAAGTTGCCCGAAGGCAATCGTGCTGCATTCTCGCCCACGGTCACTTTGGGATGGAACCTGGCAAAGGAGAATTTCCTGGAGAACTCTGTTTTCGATAACCTGATGCTTACTGCTTCCGCAGGCATCATCAATCAGGATCTTGACATCAAGACCAGCGACAATGAAGATGGTTACTACCTGTACAAGCCGATTGTGCAGTCCGGCGGATGGTACAGTTGGGGAGACAATGGCGGTTTGGCTGCCACTGAGTTCCAACGTGGAGACGGTTCTGCCATGACTTACGTGAAACGTAAAGAGTTCACCGTAGGATTGCGCGGTTCGATGTGGAACAAGCTGCTTACTTTTGATTTCAACTTCTTCAACAGTAAGATGGATGGCGGTCTGGCACGCACCAGCTCCCTCTATCCGATCTATTTCACGCAGGTGGGTTATCCTTCCTCTTCTATCATTCCTTATGTGAACTTCAATGCGGACAAGCGCACCGGTTTCGATTTCAGCGTATATGCCAACAAGAAAGTAGGCGAGGTGGATTTGACACTCGGCGTGAGCGGTATGTGGTACAAGAGTATTGCCGAGAAACGCGACGAGAACATCGAGTTCGAATATCTGTCGGCTGTAGGCCGCGCGCTGAACGGACATTGGGGCTTGCAGAGCGAAGGGTTCTTCAATGACCAGGCCGAGATTGACGCAGCTCCCCAGCAGACGTTCGGCGACGTGAAGCCCGGCGACATTCGCTATAAGGACCAGAACAATGACGGCAAGATTGACGATAACGACCGTGTGCTCTTAGGACGTTGGGATTCTCCGTTCATGAGCGGTATCAACCTGACTGCCAAATGGCACGACTTTACGCTCTATGTCATGGGTAATCTTTACGTAGGCGGCTACGGCATGAAGGACAATTCTTACTACTGGGTGAAAGGAGACGGCAAATACTCGGAAGTGGTGCGCAACCGCTGGACTCCCGAGACGGCAGCCACAGCCACCTATCCCCGCCTGACGACGACCGGTGGCGAGAACAACTTCCGCGCGTCCGACTTCTGGATGTATAAGAACGACCGTTTCAACCTCTCTCAGATACAGCTCACTTACACCATGCCTGAAAAGGTGTTGAGAGGATCGTTTGTCAAAGGACTGAGTTTCTTTGTCAATGCAAACAACCTGCTCACCATCGCAAAAGAACGCAAGGCATTGGAACTGAATGTGGGTAGTGCGCCTCAGATGCGTTTCTATCAACTGGGTCTTAAGGGAACGTTCTAAGAGAATGATAATTTAATAATGTAGATTGAAAAAAAAGCAAGAAGTTATGAAACTAAAAAATATCATCTTATCAGCGGCATTCCTGATGGCATTCTCTGCTTGCGACGACCTGTTCGAGCCGGCAGTGGAAAACTTCAAAGAACCGTCTGATTTGGAAAACATGCCTTCGTGGGCGGTCGGTTTGCTGGGACATGCCTACATAGGCAATCCGCTGGGTGAGAACGCCAACAACTGGTCTTTCACAGAGGTGGCTACGGACGACGCTGTGTCCAATGACGTGAACAATGACTATCGGAAGATGGCTGCCGGTTCGTGGCGTTCGGACAATACGCCCGGTGACCTGAACCGTTGGCAGAACTTGCGTGCCTCTTGGCAGTATCTTAACCAGTTTCTGGAGATTTCCGAAAACGTGGAATGGGCCAGAGACCCCAAGGCTTCCGAGCTGTTCCGGGTACGTTTTCAGGGAGACGCATACGGTATGCGTGCACTCTATATGTATCATTTGTTGATGAGTTGCTCCGGTTGGACGGCAGACGGACAGTTGCTGGGTATTCCTATCCTGACGGAGTCGGAAACGGTTAATTCAGACTTTAACAAGCCGCGCAATACCTTCAAGGAGTGTATCGAACTGCTGAACGAGGATGTGGAGAGAGCGATTGAGATGCTTCCTGAGGAGTATGGCGATCTGGATGTGAATACGGGTGTGGTGCCTGACAAATATGTACAGTTGGGGGCGGATGTCTCTTTGTATAACCGTGTATTCGGCGACCATGCCAAGAACCGTATGAGTGCCCGTGTGGCACGTGCCATTCGCGCACAGGCGGCTCTGCTTGCTGCCAGTCCTGCATACAGCGAAGGTTCGGGCGTGAGTTGGGAACAGGCTGCCGACGCTATGGCCCAAGTGTTGGCCAATCTGGGAGGCAATCCCATTGCCGGCATAGACCCTACGGGAAACAAGTGGTACGAAGATCACAACGGTATCCAGAATATGAAAGCCGGATATAACCGTCCTGAAATCTTGTGGAGAAGCAACAAGAACGAGAGTGCGGACTTGGAGAAAGACCAATATCCTCCTTCTCTGTTCGGAAAAGGCCGTGTGAATCCTTCGCAGAATCTGGTAGATGCTTTCCCCGCAGCGAACGGTTATCCCATCAGTGACCCGCAGAGTGGGTACGATGCACAGAATCCGTATGCCAACCGTGACCCCCGTCTGGCTTTGTACATCATTTACAACGGCTGTCAGGCAGGTTCGGCAAACGATGTCATCACTACTGCTGTCGATGGCAACAACAATGATGCCATGAATAAGTTTGACGGTGCTTCTACGCGTACCGGATACTATCTGCGCAAGTTCCTGGACATGAACGTGAACGCTAATCCGAGCAATACGACCAACGGTTTCCATATCAAGCCCTGGATTCGCTATACGGAAATCTTCTTGGGGTATGCCGAAGCTGCCAACGAGGCATGGGGACCGCAAGGAAAGGGTACTCACGGCTATTCCGCATACGATGTGATCAAAGCTATCCGCCAGCGTGCAGGCTTAGGCAAGGATGGTGTCGATCCCTACTTGGAGTCGGTGAAGGGCGACAAGGACAAGATGCGTGAGCTGATACGCAACGAACGTCGTCTGGAACTTTGCTTCGAGGGATTCCGTTTCTGGGATTTGCGTCGTTGGAAGGTAGAGCTCAGCAAGCTGAACGAAACCGTACGGGGCATGAAGATCACCGGAACCAACTACGAAGTGGTAGATGTGGAGAAGCGTGATTACAAGGACTACATGTATTATGGTCCTGTACCTTATAGTGAGATATTGAAGTTTAATGCACTCATCCAGAACAAGGGATGGTAAGCGGCAGTAAACGAACTTATATAAACTGAATAAATGAAAATAGCAATGAAAAAATCATTATGGATACTGGCCGCTATGGCGGGAACCTTGTTCACTGCATGCGAGAATGGCGACTGGGAATTTCCCGACTATAAATATTCTGCGGTTTACTTTGCTTATCAAAGTCCCATCCGCACCATTACTTTAGGTGAGGACAACTCAGTTGACAACTCGTTGGACAATGAGCATAAGTGCCAGATTATGGCCACGGTGGCAGGTGTATACGAGAATAAGAAAGACGTGGAAATAGGTATACGGGTAGACAATACCTTGTGCGACGGTTTCAAATTCGAAAGCACCGGTGGCGACATCATTCCGATGCCGGCTTCCCACTATACGTTGGGCGGTGACAAGATCGTCATCAAGAAAGGCAATATATTGGGAGGCGTTACGGTGAACCTGACCGACGCTTATTTCAATGACCCGAAGTCGGTGGAGTTGAACTATGTGATTCCGGTGGTGATGACCGGTGTGCAGAATGCCGACACCATCTTGCAGGGTAAAAAGCAGGTTGATAATCCGGTTCGCTTGAACAAGGAAGATTGGGAAGTGCAGCCTAAAGACTATGTGCTTTATGCGGTGAAGTATATCAGCAAATACGATTCGCACTACTTGCGCCGTGGAGTGGATACGTATAGCGGCAACAAGACCGGTACGGAAGTGCGTCATAAAGCGTATGTGGAGAAAGATGAGGCTATTGACGGATTCAGCACCCTGGGCATAAACAAGGTGCAGTGGGCTCGTCCTACCAAAGATGCTGCCGGAAAGAATGTTGAGGCAAATCTGGTTCTTGCTTTCGACGAGAGCGGCAATTGCACGGTCTCTTCCAATTCGGAAGGTGTGGTAGCCGATGGTAGCGGAAAGTTCGTTGCCAAAGGAGACAAGAACAGCTGGGGCGGTAAGGACCGCGATGTGCTCTATTTGGATTACACGATGGATTACGATGGCATCCATTGTGCCACTAAGGATACGTTGGTGGTTCATTACCGTGGTGTGAAGGCCGAATGGTTCACTCCCGTGAAGAAATAACTTTAGGGTTTCTTATTTTAAAAAAGTATTTATATGAAATATACGAAAAATATCTTAGGAACAATGCTTCTGACGGCTGTCGTTACTGCTTCGTGCGTAGACGACAAGCCGCTGGCATTCGAGGTTGAGAAGCCTGCCTCTATTGCAGGGATGGAGTATCTCAACGACTATGATGTATTGAAGAATTATGTAAGCAGCAGTGCCAATCCCGACTTTAAGTTGGGAATTGCACTGGCTGCAAGCGACTACATTGCCGGAGGACAAGTCACTCAGTTGGCTAACAGCAATTTTGTGGAAATGACTGCCGGCAATGCCATGAAGTATGCTTCCTGTGTGAATGACGCAGGTGAGATGAACTTTGATGCGGTGGAAAATTTTGTTACTGCCGCAAAAGCAGGAGGACTTACCATTTATGGACATACGTTGGCTTGGCATTCGCAGCAGAGACCGAAGTATTTGAATAAACTTATTGCCCCTATTCCTTTGCCTATTGACCCTAATGCCAAAAATAGTTTTATTGAATATAATACTAATGGAGCAGGTGAAAACATTTGGGATAAGCAGGCTACGTATATGCTTCCTGTGGCTTTGGAACAAGGTGTGAATTATACTTTCAAAGTAGATATAAAGGCTTCAGAAGAATTCGAAGGTTTGGAGTTTTGGCCGATTTGGTCAGCTAGTCCAAACAAAGATCAATGGGGAGGAAGTAAAGATGTACAATATTTAGGTGCAAAAGGAGCTATAGGTACTGATTGGGCCACTTATGAATGGAACTTTACTACTCAATTTACTTTAGATAAACTACAAATTGTATTCGGTAAGTTTGGAGGTAAGGTTTACTTTGATAATTTGGTACTTGTGAAAGATGGAGCAGATGATAATCTTATTGATAATGGTGATTTTGCAGAAGAAACAACAAATGGTTGGGGAAACAATTGGAATGGTCCTTCATTTCAGATTGTATCAGAAGGCAATGATAATGCTGGCTTTTGCTTAAAAATGACTAATAATGAAAAGAAAAATAATAATTGGGATTCACAAGTGTGGTATCAATTTGACAAACCGTTGACAGAAGGAAATTCATATACTTTTACTGCTAAAGTCAAGGCTACGGATTCATATAATTGTACTATATTTATGCAGTCGTCTACAGGTGGAGCACAAGGTTATCCTGGTGGATTTAATATTGGTACCGAATGGACTGATGTAAGTTTTACATTTACGCCAGAGCATAATCAGGTGGATAAATTTACTTTCAATTTTGGTGATTTTGTGGGAACTATTTATGTAGATAATGTAATATTCTCAGATGGTACATCTGATATGTATGTTTCAAACTTTGAAAACCAGTCGATTGAGGGATGGATTAGTTGGAATGGATATCAAGCATTGTCTGCAGAAGGAGAGGGATATTCTTCTAATCAGACAAGTATTGAACTCACTCCCCAAGAGAAAAAAGAAGTTCTTACTGCGGCTATGAACAATTGGATAGAAGGCATGATGAAAGCTACCGATGGTTATGTAACTACTTGGGATGTAGTGAACGAAGCCATTTCCGGTGGTGGTGATGACGGCGAAGGTTTCTATACGTTGCAGTCCGCATCTAATGCCAGTGCAGATGATGCTAAGAACAACTTCTATTGGCAAGACTACTTGGGCAATGAAGATTATGTTCGTATTGTCGTAGCTGCTGCCCGCAAGTATTACGCAGAAAACGGAGGTACCGCTCCTTTGAAACTCTTTATCAATGACTATAATTTGGAATCCGATTGGGATGACAATAAGAAAGTGAGGAGTTTGGTACACTGGATTAAGAAGTGGGAAGCGGACAATGTGACAAAGATTGACGGTATCGGTACACAGATGCACGTAAGTTGTTATGCCAATGAGGCTACTCAGAAGAGTAAAGAAGAACATGTAGTAAAGATGTTCGAGATATTGGCAGAGAGTGGTAAGCTGGTGAAGATTTCCGAACTTGATATGGGTTATGTAGATGAAAATGGAAACAACGTGAAGACGGAAAATATGACCGAAGCTCAGCATAAGGCAATGGCAGAATATTATAAGTTCATTGTGAAGAAGTACTTCGAGATTATTCCTGCTGCCCAACAGTATGGTATCACTCAGTGGTGTATCACTGATGCTCCCAGTGATTCAGGCTGGCGCGGCGGTGAACCTGTCGGTCTGTGGGATTCCAACTACAGCCGTAAACATACATACGCAGGCTTTGCAGATGGTTTAGCCGGAAAGTAAATTATCATGGAGTTTTAATAAAAGGCAGCGGAGGGATAATGCCGCTGCCTTTATTATTTTTATAAAAATCAAATAGCCATGAAGAAAGTCTTATTTATTTTGAGTTTAATTATCGGGTATAGTTGCAGTAGTGAAATACCTTTTGATAAAGATGGAGCAGAAAATGCTGTTACGAGGAGTGCTAATGATAGTGTTTACTATTTAGGTTTTACAGATTCAGATATTGTAGAAGATTTTGCTTTTACTCCCAAAGGTACTACACAACCTGTTGGAAGGACTTTATTATCTTATGTTGAGGTTAATGGCATAAAGACTGTATTACAACCTGAAATTGTAAGCAAACCTTCTTGGGTGAATTACGCTATATGTTCTCAATATAATGAAATATATGTTTTATTGGTAATGACAGAAGATAATATCTCTTCTTTAAGAAGTGGTAGTATTGTGTTAAAACAGCCAATATCTAATAAGACATTAACAATTGGGATTACTCAAAACGGAATAAATAATTATATAAGAGTTTCTGTAGAACAAACCTATAATAATCGTTATCTATTTACAGCTACTTCTACTTATCCTGTAAAAGACGAAGTTAGAGTCAGAGTACCGTTTGAAGTCTATAACGACGGAGGCAAATTAGATCACGGAGCCTTGATGGTTATTCCCAAAGGTGGACAGACAGGTACTTACCTGATGGATTTCAACGCTTCTCCTTTGGTTTATTATCACGGCGATCTGAAAGGATATAACCTCTTTGAAGGAAGTATCACTGGAGATGATGTTTATACCTATGAGTTTTACCGCTATTGGTAATTGAATGAACGACCGTGAGGCTATAAGTGGCATGCAAACAGATTAAGAGTTATTCCTGTGGAGGAATATTGCTTACAAAACACTTGTGAAACGCATCTTATTTTAATGCATCAAAAATGCCTCACTGAGTGAACCCCATTCAGTCAGGGACTGAAACCCTTTCACTCCCTGAGTCAAACCCTTTCAGTCCCTGACTCATTATCCCCCCTCTCAGAAGGCTTCTGAGAGGGGTTTTGTATATAGTCGAGTATAATAAAACAGAAAGTAAATATAACTTATGTCCAGCCTGCCAACTTGCAAGTCATCCGGGAAAAACATTCATTCTTGGATTATTATCCCTGTATTTGCGCAAATTAATGCCGAAATTTATAATTATTCTTCAATTTTAGCAACTAATTCTGCATTTAGTTTCTCATCCTTTCCCAACAACTGCCTCACGAGACGGTAAACTGTTGTGCATGGATTTTGATTGGCATAGCGAGTTTTATCTTCTTTGCAGCCATAGCCTTACAATTTAATCGTTAAGAATATAAGGAATGGCTCCATAACGGCCGGCAATATAATTTCTCTCGTAGTTTGCATCGTTGCGAGGCTTTGTGCCATCAGGAAGTACAATATCCATTAAGCTATATAAATCCGTCTGCTCTTTGGAATCTTTCTCTGTAAACCAGATCTGGTCGCGTCTGAGAATTTTCTGCGACAGTAGGTGTGTGTCATGAGTGGTAAAAATCAACTGGGCGTTCTTAGGATTTGTTTCAGGACTCTTCCACACAGATTCCCTCTTCATTTCTCACAAACAACATCTGCTCCTTGGAACGAGGTACGGTTTTGCGGAACAGCCACTCTTCTACTATTCGATCTTGATTATATCTGAAACCATACCTATAACAAAACTCCCCTTTAAGGAAAATAACCTCAAACATAGTAGGACGCGCATTGCCCTCCAAAAGAAGAAATGGATCATATTCCAATTCTTCATTATCATTTAGCTTCACAGACAACAATACACATCTTGCCATGGTGTGCATAGCACTGACAAGATTGGATTTACCACTCGAATTCGCCCCATACAATGCAAGCGAGTGTAGTAGAATATATTTGTTATAATCAAATATATTAGTCTTTGAACATTCCTTTCTTGCATCTCACCACTTTCCTCCATCCCCCCAACCCTTTGTAAAGCCCAGAAAGGCCTGAAAGCCCCAGAATGTAACAATGCAAGAAAGATGTGACAATACAAGAAAGATGTAACACCAGCGAAAAATTATGTAACATACGATACAGGGAGCATAGCCATCTATTTCGTATATTTGCAACCGGAAAACCCCTTCCAAAGTGAAGCGCCAACATTACATTTAACACAAGTTTCGCAAGCTTAACTTTCGCAGCGAACAAGGCACCGAAGAGACGAATCGACAAGGAAGAGATGCTCGCCATCCCCCCGATGCCATAATCTGCACTTCCCCCCTTGCAGACCTGCCAACCGAGGTCTTGCCAACTAAGAAGCTGAACTTGCGGAACTAAAATAACTTAATTACTTAAAGAAATATCATGAACAGAAGAAAAAGAACCCTATCCCTATTGCTTTGTCTGGTTGCCTCGTTTGCAACCACGTTTGCTCAGGACAAGCTCTATCCGAACACCTTCCCCCTGCGGCAGGTCAAGCTGCTGGACGGCCCCTTCAAGCAGGCATGCGACTTGAACGTCGATGTGCTCCTGCAGTACGACACCGACCGCCTGCTTGCCCCCTTCCTGAAAGAGGCGGGACTTACCCCGAAGGGAGAAAGCTTTGCCAACTGGATTGACCTGGACGGGCACGTCGGAGGACACTATCTCTCGGCACTCGCCATTCACTACGCCGCCACCGGAAACGAGGAGTGCAAAAGACGCATGGACTACATGGTCTCGGAACTGAAACGCTGCCAGCAGGCACACGGCAACGGATATGTGGGAGGAGTGCCCAAAGGCATGGAAGCCTGGAAGGAGATTCAGAAAGGCAACGTAGGCATCGTCTGGAAATATTGGGTGCCTTGGTACAATCTGCATAAGACGTATGCCGGACTGAGGGATGCCTGGGCGTATGGAGGCAGCGAAGAGGCGAAAGAGATGTTCCTCTCCCTCTGCGACTGGGGACTGGGTATCATTGCACCGCTGACTGACGAACAGATGGAACAGATGCTCGGCAACGAGTTTGGCGGCATGGACGAAGTGTATGCCGATGCCTACCGGATGACGGACGACGTGAAATATCTGGATGCCGCCAAGCGCTTCTCGCACCGCTGGCTGCTGGACAGCATGGCGGCGGAAACGGACAATCTGGACAACAAACACGCCAATACGCAAGTGCCCAAGGTCGTAGGCTACCAGCGGATAGCCGAGCTTAGCGCCTCTGCCGGACGGAGCGGCGATGCCGATACCTACCGGAAAGCTGCCGATTTCTTCTGGAACACCGTGACGGGCAAGCGCACCCTCTCACTGGGAGGCAACAGCCGCCGTGAGCATTTTGCCGCCGCCAACGACTGCAAAAGCTACGTGGAAGACCGCGAAGGTCCCGAATCCTGCAATACCAATAATATGCTGAAACTGACGGAAGGACTCTTCCGCATGTCGCCCGAAGCACGTTATGCCGACTTCTATGAGAGAGCGATGTACAACCATATCCTTTCCACCCAGCATCCCGAACATGGAGGATACGTCTACTTCACCTCGGCACGTCCGGCACACTACAGGGTGTATTCCGCCCCCAACAGCGCCATGTGGTGCTGCGTCGGCACGGGGATGGAGAACCACGGTAAGTATGGCGAGTTCATCTACAGCCATGAGGGAGACAACCTCTACGTCAATCTCTTTGTAGCCTCCCGACTGGACTGGAAGGAGAAAGGAATCACCCTGACGCAGGAGACCGCCTTCCCCGACCGGGAGACCAGCCGTCTGACCCTGCACATGAAGAAGGCAGTGAAAGCCCGCTTGCTGATCCGCCATCCGTGGTGGAGCAAGGCGGGAGAGATGAAGGTGGTGTGCAACGGAAAGGAGTATGCCGCCGGTTCGCAACCCTCAAGCTACATTGCCATAGAGCGGAAATGGAAGAACGGGGATGTCATTGAAATCACCATGCCGATGAAAGTGACCGTGGAAGAGTTGCCCAATGTTCCGGAGTACATCGCCATCATGCGCGGCCCCATCCTGATGGGAGCACGTATGGGAACCGAACATCTGGATGGCCTCGTGGCAGACAACAGCCGTTGGGGACACATCGCCCACGGACCGCTGGTGTCGGTATTCGATACCCCCATCATCATCGGAAGCAAGCAGGAGATAGAATCCCGCTTGGAAGGCATAAAGCCGGTGGAAGGGAAGCCGTTGTGCTATACCGTGCCGGGACTCTTCACCGACAAATACCGTGACCTCCAGCTGGAGCCGTTCTTCCGCATACACGATTGCCGCTACATGATGTACTGGCTCTCCATGAGCCAAGCCGCGTATGCCGATGTGCAGAAGGCGATGCATGAGGCGGAGCAGCGCAAACTGTTGCTCGACCGCCGCACGGTGGATGCGGTGGCAACCGCCGAGCAGCAGCCGGAAGTAGACCATCAGCTCAAGTACGAGAAGTCGCAAACCGGACATTTCGAAGGTGAGGCGTGGAGAGACGCCCGCGACGGCGGATATTTCCAATACAACTTGCTGACGAACGGCGAAAAGGAGCTTTCCCTCATGGTGCGTTATTGGGGCAATGAGAGTGCCAATCGCTCGTTCGACATCTTGATTGACGGCGCGCTGTTGGCAGAAGAGAATCTGGTGGGCAAATGGAAGAAAGCGGAACTGGTGAATGTGGAGTATCCCATTCCCGCAGGGATGCTGGAAGGGAAGCAGTCGGTCACGGTCACTTTCCGAAGCAAGCCCGGCAACATCGCGGGCGGAGTATTCCATGTGCGGTTAGTGAGAAATGAGTAATCAGTCAGTTAGTTATAACAATCCATATGAAAAGCAAAAACATTTTGTTGAGTTTAGTGGCAGGGGCCGCCTTTTGTGCCTGTGCTACTCAGCCTGCGGTGAAGGAAGAACCTTCTCTAAAGGCGGTGTTGGGAGACAAGTTTCTGATCGGGGTGTCGCTGAACACCCGCCAGTCTTCGGGACGCGACACGGCTTCCCTGAATATTGTGAAGAGGCATTTCAATTCCGTCGTAGCGGAGAATTGCATGAAGTGCGAGGTCATTCATCCCGAAGAAGACCGTTATGATTTCCGTCAGGCGGACGAGTTTGTGAAGTTCGGCGAGGAGAACGGGATGTTCATCATTGGGCATTGCCTGATATGGCATTCCCAGTTGGCGCCGTGGTTCTGTGTGGACAAGGAGGGGAAAGAGGTATCTCCCGAAGTCCTGAAGCAACGCATGAAGGAGCATATCTCTACCATCGTGACCCGCTACAAGGGCAGAGTGAAGGGATGGGACGTGGTGAACGAGGCTATTCTGGAAGATGGTTCTTTCCGTCAGAGCAAGTTCTATGAGATTCTGGGCGAAGAGTTTATCCCGCTGGCATTCCAGTTTGCGCACGAGGCGGACCCGGAGGCGGAGTTGTACTACAATGACTACAACATGTCCTCCGAAGGTAAGCGGAACACCGTGGTGCGATTGGTGAATGAGATGAAAAGCAAAGGACTGCGTGTGGATGCAGTAGGTATGCAGGGACACATGGGCATGGATTATCCCGATATGGAGCAGTTTGAGCAAAGTATTCTTGCCTATGCTTCCACCGGTGCCCGGGTGATGATTACGGAGTGGGACATGAGCGCGTTGCCCACAGTGAACCGCACTGCCAACATCTCCGACACATTGGCCTATCGGAAAGCACTGAACCCCTATCCGGAGTCTCTACCCGACAGCGTGTCCGAACATTGGAATGCAAGAATGGAGGCCTATATGAACCTTTTCATCAAACATGCCGATGTCATCAGCCGTGTGACCGCATGGGGCATCAGCGACAGTGATTCCTGGAAGAACGGTTTCCCGATAAAGGGACGCAAGGATTATCCGCTGCTTTTCGACCGTGACTATCAGCCGAAACCTTTTGTCAAGGAGTTGTTGGAAAAGAAGTGATGAGGGGGTACGGCATAACTGCTTTTCATCACAGATTACGATAGATTACTGTCGGTTATCATAGAATTACCCGGATTCTTACAGATTGTTTCACTTATTCTGATAAGTGTATGTGAAGAAAAATCTGTGAGAATCCGGGTAATCTGTATGGCTTCCTTTGGTTTTAATTGTTTTATTCCTGCTCCGGCTTTTGTTCCTGGTTTTGTTCCTGGTTTTGTTCTTGGTTTTGTTCTTGGGTATCGGACATTTCAGATTGTTTCTCCATATACGCCGAAGGGGTGACACCGTATAACTCCTTGAATGCCGTAGAGAAATAGGCTATATTGGTGAAACCCGTAAGGAGGGCGACTTCCGTAATATTCTGGCGCTTGTCCTTCAGCAGTGAGGCAGCCTGCTGCAGGCGTACGTTGCGTATCAGGTCGCGTGTGGACTGGTTGGTAAGCTCTTTCAGCTTGCGGTGCAGGTGCACGCGGCTTATGCCGGCATTGTTGGATATCATTTCGACGTTCAGATCCGGATTGCTGAGGTTGGCGTTGATAATCTTCATGACTCTTTCCAGCAGCTTCTCGTCGGGCGACTGCACGTTCAGCTTTTGCAGCTTGTCGGTCTGTATCTGGTTTCCGCTGAAACTGTTCCGCAGTATTTCGCGGCTTTTGATCAGGTTCATTGCGGTCTTTCTCACTATCTCAATGCTGAAGGGCTTCACGATATAGGCGTCTGCGCCTGTCTTCAAACCCTCCAGGTTGTCTTCCTCTCTCGACTTTGCCGTCAGCAGGATGACAGGGATATGGTTTATGGTTACGTTCTGTTTGATTTTGCGGCAGAGGGTCAGTCCGTCCATCTCCGGCATCATGATGTCGCTGATGATCAGGTCCGGCGCCTTCTTATGGATGAGGCTGAGTGCGTCTTTGCCATTGGTGCACTCTTGCATGTGGAAGTTCACTGCCAGCTCGCGACAGATGTATTTCCGTATCTCTTCGTCATCTTCCACCACCAGCACACGGCACTTGGTGCGCGAACGTACCTTTTCTTCCGCTTCGCCGGACACCGATTGGACAGGCACTACATCAGCAGTATGCGCAGGTATGATGAATTTCTGTGCTTCTTCCTCTATCTCTTCCGGTTTCAGATGTGCGCAGCCCAGGGGAAGGCGGATGATGAAGCGTGAACCTTTCTTGCCTTCGTTGTTCTCGGCGGTGATGATACCGTGGTGCAGTTCGACCAGCGAGCGGCTCAGATGCAGCCCGATGCCGGTGCCTACGTTGGAGTTGTTGTGGCTGTTGCGTATCTGATAGAAACGTTCGAATATTCTTCCTACCTCTGCGGGACTGATGCCGATTCCACTGTCTTCCACTACGATTTCCAGGTAGTTTCGCAGGGCTTGTGAGGCAGCGGCAGGGTCTTCGCCTGTGTGCAGGAGGATGTTTATTTCGCCGTTGTCCGGAGTGAACTTGAAGGCATTGGAGAGGATGTTCATGATCACCTTGTCGAAGTGCTTCGGGTCTATCCAGAGCTTCTGTTCCTGCATCTCCGGCCGGAAGTTGAAGGCGATGTTCCTGGACTTTGCCTGCGGTTCGAACGTATTATACAGGTCGCGGACGAGGAACACGATGTCCGTCTCCTGAAACTTAAGCAGCATCTGTTTCTTGTCTATCTTGCGAATGTCCATCAGTTGGTTCACCAGGCGCAGTATGCGTTCGGCGTTGCGGTAGATGGTGTAGTAGTTCTTCTGCCGTTCGTTGTCCTTGTCGGTGGCTATCAGCTTTTGCAGCGGGCTGATGATGAGCGACATCGGTGTGCGTATCTCATGGGAGATATTGATGAAGAATTGCAGTTTGGCTTCGTTGATCTGCTCGGTGTGTATGTGCTCCATGATCTCGTGCTTGACGCGGATACGGTGGCGCGTCTGCATGATGATGGCATAGATGATAGCGGCTGTCAGCAGGACATAAACGACCCATGCCCATGCAGATGCGTACCAGGCGGGAGAGATGGTGATGAGGATCTCCTTTGTGTCCGAATAGGAGGCGTAATCTTTGGATTTCACCATGAAGCGATAAGTGCCGGGCGCCAGGTCGCTGAAAGATATCCGGTTGCTGCCCGGATGCAGGCTGACCCAGTTGGCGCTGTTGTTGAAGGTATACATGTAGGTGATACGCTCGGGGCTATAGAACTCCATGGCAGAGAACTCAATGCTGAATGAGTTGTCCTTGTGTGACAGATGGAAATGTTTGGCGTCCATCACGGCAGTGTCCACAATCTCTCTGCCGCCGGACTTCATGCCTTTCTTCACGGTCTTGTTGTGAAGGTAGAAGTCGGTGATGCGTATTTCCGGTTGCTTGTTGGGGTTGCTTATGCGGGTAGGGTCGAAGTAGGTGATTCCGTTTGTCCCGCCGAAGATGAACTCACCCTCCTTGGTGACGAAGGCGGCTCCCTTGCTGAATTCGTTTCCTTGCAGTCCGTCGCTTGCATGGAAGTTGATGAAGCTCCGGATGTCTGGGGTGAACCGACTGATGCCATTGTTGGTACTGATCCAAAGATGCCCGTTCGTATCCTCTTTGATGCCGCAGATGAAGTTGCTGGGCAGTCCGTCTTCTATCGTATATTCATTGACTTGGTTCGTCTTCGGGTCCAGCGATTTCAGTCCTTTGTCAGTTCCTATCCAGATGTGTCCGTCGCGGCTTTCGTATAGGGCATAGATCACGTCACCATAGAGTATTCTTCTGTTCTTCAGGGGAGATACGAAGTCCATATTCCGTATGTCCAGGCAGCCTAAGCCGTCGTATGTGCCGATGTAGAGTCGCTCGTCCGATGTATGTAGCAAGCAGTTGATCCAAGAGTTGTGCAACCTGTTTATCTGGTTCCAGTCCGATTCTTTGGTAGGTGATTCCCAGTTGTTCACTCTGCCGGTACTGATGTCGATGTTGTAGAGCCCGGCACCCATTGTTCCCACCCATAGGGTTTTCCGGTTGTCTTCGGCAAAACTGTAGACACTCTCTACAGGAGCGGACTTTTCGTCCAGCAGGTTGATGTATTCGCAGTGGCCGGTTTGGGTGTTCATCTTCGCCATGCCGTTCATGTAGGAGCCTACCCAGAGATTGTGGTTGGAGTCTTCGAAGATGCTCATGATGGTTGCGGGCACCGAGTGCGGGGTACCTTTGGGGGCGAAGTGGCTTTTCAGGCTCCCGTCGGGGGCTATGCCATAGATACCGTCGTTGTCTGTTCCCACCCAGAGGATGCCTGCGTGATCCTTGCACACCGACATGACGCAGTTGGAGCCTATCAGGTCGTGCATGGAAGATTTATAGCCGATGTAGTTGAACTGGTTGGTCATGGGGGGCATAAGCATGACGCCTTTCTGGAAGAAGCCCAGCCACAGGTTACCCATCTTGTCTTTCAAGATGGAGTGGATTTTTGAGCGGTTCAGGTTGAATAGGGTGGTATTGAAGTTGGTTTCTTTGATTCGTTTTTTTTGTATGTCATACGTCTTCATGCCTTCGCCGTCGGTACCGATGTATATTTCGTTGTGTGTGGAAGGATAAAGTATCTTGACGGGCAGGTTATGGTTGGGCGCGTAGGTGATCGGGCGGAATGAGTCGGTCTGCGGATGATAGACGAACACACCCCGTTTGAGGCTTCCGATGTAGAGTCTACCGTGTTCGTCTTCGCAGATGCTGGAGACGGTGTTGAGGGCTATGCTGTTTTCGTGGATGTATTGCTTGGTTTGCCCTTGTCGGTCTATACGGAAGATACCTTTGTCGCCGGTGGCTATCCATAAATTCTCTTGCCGGTCTTCGTAGATGCAGTGGATGAGGCTGCTGGTTACGAGGTGTCTGGTTTGCAGTCCCATTATTGTGTCGCCTTGTTCCTTTAGTTCAAACAGGCTGTGTCCGGCGGTGCCTATCAGTATGTCTCCGTTTTTCCGTTCGAGCAGGGTGGATATGTTGGGAGCTGCCAGTGTGCCGTCGGAAAACTTCATAGAGATGTTGGTGAACCGGTCGGTGGCACGGTCGTACAGCTGCAAGCCGTTCAGGCCACCCACGAAGAAACGTCTGCGGCTGTCTTCAAAGACGATACGTACATAGTTGCTCAGCAGTGAGTGCGGATTGTTTTTTTCGTTCCTGTATATGGTGAATTTAGCGCCGTCGTACTGATTCAGTCCGTCTTCGGTAGCTATCCAGATGATGCCGTCCTTGTCTTGATATATCTTGTTGATCATACTGCTGGACAGTTCATTGTCGGTGGTGAACATCCTTCCTTCTTGTCCGTGGGAGGGGAAGGAAAGGAACAAACTCAGCAGGCATAGTATGAATATTGTTTTCATATAGTATAATGTTTGAGCTACGAACTGCAAGTTACAGGCTACAAAGGGGTAAGCTACGAACTACAGGGTTACGAGTTACGGGTTGTAGGGTTGTAAACTACGAACTGCGAAGCTATGATTTAGGGTTGCAAATATACACAATCTTCTTTACATTTACCTTAGAGCCTGTTTGAATTTTCTTCAAAAAGTCTTTTATTCAGCTTCTTTTGAGTTTCTTTCCGGTCATTTAGACACTCCGCATTTTCCGGGCGACGAGAATGCGATATTTCTCTGTCGACCGTGCGGAGAAGGAAAAGAAATGGAATGAATGAAAAACGGTAGTTGCTTAATAAATAATGGAATAAATAAATATGTACAACTCAAATAGAAAAAGAACGGAGGAGTGGTAAAACTCCTCCGTTCTTTTTCTATTTGGTTCTTATCTTCTTTGGTTTTTATCTTCTTTCGTTCAGCATCTGCTCCGTCGGACATTCGTGGTTGCCGATGGGTAACTTCACCCGCTTCAGGTCGTCCAACCGATGGATCGGGCGTTCAATGTCGTAAGGAATCCGCATGCCGGAATACTCCATGAAGTAGAGCAGGCATGCATCTTTCCACCACACGGCATCGCGCGCCTGTATGCTCAGCCGCGACTGTACGGCTTCAAATCGTTCTGCATCGATGAACTCTTCCGTTTCCGCCCATATCTTCTGGAAGTTCCTGACCTGTTGAACGCCCCTGTCGTAGCGGTGGCATAGTTCGTCCCACACGGTACGTCCGCTCTGCATGACGTGTTGCCACGGTGCATGGTGGAACCACAGCAGGTATTCGTCCGGACAAGTGCGGATGTCGTCGTAGAGTCGGCGGAGCGAATCGGGATACTGCGCGGTGGCATTACTGCCGTTCCGGCTGCGGTCGAAACCGATTCCTTTCTTGTCTGCCTTGTGATAATAAGAAGGCAGCCAGTCGGGGCGTGCACCGGGGATGGCGCACCAAGGTTCCGGACCGTAATGATGTCCCCATGCGAAGAGATGGTGCAGTCCGATGGGCATCATGTAGTCCACTACGGCTTCGCGGCTTTGCATCATCATCTGCCGTACTTTGTGTGCTGCGGGGATGTGCTGTTGGTTACGCGCATTGAAGAACGTCTGTGCCAACCATTCGTCAGCGATGGCTTCGGAAGAGAGTTCCGGATTCCAGGCGAGGCGTCCGAAAGCATACCAGTTGGATTGGGCAAAGTGATGCCCGCACCAGTTTGTATCTGTTCCGATGTTGGCAACGCCTGCCATCGCCTTCAGCGAAGCGTGCGGCACGAAATTGAAAAACTCCTTCCACATCGGCGCAAGGTAGGCAAGGTGGTGGGAGAAACCCAGATACTCTTGTGTAATCTGAAACTCAACCATCTGCGCCGTCGCAGGCATGGCGCCGAACAACGGACTGTAAGGTTCGCGCGGCTGGAAGTCGACCGGACCATTCTTTATCTGCACGATGACGTTGTTGCGGAATTGTCCGTCCAGAGGTTGGAACTCCAGATATGCCTGCTTTGCGCGGTCGGCATCGCTGGGGCTGTAGACGAAGGCGCGCCACATGATGATGCCTTTGTAGGGCTTCACCGCATCGGCAAGCATGTTGGCACCTTCGGTGTGGCTGCGTCCGAAGTCGCACGGACCGGGTTGTCCCTCGGAGTTGGCTTTCACGAGGAAACCGCCGAAGTCGGGGATAAGGCGATAGATTTCACGTGCCTTCTCCTTCCACCAGGCAATAACCTGTTTGTCCAGCGGGTCAGCCGTAGGCAGTCCACCCAGTTGCATGGGAGAGGCAAAATTGATGGAGAGATAGACCCGGATGCCATACGGACGGAATATGTCTGCCAGTGCTTTCACCTTCTCCAGATACTCGGCAGAGAGGATTCGGGAGGAAGCATTGACATTATTGATGACAGTGCCGTTGATGCCGATGGAGGCATTGGCACGTGCATACTCCGTGTAACGGTCGGAGAGGGTCGAGGGCAGTGCGTCCCACTTCCATAGGGAGCGTCCGGCATATCCCCGTTCGACGCTACGGTCCAGGTTGTCCCAGTGGTTGAGGATACGGAGGTCGTAGGCGGGGCTTTCCTTGATGTCAAGCCTTGTCCAGTCTGTACCAGTCTCCTGCAACCTTAGCAGATGGAACGCTCCGTAGAGCAATCCGCGCTCGCCGGCGGAAGTAATGGAGATTTTCCGCCCTTCGTCGGATGTGGACAGTCGGAAGCCTTCTTCCCCCAGTGCGCGTGTTTCCTTGTTGCGGATCAGGGTCAGCGCAACGGGTACCCCTTTCCAGCCTTTACGCAGTTCGGCGGCAGCTGCGTCCACAATGGGCGATTGCCGGTTGCAGGTGACGTTCGCCTGTCCGTCTGCCGTGTATCGCAGCCACAAGCGGTTGCCATCTTCTGCCGAGGCGGGAACCAGCAGGCAGAGTAATAATATGAAGGATAATAATTTCTTCATAAGCAATGATAGAGATGAATAATTCGTTTCTTAACTTCAACTTCCTAAATGGCAAGCGGGCAAGAAACAAGTCGGAAAGAAAGTCATCAGTCTTCCCCTTCGATAGTGATGATGTGTCCCTCGGCATCGTATTCCAGTTCGCATACTTTCAGGCTACGTAGCCAGGTACGTCCTCCCGAAGGAACACTGTCGTGGTGGAACAGATACCATTTGCCCTTGTACTCTGCGATGGCATGGTGCGTGGTCCATCCCACCACCGGAGTAAGGATGACTCCTTGATAGGTGAACGGGCCGTAGGGATTGTCGCCGATGGCATAGCACAGGCGATGCGTGTCTCCGGTGGAGTAGGAGAAGTAGTACTTGCCGTTGTACTTGTGCATCCACGAAGCCTCGAAGAAGCGGCGTTCATTGTCGCCTGCTGTCAGCGGTTTGCCGTTCTCGTCGAGTACCACCACTGGTCGGGGCTCTTCGGCAAACTGCATCATGTCGGCACTGAGCTTGACTACCCGTGCGGGGATGGCAGGTTCGTTGTCGGCAGGAAATACGCCGCCCGCTTCCAACGCCTTGTTGTCGCGGTAGCGTTGCAATTGTCCTCCCCAGAGTCCGCCGAAGTACATGTAATAGTTTCCGTCTCCATCGTTCAGCACGGCAGGGTCTATGCTGTAGCTCCCGCGTATCGGATCGGGTTGGGGCGTGAAAGGACCTTCGGGGCGGTCGCTCACGGCAACGCCGATACGGAAAATGTCGTTCCGGTCCTTCAGGGGGAAATACATATAATACTTTCCGTCCTTCTCCGCCACGTCGCAATCCCAAAGCTGGCGTCCTGCCCAAGGAATCTCTTCGGTGGTGAGCACCAAACCGTGGTCGATGACTTCCCCGTGTATAGGGTCTTCGGTAGAGAAGACGTGGTAGTCTTTCATATTGAAGTGGTCGCCGTTGTCATTTTCGGGGATGCCGCTTTCCCAGTCGTGCGAGGGGTAGATATAGAGGCGGTCGTTGAACACATGGACGGCAGGATCTGCCATAAAGTCGTTGGGTACTAAATATCTTTTTTCCTTTTTCATGATAATGTTTTTTATTTGAATTTATGATTGTTTATCGCTGTTTTCCGATGCGGATACGCCGGTTAATAGTCGGCATTTTTCCGGCGCTCGGCAAGTTCTGCCTGTATCTGCTCGTTATACTTCTTGGTGATGGGGTAGAACCACAAGGCGACGACACCCACAAAGAACGTCAGCGCCGGAATGATGCTGGAAGAGAGCACGATGCCATGAATGGCGGATTCGCTCTGCGCTATGCCCGCCCCGGATACGTAGCCGAAGCCGGAAAGCAGGAATCCTAAGATGGCTCCGCCTATACCCAGACCGGCTTTCAGTGCAAACACTACGCCGGCAAATACGAATCCCGTCGCACGGCGATGGTTGACATATTCCGAGTGGTCAGCCACATCGGCAATCATTGCCCAAAGCAACGGCACGGTAGGCGCATACGCTAGACTCTTCAGGAAGTTCAACACGAACATCGTCTCTACGTCCGTCTCGTTGGGGAAGTAGAAGAAGGCAGTGAACAATGCCGTCAATGCCAGGCAGACAATGAAGACCGACTTCTTTCCGTAGCGGTTGGCAAGGAAACCGGACAGGCAGATGACACCGAAGAACTGGACGATGGCACCCAGCATGTTGAATACGCCGAAGCCGACTTCGTAAGCCTTGTCGGGGCTGCTCACAATCAGACCGAAGGCGTTCAGTACGGTATATCCGATACTGTCGCTTGCCTGCGTGGCAACCAGTCCGAGCTTGTCGAGGAAGGCATATAGTGCGCCTGCGTCCACATAATTCTCAAAGTAGTAGTTCATGGCACTTCCCCACATCGCCAGTGTCGTGAAAAGGAAGAGGGTAAGGATGAACATGGCACGCCAAGGGATGTTACTGAATACATCCTTGATGTCCTTCCGCGTATCCGTCTTTTGGCTTGCCGGCGGCGTGATACGTTCGCGGCTGGAGAAGAATGTAATCACCAGGAACAAGAAACCGATCACAGCAAACAGGGTGATGGTGCACAACCATCCGTGTCCCTTGTCGCCGCTTTCGCCCGCAAATTTGCTGACCAAAGGCAGCGTCAGGCCCTGTACGACAAACTGTGCGATAGTGGCAGACACGAAACGGATGGATGTGATACTCGTACGCTCTTTGATGTCACTTGACATGACACCGCCCAACGAAGAGTATGGGGTATTATTGAAAGAATAAAGGGTCATCAATAAGGTGTAAGAGATGGTGGCGTAGACGGCTACCAATCCTTTGTCCTCGATGCCGGGATTGTAGAACGCCAATATGTAGAACACCATGAAGGGGAGTGCCGTCCAGATCACCCACGGGCGGTATTTACCCCATTTACTTTGGGTGCGGTCGGACAGGATGCCTACCGTCGGGTCGACAAAGGCATCTACGATGCGGGCAATCAGCATGACTGATCCCGCAATGGCACCTTCCAACCCGAATACATCGGTATAGAACTTGGTTTGATAAATCATCATCATCTGGAACACAAGGTTCGCAGAGCAATCTCCTAAACTATAGCCTATCTTTTCGGCTAAAGATACTTTCTGACTGAGTGAGTTCATAGTACTTGTTATTATTATTTTTTAGTTTTCTGTTCTTGGCTGTCTTTCCAGGCGCTTTCGGCTACGCGGTTGCCCAGAGTCTTCTTGTCCAACGGGTGTATGTCGTTCCATTCGCCCAAATCGCTGTTGCGGATGAGGCGGGTATGGGTGTTGGTCTCTGCCACACGTGCCTGCTCCTTGCGCATCTCCGTCCATGCCTGACGTCCCCTGACATCATCTTTCGACAGGAAGTCGGCAAGTTCGACGATGTAGAAAGGCAACTCCGCATTGCCGAAGGTACGTCGCCAGTCGGCAATCATAGCGGTCAGCAGGGCGGCGTATTCGTTGCGGCGGTCTACGTTCGACTCTCCTTGATACCAGATCACGCCGCGTACGTTGTAGTTCTTCAGTGGGGCGATCATGGCATTGTACAAGCATATCGGCTTGTAGCAGAAGAACATCATGCCCGGAGCTGCGGGCATGGCAGCACCCTGCTTGTATTTCCATTCTCCTGTCAGGCTCACTTCCTCATTGCCGCAAATGATCTTGTAGGGTTTCTCCTTGACGAAGTGCGGATAGCCACCGTTGCTGATCAGACGTACGGTTACGACATTCTTTCCCGTCTTCAGCACTCCTGCGGGAATTGTGTAGATGCGCGGCGGATATTGATAGGAAGTCGTTCCAACGAAGGTGCCGTTCACGTAGACAGAGTCTGCATCGACGATGCATCCCAATCGCAAGACAGCCTCCTTACCGTTCCATTCCTGCGGGATCTCCACCTCTTTGCGGAACCAGTGCGAACCGTTGACCGGATTCAATCCGTTGCTTCCCCAGCCGGTGGAGTGCAGGTCGACGTTCGTCCATCCTTTGTCGTTATAGTCGGGAGCATACCAACGAGGGGATTCGTGCAGTCCCGCATCTCCCTGATATAGAGAGAGGCTCCATCGACGGAAACTCTGCCCTTCCGTTTGCTTGATGCTTTTCAGGTAGGCATCGTCCTCATACTGGCGCTTATCGTTGATATACTTGGGAAATTCTTTCAATCCGTCTTCACTGATCCAGGCTTCTACGGGTGTTCCTCCCCAGCTGGAGTTGATTATCCCGACGGGTATGCCGTCTTTCTCGTACATGGCTTTGGCGAAGAAGTAGGCGAGTGCCGAGAACTCCATCACGTCTTCCCGGGTACAGGCTTTCCAGTTCGTATGGTCCGGCAGGTCGGTTTGTGGGGCATGGAAGTTGAAGATATTGGGTACCTTCAGCAGGCGTATGTGCTTGTTCTCGTAGGCTTCGATCTCTTCTGCAAACATGTCAGTGACACGTCTGACAGGTAATTCCATGTTCGACTGTCCGGAGCATAACCAGACGTCTCCCACCAGAATCTCTTTCAGTTCAATGTCATTCACTTGCAGGATATAGGGGCCACCCGCCTTCATGGGGGGCAGGGTGATGCACCAGTTGCCGGTTTGGTCGGCAGTTACCGTATAGGCGTTTTTCAGCTTTCCGCCTTTCACTTCGTTGGGAGCGGCGTTTTTCTGGAATTTCACTACTACGCTCTCTCCGGCGTCTGCCGTACCCCATACTTTGACGGGGCGTTCGCGTTGCAGTACCATTCCGTCCGAAATTAAGGCAGGCAACTTTACTTTTGCCTCCGTTATAGAAACAGTACAAAAGCAAAGTAGCGCTGCCGAAATCAACCTAACTTTATTATAACTAACCATTTTCATGTTTTGAATTATGTCTTTGATTCTATCTGTTGTTTTTGTTCTTTCTGTTCTTTTCTTTATCTTTTCTTTTCTTTCTGTTTTGCACGTCTATTTATATTCGTACAACTTTACGTGCAAGATACGGAAATCTCCTGTCGAGATTCGCACATGCCGCCCCTGATGGTCTTGGTCGCCATTCAGTCGGCGTATATAGGACAGTGTACCGTCTTCGTTCACTTGCACCTCGTCTACGTGTCCGATTCCGCAACGTGCTCCTTTCCATTCCGCTTTTCTATTAGCTGTTTCCCCATTTTTCCCTCCTGCCTGCGCGAAACCGTCTTCGCCCAAGGCCTGTATCTTGCCTTGGTTTTCAGAAACCTTTTCAAATTCGATGACGATGCCACTACCCGCCACGATATATTCGTTTGGGGCAAGTCTCAGCAGGATACCTCCTCCTTCGGGCCATGTACTACCGTCTTTGGCACGCGGATCCCAAGGCAGGGTGAAATAATGCCGGCAGACAATTCTTAAATCATCCTGTATGAAGATGCTTTCCCGGTTTTTTTGGTCGAAGAGCATTCCTTCCATGACATCTTTTCCCTGATAGCGGGTCAGGAGAGGCATCTTTGAACCAGAGAGGAGCATAGCAGCTCATTGAATTCTTCCAGGCTCCAAACCAAAGAAAGACAACTTTCAACCCATTCAGCCTGGCTTGTTCGATGGTTTTATCAGTCAGCGTGAAGTCGAATTGGCCCTCTTGCGGTTCCGTCAGATCCCAGTATGCCGGAACAAGCACAGTGTTCAGTCCCATGCGCTGCAACTTTGGGAAGATACGTTCGATATCTTCCGTGCAGGCGGCAGATGAATTCCCCAATTCGCCGCCTAAAATGAGAAAAGGCTTGCCGTCCACTGTTAACTGCGTGGCTGTTCCTTGTTTCTGCAATGCGCTTTTCTGGGCGTTGGCGTGTACGAATAGGAGACTGCTGATTACCCAAAATAAAATCCAACTCTTCATTTTTTCACTGGCATTGATTTGAATTGTTTTTCATTGCAACAAAGATAGCAAGTTCTGATATAAGGGGCTTTCTATGGCGTTTCAGAAAGCTTCTCTTGGGTTACATGATCCTTTGCGAATGTTACATATTCTTTTGCGGATGTAACATAAAGGCTTTTTGCGGGTGAATATCAGGGAGGGATGGTGTTATATCCCCTTGTCTTCCGATGTGGATGGATGCGACGGGATTTATTTATCTCCTCCCCATATGGACAACACTTTCCGGCGTATCAGGAATATGTCCAAGGTGGACACAGCAAAGAACAGGGCAACTCCTGTAAGAATGCAAGGCAACAGTGTGTTTGTCTCAAAACGGTGCAACAGGGTTTGCAGCACTTCGGTATAACAGTTCCTCAGCCAAGCCACACCGCCAACGGAGAACAACAGGACGAGCAGGTTTAGTCCGACAGTCAGCACCCAATAAGGCATGGCAACTTGGGCAGGAGTGTAACCTGTCAGCAGTAAGTTTTCTAGTTTGACCGTATTCTTTTGGAGCAGCAAAAAGATGCTTAGCATCAGGATGTAGAAAGAGAGGATACTGATGAATAGTCCTACAGCCGACACAATTCCGGTGACGAGGCGCAGGAAGTAGGTGGTCTTTCCGGCATCCAGATTGTTTCCTTCGGTTTCGTAGTTCTTCTGTTGGAAATAGTCGGTGATGGCGGTGTCTGCAGGGTTCTTCACTTCTACGATGAGGCGCGAGGGTTGTGCTTCCCTTTCGGGGGCGAACGTCCGGTTAGCCCATTCCATAAACGATTGTGGCACAAGAATCGTGTTCAGACGGTTGGAGAAACCTACGATGTTTCCTTTGTACTGTTCCGTACGTCCGTTGCCGCGGATGACGATGTTCATCTGTATCAGCCCCATCACGCCTTCCGAGAGTTTCGGAAGGTTGCGGCTTTGGGCAAATCCGAAGTTATAGAGATTCAGGTAGTTGCGGGGGATAATAATAGGGATGGTCCGTGCTTCTTCGTCGAAGTGCCACTTGTCCAAGTTGACGTCGATGAAAGGGTCTGGAACGGACTCGAAGAACATGTCCGTAGAGAGGCGTATGCCCGCCTGCTGCATGCCCAGCCCTGTCGACACATGGAAGAGGGTGGGAGTGAAGCTACCTACACTGCGCGTGAAAGGTTGCGCTTCCAATTCTTTGATTTCTTCTTTAGAGAAGGTGTTGTTTTGTCCGGTGAGGCTGCCGAGGGTACTGATCTTTTTGGTGGCGATGATATAGTCTTTTTTCATGAAGCTGTCTCCCTGTGTGAAGACGGGGAGTACATCTCTATAGAATTGCACGCTCAGCAGCACAATCAGCATCCCGAAGAGGTTGGCAAGGAAAAAACCGCTCAATTGCCCGATGCTGATGTGTTGGCGGAGCAGTTTCCAAACAAGTCTGTTCATTTATAGTTTCAATACTTTGTTATACTCCAGTTCTATATGTTTTCCGATGGAGGTCACCACCACACCTGCACCCTGTCGGTCGGCTTCTTCGGTCAGTATCCGTCCCATGAGTGCGCTGTTGTTGTCGTCCAGATGGCTGACTGGTTCATCCAGGAAGATGAAGTCGAACGGCTGGCACAAGGCACGGATGAAAGCTACGCGCTGTTGCTGCCCGAAGGAGAGTTTTCCCGCCTTTTCGTTGACTTTGTCCGCAATGCCGAGGGTGTCGAAGAGAGAGAGGATCTCCTTTTTCTTCTTCCAGTTGGTGAGTCGGTTTTTCAGTAGCACGTTTTCCAATGCGGTCAGTTCGGTGAAGATGCGCAATTCTTGGAACAGCATGCTTAACGAATACTTCCGTAGCTCCACCCATTCGCCGATGGAGAGCGAACGGATGTTGCGTTCGTCAAAGCAAATGATGCCCTGATAGTCGTACCGATATCCGTAGATGTAGCTGCATAAAGAGGATTTTCCTGTTCCGGAAGCGGCTTCAATCAGGTAACGCTCTCCTTTCTGCAACACAAGGTCCTGGTGCCATACGTCGGAGGTGATGGCATTCCGGTCGGCAAACACTTGGGGAAGTGTTTGCCGCAGATGAATGGTTTCCATGATGGGTTGTTGATTAAATGCCGGTAAACTCCTTGATAAAGTTTATGATCTGTTTCAGTGCGTTTACGCTTTTGTCTTTCAACTGAATGACAGCTTCCGCGTTGTTGTCCGCATCGCCGGTGATCTGCGCGTACTCTATCTTATCAATCAAGGAAAATGCAGTTACATATTGTGCTCCGCCGTATTCGCTCAGTATCTTTATGAGCGGAAGGGCAAGTATGGCTTCCGTGTTGATGGCGAACGCACTGTTCTTGCCTTTCATGCCGGATGCGAATCCCGTCTCTTTGATAGAGGGGTCGGCGGCTTGGGCTATGCTTTTATATACGGTCTCGTCATTTGTGGCATACAGATTGTTGTCGCGTACGCCGAAGAATAGGTTTGCCATTCTGGATTTGTATACATATTCGTTTTCGCCCAGTTTGATGATCTCTTCGCCGCGTCGCAGACCCAGTTCGTCTTTTTTCTCATAGAGCGCTTGTACAGGTGCGGCGCTCTTCACGTTGGCATAGAGAAGGAAAGCGGGGGCTTTACTCATCGTGACATTGAGCAGTCCGGCGGCAATGTCTTTCTGGAATGAGTCGAACAGGGCTTTCACTTCGTTGGCCTTGGCGATGGAGAAGTTCTGTTGGAATTCCTGGTTCTCAAGCAGCAGGTTATAGAGTTCGTCTCCGTTGATACCCATGCTGAAATACATCAGGGTGGATTTGGGGAAATATTTCAGGAAATTGTTGTCAATAGGGCGGGTCACCTTTTTCTGTCTGTCAAGCATGGCTTGCAGTTCGGGATTTTCGGTGAAGTTTTCGTACTTCATACTGATTTTGCCTTTGTCGAAAGAGAGGCTTCCGAGCATCCACAAGTCTTTCAGGTTGATATCCTGAGGCAGGCCATAGTTGATTTGTTTGGCATAGTCTTTCAGAAAACTTTCCGGAGAAAGCAGAGCATTGACGTCGCCTCCCATTTTCTGCATCCTCTTGAAGGCGGCAGTAGAGATGATGCTGTTTTCGTCGGTCTGCTTCAGCAGGGTAGGGAGGTTCTCCTTGATTTTTTCAAGTTGCGAGTTTCCTTTGTATCCGGTCAGTATCAGTACGGAGGGGGTGTATGCCAGGAACACCTGGTTGCTCATCCGCGTAAACTGAAAACCGTCGCCGTTGGTCAGGGGCTGACAGATATTCTCTTTTTCTAAGGTCTCCATCAGGGCATGCAGGTCATCTTCGCTGCTTACTTTCGCTACAAGAGTAGAGGGGAATGTCTCAGTGCTGAATACGTATATCGGCTCCGTGATGTCGATTCCCGATTTCTTCGGGTCTTTTATGATCATCTCTATTTGCTGGAACGTGGCGGCATTCGTGCCGCTCTTCAGGCTTTCTATCAGTTTTTGCTGCACTTCTTTGTTTTCCTTGTCGTTCAGTCCGGCTTTCTCTGCCAATGATTTCACATGGATGCTGGCCACCGTGCTGGCGTTGGCAGGAATCACATTTGTGTATTCCGATTTCTTGGAACATGCGCTGACAAAGACCATCAATACAGCCATCAACGCTAAGCGGAGAGACATACTTTTCTTCATATTGTTTCTGATTTTAATGTTTTAAGTTTCGCAAGCTCAACTTCTTAGTTTACAAAAGTGCAGTTGACAAATTTACAAGGAGAAAAGCACAGGCTATAACTCTTAGCTTTATGACAAGCAAGCATTTTTCTCTTCTCACCTCGTTCCCTTATTCCTTTGTTTCCTTGTTTCCTGCAAAAGTTGAGCTTGCGAAACTTGAGTTAATGTGATTATCATTGGTTTTGTAAATTCATAATGTGGCAGGCGGCCAAAGCAGCGGTCTCCGTACGCAGTCTCGATTTTCCCAGGCTGATGGGGATGAAGCCGTTTTCGATGGCTTTCTTCACCTCCTCTTCGCTGAAATCTCCTTCAGGGCCTATTAGCACAAGTGCATCCTCTCCCTTTCGCAACACATCTTTTAGCAACGGTTTCTCGCCTTCATAACAGTGGGCGATGAATTTCTGTCCTTTGAAAGGCTGGCTGATGAAAGTGTTGAAGTCTGTCATTTCATTCAGCTTGGGTAGGCGTGCCTTGAGCGACTGCTTGATGGCAGACACCAGTATCTTGCTGATGCGCTCTGTCTTGATGACTTTCCGTTCGGAGAAGCGGCAGTTCAGGAAGGTGAGTTCGTCGAACCCTATTTCGGTGGCTTTCTCTGCAAACCATTCTGTGCGGTCCATGTTCTTGGTAGGGGCCATAGCCACATGCAGATGTCCCTGCCATAGAGGTTCCTGATAAATGGTTTCCAAGATGTTTACCGTGCAACGCTTGTTGGTGGCGGCACTGATCTCCGCATTATAGAAGTGTCCTTTCCCGTCGGTCAGGGTGATCCGGTCGCCGATGTTGAGGCGTAGTACGCGGACACAATGTTGTGCCTCCTCGGTGGGGAGTTCGGCACAAGTCTGTATGTCGGGAGTGTAGAATACGTGCATAATGATTTATTATAGTTCTTTTTTTAATTCATCTTTTCCGGCTGGTGCTTGTATTTGAAGACCAATGCAAACACTACAGCTACTGCCAATGCATAGCCGGCAAATACAAACCATGCTGATTGCCATTGCATTATTTGCGGAACTTCGCTGCCGAAGTCGACAAAATGATTGACTACAGCCTGGGCGCCCAGTGTACCGATTGTGGCTCCGAAGCCGTTTGTCATAATCACAAACAAGCCTTGGGCACTGGATCGGATATTTTTGTCCGTCTCCTTATCAACAAACAAAGAGCCTGAAATGTTGAAGAAATCGAACGCTACGCCATAAACAATCATCGAAAGGACGAACATCCATACGCCACTGCCCGGATTGCCCGTTCCGAACAGTCCAAAACGCAGCACCCATGCGAACATGGCAATCAGCATGACCCGCTTGATGCCGAAACGTTTCAGGAAGAAAGGGATCAGCAGGATACATAAGGTTTCAGATACTTGCGACAGGGAAATCAGGATATTGGCATGCTGTACGCCGAACGTGTCGGCATACTCGGGTATGGAACCGAAACTGCTGATATACGGATTGGCGAAACCGTTGGTGATCTGCAGAGAGACCCCTAACAGCATGGAGAACAAGAAGAACAGTGCCATCTTCTTTTGTTTGAACAACGTGAAAGCGCGTAGCCCGAGTGCTTCTACCAGAGATTTGTTTTTGCCGCTTTTGCAGATCGGGCAGGCGGGCAACGTCAGCGCATACATGCTGTAGACCAAACCGATAAGGGCGCAGGCAAAGAATTGTCCGTAAGTGTTTTGCACCCCCAGCAAATCCACCATCCACATAGAGCAGATGAAACCGATAGTGCCGAAGATGCGGATGGGAGGGAATGTCTTGATAGTGTCCAGTCCGGCTTTGTCCAGAGCGGTATAGGCAACGGAGTTGGATAGGGCAAGTGTCGGCATATAGAAACCGACGCTTAATGAATATAAGGTAAAGAGTGGACCGAACTCTACGTCAGCACCGGCAGTCATGCCGTAGTATCCGGCAAGTGCCATGAAGAGGGCGGCGGTGAAATGGCTGAAACTTAACAGTCGCTGTGCCGGAATCCACCGATCGGCAATGATGCCTAGTATGGCGGGCATGAATAAAGATACGATACCCTGCATGGCATAGAACATTCCGATATGTGATGCCAGATTGACATTCACCAGATAACTACCCATAGAAGTCAGATAAGCTCCCCAAACAGCAAATTGGAGGAAGTTCATGATAATTAAGCGAACCTTGATGCTCATAGCTTTTTATTTTTATGTGTTTCTCTTTTTGTTATTGATAGATTGCTGCAAATGTATGAAATTTATTGGAAAAGCCGGAGGTAAGTGGTATATAAAAAAAGAAGGCTATCTATCCCAGACAGCCAATCTTTATTAACCTTAAATCTAATACCATGAAAAACACAGTGCAAAGGTATGACTTTTTATGTTATACAACATAAGGTTTTACCTGTTTTCTGCTTTTTGTTAACGTTTTTTATGATATTAAGTGCTTTTTCCCTTTGCTTGGGTTATTCTACATATAGTACTAATCCTTTCAAGTATTCCCCTTCGGGATGATAGATGTTTACCGGATGGTCGGCAGGTTGCGTCAGTTGGTGCAAGATACGCACGCTGCGTCCTGACATGGCGGCAGCCGTGAAGACAGCTGTGCGGAAGTTTTCTTTGCTGACTGCCTGCGAACAAGAGAAAGTGAATAGGATACCTCCCGGTTTGATTTTCTCAAAGGCTTTCACATTCAGCTTACGGTAGCCTTGCAAGGCATTGCGCAAGGCGTCGCGGTGTTTGGCAAAGGCAGGCGGGTCGAGGATGATCAGGTCGTACTGGTCGCCCATACGGTCCAGATATTTGAAGGCATCCTCGGCAAAGGCGGCATGGCGTCTGTCACCTGGGAAGTTCAGTTCTATATTCTTGTTGGTAAGGTCGATAGCCTTGGCGGAACTGTCTACCGAATGCACCAGTCTGGCATTGCCGCGCATGGCATATACGGAGAAACCTCCTGTGTAGCAGAACATGTTCAGCACGGAACGTCCGTTGGCATAGCGTTCCAGCAGGGAGCGGTTTTCGCGCTGGTCTACGAAGAAGCCCGTCTTTTGCCCTTTCAGCCAGTCGATGTGGAATTTCAATCCGTATTCCATGGCGATGTTGTCCGTGCTACCTCCTTTCAGGAAGCCGTTCTCAGGATAGAGGTCGGCTTTGAAGGGTAGGGTGGTTTCCGACTTATAGTAGATGTTCTCCAGCTTGTCTCCCATTACTTGGCTGAGGGCTTCGGCTATAGCCATGCGGTCGAGGTGCATGCCGGCAGAGTGTGCCTGCATCACAGCCGTGCGTGCATAAATATCTATGATCAGTCCGGGCAGATTGTCCCCTTCGCCATGTACCAGTCTGTATGTATTGTTGGTCGGGTTTTCGGCGATGCCGATACTGCGCCGCATCTCGTAGGCAATGCTGAGCTTACGTCTCCAAAAGTCGGCATCGATGTTCTCGTCCTGCCGGAAAGAGAGTACGCGGACGGCTATGCTGCCGATCTGAAAGTGTCCTTTGGCTATAAATTCCTTCTTCGAGGTGTAGATTTCTACCACTTCACCTTCTTCCGGTTCGCCGTCAAGGTGTGCGATGGCGCCGGAAAACACCCAAGGGTGAAAACGTTTCAATGATTCTTCTTTGCCTGATTTGAGGTAGACTTTGTACATGCGATTTACTGATTATCATTTAAAGGGTTAGTGATTAATGATTCCTGATTGGCAGGCTGTTCATCCGGTGCCAGTTCATAGTCACCACTGATTTTCAGTTCCTGCAATCGGTTGTATATGTTGAGGCAAGCCCATGCGTCTGTGGCTGCATATAGCTTTTGAGGTTCGGTCAGGTGTTCGGCTTCCCAGTTAGAGAGGCGTTGTGACTTGGAGATCTTCTCTCCGAACAGGATAGCGTATATCTTCTGCAGGCTTTTCTCCTGAATGCCGAACATGCGGACATACTCTTGCAACTCGATGCAGGCACGTTGCTCGAAGGGGGCACGTTTGTGCAGCATCATAAAGTCGTCCTTCAAGGAAAGGCCTATCTTGGTGATCGACGGGCTTTCCAGTAAGGAGATGACAGGAAGTGTCAGTCCGGTCAGGTTCAGGCGGAATAGAAAACAATCTTTTTCCGACGAGACCTGTAGCAAGGCGACCTTGTGCGATTGTCCTTTGGTGAATGAGGGGCGCGTTTCGCTGTCTATTCCCAATATGGGGTATTGCTTGAGGTAACTCACGGCCTTTTCGGCTTCCCAAGGCGTCTGTACGACATGTATCTGTCCTGGAAAGAGCACTTTCGGCATCTCTTGGATAGCTTCTTTACTGATTGTTCTTCTGATAATCATGGCTTACTCCTTTATTCGTCTTTTTCGTCAAAGCTGTCTTCTTCCGCTTCATCGTCAGCCTGGTGATATTTTGCGTCATGCAGGGCGCGGAGGGTATTCACTAATGTCTGTCCCCAGTATTCTTTGAACTGTTCCTGGCAGATGGCAAGTGAGTCGTTCATGGTCTCGTTCAGTCCCAGCTGGAAGACGAATATAAAATCTTTGAGGGATTGGTAAATATCCGCCAAGTCTTCGGATATATTCTTCTTGATGGGCTGGTCGCTGTAGACCATGTCTTGCAGGAATACGTCCAGATAGTCGTCCTTGTCGGCAAGGATGTCGGCGAGGTTGATACGGAGTACTTCGTAGGTCTCTTCCGTCACATAATTCTCGGGTGCCTCGTCGCCTATCATTTCGGTCTCGGGCAACATGGCTGCCTTGAGGTAGAGCAACGGGAGTATCTTTAAAGAGGTATCGATGAATGTATCGCGCTTCATCGTCTCCGCCTGTTCCAGAAACTTGCAGAATTCGGCGGCTACGGTGACGAATTCCACTACATTACGGTCGAATATCACTTGGCTTTCTTTTTTCATATTTATATTTGATTTGGAGATGCAAAGATAGATATAAATCTTGATTTATATGCCAGTCAGTTAAGAAAACGTCAAGCCTTCTCCCCATAGCTTCTTCATTTGCAGGAGTTAAAGGAGTTGAAGGGAGTCATCAGACGACAAGTCGGCTTAGGAGCCAAAGCCGATACATGTCGGTGGCGATATCATCATATCGTAGAAAAATCAGTGTCTCCAGATGTAAATATGTGCTCCTACCGTTGCATACAGGCGGCTGACATCCATTTTCCCGGCATATGTTTCGTCTATGGCTTCTTGAATGGCTGCATTGTCCGCTTTCAGCCAGTGTATATATAAACGTTTTTACTGTTCTCTTCATGCTGTCAAGTTAAGGTGACATTGCAAAGGTATAAAAAAGTTTATTCCTACCTATAAAATATCCAAGTTTCGCATAATGTTATATCTATTTGATTTTGCCAACGGATAGTTATTTTTTGATTCTCGTTTTCGGAAAAACGGCATATGGTAAGAAAAGAAGATATATAGATAACAAGAGAGCGTATCAAACAACCTGTTTGGATACGCTCTCATTCTATTGTCGTTTACCTATTGAATATTCTTTACCAACCCGAATTTTGCTTCAAGTTCTTGTTTTTGATCAATTCCGTTTGTGGAATGGGGAAGAAATACATCTTGTCGTCCCATTGGCGGGATACGTTCTTGCGAGTATAAGTAATGCTTCCGTCAGTTTCTTTGGTCAACTTCATTTCAACGATATTCTTGAAATACTTATCGGCCTCTTTCCAACGGCGGACATCCCAGAAACGATGACCTTCAAAAGCCAGCTCCACAAAACGTTCGTTGCATAACTTAGTCCAGAACGTAGCGGCATCCATGCCTTCTTCAAAAGCGGGCATACCGGCACGCTTGCGCGTCATGCTGGCAGCAGCACAAGCCGACATCGGAAATTCTACAGTGACAGCATTCGCATCACCTAAATACTTGAATACCGCTTCGGCATAATTCAAATAAAATTCACCCATACGGAAGGTCAACCAAGTATGGCGTGATGCCGTAAACTTGCTGTTGCTTGCCAATGAGATGGCACCGTTACAAAGCTTTTTGAGGTAATAGCCAGTAGGTGTGGCACCGGTCAGAGGCTCGCCATTGACGCCGCCGTGGAATGTTTCAATCTTGGCGGCACCGGAATATGTAGGCCATTGGTCACCGTTCACAGCCACCGTAGCTGCCAAGCGAGGGTCGCGATTCTGATAAGGATTCTTCTCGTCATATTCAGAACCGGCTTCACCGATAGATTTACCATTGAGCATATCGTATGCATCTACTAGGTTCTGAGTAGGACAGTTACCACCCGCACCACCTTCTATACCTACAGGATAATTGTTGGTTTCCACCATGTTGTCGCCGGAGGAATTTTTATAATAACGGCGACCGTACAGGATTTCCTTCATGATGCCGGGGGTATTGAAACTTTCGGCGGCCCATAAATCCGCATACTTGGCAGTAAGGTCTTTGCCACGTTTCTGGGCAGCATCAAGCAACTCCTTGGTATACAAAGCAGCCGTACGGTAACGTTCCTTGTCACCATTGGGATTGAAAAGCGGACTGGCCCAATACAAAGCTGCACGAGCTTTCAGCGCAAGCACGGCAAGCCGGTCTGCGCGGCCGGTCTCTTCCGTACCGGTAGAAAGTTCTCCCAGGTTACTGTAATCTTCGATAATCAACGACTGGATATCCGCACATTCATCCATGATGAACTTAAAGATATCATCTGCCGATGTTTGGCTTATGGAGTTGGCTTCTTCAGCAGTGATTTGCTGTGTCACCAAAGGTACATCACCATACTGGCGAACCAGACAGAAGTAGAAGTAAGCACGCATAAAGCGGCTTTCGTACTTGTAGTTCTCATAACGGTGAAGTTGGGCGGCATAGTCGCTGTTCAGTTTCAGTTCGTCGAACGACAGGCCCTGCAATTCGTGAATCACATGGTTGCAAGTACTGATGCCCTTGTACATATTGGTCCATACAGACGATTTCGCATTGGTAGGGCTCCAGGCACCATTGTAGAAATCTTCGATAGCATTACCCAAAATGCTGTACTCGCTTTCGTCCGTTGCAGATGCCTGCATGGCACCCGATGAATAGTTGCCGAAATCATAATCCACGGTATTGTAGATATCGGTCATGAATCCACCTACATTCTTGAAGTTTTGTGTTATATAGTCCTTGTCGAAGATGTTGTACTCATTGTAATCCATCTGATCGGAACATGAAGCCAAGCATCCGGCTGCACATACGACAAAGACTGATGTCCTTATTTTATTGATCATAATTCTAATGTATTAATTCGTTCATTAAATTAAAACGTAACACTCAGACCCAGCGCAACGCTTTTTGTCATCTGGTTGACACCGTATGCTTCGGGATCGTTCTCATCAATATGGTCGAAGCTGAAGAGGTCGATACCACGCACGTACAACTTGGCGGCATTCATAAATTTCGTCTTTTTCAGCCAAGAAGCAGGCAATTTGTAGTACACTTCCAGATTGCGCAGCTTGAAGAAGGAGCGGTCTGCCAACCAAAGGGTTGAAGTTTGGTAGTTATTGGCATTGCTTTGGCTGCTCAGGCGTGGGAACTTGGCATTCTGATTCTGCGGTGTCCAACGATTGTCGTAAGCATATTGTGAGATATTGGTATTGTTTATCAGAGGCCAGTACATGCTCTTGGTGTTGAGTACTGCACTATAGTTGCCTGTTCCCTGGAACATGGCATAGAATCCGAGGCCTTTCCACTCTGCACCTAAATGCAACGTATAGTAGATTTCCGGACAAGTGGTACTGTAGCCGATAGCCACTTTATCGTTGGCGTCGATGATGTTGTCGCCATTCACGTCGCGATATTTGATGTCACCGGGTTTCACCGTAGAGAATGTCTGCTTGGGACTTGCGGCGATGTCTGCTTCATCCTTGAAGAAACCGATGGCCTCCAAGCCGTAAGTCTGCTTGTAAGGATTGCCAGTCTGCACCAGGTTGGCATATTGGCGGGGTTCTTCCAGCATCTCCTTGATCTCATTCTTGTTCAACGAGAAGTTTCCTCCGATATTGAAATCCACCTGGCCGAGTTTCTTGTTATAGTCAAGGCCAACTTCTATACCCTTGCTGTCTACGATACCTGCATTTTCGTACGGAGTATCCATACCGAGTATAGCCGAATACTTACCTTCCGATGTCACCCAAATGTCTGTACGGTGTTCTTTCCAGAAATCAAGAGTCACATCCAGGCTGCCGAAAAGCTTCGCATCTACACCTACATTGTATTTATAGGCTTTTTCGTGTTTCGGATTAGCCGTAGCCATTCGTCCGAGGTAGGTACGTCCGAATTCTGAGTTCCAACCGCTGTCGAAAGGATAGACACCTCCCGAAGTACCATATTGCTGGGCATAGTACGACCAGACTTCATCACCCGGCAAGTTGTCTACATTGATGATACCTGCCGATGCACGCAGTTTCAAGAAGTTCACCCATTTCACGTCTTCCATGAACTTTTCCTTAGAGATGACCCATGCGGCCGACACCGTAGGCGAGAAAGCCCATTTGGTACCGGGAGCCAAACGGCTGCTGGCACTTTCCACCAAAGCGAGGTCTACGAAGTAGCGGTTCATATAACCGTAGTGCGACCACCAGGTAATGTTCTGGCGGTTCACCGTATTGTTGATACCGCTCGGATCGTTGCTCTCGTAGTCCCATTTCAACTGGCTGTAGATGCTATGGTCACCGAACGTACGCTGATAATTAAAGCCCAAATCAAAATGAAGCAGGCGGTCGAAGGTATTTGTTTTCGCTTCCGTGCCCATTTCACTGTCCTTGCCATAAGTGGCGCTCTTTACTGTAGGCTCATTGGCACCGTCTGCCCATGTGGGCGCATTGACGCTGTAGACATATTCCTTGCTATGGTTCTCAAAGATATTGGCAATGTTGTCATAGCTGATGCGTACAAATGCTCCCAAGCCTTTGGTCAGGCCGGAAAGATCCTGGGTCAACTTCATGTCGGCAAAGAATGAACGGGTGTGATTCTTATAGTAAGCCGCACCGGCACTCTGTGCTACAGGGTTCAGCGTACCTGCCCATGTGTCACTACCTCCCCAAATGCCGTTTGCATCCCTGATGGGGAATGCGGCAGAAGGCACCGTGTAAACCATATCCCAAAGGTTGGCCTGTGCACCCGGACGGGATGTCTCCTGCAATACACCCAACAGGTTCACTTGTACATCGGTGGTCTCGGTCAGGTCGATGTCCATGTTCATACGCAGGTTGCCTTTCACATACTTGTCTTGTGTGGAGTAGCCTTCATTCAAATTGTACTCCTTCACAAATCCCTTATTGGAAATCAAGTCTATCATGGTGTAGTAACGGAATTTTTGACCGCCGCCACGGAACTCGATGTTATACTTGTCGGTCATTGCATTGTCGCGGAACGTTTCATCCACCCAGTTCACGCTCGGGTAGAGATAAGGCATTGTCCCATTGCGTAAAGCATTGAGTTCGTTATTGCTGTAACGTGGAGCCAGACCGTCATTGGCACGTGCTTCGTTGATAGCCAGCCCGTAGGTATAGCCATCTACAAACTTGGGCTTGTTGGCAAGCGTAGTAAACAGGTGGTCGTATGACACCTTTACACTTCGCGTGTTGTATTTGCCTCGTTTGGTAATGATGTTGATGGCTCCATTGATGCCCTTATATCCATAGATGGCAACGGCTGCCGCATCTTTCAGGACAATGACGTTTTCCACTTCTTCGGGAGCGATGCTGGTAATGTCCCGTTGAATGCCGTCGACCATGACTAACGGAGAGTTCTTGTCGTTCAATGTCTGCAGTCCACGTACAAAAAAAGTGGGATTTGCATCAGCATAACGTCCGCCGCTCTGCAACGATATCAAGCCATTGCCCTGGCCGAGAATGGAGTTGCCGATATTCTTGGCACTGCGACGGTCGGTCGTTTCGGAACTGATGATCGATACTGAACCGGTAGACTCTTCACGGGTCAGTAATCGCTCGGCACCTACATCGATGGTCTGGCCTACAAACTTGTCGGTCTGTTCTTCGTTTGATTCCTGTGCCGTCGTCGGCAGGCACAGACCTGCTAAGAGCGACAACACAATTATATATTTTTTATTCATAACGTATTATTTTACTTTATACATTTTGATTGTTCATTATTAAAGGGAATTACCATCCGGCATTCTGTACCAAACCGTAATTCTTGTTCACTTCCGTTATGGGGAACGGCTGCAAGTACCACTTCGGATCAAATCCATCCGACCACCAGGCACGGGCACCGGTAGTAATCTGGAAGCGTTCGTAATCGAAATGTGACGGCTCGTAGAAGTTAGGATCATCTTCCGACAAGCCCTTATTCAATGACTTGTTGTACCATTGGGTTTCAGAACGCACCCATTTACCGTCTTTGTCCTTCACCAAGCGATAGATACGCAAGCCGTGGAGCGGACGTCCCAACAAGTCGGCGCGCTTGTAGCGGATCAAGTCGAAGTAGCGTTCGTTTTGGAAAGCCAAGTCGCAAGCGCGTTCGCGCATGATTTCTGCCAGCAGATTTTCTTTGTTTGATGTCAGGTTCTTGTCGGGATTACATTCCACCAGTCCTTTCAGACCCACGCGGGCACGCACTTCATCCACATAGCTGATGGCATCAGTGAAACTTCCTCCGGTCTGAACGATAGCTTCTGCGTAAGTCAAGTAGATATCGCTCAACATGATGGCATTCCACTGCGGGAACTTCCTTCGCATGGCTTCACCTACTATATATTTCAGCATGCGGTAACCGGTAGCGTACTTACCCGAATTGGTCTTAGAATTGGTGCCGGCAGTAGTACCACCTACCCAAGTTTCCCAGTTATTACCGCTGGAACGTCCGTCACCCCAGTTCACGGTCTGGCGTGCACCGTTCACTATTGCAGTTTCATACAGACGAGGGTCGCGGGTATAACGAAGGTTCTGCAACTGCTGCCTGCCTTTCACGGTATCTCCCTTCACAAACATATAGTCCAATTTGCCTTCTTTTTCCGCCTTTTCCCAATCGAACGGAGTTCCGTCTGCCCAGGGGAACATCTCGATGTATTCTTGTGTCGGACAATAAGAGTAACGGTCATTACCTCCGCTACCATCAGCTTTTCCTCCCCAGCCTAAATTATACCAACCATAGTCGTTGCCATGAGCATTTTTACTACGGCGGACACTGTGCAGGATCTCCGTACTGTTTTGCAGGATATAGCCGCTACGGAAAGCATAACGGTAATCTTCCTGCGTATTGCCGATCGGTTTTATAAACTGATAATGTCCCTGGCTCTTCAATTGTGCAAAGAAATCGTCGCATGCCTTCTTCAGTTGTGTCCACAGTTCGGGTTTGCTGCCACCATACCAGGAACAAAGTTCGGATTCTGTCGTATATTTACCTTGATAGTAAGGCTGAGCGTCATTGAACAAAGGTGATGCGGCAAAAGCCAAGACTTTACATTTCAGTGCCATAGCACCAGCCAAAGTCCAGTGTCCGGTTTCAGACTTTGCTTCAGCACCGGTATAGGCCCAAGGCAATGCCTTGTTGCCGATTACGGTATCCAGCAATTCCAACATGAAATCCACAGTAGCTTCCACACTGGCACGTGGCAGATCGTAACTGCTCTCTGCACCGCTGAACGACTGACGGATAATAGGCAGACCGCCATACCAACGGAAAGCGATAAAATAAGTATAAGCCATCAGACATCGTGCCTCGTCGGCTATACGCGCCTTCTCGGCATCGCTCATGTCAGGCACCTCGTTGATGCGTTCAATCAGAATCCAGCAGTGACGTATATTCTCCCAGATATATTCATTCGTATAAGGATAAATATTTCCGTTCTTCTTGTTGTCGATAGCCGAAGTCAGCGAACCGTTATAGTATTTGGTAAATACAATGGTATTGTTGAAGAACAGATGGAAGTCATCTCCCAGCGCATCGGGCATTCCCTTCCAATAGTTCTGACACTGCGGGGCATTGTTTGTGGAATTGGCAGGCAGGTTATAATACTGCGTAGAGTAAACACTTGCCAGGAAGTTACGGGTATATTCCGGATTGGAAAATACCTCATCGGCAGTCACCGTACCGCCCGGGGCCTTTTCCAAAAAGGCATTTCCGAACTTGATCTCATCGGTACAAGAAACCATTCCGAGAGTAGCTACGGCTGCTACACCTATGATATGTTTGATATTCAGTTTCATTTTCTCTTAAAAATTAAGTTTTAGACTAATGGTATAAGTACGTTGAAGCGGATATGAGGGCGAAGTGCTGGCACGTGTTTCGGGGTCACCCCAGATGTAGGGAGTGAATGTCAGCAGGTTGTAACCGCTAAATGCTACCTGGGCACGATCCAAACCAATCTTCTTGAAGAAGGGGAACTTCATGTTATAGGCAAGCATAAGCGTCTTCAGGCGCAGGTACTTCGCGTCTTTTTCATAAAGAGCACAATCCTGATAGTTGTTGGTAGCTCCGTTGGTCCAAGTGGCGCGCGGATACTCATAATCCTGCCCTCCCTTTTCGGGATTCCATGTATTCTCAAGATGATACTTCAACAAACCGCCACGGTCTTTCGTCGTACGGTCTAGGAACGGATAGCGGAATACGTCGCTGATGACACGCGATACGTCCCAAGACCCCGTCCACTGCATGTTAAATTCAAAATCCTTCCATGCAAAACCGGCATTCAGACCGGCCACGTATTGCGGGTCGTCGGTATAGCCCAGGTCGCGGGTCTTATCGTCTTCATTGATAATGCCGTTGCCGTCCAAATCCACAAACACGGCATCACCCTCTTTCAGGTCGACAAGCTGCTTCGGGAAAGGCTGGCCGAATTTCTCTTCGTACAGGCGGGGGGTGTCTTCGTCGTAGAAACGGAAGAACTGGTACATGTAGCGTGCACCGATGCGGTGTCCCTTTTCATACTGGTAAGCATTGGTATAGGGAGTTTCTTTCTTTTCGATAATCTTATTCTGGTTGTGAGAGAGATTCAGCGTAGCCCAGTAGCGGAATTTGTCGTTCACCTTGTGGTTCCAGTTCAGGGAGACTTCCCATCCCCAGCTGTCTACCACACCCAAGTTGGCGTAAGGCGGCTGGAAACCTACGATGGAGGGTGCCGTATAGTCTTTCAGCAGGATGTTCGTACGGTGCTCCTTATAGTAGTCGAAAGTTGCACGCAGACGGTCGTTCCAGAGATTGATGTCGATACCGTAGTCCTGTTTGAAGGCCTTTTCCCAAGTCACCTCAGGATTGTTCTTGCTGTTCACGTCTTCATAATAAGCCGGCAACGTCGTTGCGTTCTCCACACCGAAGTTATAGGCATATCCGCCACGGGCACCCAGCGCGTCACTGTACAGATAGGGGTCAGCCAGATACATGAAGCGTGAACCACCCACCTTGTCATTACCTACCAGACCCCAGGAAGCACGGAGCTTCAAGAAAGAAACGACTTCTTTCAAGGGAGTGAAGAATTTTTCCTCGCTGACTACCCATCCGATAGAACCAGCCGGGAATACACCGAAACGGCGGTCGGGGTGGAAGTTTTCGGAACCGTTGTAACCTACATTGAATTCGGCCATGTAACGGCTCTTGTAGTCGTAAGTGACACGGCCTACCAGACCTACGTAACCGCGCGGGATGTCCGAATAAGTTTTAGGGTAATATTCCTTGCTCTGGTTATAAAGCATCAATGCACCTACGGAATGGTCGCCGAAAGTGCGGTTGTAGTTCAGTTGGGCTTCAAAATACCAGTCGCGTGCCTTGCCGGTTTCTTCACTGTAAGTGACAGGAGTATTCTCGCCTTCCTTACGATAAAGAAGCGAACCATCACTCTGGATGACAGGAAGATAAGACGCACGATTCACCGTTCCTTCTTTGGTCACGTTGAACATATTGTTATATGAGCCCTTGAGCTTCAAGGCAAGACCTTTGGTGATGAAATCCAACTTCTGACTCAAGGCAAGGTCCATCTGCAATTTGTTGTTGTTATAATGGTAATAACCGCCTGTACCTCCGCTGTTGTAATAAGTCAATCCATTACCTCCTACGAAAGGCAAGGTCACTCCATCGGTATAATCGGTGGTAGTACTGATATATCTGCCGTCTATGATACCCGGGCTGCTGAAAGGAGTGGCCTGCACCATACTCATAATCATGCCCGAAGCACCGCCGCTGGTGTGGGGTTTCTGTGCATTGTCCACCGTACCGGCTATATTGAACGACAGCGTGGTAGTCTTACTAAGGTCCAAGTCTAAGTTGGAGCGATAGTTGAAACGCTGATAACGGTAGTCATAATGGAAATCGTCGAACTCGGTAAACAGACCGCCTTGTGTCATGAAACCGGCAGAAACGAAATAACGCATCGTCTTGGTACCTCCGCTGATGTTGATATTATGCTTGGTCTGCATGGTCATATCTTTCATGATGTAATCCATCCAACGCATACTTGGGAAACGAATGGGGTCGCTTCCGTCTTTGAACTTCTGAAGCACTTCGTCGGAGAACATCGGATTAAAGGTTTCGCCGCTGCTGAAATCGAAGTCGTTCCGCTGCATCTGGTTGAAGAAAGTACCATATTCATAACTGTTCGCCTGTTCCAAGAGGCGCGTCGGGGTCAATGCTGAGAATGAGGTGTTGATGTCAATCTTGGCCTCTCCTTCTTTACCGCGCTTGGTGGTAATCAGGACGACACCGTTAGCACCGCGCACACCGAATACGGCCGTAGCCGAAGCATCCTTCAACACGGTAATGCTTTCGATGTCTTCCGGGTCAATGTCTGCCATAGAACGTTCCACACCGTCCACTTGAATCAACGGGGCGGAATCGGCCCAAGTACCCTGACCACGCACGAAAATCGTAGCACCGTCCGAACCCGGCTCACCCGAATACTGCACGGTGGTCACACCGGAAAGCTGACCGGCCAACACATTGTTAACAGAAGAAACCGGTGTACGAACCAGGTCGTCCGATTTCACGCTCGAAAGCGCACCGGTCACCGTTACTTTCTTCTGTACGCCATAGGCCACCACCTCCACTTCGGCAAGCATTTCGGAATCTTCTTCCAAAACTACATGCAAAGTAGTCTTTCCTGTTACGGAGATCGTCTGCATCTTGTAGCCTACGAAACTGATTTGAATAGTTCCATTCGAAGGAACGCCAGAGAGAGTGAAATTACCGTCGATATCGGTAATCGTACCGCTGGTAGTACCTTTGACTACCACACTTGCACCAATAATAGTTTCACCAGTCTTATCGACAACTGTTCCCGAAACTGTTTTGCTTTGCGCATTGGCCGTCATGGCCAACACGGATAACAAAGCAACAAAGAACAACCGCCGGATTCTGTCCAGACAGCCATAAAGTGAGATCTTTATGTTCTTCATACTTTAATTATTAAGTTAATAAAAAAGGGTTATTAATTTCAGAAAATTCAAAAGATTGCATTTTTTCAGCCCTATGTCTTTTTAGTCTTAATTACAAATTATTTTAGAAGAGGGGATCGCAAAGAAAATATTCATGCGGTTTTACTGATTTTGGTTCTTGCTGTTGATTTTGGTTCTTGCTGTTTTTCATACTTTAAATTGTTAAGTTAAGAAATAATTTTTTCCTCCCACAGGTAAGATGAACAGGTCTATCTATGGTGGAAGTGTGGTGCAAATATACTAAGTACGTGCATAAAGAAGCTATGGAGAATAGTACAAATGCATGGAAAAACGTCCTTTGTCCCTAAAATAGCATGTAAAAAACAACAGATAAAATCAAAATGAATAGTCTCAACATCATTTCGCTTATTCCGGGGTTGTCGGGTATAATCCATGGATATCATACCCGACAAGCTTCCATACAGGGGCGTTGACGGGTAAAAAAGATGTCGGAAAACCTCTATTTTTGTTTGCCAAGATAAGGGAAGTCTTCACCTCTTTCTTCTTTTACATGATATTCACTTCCCCGTTTTTTGCGGCGGTTACTGATGCCGAGTTTGCGGAGTATGCGCCCGAATTGGGCGACTTTGTTGATGGACAGCCGGTCTTTCGTCTTTTTCTGTAAGTAGGAGATGATCTCCATTGGTGTCATCCACAAGCCTTCTTCGTTGTCTTGTGCGGCGCGGAAGTGGCAAAGGAAGAGTTGCTCCAGCGGAGTGGGTTGTTCAAACTCTTGGTTGGTCTGTCGTAATATGTCTTTATCTCCCTATCTTCTTGTTTTTTCTTTGCTTTTTCTTTATATTTGTGTGCTTTATTATTGCACCTACCACATAGGTGGAGCACGTGTTTCATATCTATGGTTTGCGTGAACTACGACTGTGAATCAACTGCTCCACAAGTGTGGAATAGGTGCTCCACACTTGTGGTCGATTGATAATATCGCTTTATTGACGGATTAACATGGGTGGTTGAAGAAATGCCCCCCGTTTATTATCAGATGGATACAAGCAGGTTGTCTAATCGGAAAAGTGCTGAGATAGGCTTTTGCTACTTTGTCCTGCGGAAAGGGCAAGAACATGGTGAAAGTAAAGAAAACGGCGAGAAGAAAACAACAAGGCAATCAAGAAGAAAACTGCCGGGCGATAAGGAGATAAGAATACGATAATCAAGCGATAACAATAAGGCAATTATGAGATGAGAAGCAGACATCAATGAGATGATAATCAGATGTCAATGAGATGATAATCAGACATCGTAAAATGAGAATCATACATCAATGAAGATAATAATCAAGCAATAACAGAGAAAAATAACAAGAAACAAGTAGAATCTGAAAAAACGAAAGAACTATGGCAATATCATTTGATTGGTACGAGAATCCCAAAACGAAAGAACATCAGGACGAAGAGCAAACCCTGCACCCCCGTGTACTCCTGAACGGTTCCACCAGCACTGCCAAGTTGCGGAGCTTCATACAAGAATACTGTTCGCTGACAGAAACGGACGTACTTGCCGTGCTTGATGCCTTATCCCACTTTATGGGAAGGGAACTGAGCGACGGCAGACAGGTACACTTGGACGGAATCGGCTACTTCCGCCCTACGCTGGCCTGCACCGAAACCGTAACCGCAGACACCAAGCGCAAAAGCACCAAGGTGAAACTGAAGAGCATCGCCTTCCGTCCCGACATGGAACTGAGGCGCGAGATTGGAAACATAAAGGTCAAACCACTGAAGATACGCGACCTGCAACAGAGGAAACTCACCCCCGAAGAGATAGACAAACGGGTGGAAAACTTCTTCCTCACCCACGACTTCATGACGAAAGGAGACTTTTGCACCATTAACGGAATGTCGAGAACAACTGCTTCCCGACACATCAAGCGCCTTTGTGAGGAAGGAAAACTGGAAAATAAGGGGCTTCAGAAACAACCTATTTATGTGCTGAAAAAGGCTTAACGGTCAGATTGTGAATGCGATAAGACTGAACGGTGTAGGGTGTAGGTAAATTTGCTTACACCACCTACATCGTGTGCCTACACCGATGTATCTTGTTGATGAACAATGATATATAGCCAACGGTGTAGGTGTGTAGGCACAAAAACTCTGGGTAGAGAGAACTGTTTTTTTCATTGCGGAGAATCTTTAGAAAATAAGATGGTAAAGAGAGCGATATTTTTATTACTTTTGCACCAATCTATCATTCATTCAATTTTTAAGGAATACTATCAAATTTAAGGAATACTATCTCATGGCTAAGAAAAATTCTACAAAAGATACCGAACAGTCTCTATCCTTGTTTGCTAAAATAGGGGAAGTCTTCAGAAGCGAGACTGTGCATTTTGTTATCGGATTGATGTTGGTTATATTTTCAGTCTATCTGTTGTTGGCATTTTCCTCCTTCTTTTTCACGGGAGCTGCCGACCAAAGCATCCTCGAATCGGGCGATCCGCAAGAACTGGCTTCCCTCAATAATGGCGTCAAGAACTATGCCGGTTCACGTGGTGCGCAGTTGGCGAGTTATCTGATTAACGATTGTTTCGGCATTTCTTCTTTCTTCATTTTGGTCTTTCTTGCGGTGGCAGGACTGAAGCTGATGCGGGTGCGCAAGGTCAGACTGTGGAAGTGGTTTGTCGGTTGCTCGTTGTTGCTGATCTGGTTTTCGATCTTTTTCGGATTTGCCTTCAAAACGTACTATCAGGATTCGTTCCTCTATCTGGGAGGTATGCACGGCTATAACATCAGCAATTGGTTGGTGTCGCAAATCGGTATGCCAGGTGTATGGCTGATTCTGTTGCTGACGGCTATATGCTTCTTCATCTATACCAGTGCAAACACCATCATTTGGTTACGGAAGTTGTTCGGCCTTAGTTTCCTGAAACGCAGTAAGAAGGAGAAGTGGGAGCAATGTGAAGACTCGGAAGAACTTGAAGAGGCTAAAGAAGTTGCTCAAGGAGATACTCCGGAAGAATTTACAGATTCATGGACTGCAAAGAGAAAGAAAGCCTTTGCTCCGGAACTAATGCCCGATGCTGCCGCTGATCCTGCTCCGTCTGATGAAACAGATGTCGCAGAAGACGAAGTGGCGGAGGAAAGCTACAACGACCATCTTGCTGAAACTCCCGAAGACGAGACGGTGGAAGACGTACTGGAAGAGAATACACTCACCTTGGAACTGGATACTACGATGAAGACTCCGCCCGCCGGTTCCTCTTCTCACTCCGAAGTGGATATGATCATAGAAACACCGGTTACTGAACTTGCCTCTTCCCTCAGTGAGAAGCCCACGGAACAGCCGAGACGAAATGAACCAGCTTTTGAAGTGGAAACCGTGGAAGACGAAGAGTATGACGCAACGGATCTGGAACCCTACAACCCGCGTCTCGACTTGGAGAATTACCATTTCCCGACCATCGACCTGATGAAGCATTATGACGACAACGGTCCCACGATAGACATGGCTGAACAGAATGCCAAAAAGGACAAAATCGTAACCACATTGCATAACTTCGGCATCGAAATCAGTACGATCAAGGCGACTGTAGGACCTACGGTGACGCTCTATGAGATTACTCCCGAACAGGGTGTACGTATCTCCAAGATCCGTGGTCTGGAAGATGACATCGCCCTCAGCCTTGCCGCATTGGGCATCCGTATCATCGCGCCTATCCCCGGAAAGGGAACTATCGGTATCGAAGTGCCGAACTCCAACCCGAAGATCGTCTCCGGACAGAGCATCATCGGCAGCAAGAAGTTCCAGGAGTCTACCTACGACCTGCCTGTCGCATTGGGTAAGACGATTACCAACGAAGTGTTCATGGTCGATTTGTGCAAGATGCCGCACATGCTGGTGGCGGGTGCTACCGGTCAGGGTAAGTCCGTCGGACTGAATGCCATCATCACCTCCTTATTATATAAGAAGCATCCGGCTGAATTGAAGTTCGTGCTTGTCGACCCCAAGAAAGTGGAATTCAGCATCTATTCGGTGATCGAACACCATTTCCTTGCCAAACTGCCCGATGGCGAAGATGCCATCATCACCGACGTGACCAAGGTGGTGCAGACGCTGAACTCGCTCTGTGTGGAGATGGATACCCGCTACGACTTGCTGAAAGCTGCCCATGTGCGCAACGTCAAGGAGTATAACGAGAAATTCATCAACCGCAAACTGAATCCGGAAAAGGGACATCGGTTCATGCCGTATATCGTAGTCGTGATTGATGAGTTCGGCGACCTGATTATGACAGCCGGTAAGGAGGTCGAATTGCCTATTGCGCGTATCGCCCAGCTGGCGCGTGCCGTAGGTATCCATATGATCATCGCCACGCAACGTCCGACCACGAACATCATCACTGGTACCATCAAGGCGAACTTCCCTGCCCGTGTCGCATTCCGTGTGTCCGCCATGATCGACTCGCGCACGATTCTCGACCGTCCGGGTGCTAACCAGCTGATAGGTCGTGGAGATATGCTCTTCCTGCAAGGTGCTGATCCGGTGCGTGTGCAGTGTGCCTTTATCGATACGCCGGAAGTGGCTGATATCACCAATTTCATTGCCAAGCAACAGGGCTATCCTACAGCGTTCTATCTGCCTGAGTATGTAGGTGAAGACGGGGGTAGTGATTTGGGAGATGTGGATATGGGACGTCTTGATCCGTTGTTCGAAGATGCCGCCCGTTTGATTGTCATCCATCAGCAAGGTTCCACTTCGCTCATTCAGCGTAAGTTCTCCATCGGATATAACCGCGCAGGGCGTATCATGGATCAACTGGAGAAAGCCGGCATCGTAGGACCGACGCAAGGTAGTAAACCGCGTGAGGTGCTCTGTGTTGACGAGAATGATTTGCAGATGCGGTTGAGTAATCTGTTGTAATTGCGGTTTGAGTAATCTGTTGTAATTGCAGCTTGAATAATCTGTTATAGTTGCAGTTTGAACAATCTGCTATAATTATTGTTAGACAAGTAATGAAGAATATACTATTAACTTATATATGTTTGTTCGGTCTGCTGCTTCCGGCTTCGGCGCAGCAATTAGATGCCAAAACGGTATTGGACCGTACTGCTGATGCTTTCCGCCGTGCGGGAGGGGTAGAGGCGGAGTTTACTGTGCAAGCCAGTTCGAATGGTGTGTCGGAAGGTAGTTCCACGGGAGTTATCCGTTTGCAGGGACGGAAGTTTATGTTGGATTCCGAAGGAGTGAAGACCTGGTTCGACGGTCGTACGCAGTGGAGTTATCTTTCCGGTAGTGACGAAGTGAACATCTCCGAACCTACCGCAGACGAGTTGCAGAGCATTAACCCGTACGCCCTGTTGACCATTTACAAACAGGGATATCAGATCCGTTCGGGTAGTACGAATGCTTTTGGCGGAAAGTCCATATATGAAGTCACGCTGACAGCTATGGATAAAAGACAGGATTTGCAGTCCGTCAATCTTTATATCGCTAAAGATACATTTCAGCCTTTGCGTGTCAGCATGCAGCAAAGGGGAGGGGGAAATGTGGTCATCCGTATCACATCTTATAAATCGGGACAGACCTATCACGATAGTTTTTTTACCTTCGACCGAAATGCCTATCCTACTGCGGAGGTGATTGACTTGAGGGATTGAACAGAACAATTGACAGTTGATAATTGACAATTGATAATTGACAATTAGGGGGAGGGGTGGTCATTGATGGCTGATGATAGAGTAATATTATCCTTTTATCCTTTAGCAGTTAAGACTATTGGCTTTAACTCCTGACGAAGCGTAGCGGAATGATAACTCCTTCTAACTCCCGATAACTCCTAATAACTTCTAAAACAAATATACTAAGAATAATATAAATGAAATGATTATGGAAACAGAAAAAGTAAAATGTCTGATTGTAGGTTCCGGACCGGCTGGTTATACAGCAGCCATTTATGCGGGTCGTGCTAATCTGTCTCCGGTGCTTTATGAAGGATTGCAGCCCGGCGGTCAGTTGACTACTACTACGGATGTGGAGAACTTCCCCGGTTATCCCGAAGGTATCAGCGGTCAGCAGTTGATGGACGACTTGCGTAAGCAGGCTGAGCGTTTCGGTGCCGACCTGCGTTTCGGTGTAGCTACGGCTTCCGACCTGAGTGCCGCTCCCTATAAGGTGACGATTGATGGAGAGAAGGTGATCGAGGCGGATACACTGATTATTGCCACTGGTGCTACAGCGAAATATCTGGGACTGGAGGATGAAAAGAAATATGCAGGTGTAGGCGTCAGCGCTTGTGCCACTTGCGACGGTTTCTTCTATCGGAAGAAGGTTGTAGCTGTAGTCGGCGGGGGTGATACGGCTTGTGAAGAGGCGGTTTACCTGTCCGGTTTGGCGAAGAAAGTCTATCTGGTGGTACGTAAGCCTTTCTTGCGCGCTTCCAAGATCATGCAAGAGCGTGTGATGAATCGGGAGAATATAGAGGTCTTGTTCGAGCATAATGCTGTAGGCTTGTTCGGCGAGGGTGGAGTGGAAGGTGTCCATCTGGTGAAGCGTATGGGCGAGTCGGACGAGGAACGTTACGATCTGCCTATCGACGGTTTCTTCCTCGCTATCGGCCATCAGCCTAATTCGGATATCTTCAAAGCTTATCTGGATACGGATGAAAATGGATATATCATGACCGAAGGCAACAGCCCGCGGACGAAGGTGCCGGGAGTATTTGCTGCCGGTGATATTGCCGATCCTCATTATCGTCAAGCCATTACGGCGGCGGGTAGCGGTTGTAAAGCTGCACTGGAAGCAGAGAGGTACCTTTCGGCGAACAATCTTCTCTGATTGGCGGAAGATATTTGTTTGAAGAACTGTCTTTGAGGAGTTATCGGGAGTTGAAAAGAATTATTCGGGAGTTTAGAGCCTGTTTAAATTTTCCTCAATAATAATCTTATAGTGGCTAATTTGACCA
>NZ_CAJUHF010000012.1 GCF_910585845.1 uncultured Bacteroides sp. | reverse complement strand
TTCGCAGCGAAGTTAGCACTTTCAATTAATAGCCATTTTTTGACTACTTACACAACTGTCCCCCTACAACTACATTATTCCCAATATTTACTTTACCTGCAATAAGAGAATTTGTATTTACAATAACATTATTTCCAATTGTTGGACGTCCAGTTTTACTTGCACCGATTGTTACATTGTTTCTTACAGTAAAATTTTCACCAACCTTATCAGCATTTACAAAAGTTGCGATTGGATGGATTCCCCAAAAACCTTTTCCACAATCCATATATGTGGTAATAACGAAGCAATCATGTGGAGGCATAAAATAGTATATAAAATATTTAAGTTTACCAATACGCTTATAAAAGATATTCCTGAAAGTTTTATCAAAAACCATTAAATAACAAAAACCAATAAAAACATTAGAATTAAAGTGCCGATGAATAAGAGCTCGCTTAACATCATCTTCACAATCATTGATTTTTAAACAAAACAAGATAAATGATGGAATAATTCGCGGAACATTTAATATTGTTACAAATAATTTAAATAAAGGCATAAGAGCAATTTATTTAAATCAGACAATTTGTGGAATAGAAAATAAGCATCCAATTTTGACACCCTAGAGAACGTTACGCTGGCGAGATATCTTGTCAGCAGGAAGATCGCCCCGGCAATAAAGATCTTTCTGAACATACAACCAACCCATATAGTCCGGCATCCGTTTCACATTTAGGTCACCACCCTACTCATAAATATATACAAACTTAGTACGAACATGAACCAAGCAGCAAAATGTCCCGTGTTGTACAACTTGTTTTCCGGATACATATAAATATTGTAACCGTCCGATGTAGCACCTTAACCTAACGGGCACCCAGAATGTTTTTCAATGCGTTCGGCTACAGAAGAAATGAAGAAATGACAATCTTCTCTTCACAATTGACGTTGGAGCTCTTCTTTATGCTATATTTTTGAGCATCACAACCTAATTCTTTGGTGAATCCAGCACCCTTTTCAAGCCAGTAGGTCAGTGTCATGTAGCTCAGAGATATCCCATGATTATTCAAACGGTACATTTCACGATAGTAACGTTCTAAATCTTCATTGTTATACATAAATTCTAGAATTTTAGTCGCAAGAAGATAGAACTTTCAATCAATAGCTAATTTTTGACTACTGACCTTATAACTGTGCCCAAAGCTAACTCGTAAAAAATCGTTCCGAAAAACATTTATCTACTACTTATTCTTTAATAATCTTTTTAAGGAAACCAAATAAGTTACATTTATAGCGGTGTGGACGAATAATAGCTCCAATAGCCACATAACATTTCATAGTCATCACAGCTTTACGTGAATAGTGTTTACGAAAAAAATAACATTTGCTACATAATAACATTTCTATCTTTCTCAAGTTAAAGAAACGACTATGAGAGCCAAACGACCCTCCCTCCAGATGTATCAAAGGCGCATAGGGCAATATACACGAACGCAATCCTTCCAAATGCATCCGATAATAAAGATCTGTTTCTTCGTAGTACATAAAAATGGCAGGGTCGAAACCCTGAAAGCGATCAAATATCTCTTTACGAATAAACATATCAGCACCTATCACGTAACAAATATCGTCCATCCCGCTATCTGCTACAGACTTGCTCAAAGTATATCGATTTTTAAACCAACGAGGCACTAACCTATGAAAGCCAATACTCAGAAACTCCTGCATTACCGAAGGAAAATTCCCCCCTACATTGCAATTAACCCCATCTCTGTCCAACAAGTTTCCACCACATGAAACATATTCCGGATGTATTTCCATAAATTCGAAAAACTGGCGAACAATGTTGTGGATAACGATTGTGTCACTATTAAGCAAAAAAAGGTATTTACCTATTGCATAAGTATTACCCAGATTGTTAGCCTTTCCAAACCCTAGATTTTCCTGACTTTCTACCACACGTACCTGCGGAAACTCCCGGCGTATAGAATAAGGCGTATCATCCTGAGATGCATTGTCAACTACAATAACCTCCATCTTCACACCATACGTATACTTAAAAAGAGAACGAAGGCACTGTAAAGTTAAGTCGCGTGTTTTATAATTCACTACAATAACCGATACATCCATATAAAAAACATGTAAATACTCTATTTAAGGCATTCTCCTTTGAAAGAGCACATAAGTATACCCTAAACCGAGTTTTGTTAATTAATTAGTTTTGAAATTAACATTGCTGGTAGCAAAATCATTTTGTCAGAAATCATATTAGCATAATCCCTACACCCATAAAAGATATTTTATGAGAAAAATGCCAATGAAGTTCCAAATAGAACTGCTATATAACTTTAACGTTCCAGTATGTAATAAGCAGCCGCCATTTCAGCACTGGCATCACTGCCGTAATAAAGAAATACTTTTTATTCGTTCCCCCACAGAAGTTTTTGCAATTATTTGTACTATTATCCATACCGTTCCCGCCAATATCACCGCACATACTACTCCCACAAACTCATTTTCTATCCACCTGTTGCATCCCCAGCAAACCAATGCGCCAGGCAAAGAATAGCAAACATTTTTCCATGCAATTCTAATAGGAATTCGTGCTAACCTATACGATAGTACATACACCACGTATGTCGCAGCTACAACCATTTCTGAACATAACAATACGACAGCAGATCCTACGCTTGCCGTATATGGAACTACCAGTAAATTGATTAACAAACTGACAATCGCACCGATGATTGATGCCATCAATAACACCCTATCTTTTTTCATTGGCATCAATATCTGAATTGCTAATACTTGAGCCATACCTACCGCAAACGCTGCTGGCATAATAATTCGCATCGGAAATACAGCTCCTTCATATTCAGGACCGGATAGGATGTAAATAATCTGAGGAGCTAGAATCATACTATATAAAATCAAAGGTATACAGAAAGTAGATACTACAGAGAACGAATGATCCACTAATTCTTGAAAGCGGGCATTTTCACCGTTTGCCAACAAGGAACTCATTCGAGGTAACATTACACTCGTAAATGCAGTAAAGAAACCTAAAAGCACAGAGTATAGCTTAAACGCTGTCGTATAATAACCTACTTCCGTATTATCAGACACCAATCCTAAATACATTACATTAAAGGTGAGATACATCGAACTCATCAACGTATAAATACCCAATGTAATGTTTGGCTTAATATACTTGAATAAGTGTATATTACACCACCTAATCCTGACAAATTTTCGAATATATAATTGATTAATAAAAGCATTCAACACAACCACTCCTACTGTGAGTATAAAATAAAGCTGATAGTCTGATGTATCTCTTACAAATATGAAAACACTGATTACATAAAAGACTTTTATAAGGATACTTCTCAATGTGATATACCGGAAATTCTCTATTCCCGTAAAAAACCATTCCACTAGAAACACTGTAAAAAGTATTTTGCCCGTTCCTATATAAAACAATTCGTCATATTGGCGCAATTTGGGTATTGCCGCTATACAAAGCAAATATATACCCAACGATACCATAGTAAATAATAAATTCAATGCCAATATGTTTGAATAAATCTGCTCTAAGCATTTCTTATTTTCTTTCACTGCTGCTATTTCACGGACACCCAATAGCCCAATCCCCATCGTTGCGAATAATAAAAAATAATTCACTGTATTATCCACAAAATTAACTAAACCTATATGTTCAACACCCAGTACCCGAGCTACATATGGAAATGTAATGAAACTAATTAAATAAGTAGAAATAGTCAGTATACTCTTATAAGCAAAATTTTTCTTTATAGACGATTGTGACATGAGTAAATAAAATTGTTAGTATCTGATTTTGAAGTTCTATAAGCATCCAATTCTGAAATACCTCATAGGGAAAGCCTACTTACAAGATTTCCCCTAAAAGATTTCAAAAGACGAGTTTGATTTTAAAGTCTAAGCAACTCATCTTCCAGCCATCCTGGAACTCTTCCTCCGTCATGGCACCTTACAGATAATTAAGAACTCTCAATCCCCACTCGTTTTCTACTAGAACCCTTTTTATCTTCTGATACGTGCAGGGCTAAGTAAAGCACAGTTTGTACGATATGCAGAAAGACGCATGTATTTCGATTTTCTTGCCCCAAGAAAGAGGAGTCATGGAATGTTTAATAAGACTTTCCATATATTAATATAATTAAATAGAAACAGCTTTAAAAAAGCAATAGCTTTAAACTGTTGATTCGCATGATTAATCAATTTAACTCGTTTATTGTTAATCACATCTAAAGATATCACGCGTATAAACCTTATTTTCTACATCAACCAAACAATCATCAAAGCGGTTAGCAATAATCACATTCGATAAAACTTTGAACTTTATTAAATCATTCACTACCAATGAACCGAAAAACGATTCGCCATCTGCAAGAGTTGGTTCATAGATAATAACGGTAGCCCCTTTAGCTTTAATCCGTTTCATGATACCTTGGATTGCCGACTGGCGAAAGTTGTCAGAATTACTCTTCATTGTCAAACGATAGACACCAACAGTAACAGATTCTTTTGAACCATCATACTGATTATTACTATAGTAGTCATACCATCCAGCCTTGCGAAGAACAGCATCCGCTATATAATCCTTGCGAGTGCGATTTGACTCTACAATCGCTGTCATCATATTTTGGGGTACATCCTGATAGTTGGCAAGGAGCTGCTTGGTGTCTTTGGGTAAGCAGTAGCCACCATAACCGAATGATGGATTATTGTAATGCGTGCCAATACGCGGGTCGAGGCCGATGCCGTTAATGATGGAAGCCGTATCCAAGCCTTTAACCTCGGCATAGGTATCCAGTTCATTGAAGTAGGATACTCTAAGGGCAAGATAGGTGTTGGCAAAAAGCTTGACAGCCTCCGCTTCCTTCAGCCCCATAAAGAGGACGGGGATGTTCTTGCTCTCCTTGTACTGTTCCATGACGGGATTGTCAGCAGAAGGAGATTCAGCACCTTCCACAAGGAGTTTGGCGAAAGTCTCGGCGGCTTCCTTCATGTGGTTGCCTTGTATCCGGCGGATGGCCTCATTCTCCTCCTCCCATTCCGCGCCCATCATCTTGGGATAGCCGACGATGATACGGCTCGGATGGAGATTGTCATAGAGTGCCTTGCTTTCACGAAGAAACTCAGGAGAGAAGAGTAAACGGAACTCACGGCGTTTACCGTCAGACAAAGGACCCATTTGGGCGAACTTCCGCGCGTATTTTACATACAAAGAACGGCAATAGCCCACAGGAATGGTTGATTTGATGACCATAACCGCCTCGGGATTCACCTCTAACACCATGTCTATGACGTCCTCTATGTGATGGGTATCAAAGAAGTTCTTCACCGGATCATAGTTGGTGGGGGCGGCTATAACTACAAAATCCGCATCTTTATAGGCAAACTTGCCGTCAAGTGTGGCGGTCAGGTTCAGATCTTTCTCAGCAAAGTATTTTTCGATATACTCATCTTGGATGGGAGAGATACGATTGTTGATTTTCTCTACCTTTTCGGGGATTACGTCTACAGCCACCACTTCATGATGTTGTGACAACAATGTCGCTATACTGAGACCTACATAACCGGTACCGGCTACAGCTATTTTTATTTTATTAAAATCGCGCATTATGGTAAATACTTATGATATAATCAGTTCTATCTAAATATTTGTCTACATTTAATTTTGATATGTAGAAGAAGGGAGGGAACATACAGACTCTTCCACCTCCTCAAAAGGATAAGGATTCGCTTCAATATTCTTCAGTTCTTCCATAATTTCTGTTTGCTCGGAAGTCAAAGATTCCTTATCCCAACTATTGATAATGGAATGAGCCTCTTGAAGTAAAGATTCTTCATAAACTTCACCATAACAGTAGGCCAGCAGACGAACCTTAAGCAAAGAGGCAGGAAGATACTCCAGAACATTACAGGCACGCTCCAGAACAACCTGTTTCTTCCGGTCCTTATCCCCATGACTATAAATAGTGGCATTATAGCCCATCAGAAGAGCCAGACACAGATTAGCCTCCTCCTCAATATCGGCACTTTTTGTGGAAAAGAGAGAATCGGATTTAACAAGGACTTCTTTGTTCTGACGGCAAAAATCATCGGAATAAAGAGGCTCGCCATCCATGCCGAAATACATTAAAGTATGTGCAGCATGCTGAAGTTCAAGAGCACAAGAAAGTAAAGAATTCATTAAGTATATGATTAAAATATAATCAGGATAGTATTACTGTATCAACTTTAAATAGGATTTAGGCACTTTAACGCTCGCAATCAAGACACCCTTGATGCGAATGACAACGTATGTCTTATTGGCTTCCGTAACAATCTCACCCTCAATGCCGCAAAAGTCCCCTTTGATCACTTTCACCTTTTTACCTACAGTGAGCGGTTCGATATCAAAGCCCACACCGTCCGGATTCAGGTCCATCACGAACATAAAGTCTTCCATCTGCTTATCGGGAACAACAAGCATAGAATGGGAAAGCAGGTCTCTCATGTAGAAAAGCTGCACACCATAGACATTGGCAATATCACAGGCAGTCTGCTTCGTGGCACGAACAAAAATCAGATTACGGATAACAGGGACTTCACTTCGCTTCCGACGATACTTCAACTGGGATATCACAATTCGCGTAGGAAGGTAATAATCAAGATCCAGATTCTCTTCGGATCTAAGCTTATCCAAGAATTTTCGGATTGTAAATTCTTGCTTGTCGCGAGTGCGAGCCGCAAACCAATATTTTTGATTTTCAACCACTTGCAAAAAGAAGATCGAGGATTTTATTATAATTCCGGGTGCGCTTCGCGGTTTGAACGAGACATATTCCCTTTCAAACCGTAACAAATAGATATTTCAGCTTAATTCGTTATAAACGAAGATATTAAGTTCAAGAAAACGTTTTTTAATCGTTCGTTTATTAAACGCTTTTTGAGGGCTTATCACTACTAAGATTCTTTCAATAAAAAAATGACGGAAAAAGCATATTTTTGTCAAGGTGATAACTTGCTATAAGTTAACACAATAGCAAATACCTTCGAAAATTAAAGTACTTTTATTTATCAGAAATTTTGTCGTTTCATTTCTACGCACTATCTTTGCGTTCAATAAACGAACGTTTAAAAAACACTTTCCCCTATTTCGCAATCATTAATCATTAGTGACATTGTTATTATCCGCTTTGTTTCGTACTTTATCACATCCATAACAGTATTGCAGCATCTCACTTTCAAGCTAACAACAGGAGGGTTAACAGGAGGATTTCCTTTTATAATAATGTACTCGGGCACATACGCGCGCAGGCTCGTCTTTTCTTATCTTTTTTTAAAGGACTTGTTACACACACATTTTATTATCTATATAGGGTAGCCCCCCTACCCTATACCTACATTTGTGTGTGTAACATGATATTAAAAAAATATGTGTTTTTAGAAGGAAATATGATGTGAAGTGGATACATGTGAAGTGGATGCATGCGGCGGCGACACTCAGCAAGATCGCCATATTCGGAAAGATACGAAACTTGAGCCATAGAATAACAATATATGTAACGGGTGATAAGAAGTAATGTAATGCGGCATTACATTACTTCTTATCACCCGTTACATATATTGGCATTTTCTTTACAAACTCATCAGCTCAAAGAAAAAGAGGGAATCTGTATCTTGTGAAAAAAGATATTATCTTAAAGATCTTTGTTTTTTAAATAAGCCGTGCAAAAATATAGGCAAAAAAGACGGATTTCAGCAAGCAAATAATTTTTTATTGTATCTTTGCGCTTAATTATGAGACGCATTCTATTAACATCCATATTGCTATTCGTATTGGGACTGCTGACGGCACAAGCACAGCGCATGCTCAATACCCTGGATAACCGTGATCCAAACGGCAACCAGATAGATCCATCCAGACAACCGGACAGTTTGGATACCGGTGTCGACGTACAAAGTATTCCGCCCAAACTCTACATGTGGCGGTTAAGCGAAACATTAGGCAACCGGACCATCATACCTGCCGATACCGCCAACCTGAACTTCCAGAATACTAACTTGGGAACAGGCATGACGGGACAATACAACACTTTAGGAAACCTTGGTTCCCCCCGCCTGTCACGCATCTTCTTCGACCGGACAAGCGAAGAACCGACCATATTCATGGCGCCATTCTCCAGCTTCTTCGTCCATCCCGACCAGATGCTGTTCACCAACAGCAATGTTCCGTATACCAACCTGACTTACTACAAGGCAGGAAACAAAATCAGCGGCGAAGAACGGTTCAAATCTTACTTCTCCGTCAACGTGAACAAGCGCCTTGCTTTCGGCTTCAAGTTCGACTACCTGTATGGACGCGGATATTACACCAACCAGTCTACTTCACATTTCAATGCCGGCATATTCGGAAGCTATATCGGCGAACGCTACCAGTTGCAAGCCGTATACAATAACTTCTGTCTGAAGATGAACGAAAACGGCGGTATAACGAATGATGGTTATATCACCCGCCCCGACACGATGGCCGAAGGTAAGAAACAGTATGAATCTACAACCATTCCCGTGAACATGGAACAGGCTTCCAACCGGAACAAAGATTTCTATGTCTACCTTACACAACGTTACCGGATGGGATTCACACGAAAGGTCATGAAGGAACAATCCGACTCGAATGTCCCCCAGCAAGACTTTGCTGCATCCAACGCCACCATGCCTACAAGGAAGCAGCAACCTTCGCTTGCTTCGGACAGCCTGAACATGCCGCCCGCACTGACCGCCGACAGCCTCTTGACGGACAGCCTTATGCAAGTGAATAATATCCGGCAAGACAGCATCAAGAATAGTGCTACCCTCGCAGATAATGGCAACCTCGTTGAAGAGTTTGTGCCGGTCACCAGTTTCATCCATACGTTCAAAGTGGAGCGCTTGCGCCACCGTTTCCAAGCTGTAGAGAGTCCGAATGCGAATGCCAATTACAACAAATTCGGTGTCAGTCGCGACTCGACTACCGCATTCAGCGTAAAGAATGTATTCGGTATCGCCCTGTTGGAGGGATTCAACAAGTATGCCAAAGCCGGACTGACCGCCTATCTATCCCATAAGTTCAGCCGGTATGACTTGATGAATCAGGACTCCATAACTACAGACCGCTTCACCGAACAGGAAATATACGTCGGAGGCGAACTTGCCAAACGACAAGGAAAAACCCTGCACTACTCTGTAGATGGCGAGATAGGCATCATGGACAAGGCCTTAGGACAATTTCAGGTAAACGGAAACATGGACCTGAACTTCCGCCTCTGGAAAGATACGGTCAATCTCATGGTTAGGGGATTCGTGAAGAACACGTTGCCTTCCTTCTATATGCGACATTATCACTCCAACCAGTTCATCTGGGATAACAACGATATGGAAAAAGAATTTCGCACCCGTGTGGAAGGCGAACTGAACATCGACCGATGGGGCACCAACCTCCGTGCCGGTGTAGAAAACATAAAGAACTACACGTACTTCAATCAAAATGCCGTTCCGGCACAATATAGTGGAAACATACAGGTCATTTCCGCCATACTGAACCAGAACTTCCGTATCGGCATTTTCCATCTGGACAATGAAGTGGTATGGCAGCAATCGAGCGATGAAACCCTTCTGCCGCTGCCCAAACTTTCGCTATACTCCAACTTCTACATATTGACCAAGTTGGCAAAGAAAGTGCTTACCGTGCAAGTGGGTGCCGATGTTCGTTACTTTACCAAATATCATGCTCCTGCCTATACGCCTGCCATCCAGCAGTTTCATCTGCAACCGGACGATGACCAGGTGGAAATCGGAGGCTATCCGATAGTCAATATCTATGCGAATATACATTTGAAACGTACGCGGCTTTTTGCCATGTACTCCCACGTAAATCAGGGTATGGGAACACGCAACTCTTTCCTTGTCCCCCACTACCCTATCAATCCAAGTCTTCTCAGGGTCGGCGTATCATGGAATTTTTATGATTAACTCCCTATATATGTGCATGTAAATGAGAATACCGACAACGAGAATCCTGAAATATGCGGCGATGGGCGTCATAGCAGCCTGTATAGCCACTCTCTTTCTCAAGAAAGAGAAGCCGAAAGGGCATCCGCGTGATTATGCGGAAATTGCCGACCAGCAGGTCATCCGTGCTGCTACGGAATACAATTCCATCAGCTTTCATGTAGACGGAGACACTTTGGCAGGTTTTCATTATGAACTGATAGAAGCATTTGCCCGCAACCGCGGCTGGAAAGCAACGATAATCCCTGAAATGAGTTTCAGCAAGCGACTTGAAGGATTGGCAGAAGGGAGATTTGATGTGATTGCCTATAGTATTCCGGCAACCAGCGAATTGAAAGATTCACTGTTGCTCACCACTCCCATCGTACTGAACAAGCAGGTTCTCGTACAGCGAAAAGCAACTTCACCCTCCGACTCCCTGTTTGTCAGAAACCAACTGGACCTGGCAGGCAAAACCTTGCACGTAGTGAAAGGGGCACCTTCCATCCTTCGCATTCATAACTTGGGGAATGAAATAGGTGACACCATATATATTAAAGAAATAGACAAGTACGGTCCGGAACAACTGATTGCTCTCGTTGCCCACGGAGACATCGATTATGCCGTATGTGATGAAAGCATTGCCCGTGCCGTAGCCAAAGACCTCCCCCAAATAGATATCAAAACGGATATCAGTTTCACGCAATTCTATTCATGGGCAGTCAGCAAGCAATCTCCCGCCTTGCTGGATAGCCTGAACGCCTGGCTCCAGACTTTCCGCACCAGCAAGGAGTTCAAAGAGATTTACCGCAAATATTATAATTAACTCAAGTTTCGCTTGCGAAACTTAAATTTCTCTCAACCAAGCCTCTGACGATGCGTCGCTCGGCATTCGCCAGTCGCCACGAGGACTAATGGAGATGCTACCTACTTTCGGTCCGTCGGGCAGGCAGGAACGCTTGAATTGCTGGTTGAAGAAACGACGGAAGAAGGTCCGCAACCATTTCTTGATGGTCTCTTCATCGTATACTCCCTTAAAAGTTTGGGCAGCAAGGAAGAATATCTTGGAAGGCCGGAAACCGCAACGCAAGAAGTAGTAGAGGAAAAAATCGTGCAACTCATACGGTCCGACCAAGTCTTCCGTTATCTGCTTGATGTTTCCGTTTTCATCTGCCGGAATAAGTTCCGGACTGATCGGAGTATCCACGATATCGAGCAGCGTAGCGCGAGAGGAATCATCCACATCATGTTCCGCAACCCACTTCACCAGATGTTTGACCAAAGTCTTGGGCACACTTCCATTGACCCCGTACATGGACATATGGTCGCCGTTGTAAGTAGCCCATCCCAATGCCAACTCAGATAAGTCGCCCGTACCGATTACCATTCCGTTAGTCTGATTGGCAATGTCCATCAATATTTGCGTACGTTCCCGCGCCTGAGAATTCTCATAGACCACATCATGGACATTCACGTCATGCCCGATATCTTTGAAGTGCTGGATGCATGCTTCCTTAATGCTGACCTCACGGACGGTTATCCCCAAAGATTCCATCAAATCCACAGCATTTGTATGTGTTCGGTCAGTAGTTCCGAATCCCGGCATAGTAACACCGATGATCCCCTTACGCGACCATCCCAGTTTATCGAACGTCTTGACGCATACCAGCAATGCCAATGTAGAATCCAGTCCACCGGAAATTCCGACCACTGCACTTTGTGCATGAGTGTGTACCAACCGTTGCGCCAGTCCGGCCACTTGTATAGAGAAGATCTCTTCGCAACGTTCATCCAATTCAGCTCCCTGCGGAACAAACGGATGCGGATCGAAAGTACGTGTCAGTTCCAGCTCTTTGACATTCACATATTCCGTAGAAACGCGCATGGCTTCCCTGGGTACACAATGTGTCCGGCAAGCTGTAAAAGTTGTATTCACACGACGCTCGGAACGAATATATTCCACGTCAATCTCACTGATCACCACTTGCCCTTCCAATGAGAAACGTTTGCTGGAAGCCAACTTGTTTCCATTCTCAAAAATCAGACCGTTCCCGGCAAATACCACATCCGTAGTAGATTCTCCAAAACCACACGAACTGAATACGTAACCGGCAATGCAACGTGCCGACTGCTGGCTGATCAACGAACACAGATAATTATGTTTACCTATACATTCATTATCCGCCGAGAGATTGAACACAATCTCAGCCCCTTGCATCGCCAATGAAGAACTGGGAGGAATGGGAGCCCACAAGTCTTCGCAGATTTCGATGCCGAATGTCGTGTTTGCCATCTCAAAGAGCAGGTCTGCCCTCATGGGCACCACTTGGCCGCAAAGGCGCACACTCGTCTCCGTCACACATGCAGCTGAAGTGAACCAGCGCTTTTCATAGAATTCCTTGTAATTGGGAAGATAAGTCTTAGGCACTACTCCCAGCACTTTTCCTTTCTGAATGACAACAGCCGTATTCAGCAACATGCCATTCAATGCCACCGGCAAACCCAATATGGCAATGATGTCCAGCTGCCTCGTATTGTTGATAATCTGCATCAACTCCATTTCTGCCTCTTCGAGCAGCAATTGCTGGGCAAACAAGTCGCCACATGTATATCCTGTAATACACAGCTCCGGGAATGCGATGATTTGTACACCTTTACCCTCGGCAATGATAATTTCCTTTTCTATTTCCCTGGCGTTGAACTTACAGTCCGCCACCTTAACACGGGGCACAGCCGCCGCAACTCTCACATATCCGTAATTCATAAGGATTCATTTATAATATTCGAGGCAAAAATACGCTATTTATCCATAAAACACAAAATTATAATTCCTTTCCCGCGGACATGTTCCTGATTTATCCGCATTTAAGTGACAAAGTATGCGGTTCCATCCTGTTCAACTACCAAAAAAAAGCAGAAAATCTTTTGGAGAAATAAAAGAAGTATCTATCTTTGCAAGGGAAATAAAAATGTAATTATTACAAGTTTGTATTAAAAGGATTATGGAAAAAGTAGTTGAACGATTGCAAGAGCATCATATAAAACCTTCGGTGCAGCGTATAGCCATCATGAAATATCTCATGGAGCATCACACGCACCCTACGGTAGATGAGATATATACTGCACTGTCGCCAACTATCCCTACGCTCTCAAAAACTACCGTGTACAATACACTGAAAATTCTAACGGAAGAAGGAGCTGCACAGACCCTGACTATTGATGAGCGTAATACATGCTACGATGCCGATACGACCCCGCACGCCCATTTTCTCTGTAAGTATTGTGGTAAAATCTATGATTTGGCATACGACAATGCCATAAAGAAAGTGGGTGACATGAAAATGGATGGACACGAAATACAAGAATTACATTTTTATTATAAAGGAATATGTAAACAATGTAAGGCAGATCAGGAACAAGATATGACTAACATAATACAATAATAACAAACGATTTACTAATTTATTAAAATCAAAAAGAAAATGAAAAAATTTAGATGTACAGTATGCGGTTACGTACATGAAGGTGATGCCGCTCCCGAAAAATGCCCGTTGTGTAAAGCTCCTGCAAGCAAGTTCGTAGAAGTAGAAGAAACTGCAGAAGGCGGTGCTCTGACTTTCGCTGACGAACATGTTATCGGCGTTGCCAAAGGCTGCGACGAAGAAATGATCAAAGACCTGAACAATCACTTCATGGGTGAATGTACAGAAGTTGGTATGTACTTGGCTATGAGCCGTCAGGCTGATCGCGAAGGTTATCCTGAAGTAGCAGAGGCTTTCAAACGTTATGCATGGGAAGAAGCTGAACACGCTTCCAAATTCGCTGAACTGCTGGGTGACTGCGTATGGGATACAAAGACTAACCTCGAAAAGAGAATGAATGCAGAATCAGGTGCTTGCGAGGATAAGAAGCGTATCGCAACCCGTGCCAAAGCCCTGAATCTGGATGCTATCCATGACACTGTTCATGAAATGGCTAAGGATGAAGCTCGTCACGGTAAAGGCTTCGAAGGTCTGTATAACCGCTATTTCAAGAAATAATTGCTTTGAAAGAATTACAGTTAAAAGGGAGGGGATGTTAATCCTCTCTCTTTTTTTATGAAAATGAGAGTGTCATAATGTCTCCATTAAAAGAAGAAGGTGTGTCATAATGCCCGAATTGAAAGAATCACCCCTGTCACAAATAGCTGTAGCAGAGGTGATTTTCTTTAAAAAGGCATTTTGACACACCTTCTTTTCTCAAAAAAGGAGTTTTGATACACCCTTAAATATTTTAACTTGGGCATAAACACCCTCTTCATTTTTAGAACCGCATTCCTAAAGTAAATATTACTTGGCTATGCGTATTCGTCACTTCCGTTTTGTTCAGATACTCATCGTCAAAGGCATAAAAATCAGACTTATAAGCACTGTACTGATAGGCCAAGTCTACATAAAGCATTGAGCCCCGATAACCGATACCTAACGTATAGTTACTTTTCGACTTCGCATTGGCATAATCCGTATCCGTCATAACTGAATTTAACGGCAAATCCTTGTATGCCCCATCTTTGTAAGCAGCCGAACTGTAGTTGTATCCGGCACGCAAAGCAAACTCCGGAATCACTTTGTATTCAGCGCCTATACGGAAAGTGCTTACGCCCTTCAACATCTCTTTTATCGTAGAATTTTCATACCTCATTTCATCTCCTTCCGGATAATAAAGACGCGAACTTGAATAATCCTGATATTCATATTCGGCACCAAGCGCCAGATTCTTTCCTACCGTATAGCCTAAACTCAAATTATACTTCCACGGAGTACGGAGCTCATAATCATAAGACATATCCTTATTATTCAGAAAGTCGTAGCTATCTACGGTAGTTTCATAAAACTTTGTCTCACCTTCTGTATTCTCTCTATAAATACCGGATTTAAGCAAAACATTAGTCGCTAATGTCAACTTATAGAACGTAGGAGTATGTATTGCAAGGCCAATACGCAGGGGAGAAGTCTCTACAGGACGTATAATGGCTCCGAACTTCACATCAAATCCTGTCCCATCTATTCTTGTCCAACTATCCAAATCATAATATTCATTTGTACTGTAGTCTTCACTATAAAGGAAACTCTTGGTGTAGTTCAGATCATAAGCTCCTACGGTCATACCTAAATATACCCGATCGTTAAAATTGAATGAGATATTGAAATCATATTGGTCAACTCCACCCGCCTCACGCGACTTAGCCTTGCTGTAAGGCTGCGGAAGATAAGCTTTAAAACCGGTTATATGTCCGTCGTTAAGAATAGGATTATAAAGATAACCTTCCCATCCTAATGCAGCCAGCCATCCCACATTGTTGTTGTCAAAGACATTACCATTTGCACTCACATCGTCAATATTACACCCATAGTCCAACATCCTTCCTGCCTGAGATGCCATCTGATAAGTTTGCGAAACCACATCTCCACCAGGGGTAAGATTTATCAGACCTTCCATCGAGGTCATCTTGTTGAACGATTTGGCACGATGATAGTTGAATCCAAAGTTGACATAACGCAAGACGGTCTGATTACCTATCTTATTGGAGAGTACAAAACCGGCATTATCCAGTTGCCAACGGTTCTTGTCTGAATTAAACGTATTTCCACCATACTTACTTTCCGTTCCAATGGATGAAAAACCAAATGAAACAGTAGCATCATTACTACGATAGATACCTATACCGGCAGGATTCGTTGCAATGGTAGAGATATCGCCCCCCAATGCTCCCATAGCACCACCCATACCAACAAAGCGGGCCGTTCCATTCAAGTCCTTTTCTGTCATCTTTGTGACATCATATATAGTCTGCGCATTCATCCCTGCCGAAACAAGTAAGGAAAAAATGGCCAAAATCATTTTTCTATTCATAATCAATATCCTTTTGATTCAAAATTACTACACTTTCATGCCTAATATTTATCTTCTTCCGCCACTGCTTCTGCTGGAAGAACCGCCTCCGCCACTACTTGAGCGAGAATAACTACTACCACCAGAAGAATAGCTGCCGGAGCGTGAACTGCTGCCGGAAGAATAGCTGCTACTGGAAGAACGAGAGTTACTGGAAGAACGGTTATAATCATAAGAACGGCTGCTGGAACGGGTACTCGTACCACTATCGTAACTACGTGGGGCGGACGAACTGCCACGGTTGTATGTCGAAGCACTACGGGTACTGCTGCTACGAGTCGTCGTTCCGGAAGAGCGCACCGTACTGCTTCCACGATTGCTGCCACTACGTACGCTTTCCACACTACTGTTGTATGAAGAACTGCTACGGGTACTGCTTGGACGGGTATAGGTAGAACGGCGTGACGAAGCCGCATCTGTTCGCGTACTCATTCCCGGACGCTCTGACGAAGAACGAGTGCCTACCACACGGCGGGTTGAACTTGTGGCGGAACTTCTTCTGGTTTCTCCACTCGTAGTTCCTGAACTACGCCGCACTTGAGAATTGCCTATAGTCCCAGAAGAACGTCGGGAACCGGATGTTGTTCCTGCTATGCGATTGCCAGAAGATATGCGGTCACCATACGAACGTCGGTCGGTATATACACGACTTCCCCCCCAGTGATTATTACCCCAATAATGTCCGGGATACCAGCCTCCCGCATAGTAATGATGATGGTGATGATGATGTCCCCATCCCCAACTCCAGCCACCATAGAAGCCGCCCCAACCATAATAAGGATATCCCCATCCCCAACCGTAGGAATTATAACGCCAATCCCACCACAAACAATTGGAGAAAGTGGGGAAAGCATACGCATATAATCCGTCAGTGTAAATGTTCCAGTCCCATGAATTCAGTCCGTAGACAACATCCCAATAATAAGGACTACTGATACTTATGGCATAGCGTGGATTGCGGAATCGCACGATACGCATCGCATACTCGTAATCATCGTCCGAACCGTTGAAACCGTTCACCCATTCGCCTTCGGTATCGGGCACCGCCTTTTCTCGGATAAACAAAGTATCGTCTTCCATAACAAAATCATTCTCACGCGCACTGTAGCGACGGTTATATTCATCTACATCGCGTGTGTTGCCTTTACGGTCCTGTACTACAACAGTGGTATTTCCTGACGAGGTGTAGACTGTAGTCGGCGCATTTGATCTCACTACAATCTCTTCAGCCGGAGTAGCAGTTACGGACTTCTTCTCCTGCTTTTTTTCCTTCTTGTTCTTGGAAGGAACATAATAGAGATCATCGTCTATGTTCTGCGCTGTAACCATCCAAGGAAGGCACAGGGCAAAAAGAGATAAAAAAACAATCTTTTTCATTATTAGGTGTATTTATTCAGGTTTTATACTAATCTATTTTTATCACACCACAAAGATAGCAAGGGGATTTTTCCTTCTTAGAAGAATTTCCCGAAATTATTATAGGGTATTCCCTAAATACACTATCTTTGCGCAATGCTAAACAAATATACAAAGGATCCGATTCATCAAACGAAAAAGTTCTTTGTATTTAACAATAATATTATATTCCGATGAAATATTTAGAATTTAGATTCCGCACCTCTCCCTGCACAGAAACGGCAAATGATATTCTTGCCGCCGTATTGGGTGATGCCGGCTTTGAAAGTTTTGTTGAACAAGAAGATGGTATTGCTGCCTACATACAGAAAGATTTGTATAACGAAACCACCGTCAAGGCAAGCATTGAAGAGTTTCCTCTGCCTGACACGAAGATCGAATACACTTTTGCAGAGGCTGAAGACAAAGACTGGAATGAGGAATGGGAAAAGAATTTTTTCCAGCCGATCGTGATTGGAGATCGCTGTGTCATTCATAGTACTTTCCACCATGATGTTCCCCAAGCAGAATATGACATTGTCATCAATCCGCAAATGGCCTTTGGAACGGGGCATCATGAAACTACCAGCCTCATTATTGCCGAATTGTTGGAAAGTAACCTCAAAGGTAAATCATTACTCGACATGGGATGCGGCACTTCCATCCTTGCCATTCTTGCCCGCATGCGTGGTGCGACACCTTGCACCGCTATTGACATTGATGAATGGTGTGTACGTAATTCGTTGGAAAACATCGAGCTGAACCATGTAGACAACATTTCCGTATTTCAAGGAGATGCTTCTTCACTGGAAGGACAAGGACCATTCGATGTAATCATTGCCAACATCAACCGGAATATCCTGCTGAACGACATGAAACAGTATGTACGTTGTATGCAGCCTGGAGCAGAGCTCTTCATGAGTGGTTTCTACGTAGATGACATTCCTATGATCCAGGCCGAAGCCGAACGCAACGGTTTGCAATTCGTGCATCATCAAGAGAAGAACAGATGGGCCGCAGTGAAGTTCAGGCTTTAAAGACAGCCCACATCCTGCATTAAAATGTTAAACTTGATTACTTTCATCGTATATTTCGACTTAGGACAAGGAAAAGACTACGTCTATCACGGAAAAACTATTTTTCGGGGAATACACAACTCGGAAGATATACTTCAGCTATCCATACGACAAGTATAGGATGGATTGAAGGTAAAGCAGAAAGAAGAGCGATTTGCGCTAAGCCTATTTTTGTCTTAGCGCAATGTCATTCCAAGAAGTTCATCCAATGTACCATTGAATACATTCAAGTCAACCTCCTCGTTAATACCGGTAACGCGTCCTGCATCTGTATGCTGCCAAAAACGCCAGGCACCTTCGTACTTCACAGAATCTACGTAGTAGTGCGCAATCCAATAAGGATAAGCATTGAATATCGAATCGTTGAGATAACGGGTCTTAAACTTATAGGAAGTATATAAAATCGGCTTCACGCCATAGTGTTCCTCTATACGATCGAGCCAAGTCTTAACAGCAACTTTTAAATCTTCAGGAGTACTTTTACCTATATTTTCCACATCCAGTACAGGAGGCAGATCACCTGCTGTCAGTTGAACAGTCCGAATAAAAAAATCAGCCTGTTTATTGGGATCCGTTTTAGGAGAAAAGAAGTGATAAGCACCACGGATGAAACCGTAACGGCGCGCCTGATCGAAGTTGAAAGGAAAAGCATCATCACTATGATCACCCCCTTCGGTAGCCTTCATAAAAACGAAATGTAAGGGAAAATCGGATGTCTTATGCGAAATCAATTGCATCCAATCCACGCTGCCTTGATGATGGGAAATATCAATGCCATGCACATTATAACCGAAAGGCATACAAACCCCATACCCTTTCCGCCCCTCACAGGGCTTCCAGCGATAGGCATACGGACGGACAAAAAACCAATAAAAAAAGGCGGAAAATACGACTACGATGCAAACTGAAATTATAGTACGCAACCATACAGGCATAACACCTCCTTTACCCTTCTTTTTACCACGGTGTGCCGCAGAGCGGGAAGGAGCAGATTTACGATGAGGAGGAGTTTTACGAGTTTTCCGGTCTGCCATAGATGATAAAAGTAAGAAAAGAAAGGGCGGAACCACTCCCGCCCTTCACTCTACATTTTAAACGATTTATTTTGCTTGTTCCAATTGCAAGGTCTTCGTCGGCTGGTCACAAACTTCTGTAGGTCCGAAGTACTGGATAGGTCCCGGATATACATAAGCCGTTTCAATGGCCCACTGGTCGCGCTGAGCGGCAAATGCCTTAAACGGAGCACCATCCAGTTTAACCAAAGCTTTCTGAATAACCGGTTTCATTTCACCATGACGACGTTCCATGTTCATCATCATCGTGATGGGCACACCGCCTGCAATCCATTCCTCAGCCGGAGCAGTCGTATTGCGTACGGAAGACATATAGCCGGTCTTGCCGTTAGCAATCAAAGAAGCAGCTGTATATCCCAATGAATAGCAGTAGTCGGCATCGTAGTTTGAAGGAGCTGCACAACGTCCTTCATAACCGAAGAAGTGGTGTTGAGAAGCGAACTTACCTACAAACTTACCTTCTTCTTTCCATGCAGCCAACTTGACAGCTACCATTTCGGACAACAGTTTCTCTGTTTCAATAAGAGAAACCTGTACATTTCCGTGCGGGTCACGATCCAGCGTCAACTGACGTGCAACGCCTTCCGGCAAGCTGGCGTAGATAGCTGAATTTTCCGGAGAAAGTTTGCGGATGATATAGTCACGCTGATGCGATTTCTTGATCTGAGCAAATTCCTCTGCATTAGCAGCAAGGAAGTCGTTCAACTCGGCAATCAAGCGCTTCATGGCAGGAATGAACTCAATCAAACCTTCGGGAATAAGCACCGTACCGAAATTGTTACCTTGTGCTGCACGATTGGCTACTACCTGAGCGATAGAAGTCACTACATCATCCAGAGACATATCTTTTGCTTCAACTTCTTCTGATACGATACAGACATTGGGCTGTACCTGCAAAGCACATTCCAATGCGATATGAGAAGCAGAACGTCCCATCAGTTTGATGAAATGCCAGTATTTGCGAGCAGAATTACAGTCACGCTGAATGTTACCGATAACTTCCGAATAAACCTTGCAAGCCGTATCGAAACCGAAAGATGTCTCAATCATTTCATTCTTCAAGTCGCCGTCGATAGTTTTCGGACAACCGATCACCTGTATACCACAATTCTTTGCTGCATAATACTCTGCCAACACACAAGCATTGGTATTGGAATCGTCACCACCAATGATGACCAGTGCCTTGATATCAAGTTGTTTCAAGATTTCCAGACCTTTTTCGAACTGTTCTACCTTCTCCAGTTTCGTACGGCCGGAACCGATGATGTCAAAACCACCCGTATTGCGGTATTCATCGATGATATCAGCTGTCAGCTCCATGTAGTTGTGATCAACCAAGCCGCCGGGACCAAGGATAAAACCATAAAGTTTGCTATCCTTATTCAACTTCTTGATTCCATCGAAGATACCGGAAATTACATTATGACCACCAGGAGCCTGACCTCCTGAAAGGATAACACCTACGTTGATAGCAGGAAAATCAACCACTTCGTCAGTAGCCTCAAACTTAATCAAAGGCATTCCGTACGTGTTGGGGAACAATTTTTGAATAGCTTCCTGATCGGCTACAGATTGAGTAGCCTCACCGGCTACAACCTTAACAGCACCTTTCAGCGCTTTCGGAAGTTTGGGCTGATAAGCAGCCCTTGCAATTTGCAATGCACTTTTTGTCATTTTATTTAAGTTATTTAAAGGTATTAATTAGAATTTCGTTCAAAAGCGTGGCAAATTTCGTGTTTTTTTCTGAATTATGAAAGGATGCATACATCAAAAAAAGTACGGAATATTGGTTTATACCATAAAAAGTACTTATCTTTACCGAAAATATTTTAATTCATTTATTTAAATAGTAAAAATTATGGCAAAAAGAAGACTACTTAAGAAATACGTCGATCATGCGATGCAAGAATTAACCTTCGATATCATAGTAAGCTATACGTTTATGAGCGAAGAGAACAAAGAAGCTGCTAAGAATATCATAATCGAAGTAGCACGTACACGAAACGAATTCATCAGTCGAATCAGCCACACAGAGCCTGGAAATGTAAAAGGTTTTTATAAAAAATTCCACAAAGACTTCAACAAGAAAATAAGCGAATTCGAGGATAGCCTCAGCAAACTGATGTAAATACAGGGAATGAAAAAAGCAATATACGGCTTTATCTTTTATCGCATCTTAGGATGGAAGACTAATGTGACGGTGCCGAATTATGACAAATGCGTAATATGTGCGGCACCTCACACTTCGAATTGGGATTTATTTATCGGTAAATTGTTTTACGGTGCTATGGGGCGGAAAGCTTGTTTCATGATGAAAAAAGAATGGTTTTTCTTCCCGTTAGGATTGATATTCAAGTCCATAGGAGGAATACCGGTAAATCGGGGACGTAAATCGTCGTTGGTAGATCAAATGGCCGAAAGATTTGCGAATAGCAAAAGATTCCAGCTTGCCATCACGCCGGAAGGAACCCGTAAAGCTAATCCTGAGTGGAAAAAAGGTTTCTATTTTATTGCTCTGAAAGCGCAGGTACCCATCGTCCTGATAGGGGTTGATTATAGAACCAAAACCATCACTGCCACAAAAGCGATTATGCCTTCGGGAGATCTGGAAAAGGAGATGCGCGAGGTAAAGCTCTATTATAAGGATTTCGAGGGAAAGAACCCGAAAAATTTTGCTTTGGGAGAGATATAGGAAAATCACAGTTTTTTCCATATCAGAACTATACCCTCTCAATACCATCAACGTGTTTTCTCCATGTTTGTCCATGCTTTATAGAGCATAGACAAAACATGGAGCGGACATGAAGTGAATATGGAGTATGGAGTGGATATAAAGAAACTACAGAGACCGACCCTTTGAAATCTTAACCCGATAAATCTTTGCCCTATGCGTGTAACGTTACTACAGACAGACATTGTTTGGGAGAACAGACAGGAAAACCTGCTCCTGCTCCGCAAGAAACTGGAAACACTCCGCGGAGAAACAGAGATTGTAGTCTTGCCCGAAACCTTCTCTACCGGTTTCAGCATGAACAGCTGCCAACTGGCCGAACCCATCAACGGCAACACCCTCACTACTCTGCGGCAATGGGCTACCGAATTTCAGTTTGCCATTGCAGGAAGCTACATCGCTTGCAGCGAAGAAAACGACGATCACGCTGCACACATCAAACCTTGCTACAACCGCGCCTTTTTTCTGACTCCCGAGGGAGACGCATACTATTGCGACAAGCGCCACCTCTTCCGCATGGGGAAAGAGACGGAACACTTCTGCGCAGGAGACCGACGGACAATCATTTCCTATCGGGGATGGAACATCCTTCTGCTTGTCTGCTACGACCTGCGGTTCCCCGTCTGGAGCCGCAATGTAAACAACGAATATGACCTGCTGATCTATGTAGCCAACTGGCCCGTTCCGCGCCGCCGAGTGTGGGATGTCCTGTTGCAGGCACGTGCACTCGAGAACATCTGCTACGTGTGCGGCGTGAACCGTGTCGGCACCGACGGCAACGAGATAACATACAACGGAGGCAGTGTGGCCTACTCGCCTAAGGGTGAGCTTCTAACCTGTGTACCGGATGGGGAAGAGGGTTCCGCCACCGCTTCGCTCGACCTGTCCGCACTACGGAATTTCAGACAGAAGTTTCCTGCATGGAAGGATGCGGAAAGCTTTCTGATCAAACACTAACCACTTAACATTCTTAAATTCATGGAACAGATGAAAACTAAACGGCGTATCACCGATACACTATTCTTTTTTTTACTGGGCATTGCCCTTCTGACTTCCTGTACAAGCGGTCAAAAAGACATTGTTCCCTCTGCCGAATACGCCTCTTACGTGAATGCATACACCGGGGGCGTCATCTCGCAAACATCAAACATCCGCATCGAGCTGGCGCAAGACCAGCCTATGGTGGACCTGAACAACGAACTGAAAGAGAACCCCTTCAGCTTCTCTCCCTCGTTGAAGGGGAAAGCCTATTGGGTCAACAACAATACCATCGAATTTATCCCCGAAGCAGGCCGACTGAAACCGGGGCAATTCTACGAAGGGACTTTCCAACTGGGCAGATTCGTAGAAGTGGAAGGCCGACTGAAAGAGTTCAAGTTCTCGTTCAGGGTGCAGGAGCATGACTTTTCCTTCCACGTCGAACCGCCGATGACTACCGGCCGCGGCAACCGCTCCGAACAGATGGACCTCAAAGGAGAGATACGCTTCAGCAATGCGGCCAAGAAGGAAGAAGTAGAGAAGATGCTGACTGCCGGAAACGGGAAAGGGGAAAACCATCCTGTAACCGTCACACCGACGGACAATCCGGCATGCTACAGTTTTGAGATCGTCGGCGTTCCCCGCAAAGAGGCGGACTACCAACTGGAAATAAAAGCAGACGGCAGTCCGGCAGGCATTGACCGGAAGCAGATCGAAAGCATACTGATTCCCGCCAAAGAGAGTTTCCGCTTCCTCGCCGCCCGGCGTATTGAGGAGCCGGAGAACGGGATAGAAATCGTATTTTCCGATCCGGTATCTGTCACACAAGACCTGAAGGGACTGATCGAAATTCCCGAAATCTCCAACTCCATCTTCCAGGTAGAGGACAACAGAGTGCGTGTCTACTTCGAAGCCAACCAACTGGACAAGCTGACCTTGAAGATACACGAAGGAGTGCAAAACGACAAGGGGAAACCGCTCGGCACCTCCCACTCCATCTCGTTCAGCGAGCTGAGCCTGAAGCCGCAAGTAGAGATGTCGACCTCCGCAGCCATCCTGCCCGACTCCAAAAACCTGATTATCCCCTTCCGGGCCGTCAACCTGTATGCTGTGGACCTGAGCGTCATACGCATCTTCGAGAGCAACATACTGACGTTCATGCAGAACAATACCCTCTCATCCGCCAATGAGCTTCGCCGTTCCGGACGACTGGTCTACAAGAACACGCTCTGGCTGAACAAGGACAACACGAAAGACGTGCACCGTTGGGAAGACTACTCCATCGACTTGTCCGGCCTCATCCGGCAGGAACCGGGAGCCATCTACCGCGTTGTGCTCTCCTTCCGTCAGGAATATTCGGCATACCCATGCGGCGGAGCAGAGAACAGGAAGATGAGCTTCGCAGACAAGAACAGCAGCGAAGGACTGGTGAAGGTCAGCGGAAACAGCATCACAGACGAGAACGAGGCGGAATGGGACATTCCCGAAACCTACTTCTACTACAACGGCGGCATCCGGATGGACTGGAGCCAATATGACTGGAGAGAGCGGAACAATCCCTGCCATCCCTCCTACTACCTCTCCGACCACTCTGCGTCGTGCAATGTATTCGCCTCGAACGTAGGCATGATCGTGAAACGAAACTCCCTGAACAAGCTATGGATTGCCGTAAGCAACATCCTGGACACGCGGCCGATAGAGAAGGCAAAAGTAACCGCCTACAACTTCCAGTTGCAAGCCATCGGAACGGGCGAGACCGACGGGGAAGGCTTTGTTGAAATCGCCCCGAAAGGCGTGCCCTTCATTGTCGTTGCCGAAGTGGACAAGCAGAAAGCCTACGTCCGCGTGGCAGACGGCGAAGAGCAGTCCGTCAGCCGCTTCGATGTAGGCGGAAAAGAGATACAGAAGGGACTGAAAGGGTTCATCTATGGCGAAAGAGGGGTCTGGCGACCGGGAGATACGCTTCACGTAGCTTTCATCCTGGAAGACCGGGAGAAGCGGATTCCCGACAAGCACCCCGTCTCGCTGGAGCTTTACAACCCAAGAGGCCAATTCCATACGAAACAGATTTCCACGCAGGGCCTGAACGGGTTCTACACATTTGACATTCCCACCCATGCCGAAGACCCCACGGGAGTGTGGAACGCCTACGTCAAAGTGGGCGGAACAGCCTTTCACAAGAGCCTGCGCATAGAGACCGTCAAGCCGAACAGGCTGAAAATAACTCTGAAGATGCCCGGAGACATCATCCACGCATCAAGGAAGGTCATGCCTGCCAAGCTCTACTCCACCTGGCTGACAGGCGCCACGGCAGCCAAGTTGAAGACCAAGGTAGAGATGTCCTTATCAAAAGTGAACACGCAATTCAAGAACTACAGCCAATACACGTTCAACAATCCCGCCACCGAGTTCACCACCGTGAAGAGCGACGTGTTCAACGGCACACTCGATGCGGAAGGCAAGGCAGCTTTCCTCCTCAAGCTGCCCGCCGCCACCCATGCCCCCGGCATGCTGAACGCCACACTGACCACCCGCGTGTTCGAGCCTGGAGGGGATGCCAGCATCTACACGCAGACCGTCCCCTACTCCCCCTTCCCGTCCTACGTCGGCATCAACCTGAACCAGCCGAAAGGCAAGTACATAGAGACGGACAAGGACCATCTCTTCGACGTGGTCACAGTGAATGCGGCAGGAGAACTGACCGACCGTTCCAACTTGGAGTATAAAATCTACCGCATCTCCTGGAGCTGGTGGTGGGAGAACCGCGACGAATCCTTCGGCACCTACATCAACAGCAGTTCCATTACCCCCGTAGCCAAGGGCCGCATCCGGACCACGGGCGGGAAGGCGACTTTCAAGTTCCGGGTTAACTACCCCGACTGGGGACGCTACCTGATCTACGTGAAAGACACAGAGAGCGGACACGCCACCGGCGGAACCATCTACGTGGACTGGCCCGACTGGCGCGGACGCTCGAACAAGAGCGACCCCAGCGGCATCAAGATGCTGGCGTTCTCGCTGGACAAAGAGACGTACGAGATAGGCGAAACCGTGACTGCCATTCTTCCCGCAGCCGCAGGAGGACGCGCACTGGTATCCGTGGAGAACGGTTCGACGGTGTTGCAACGCGAGTGGATAGAAGTCTCCAGCCAACAGGACACGAAATACACCTTCAAGGTGACGCCCGAAATGACACCCAACGTCTACCTGCACATCAGCCTGCTGCAACCGCACGCACAAACAGTCAACGACCTGCCCATACGCATGTATGGAGTGGTACCGGTGCCGGTGAATAACCGTCAGACCCTCCTGCAACCGCAAATCAGCATGCCGGACGTGCTGCGTCCGGAGACCGACTTCACCGTCACCGTCAGCGAAAAGAGCGGCAAACCGATGACCTATACACTGGCGGTGGTAGACGACGGTCTGCTCGACCTGACCAACTTCAAGACGCCCGACCCTTGGAACGAGTTCTACGCCCGCGAAGCCCTGGGCATCCGCACCTGGGACATGTACGACAATGTGCTCGGAGCCTCGGCAGGGCGCTATAGCTCCCTGTTCAGCACGGGCGGCGACGAGACCCTGAAACCTGCCGACGCCAAGGCGAACCGCTTCAAGCCGGTGGTCAAGTTCATCGGTCCCTTCCACTTGGGCAAAGGAAAGCAGAAGACACATACGTTGCGACTGCCCATGTACGTCGGGTCGGTACGCACGATGGTTATTGCCGGACAGGACGGAGCGTATGGGAAGGCTGAGAAAAGCTCCTTCGTACGCACGCCGCTGATGCTTCTCTCCACCCTGCCGCGTGTGCTCGGCACACAGGAGGAGATCACGGTTCCGGTGAACGTCTTTGCCATGGAGAAAGAGGTGAAAGAGGTGACGGTATCCATCCAGGCCGACGGCGGCGGGATAGAGGTCATGGGGAACAAGCAACAGACCATATCCTTTGCCCAGCCCGGCGACCAACTCACCCTCTTCCGCATCCGCACCAGCGGCAAGACCGGAAAGGCCGTCATCCGGCTGACAGCCGCAGGAGGCGGAAAGCAGACCAAGGAGACCATCGAGATAGAGGTGCGCAATCCCAATCCGGCAGTCACCCTGCGGACAGCCAAGTGGCTGGAGAGCGGCGAGAGCACGACCCTCCCCTACACCCTGCACAACGCCTCTCCGGCAGGCAGCCGCCTGTGGCTGGAGGTATCGCGCATACCGTCCGTAGACTTCAGCCGCAGGTTCGACTTCCTCTTCGACTATCAGCACCACTGCACGGAGCAGCTGACGTCCAAGGCCTTGCCCCTGCTGTTCATCGACCGGCTCAAGGAGACGGACGGCGAGGAGGCGGAGACGATCAAGACCAACGTACAGGAAGGCATCCGGCAGATCTACTCCCGCCAGCTTCCGAACGGGGGCTTCGCCTACTGGCCGGGCAATGCCGTGGCGGACGAGTGGGTCACTTCCTACGCAGGCATGTTCCTCGTGCTGGCTCAGGAGAAGGGCTACGCCGTCCATCCGAATGTATTGGAGAAGTGGAAACGGTTCCAGCGCGCAGCCGCCCAGAACTGGCGGATGCCGGAGCAGGAAGACGGCTGGACACGTTGGCAATCGGCGCTGCAACAATCCTACAGACTATACACATTGGCTCTGGCAGGCGTTCCTGAACCGGGAGCCATGAACCGGATGAAGGAACAGCCCCAGTTGCCGTTGCAAGCCCGCTGGAGACTGGCGGCGGCATACGCGCTGACGGGCAAGACCAAAGCGGCTGAAGAGTTAGTGTTCAACATAGAGACCACCATCGCGCCCTACGCCTCGCAAAACACCGTCTACGGCTCGTCCGAGCGGGACGAAGCCATGATACTGGAGACGCTGCTCCTGATGCACAGGAACGATGCCGCGCTGCAACAGGCCCGGAAAGTGTCGCGCAATCTGGCAGACGAGGAGGGATTCAACACGCAGTCCACGGCATTCGCGCTGATGGCTATGGGACGCCTGGCAGAGCAGCTTTCGGGCGCGCTGGACTTCACCTGGAGCCGGAACGGGAAACAACAGCCCGCTGTAAAATCCGCCAAGGCGATGTGGAGCAAATCGCTCGATACGACACCGACAGCAGGAGACATCACGGTGAAGAACCAAGGCAAAGGCACCCTCAGCGTGGACGTCGTGACCCGCACGCAACTGCTCAACGACACCCTGCCGGAGATGGCCCAAAACCTGCGCATGGACGTGAAGTACACGAACATGAACGGTGCCGACCTCTCCGTAGAAGACATCCGGCAGGGCACGGACTTCATGGCAGTCATCACCGTGGGCAACACCAGCGGAACCACAGCATACAGCAACCTGGCACTGACGCACATCATCCCCTCCGGATGGGAGATTTACAACGAGCGTTTCATCGCCTCCGAAGCCGCCTCCGCCGATGCAACCGGACAGTCGGACGCCCGCGGCAACCGCAATTCCGGACAACCGGACATCCGCGACAACCGCCCCTTCACCTACCAGGACATCCGCGACGACCGCATACTGACCTACTTCGACCTGCAGCGCGGCGAGCTGAAGCGGTTCACCGTCAGGCTGCAAGCCACGTATGCCGGACGCTTCGTCCTGCCTGCCATCCAGTGTGAAGCCATGTACGACGCCTCCGTACAGGCACGTACGCGGGCGGGACAGACAACCGTCAGCCGCGACTGAACACATTTGAACGGGAATTGATCAATCCATGAGACCAAGCATCATCCTGCACATCAGACAACTGACCGCCACGAGGAAAGCCCTGCTCGCCGTGGCGGCAGTCCTGGTGGCGGCATACGCCTGTTGCCTTCCGCAGCAGCTGTTCCACGTGCCCTACTCGACCGTCGTTGCCGACCGCAACGGGGAACTGCTGGGCGCGCGTATCGCCTCCGACGGGCAATGGCGCTTCCCTCCCCGCGGCACGGTGCCCGAGAAGATGAAGCACTGCCTGACCACGTTCGAAGACCGGCATTTCTACCTCCACTGGGGCGTCGACCCGCTTGCCACGGCACGAGCCGCTTGGCAGAACCTAAGGCAGGGGCGCGTCGTCAGCGGCGGAAGCACCCTCACCATGCAGACCATACGCTTGGCAAGGAAAGAGCCGCGCACCCTGGGAGAGAAGATGATTGAAATGATACTCGCCACCCGCCTCGAGTTCCGCGCATCGAAGGAGGAGATTCTCTCGATGTACGTCTCGCAAGCCCCGTTCGGCGGGAACGTCGTCGGACTGGATGCCGCCGCATGGCGCTACTTCGGGCACTCCGCCGAGGAGCTGTCGTGGGCAGAAGCCGCCACGCTGGCGGTGCTGCCCAACGCGCCCTCCGTGATGCACCTGTCCAAGGCGCGGGACAAGCTGCTGAAGAAGCGGGACAGGCTGCTGAAACAACTCCACGAAGCGGGGAAGCTGGACAATTCTGCCTACGAGCTTGCCCTCAGCGAGCCCCTGCCCGAGGCGCCACACGCGTTGCCGCAGATAGCCCCGCACCTGGTCAGCCGCTTCTACCGGTTGCGGAACGGGAAGCGCTCCGTATCGACCGTCGACAAGGGACTGCAAACCCGCATCGAGGCGCTTGCCGCACGCTGGAACCGTGAATTCGCGCGGAGCGACATACGCCACCTTGCCATCCTGGTGGTGGACATCCGGAGCAACCAAGTAGTAGCCTATTGCGGCAATGCCCGCTACGAAGACGCTCAGGCGGGCAGTCAGGTGGACATCATCCAAGCGCCACGGAGTACGGGAAGCATCCTGAAGCCGTTGCTTTACTATGCGATGCTGCACGAGGGCAGTCTGCTGCCGGATATGCTGCTTCCGGACATACCGGTGAACATCAACGGATTCACCCCTCAGAACTTCAACCGGCAGTTCGAGGGAGCCGTCCCCGCCTCGGAGGCGCTGGCGCGGTCGCTGAACATTCCCGCCGTCACGATGCTGCAACGCTACGGCGTACCGAAATTCCATCACTTCCTGCGGCAGGCGGGGTTCAAGACCATCAACCGGCCGGCATCCCACTACGGGCTGTCACTCATTTTGGGCGGAGCGGAAGCCACCCTGTGGGATGTGACCTGCGCATACGCCAACATGGGGCGTAGCCTGCTGCGGCTGCCGCAAGGGGAATGCGGGCTGCTGATACCGGGTGAGGGAGAGAAGACCGCCTCTTCCGATGACGCCCTTTCGAGAGAGACTACCTCCTCCAATGCCCCCCTTCAAGTCTCCGACGAGCTTTTCCAGCCGGGCGGCGTGTGGCAAACGTTCAGCGCCCTGACCGAAGTGAACCGCCCCGAAGAGATAGACTGGAAATCCATCCCCTCCATGCATCCCGTCGCCTGGAAAACGGGCACCAGCTACGGTTTCCGCGACGCGTGGGCGGTGGGCGTCACCCCACGGTATGCCGTAGGCGTATGGGTGGGCAATGCGACGGGCGAGGGGAAACCTGGACTGGTGGGCGCACAGACGGCGGGTCCGGTGCTGTTCGATGTCTTCGGACTGCTGCCCGCCTCGCGCTGGTTCCGGCGTCCCGAAGGGGTGTTCGTCGAGGCGGAGATATGCCGCAGGTCGGGTCACCTGAAGGGGCGCTTCTGCGAAGAGAGCGACACGCTGCTCGTCCTGCCCGCCGGACTGCGGACGGAGGCCTGTCCCTACCACCGTGCCGTCACGCTGTCGGCCGACGAGACGGAGCGCATCTACGAGGGTTGCGCCGCGTCGGAACCCGTCGTCCGGCGGTCGTGGTTCAGCCTCCCGCCCGTGTGGGAGTGGTACTACAGGCAGCATCACCCCGAATACCGCCCGCTTCCCCCCTTCCGTCCCGGCTGCGGAGAGGATGCGCTGACGCCCATGCAGTTCATCTACCCGACGTCCGGCTCCCGCATCGTGCTGCCCCGTCAGATGGACGGCAGTCGGGGCGTGGTCACCGTCGAACTGGCGCACAGCCATCCCGCCGCCACCGTCTACTGGCATCTCGACAACGGCTACCTGATGCAGACGCAAGACTTCCACAAGCTCTCGCTCCAGCCCGACCCCGGACGGCACATCCTGACCGCCGTGGACGATGCGGGAAACACGGTGTCCATCGCCTTCTTCGTAGAGGAGTGACCGCACGGGGCGCACACCCCAAAGTATGTCCGCCGGAAAAGCGGTTCACGGAAAACGGTTAAAAAAGGCTAAGGTTTCGACCTGTTTTCCCCTTTTTTCCAGGGTGTTTTGCCGCTCGAACCGGGGTGTTTTTTCGCGATTTCGGCTGTTTTTCGTCAGTTTTCGGACGGCATACCTCCGTTCTACCTCCGTTAAGCCTCCGTTAAGGGGTCGTTAAGGAGTCGTTAAGGGTTCGTTAAGGCACCGCTCTGCCGCCACTCCCAGGGAACGGTGTTAAAATGGCCCCGTAACTTTAACACATCGGCCCCACAACGTCAATCGAAGTTAAATGGCGTTTTTCGAGCCGCGTTATAGTCGGCAAGGAAAGGTACGCCCATACGCCACGAGAAAAGTCCCCAAAAAGCGGCGGAAAAACTCTTTTTAAAGAAAACTACCGAAAAGAGCACACTTTATTGCCAAAAAGTCCTACATTTGCAGTCGAAACAGTGCATAAGCGATACCCTGTTCCGAAAAACGCCCCCAATGTCCATGCCCACGAAGCAGACATTGTTTTTCGTACAGTTTTCGCATAATTATCGCATAATTGTCGTATAGTTATTGTATAGACATTACATAGTCATCGTATAATTATCGTATAGTTATCGCATAAATGTCAAACCATAAAAAACGAACAGCTTTAATCAATTTATTAATACCAATAAATTATGAAAACCAATCTTAGTTCTCAAATCACTCTCAACAGAGTATCCTCCAGGTATTACAGACCTGAGAACGCATTCGAACGGTCAGTACTGACCCGACTTGAAAAAATCCCGACCGACATCTACGAATCGGCAGAGGAAGGAGCCAACCACATCGCCTGCGAAATCGCACAACTCATACGCGACAAGCAGAAAGCCGGACGCTTCTGCGTACTCGCCCTGCCCGGTGGAAACTCCCCCCGCAACGTCTACTCAGCCCTCATCCGCATGCATCAGGAAGAAGGACTGAGCTTCCGAAATGTCATCATATTCAACCTTTATGAATATTACCCCCTCACGTCGGACGCCATCAACAGCAACCTGAATGCCCTGAAAGAGATGTTCCTCGACCATGTCGACATCGACCGCCAGAACATCTTCAGCCCCGACGGCACCATTCCCAAAGACACCATCTTCGAATACTGCCGCCTCTACGAACAGCGCATCGAAAGCTTCGGCGGACTCGACGCCGTACTGCTGGGCATCGGCCGCGTAGGTAACATCGGATTCAACGAACCCGGTTCACGCCTGAACTCCACCACCCGCCTCATCCTGCTCGACAATGCCTCACGCAACGAAGCATGCAAAATGTTCGGCAGCATCGAAAGCACCCCCATCAGCTCCATCACGATGGGAGTATCTACCATCCTGAGCGCCAAGAAAATCTATCTGATGGCATGGGGCGAAGACAAAGCTGGCATGGTGAAAGAGTGCGTGGAAGGCGCAGTGACCGACACCATTCCCGCCTCCTACCTGCAGACGCACAACAACGCCCACATCGTGCTCGACCTCTCGTCCGCAGGCAACCTGACCCGCATCCAGCGCCCCTGGCTCGTCACCTCCTGCGAATGGAACGACAAGCTCATCCGAAGCGCCATCGTATGGCTCTGCCAGCTCACCGGAAAGCCCATCCTGAAACTGACCAACAAGGACTATAACGAAAACGGCCTGAGCGAGCTGCTCGCCCTCTTTGGCTCCGCCTACAACGTCAATATCAAGATATTCAACGACCTACAGCACACCATCACCGGATGGCCCGGCGGCAAACCCAATGCCGACGACACCTACCGGCCGGAACGTGCCACGCCCTATCCGAAGCGTGTCATCGTCTTCTCACCCCATCCCGACGACGACGTCATCTCCATGGGTGGAACGATACGCCGCCTGGTAGAACAGAAGCACGACGTGCACGTGGCCTACGAAACCTCCGGCAACATTGCCGTAGGCGACGAAGAGGTCATCCGCTTCCTCCATTTTATCAACGGCTTCAACCAGCTCTTCAACAACAGCGAAGACAAGGTGATCGCCGACAAATACGCCGAGATACGCAAGTTCTTGAAGAAGAAGAAAGACGGCGACATCGACACGCGCGACATCCTGACCATCAAAGGCCTGATACGCCGCGGCGAAGCCCGCACGGCATGTACTTACAATAACATCCTCCTCGACCACTGCCACTTCCTCGACCTGCCCTTCTACGAGACGGGCCGCATTCAGAAAGGTCCCTTGACGGAAGTAGACGTGGAGATCGTACGCAACCTCTTGCGCGAAGTGAAGCCCCATCAGATCTTCGTAGCCGGCGACCTTGCCGACCCGCATGGCACGCACCGTGTCTGCACCGACGCCGTATTCGCCGCCATCGACCTGGAGAAGGAAGAGGGTGCCGAATGGCTCAAGGATTGCCGCATCTGGATGTATCGCGGCGCATGGGCGGAATGGGAAATCGAGAACATCGAAATGGCCGTGCCCATCAGTCCGGAAGAGCTGCGCGCCAAGCGTAACTCCATCCTGAAACACCAGTCGCAGATGGAAAGCGCCCCGTTCCTGGGCAACGACGAACGTCTGTTCTGGCAGCGCAGTGAGGACCGTAACCGCGGCACAGCCGCCCTGTACGACAGCCTGGGCTTGGCTTCGTACGAAGCAATGGAGGCGTTTGTGGAATATATTCCGCTGTAAGTATCGGTAGATCAAGGATACAGCTTGGTGTATACAACGGTAACAAAGCAATCAACATAGGAAAAGAGGACATCCCTACATTCGTTCAGGGGTGTCCTTTTTGTATATCAGGAGTGGTACTTTTTTTATAAATAAATAAAATCCATGTTTTCCAGCCAACAAATCCGTATATTTGTCTGTTCGTAAGGATACTAAACAGCATCATATATGAAGAAAACCATTTTATCACTCATCATAGCCTTATACGGCATCCCGCTCCTTGCACAGGACATCGAGGCGAACATACAGGAACGCCTCACCACCTATTTCCAGGAGTACACCACCACAGCCGCAACCATCGGCACCTGCCGCCTGGACAGCTTCCGCGTCAATCATCAGAAGAAGCAACTGGACATCTACGCCGGCACCGCCTTCTCCCACCAGCCCTTCCGGCAGGAAAACGTAGACGCCATCTACCGCCATCTGAAGCAGCTTCTGCCGGGTCCCGTCAACTACTACGACCTGAAAGTATGGACCGGAGGACGCCCCATCGAAGCCCTGATCCCCAACATCTACCGGAAAGGGAAAAAAGACAAGTCACGCCTATACACCGACCTGAAGTACAAAGGAGACCCGTGGGTGACACGCACCTCACGCCCCTACACTATCAGCCGCGGACTGGAAGGCAAGCACATCGCTCTGTGGCAAAGCCACGGCAAATACTTCATCCATAAGACCGGCAAGTGGGGCTGGCAACGCCCCCGCCTGTTCTGCACGACGGAAGACCAGTTCACCCAGTCGTTCATCCTCCCCTACCTCATCCCCATGCTGGAGAATGCCGGTGCCAACGTCTTCACCCCACGCGAGAGGGACACCCAGCGACACGAAGTGATCGTAGACAACGACACCCCGCAAAGTTCCCTCTACCTGGACGTAAAAAGTCGGAAAGCCAAGTGGGAACCAACCGGACGCCCCGGCTTCGCCCAACGAAAGACGGTCTATCAGGATGGCGAGAACCCCTTCGCCAGCGGGAGCGCACGCTTCGCCCGCACCGAGAAGAAGCGGGACAAAGCCTTCGCCGAATGGGTTCCCGACATCCCGGAAACAGGCGAATATGCCGTCTACGTCTCCTATCAGACCCTGCCGGAAAGCGTAAGCGACGCCCGGTATATCGTCTTCCACAACGGCGGTACCACCGAATTCAAGGTGAACCAGCAGATTGGCGGTGGCACGTGGGTCTACCTCGGTACCTTCTCCTTCGACAAGGGAAAGAATGACTACGGCATGGTAGTGCTCAGCAACGAGAGCAAGCAGAAAGGGGTGGTCTGCGCAGATGCTGTACGCTTCGGCGGCGGAATGGGAAACATCGCCCGAGGAGGCACCACCAGCGGAGTGCCCAGATACCTGGAAGGTGCCCGTTACTTTGCCCAATGGGCAGGCATGCCCTATCCCGTATACAGCGGGAGGGAGGGAAAGGATGACCTCTCCGACGACATCAACACGCGCTCCAGAATGGTCAACTACTTGTCCGGAGGCTCCCTCTTCAACCCCAAAGAGCAAGGGTTGGAAGTCCCCTTCGAGATGACCATGGCACTGCACAGCGACGCGGGAGTCAGCAACGAAGACCGGATCATTGGCACACTGGGCATCTGTACCACCCAATTCAACGACGGTGTACTGGCAAGCGGCACCGACCGGTATGCCTCGCGCGACCTGTCCGACCTCCTGCTCACACAGCTCCAACGGGATATCCAGTCCCGTTATGCCATCGACTGGACACGCCGTAGCCTGTGGAACCGCAACTACAGTGAGACCCGACTGCCTGCCGTACCGTCCACCATCGTGGAACTGCTTTCGCACCAGAACTTCGCCGACATGCGCCTCGGACACGATCCCCGCTTCAAGTTCACCGTGGGGCGCTCCCTCTATAAGGCCATCCTCCGATATCTGTGCAGCCAACACGGAGAGGAGTATGTCGTGCAGCCCCTTCCCGTAAGCCATTTTGCCGTACGCTTCGGCAAGAAGAAGAATACGCTGGAGCTTTCCTGGAAAGGCGAAGAAGACTTGCTGGAACCCACTGCCAAGCCACACGAATACATCGTCTACACCCGCATCGGACGCGGCGGATTCGACAACGGAACCCGCGTAAGCAGCCCGTCACATACGGTCACGATAGAGCCTGGCATCGTCTACTCCTTCAAGGTCACCGCTGTCAATCGCGGAGGAGAGAGTTTCCCCTCTGAGATCCTAACTGCCTGTCAGGCTAAGAAAGAGCAAGGGCGCGTCCTGATTATCAACGGATTCGACCGTCTGAGTGGTCCGGCCATCATAGATACTCCCGCCGAAGCCGGATTCGACTTGTCCCAAGACCCGGGAGTGCCTTACCTGTACGATATCTCCCTTTGCGGTGCCCAGACCGAGTTTTCGCGCAAGCAGGCAGGGCAGGAGTTGGGACGTAGCGGAGAGGAATGGGAAGGAGTCAGAATAGCCGGAAACTCTTTCGACTACCCGTTCATACACGGGAAAGCCATACAGGCGGCAGGTGGCTACAGCTTTGTTTCATGCAGCGATGAAGCCGTAGAAAGCAGTAATGTCCCGCTGGAAGTCTACGACGTCGTAGACTACATCCTCGGATTGGAAAAGGAAGACCGGCAAAGCAATCCGGCCGGTAACGTATCCTACAAGACCTTCCCCGCCCCCATGCAGCGTGCATTGGCGGCGTACTGCCAGTCCGGCGGCAACCTTCTTGTGAGCGGCTCCTACATCGGCAGCGACATGGACCGTTTGCAAAGCGACCGGGAGTTTACGCAGAACATCCTGAAGTACACGTACGGCAAGTCCATGAACGATACCCCGTCCAGCGACATCAACGGTTTGAAACGCACCTTCACCCTCCCCCGCCTGCCCAACGAACAGACATACGCCATAACTGCGCCGGAATGCATCCTGCCTACAGCCCCGGCATTCACCGTACTGACCTATGCGGACGGCAATCAGAGTGCCGCCATCGCTTATCGAGGCAACTACCGCACTTTCGTCATGGGTTTCCCATTGGAAAGTATCAGGCAGGAGACGGCACGCAATGCCCTTATGGCCTCTATCCTGCAATTCTTTCAAGCAAAAAAGTAGGAAACGATACGTGGCTATAAAAAATAACGCTTATCTTTGCTCTCTGAGTATAAACCTTTAAAAAATATAGAAGATGATGTACACCATACAAGCCAACCCCAGCGGTACCCGCAGTTTAGAGATCTCCGAAGACAATCTGACAACCATCGAGAAGTACGGGCTTTTCTGCCATCTCATTGACAGCAACGGCATTGTAGACGAATCCGTCCTGGAAAAACTGAGACTGAACATTCGTTCCCTCATCGCCTCACAAGAGGAGGACAGCAAGGACCTGCTCGACCTCTGTATCGACGTGATATACCACAACAACATGAAAGCCTTCGGCCTGCAGCAACTGATCAAGCTCTATCTAGAATGGCTCTCCAAACAAGACCCTACAGAAGAATAATGGAAGAATGACAGCAGAACGATAGTTGTATAGCAGCAGAGCGACAGCAGTATAACGGCTGAACAACAGCAGTATAACAGCTGAACAACAGCAGTATAACAGCAAAATAACAGCGAATAAACGGAGATGAAAACAATCGACACTTGCGGTCAGAAGCACTACAGCCCGCTCATTCCCGCCATCCTGGCTTTATGCCAGGCGGGAAAGGGCGAGAAGCTGGAAATCATCATGGACGATGCCTCCGCCTTCAATGACCTGAAGGAGTATCTTGCCGAACAACAGATCGGTTTCCGTGAGATTTACGACGGAGAACGGATGACAGTGCAGTTTGCCAAGCAGTCATGAACATGCAAGAGTCACTGGCATAGACTGACGAGACACATTATCTTGCTTTTTTTTATAGACAAAAGGACATAAGAATATAAGGAGGTATTGCCCTGTTCTTATGTCTGACTTATCATTTTGCCTCATGAAAGAATATCGACTGACAGACTGGTTGCCCACCACCAAGAAAGAAGTGGAGCTTCGCGGATGGGATCAACTGGACGTAATTCTCTTTAGCGGCGACGCTTACGTGGACCATCCTTCTTTTGGTGCTGCCGTCATCGGCCGCATCCTGGAAGCGGAAGGCTTGCGTGTAGCCATCGTTCCCCAACCCAACTGGCGCGACGACCTGCGCGACTTCAAGAAGCTGGGACGCCCCCGGCTGTTCTTCGGCATCAGCCCCGGCTGCATGGACAGCATGGTGAACAAATACACAGCCAACAAGCGGCTACGCAGCGACGATGCCTACACTCCGGATGGCCGTCCGGACATGCGCCCCGAATATCCCACCATTGTATATACGCAGATACTGAAAAGACTGTATCCGGACGTTCCCGTCGTGCTGGGCGGTATCGAGGCAAGCATGAGGCGGCTGACACACTACGACTACTGGCAAGACCGCGTGCGTCCCAGCATTCTGGTAGACAGCGGAGCCGATGCCATCATCTACGGCATGGGAGAGAAGCCTGTGGTGGAACTCGCCGGAAGAGTGAAACAGAAATTGGCTGATACCGCCAATATCGAAGATGCGAACAGCCCCGTCGCTCCAGAAGAGAAAACCATCGCTCCGGAAGAGTTCAAGCAACTGATTGCCGGCATCCCGCAGATGGTCTACCTCGATAAGGAAGTCAGTCCGCAAGAAGAGGATATCACCCTCTTCTCGCACGAAGAGTGCCTGAAGGACAAAAGGAAAGAGGCCGCCAACTTCCGCCACATCGAGGAAGAGAGCAACAAGTACGCCGCCTCACGCATCCTGCAACGGGTAGGCAAGCAGACGGTCGTCGTCAATCCTCCCTATCCTCCCCTGACAGAAGCGGAACTGGACCACTCGTTCGACCTGCCCTACACCCGTCTGCCTCATCCCAAATATAAGGGGAAGCGCATACCGGCATACGACATGATCAAGTTCTCCATCAACCTGCACCGGGGCTGCTTCGGCGGATGTGCCTTCTGCACCATCTCCGCCCATCAGGGAAAGTTCATCGTGAGCCGCAGCAAGGAGAGCATCCTGAAAGAGGTGAAAGCCGTGATGGAACTGCCCGACTTCAAAGGTTATTTGAGTGATCTTGGAGGACCGTCGGCCAATATGTACCGGATGAAGGGTAAGGATGAGACGCTCTGCCGGAAATGTAAACGCCCGTCGTGCATCCACCCCAAGGTATGCCCCAATCTGAATACGGATCATCGTCCGCTGCTCGATATCTATCATGCAGTGGATGCCCTACCCGGCATCAAAAAGTCATTTATCGGCAGCGGCGTGCGCTACGACCTGCTTCTGCACCAGAGCAAAGACCCGAAAGTGAACAAGAGCACAGCAGAATACACCCGCGAACTGATAGCCCGCCACGTCAGCGGCCGCCTGAAAGTAGCTCCGGAGCATACCTCGGAGCGTGTGCTGGGCATCATGCGCAAACCTCCGTTCAGTCAGTTCAGTGAGTTCAAGAAGATATTCGACCGCATCAACCGTGAGGAAGGATTGCGCCAGCAACTTATCCCCTACTTCATCAGCAGCCATCCCGGCTGCAAGGAAGAGGACATGGCGGAACTTGCCGTCATCACCAAGCGGCTGGACTTCCATCTGGAGCAGGTGCAAGACTTCACCCCTACCCCGATGACCGTCTCCACCGAAGCCTGGTACACAGGGTATCACCCCTATACGCTGGAACCGGTGTTCAGTGCCAAGACTCCGCGCGAGAAGCTGGCACAGCGGCAGTTCTTCTTCTGGTATAAGCCCGAAGAGCGGCGGAACATCATCAATGAACTGAAGAAGATAGGGCGGCAGGATCTGATAGACAAGCTATACGGCGGGAAGCGATAACAGAATACACGCACTCCGATATGCATGCCACAGCCTGTGAGGCTTGCGACTCATTCCCCTTAAAGTCTTTGACAAACACCGCCAACGTATAGCGCACACCGCCCGGCAGGCAGATGTAGCCTACGTCATTGTGGGCGACAAGCCTGCCCTCTTCATCCACGTAGCCGGAACCAGTCTTGTGGGCAAGACTCACCCCTTCCTTTCCGACGAGGGGGGCCGCTATCCGGTCTTTACCGGTCACACATTCGCTCAACGCCTTTCGGATGAAGGCTTGCTTCTCACGGCTCACCAGGCTATCGGTAAACAACCGCTCCATCAGCATCGCTGCCCCAAGAGGCGAAGTGCAGTTGGAGTATGCTTTGGCATGGTCGGCTGCCATCTCCGACTCCGTATAGGTTATCCGGAAACTCGCACGGGGAATGAGCGTCGCAATGAAGCGGTCGGTTTCCGCCACATCTACCCATTTCTCGAACATCAGATTGCTTGCATTGTTGTCGCTCTGCAGAAGCGTATAACGCAACAAATCTCCAACCGACAACGTCATCACCGGCTCCTGATGCTCCTTCAGCATGGGGCTCCAGGTATGGGCATCAAGTTCGTCTCTCCGTATCGTCATCAAAGTATCGAGCGAAAGCCCGTCACGGTCGAACCGATGACAAACAGCCAACGCCTGATGAACCTTGAACACACTCATCATGGGATAAACAGGCGCATTGTTGACCGCAACGGTATCAGTACCGTTTATGATGATAGCCACGCCTATCTCACCGGGATAGCCCGACACGATTTGAGCGATGGTATCGGTCAGGACATCCGTATATCCCTTCTCCCTCTTCCCCGTTTCCAATGACAGCGACATAAGCCCCCATATCACCAGTCCCATCAAGATAATGCCCGAAACAGTAATGCAAGTTTTTCTCAATTTTGCCATAAATACATATTATTCAATTCAACCTGCGAGTATATATTATCCTTTTCCTACAGCCGCCTTTCTATCGTTCAGAATCGCGTCCATATTCTCCAAAGCCCAACCAATCAAGGCATTGATGTGCGGGAGTAATGATTTCGCCCTTTCCGTCAAGGCATATTCCACATGAGGCGGCACTTCCGGATATATCGTGCGTGTCACAAAGCCGTCTTCTTCCAGTGTGCGCAACGTCACGGTCAGCATCTTCTGTGAAATATCCGAAATCTCACGCTGTAACTCCTTAAATCGCACAGCCCGGTTCTGCCTGTCAAGTGTGTATATAACCAGCAGCGACCATTTATCGCCAAATCTCGACAGGATGTTCCGTATGGGGCAACCCGGAAATACGGCATCTTCTATGGTTGTTCTATTCATAATATAGGGGATGTCTATTCGCTCTACAAAAGTAATCAAATGCTTTTTAATCACCAAAGAGAAATTCTTTTAAAAAACAAACATCCAAACGAACAGGCGCCTTAACCTTCCATCCACAAGGCATCGGATTTAGCCGGATAAACAATAGTAGCAAGCACCCTTCTGTATAGGAAAAAAACGTCACTTCACCGTCAGAAAGTTTGTTAATCCCAAAGAAAAACTGTATCTTAGCTGCTGAGATGCACATCTCTGCGGCTGAGATGTACATCCCGGCAGGCGAGATATACATCTCGCGACGCGAGATGAAGTTTATGCAGCAAGTTAAACAAGTTTATAACGGGAGTAATCCCTTTTTCCGACAGGAGTAAAAGCAGCTTTCTACCATACTTTGAACGGGACAACAGATTACTTCTTCTTAAATCACAGTATCATGGCAGAATATCAGATGCAAGAATTGACGCTTCCCAACGAGGAAGGCGAAAAAGTACTCTTTCCCCGCATGAAGATTTGGGGACAAGTGGATTTGAACTATTTGGCAGAACACATCAACTATGCCAGTACCTTCACCCCCGGCGACATCATCGGGTTGGTAAGGTCGCTCACCCAAGCCATCGCCCGCGAAATGGGGCAAGGACACTCGGTGAAAATTGATGGATTGGGTGTATTCACTCCCTCCTTAGGGCTGCGCGAAGGCTTCGACCGCGAAAGTGCCGAACCGGGAGGCAAGAAACGCAACGCCATGAGCATCTGCATCAAGAACATCAATTTCCGTGCCGACAAAGAGTTCATACAGGAGACGGGGCGGCATTGCTACCTGGACCGTTCCAAATGGAAGTTCCAGCGCTCCTCGCAGCAATACACACCGGAACAACGCCTGAAGATGGCACAAGACTATCTGGAACAGCACCCGCTGATGAAAGTCACCGACTACTGCCAACTCACAGGATTACTGCGCAACGCTGCCGCACGCGAACTGAAGCTGTGGAGCGAAACGCCCGACAGCGGCATCGGAACAACGGGAAGAGGGTCGCACAAGGTGTATATCAGGAAGAGGTAGGATAGATAACGTATATGATGATTTATTGCCGATTTTGGGCTATAAATCACCATATTATGTATAATTATAGTTTCATCGAAATACCGATAAACAGATGAATAAAATCCGTAATATTAGCCCTCAGCAGTAGTTATATTACGGATTTTTTATACATTTGCATTCGGATTGGGAATAGACTCCGTCCGTAACGTATTAGAGAAAGAAAGCGTTATGCTTATCTTGTAAAGTTGAAACCTGAGAAATTTCGAATTTGATACAAGAGGTAGCATAGTGGTTCTCACGCATATAGCGTGGGCTGCTATTACCATATTTGTATCAAAGGTTTTCTCAGGACCTCAACTTTAAAATGGCATTGCAGTTCCCACGCTTTACATTTTTATAACCGCCTGTATCGGGAGTTGACAGGCATTCAACCTCCTATTAATATGGAACAACATTTCTGCCAAAGCTGCGGTATGCCCCTGACCGATGAGAACAGAGGGACAAATGCGGATGGAAGCCGCAGTGAGGATTATTGCGTCTATTGCTACCAAGACGGCAAGTTCACACAAGATTTCACCATGAACCAGATGGTGGAATTCTGCCTGCAATTCTTAGACCAGATGAATGCGCATACAGGTCAGGAACTGACTCCCCTGCAAGCCAAAGAACAGATGCTGCAATACTTTCCCCACCTGAAGCGGTGGAAAGAGGCGGACATTCACTCTAACGTCTGATACTTATGAAGACAATCGTGTCCGATACGCAAAACATTGCCGCTTGCGGCCTTTACTGCGGAGCTTGCCGCAAGTTCCTGACCGGGAAATGTCCCGGATGCAAGCAAAACGACAAGGCGAACTGGTGCAGGATACGCTCGTGCTGCCTAGGAAACAAGTTCAATACCTGTGCCGAGTGTCCGCGCAATGTGCAAGAATGCAAAGTATTCTCCAACTGGATAGGGAAGTTTTTCGCCTTCCTGTTCAAGTCCGACCGCCCTGCCTGCATCCGCTACATCAAGGAGCATGGCGAACAGGCCTTTGCCGAAGAGATGACCCAACGAAGATGTCAAACCATTAAAAAGAAATAAATTATGAAGAACGAAGTATTATATCTGCTGCTGAACGACTACGCCAACCACGAAACAGTCTATCTTTCGGAAGCCATCGCCTCCGATGAAATGGCTTTGAAAGCCAACCCGAAGTATATCAACAAGGTGGTTGCCCCGACACTGGAACCGGTGCAATCCATCGGAGGCCTCCGCGCCCTGCCGGACTATTCGTTCGACACCATGCCCGACGATTATGCCGCCTTGGTACTGATCGGCGGCTTCGGCTGGAGCACGCCTGTTGCCCAAAAGGTAGTGCCGATTGTGCGGCAAGCCATAGAGAAAGGAAAGATTGTCGGCGCCATCTGCAATGCCGCTTCATTCATGGCTCAGCATGGTTTCCTGAATGCCGTGAAGCATACTGGTAACGGACTGGAGCAACTGAAACTTTGGGGCGGTAGTAACTATACCAATCCCGATGGTTACATCCACGCCCAAGCCGTCAGCGACCAACACATCGTAACCGCCAACGGTTCCGCCACGCTTGAATTTGCCAAAGAACTCTTGCTGTTACTTGAGAACGATACGCCTGAACGCATCGAAATGTATTATCAATTCAACAAACAAGGTTTCTGCGCCCTATTCCCCCAAGATTGAAAGCCATGGCCTGTTCTACTGATTTCATAGAATTCATCTGCGACGTACTTGCTCCTTTGGGAGAGGTACGTTCGCGTAAGATGATGGGTGACGACGTCATCTACGTCAATGAAAATGTGTAATAACTGCCTGTAACAACATCGCTTTCATCAAAAGTTACCCTGATAAGATGCCGCCGACTGGTTTGTCAATCCGGACGGACGCCTCTTCAACACAGACGGATATGATGACGGAGTGAATCATAATTGGTTCAAGAATAATATCACATTCCTCAATATCGGGGTTGCGATTCAATTCGGACGATAGACTATCCTATAGTTTTCACTGCAATACCCCATTTACTCCACCTGCATCGCCACCATCTCTTGCATCACGCTGACTGCCTCTTCCACGGTCCGCACATCTTTCACCAACATGCTACGCCGGGTGTTCTGCTCGCGTAGGTCGCAACGCCGGGTGTATTTCATCATATAGGCAATGACCTTGCCGAACGCCTGGCTCTGATAATAGGGACTGTCCGGATTGGAGACAAAGAACAGAGACATGCGCCCGCCTTTCAATAATACCTTCTCCACTCCCATACGGGCGGACAGACGGCGGAGCGGAACAATACGCATCAACTCCTCCGTCTCCGGCGGAACAGCACCGAAACGGTCTTCCAAACGAGCACGGAAGGCCTCCACATCCTTGTCCAGCACCAAGCTGTCCAGTTCGCGGTAAAGGAGCATGCGCTCACTGCTACCGGTCACGTAGGTTGCCGGAAGCAGAAGTTCCAAATCGCTCTCTACCTGACACTCGTCCACAAACTGCTCGCCGCTGACCGTACCGTCTCCTTTCAGTTCTTCGGCGTAGAGGTCGGCAAACTCATCCGTCTTTAACTCATGCACTGCTTCGGAAAGTATCTTCTGATAGGTTTCATAGCCCAAGTCGGCAATAAATCCGCTCTGTTCGGCACCCAACATGTTTCCCGCACCGCGGATGTCAAGGTCCTGCATGGCGATATGGATACCGCTGCCCAAGTCGGAGAAATTCTCGATGGCCTGCAAGCGGCGCTTCGCCTCGGGGGTGAGGGAAGAGAGCGGAGGAGCAAGCAGGTAGCAGAAGGCTTTTTTGTTGCTGCGCCCCACGCGTCCACGCATCTGATGCAGGTCACTAAGACCGAAGTTCTGTGCCTGATTGATGATGATGGTGTTGGCATTGGGGATGTCGATACCGCTTTCGATGATGGTAGTAGCAAGCAACACGTCATAGTCATAATTGACAAAGTCGAAGATTATCTTCTCCAGCTCCGCCGGCTCCATCTGACCGTGACCGATGCAGACACGGCAGTCGGGGATGTGACGCTCTATCAACGATTTGAGCTCGACAAGATTGGATATGCGGTTGTTGACGAAGAAGACTTGCCCGTTGCGGCTCATCTCGAAGTTGATGGCATCGACGATGACTTCTTCATTGAAGGTATGCACTTCGGTCTGTACCGGATAGCGGTTGGGTGGCGGTGTCTGTATCACCGAGAGGTCGCGGGCACCCAACAGAGAGAACTGCAAGGTACGGGGAATGGGCGTAGCGGTCATGGTCAAGGTATCCACGTTCACTTTCAGCTGGCGCAACTTCTCTTTCACGCTCACGCCGAATTTCTGCTCTTCGTCAATGATGAGCAGCCCCAGGTCTTTGAACTTCACATCTTTGCCGAGGATGCGATGGGTACCGATAAGGATGTTCACCTCTCCGGCAGCAAGTCCTTTCACCACAGCTTTGGACTGGGCGGCAGTACGCGCACGGCTCAGGTACTCCACGCGGCAGGGAAGCTCTTTCAGACGGTCGCGGAAAGTCTGAAAATGCTGGTACGCCAATACGGTGGTGGGCACCAACACGGCCACCTGTTTATTATCCGTCACCGCCTTGAAGGCAGCGCGCACGGCAACCTCCGTCTTTCCGAAACCTACGTCGCCGCACACCAGACGGTCCATCGGGCGGGCGCTCTCCATATCGGCTTTCACATCGGAGGTCGCCTTGCTCTGGTCGGGCGTGTCTTCATAGATGAAAGAGGCTTCCAACTCCCGTTGCAGAAAGCTGTCGGGGCTGTATTGGAATCCCTTCTCTTCGCGGCGTTGGGAGTAAAGTTTGATAAGGTCGCGGGCAATGTCCTTGATTTTGGACTTAGTGCGGTCTTTCAGTTTTTCCCAGGCACCCGTACCCAACTTATTCAGACGAGGAGCTTCACCCTCCTTCCCTTTGTATTTGGAAACCTTGTGCAGGGAATGAATGGAGACAAAGACAACGTCTTCATTCTGATAGACCAATTTCATCACTTCCTGCGTCGTGTCGCCATTGGGAATACGCACCAGTCCAGCGAAACGTCCCACACCGTGGTCGGTATGTACTACATAATCGCCCGGCGTGAACTGGTTGAGCTCTTTCAGGCTCAAGGCGACTTTTCCGCTACGGGCTTTATCGCTCTTCAGGTTGTACTTGTGGAAACGGTCGAACAGCTGATGGTCGGTAAAGATGCAGAGACGCAAGGTATTATCGGCAAATCCCTCGTGCAAGGTACGCTCTACGGCGGTGAAGGAGATGTTGTCTCCACGGTCGTCAAAGATAGCCCGGATACGGTCGGTCTGTTTCTGACTGTCGCTGCATATATACAGGTCGTATCCAAGTGAGAGGTACTCCTTGAAGGCATTCGCCACCAGATCGAAGTTCTTGTGGAAGATGGGTTGTGCGGTAGTCTTGAAAGAGACAACAGCATCCGGTGTACCGGTGGGCTTGCCTCCGAACTCCAGACGACGGAAGTCGAGCGCACGCACGGTAAACTCTCCGGCATCGGCGAGCTTACCCTCCAGAGAGATGGCTCCGTTCTCTTCCGCCTCACGGGCTGCAATGGCCTGCGGAGTAAGCGACTCGTCATGCACCGCCTGAATGCGTTCGCGCAGCCAAAGGAAATCGCGCATGGCAAGCACGGTGTCGGGATGCAGGAAATCGAGGAAAGAGACCATTCCGCCTGTCCCGCCTTGCTCCAAGCTGCGACTCAAATCGGGGACGATGACAATACTCTCCTTCTTCTCTTTGGAAAGCTGGGAATCGACCTCGAAGGTACGCAGGCTTTCCACCTCATCGCCGAAGAAGTCTATGCGGAAGGGGTATTCGGACGAGAAGGAAAAGACATCAATGATGCTACCACGCACGGCGTATTGCCCCGGTTCGTAGACATAATCCACATACTCAAAGCCATAGCTGCGCAGCACTTCGGAGATGAAGTTCATGTCCACCTGTTCGGCGACATGCAGTTTCAGCGTCTTGTCTCCCAGTTCCTTACGCGAAACGACTTTTTCCGCCAAGGCATCGGGATAGGTCACGACGCATAGTCCCGGTTCGTTCTTCTGCAGGCGGCTCAACACTTCGGTGCGCAGAATCTCGTTTGCCGCATCCTTCTGTCCGTACTTGATGGCACGGCGAAAAGAGGAGGGGAAGAAGAGAACTTGCTCCGTTCCCAACACTTGGGTCAGATCGTGGTAGAAATATCCTGCCTCTTCCAGGTCGCCCAGGATGAAAACAAAAGGACACTCCGCCTGCTGCACCAGTACGGACGAAAACAGCGAGGCGGCGGATGCGCACAATCCTTCGCAAAACAGGGTGCGCACGGACAGATTCTTCAGTAAGCCCCTCATGGCTTCCGCATTGGGATGAGCGGCATATCGTTGTTGTAGCTCAGTAATTGTCATCATAACGGGCGCAAAATTACTAAATAATCCTTAGTTTTAATTCGTATATAAAGGAAAACGCTTAACTTTGTTCCCAATAAAAACCCCCTTTTTTATGAATATGCAAACATCGGACAGCATTGTCATTATTCCCACATATAACGAACGGGAGAACATCGAAAACATCATCCGTGCCGTTTTCGCCCTGGAGAAAGTATTCCACATCCTTATCATCGAAGACGGCTCACCCGACGGAACTGCCGCCATTGTCAGAACGTTACAACAGGAATTTCCCGAACGCCTGTTCATGATAGAGCGAAAAGGGAAACTGGGATTGGGAACCGCCTACATTGCAGGTTTCAAGTGGTCGCTGGAGCATCACTACGAGTATATTTTCGAGATGGATGCCGACTTCAGTCACAACCCTGCCGACCTTCCGCGCTTGTATAAGGCCTGTGCCGAAGAGGGTGCCGACGTGTCCATTGGTTCGCGTTACGTCAGCGGCGTTAACGTAGTGAACTGGCCCATGGGGCGCGTGCTGATGTCCTACTTTGCCTCGAAATATGTGCGCGTCATCACCGGACTGCCGGTGCACGACACCACCGCAGGATTCAAGTGCTACCGCCGGAAGGTGCTGGAGACCATTCCCCTCGACGGCATCCGCTTCAAAGGGTATGCTTTCCAGATTGAGATGAAGTTCACTGCCTATAAATATGGTTTCAAAATAAAAGAAGTTCCCGTCATCTTCATCAACCGTGAACTGGGCACTTCAAAAATGAATAGCAGTATCTTTGGGGAAGCAGTCTTCGGGGTGATTCGACTGAAATGGAACAGCCTGTTCCACAAATATAAATCGTAATCCGTCGCTGCCTCCTGTCAATTATCAACCATCATCTATCCACTGAATTTATGAAGAGAACACTGATACACAACGCAACGATAGTGAACGAGGGACGTTCGGTGAAAGGCTCCGTCGTGATTGAGAACGGCATGATAGCCGAAGTGCTGACCCGCGGAGAAGCACCCACCTCTCCTTGCGATGAAACCATAGATGCCACAGGCTACTACCTGCTGCCGGGTATCATCGACGACCATGTGCACTTCCGCGACCCCGGACTGACGCACAAAGCGGACATCTTCACCGAGAGCTGCGCCGCAGCTGCCGGTGGAGTTACCTCCATCATGGACATGCCCAACACGCAACCGCAGACTACCACCATTGAAGCCCTGCTACAGAAGATGGAGCTGCTGAACGAGAAGTGTATCGTCAACCACTCCTGCTACTTCGGCGCCACCAACGACAACCACACAGAGTTCCACAAACTGGACAAAAACCGCGTATGCGGCATCAAGCTCTTCATGGGCTCCAGCACCGGAAACATGCTGGTGGACAAGACGAGCAGCCTGCTGAATATCTTCAATGGCACCGACATGCTGATTGCCGCCCATTGCGAAAACCAGGACATCATCCGTAAGAATACGGAACACTACAAAGAGCTGTATGCCAACCGTCCCGACGTCCCCATCAGCCGCCACCCTCTCATACGTTCGGCGGAGGCTTGCTACTCTTCGACGGAACTGGCTGTCCGCATGGCCACTTTGGCAGGCGCACGCCTGCACGTGCTCCATGTCTCTACGGCAAGGGAACTGCGACTGTTCAGCGACGAACTGCCGGAAGACAAGCTGATCACAGCCGAAGCATGCATCGCCCACCTGATGTTCACACAGCACGACCACAAGGAGCTGGACACACGCATCAAGTGTAACCCCGCCATCAAGAAACAAGGGGACCGCCTTGCCTTGCGGGAAGCTGTAAAGAGCGGACTTATCGACGTGATTGCCACCGACCACGCCCCTCACCTGCTGAGCGAGAAAGCGGGCGGTGCACTGAAAGCCATGTCAGGCATGCCCATGATTCAATACTCTTTGGTCTGCATGCTCGAACTGGCGGAAGAAGGTGTCTTCCCCATAGAAACCGTTGTGGAGAAAATGTGCCATGCGCCTGCACGGATATATGGCATACGCAAACGAGGCTATATCCGCAAGGGATATCAGGCAGACCTTGTACTGGTCAGCCACTCCGGACAGTGGGAAGTCACCGCCGACGGCATCTTGAGCAAATGCGGATGGAGCCCGCTCGAAGGACGCTCTTTCCACTGGAAAGTGGAGAAGACATTTGCCAACGGGCACCTGATTTACAGTGACGGAAAAGTAGACGAAGCCTATCGCGGCGAAGAACTGAGATTCGATCAACCCCAATAACGTATGCCCAACAACGTAACCGAAGTACTGACCTACTCCATCCACGAAGTAGTTCCCTACGTGAACTGGCTTTACTTTTTTCATGCTTGGGGATTCCAACCCCGTTTTGCAACGATAGCCCACATTCATGGATGCGACGCCTGCCGTGCCATGTGGCTTGCAGGCTTTCCGGAAGAGGAACGCGCCAAGGCAGCCGAAGCCATGCAGCTACTGAAGGAGGCAAACCGGATGCTCGACCTCTTGGACCGGGATTTCCGCGTACACTCCGTCTACCGTCTCTGCAAGGCGAATGCCGACGGGGATAATCTGCTATTGGACGGCATACCCCTCCCCTTGCTTCGCCAACAGACACCTCAGCCGGACGGTGCTCCTTTTCTCTGCCTGAGCGACTTTGTCCGGCCGCTTTCGTCGGGCGTAACCGATACGGTGGGCATCTTTGCCGCCTCATGCGACGGAGAAGTGGAACTGTTGCACGCGGACGACCCCTACAAGCATCTGTTAGTTCAGACGCTTGCCGACCGCCTTGCCGAAGCTGCCACGGAAAAAATGCACGAATATGTACGTAAAGTAGCTTGGGGATATGCCAAAGAAGAGAATCTCAGCATTCCGGAATTATTGAAAGAAGATTTTCAGGGCATACGTCCCGCCGTGGGTTATCCTTCCCTGCCCGACCAGTCGGTCAACTTTCTGCTGGACAAGCTACTGCACATGGGGCAAATCGGAATCAGCCTGACCGAAAACGGGGCAATGTACCCTCATGCCACTGTCTGCGGACTGATGTTTGCACATCCCGCCGCACGCTATTTCGCGGTCGGGAAGATAGGGAAAGACCAGTTGGAGGACTATGCAAAACGCCGGGGGATGGCAGTAGAGAAAGTAAGCAGGTTCTTAGCTGCCAACCTATAGGTGTGCGGATCCCCCGGTGTCGTTCAGAAGCGGTATCCCACTTCAAACATTATTCCCACGCGGGAATCCAGTTCACTGGATATTACCCCCACACGTCCGGTGAAACCGAACAGAATATGGTTTATGTCCCAGTTGATGCCATAGGCGAATCCTCCCCCGAAATGATTGCCAAACAAGTCTATTTCAGTCGGTATATTCTCATATCCCGAAGAATAGCTATCAGGTTCTATCTTAGTCTTCCCGCTCAAACCATAAGAAACATAAGGTCCGAAGTTTATCATAACTCCCCGGCTCCGTTTCGAATAATACTTCAACGCAAAAGTAAGCGGCAATTCCAAAGTGTTTACCTCATATTCGACATCACGGTATGAAGAATAAGTGTACCCATCAGGTGAAACAACATCCATCTCTGTTTCAGTCCACATATTACTATACACAAACTGAAGAGCAGGCTGGAAAGACCAATGCTTGGAAAGTTTAAGGTCGATACCTGCACCAAGATGGAACGCAGGCTTCTTTACCCCTATTCCATCTGATATCAAGCTGACTCCCACGCCTGCCTTTGCAAACCAAGAGAAACGTTTCGGAACGAACTGTTCGTCCATCCTGACCATTACCAATGACGAGATAGTCTGGTCTTTCTTCGTGCTCTCCACTAAAAGTGAATCGGACGTCAGCGGAGCATTTTCAAAATAGAAATTTCCCTTCTTGTCTGTAGTAGTGCTCTGATTCGTGCCTTTCAGCGTGACCTTTGCACCCTTCAACGGATAATAATCCTTATCAATAAAACGACCCTTCAGATTCAGCCCTTGCGCCAAGGCAGTACCCGAAAAGCATAATCCTGCCACAAGCAATATGATAATCTTTTTCATGATTCTATTTCTTTATACATATTAGATAGTTAAAAACGATAAGATACACTGGCACCCAACACCAGGTTGTGCTCTTCGGCCGTATTGATGCCGTCATCCTCCGTCATCATGAGCATGCTCTTGCCGACCACTCCTACCAGCAGTTTCTTGTATTCTACGCCTACCCCATAGGTCAGCCCCACTCCGAAACGATGCAGCAACGCATGGTCTGGACCGCCCCAATCACTGGGATACATCTTTTTATATATCTCATATTCCTTTTCTTCCATTCCAGTTCCGCCGTAAGTCACCTTACCGCTAAGTCCCCACGACAACACAGGACCGAAGGAGAACACCAGATTCATCCGACTACCCAGTTCATACCTCAACAGAAAGTTCAAAGGCATATCCAGCACCAACGGCTTCCAGGTCTCCTTAAACTCATACCGTTCATCGGAATAGACATACTCCGTACCCCGGCTTGCCAATTGCAGCATCGGCCTGAACGCCCACCGCTTCGACCGGCGTACTTCCAATCCCACACCGACATGATAGCCCATCAGGGCATTGCCACTATTCACCGTATAGCGGCTTCCGTCCAACCCGGCTTCCACCACCAACGACAGTTTCCGGGGGCGCGAAGCCAGCATAATCGGACTGTTGATGTCAATCTCTTCCGTATTCATGCCGACGGAAGTCACAATGACCTTTCCTGCCTCCACCGGCACTTCCCTCAAGAGGAAATTACCATCCAAGTCAGTAATCGTACTGATCGTAGTGCCTTCCACAAGTACCTCAGCACCCACCACGGGGACACCTTTCTTGTCCGTTACCACACCTTTCACATCACGTGTCTGCTGCGCCATGAGGGCTGCCACACCAGCTGCCATCAGGCATATCGTCATAATCACTCTTTTCATACTACTGTCAGATTTGCATTTTACGAACATAACCATAAACTACCGTCCCGTCGGATAACTTGACATAAGGACGCACATTCCAAATTCCTCTTTCCCCCGGATAATCGAAGAAATAATAATCAATGTCCGGTTGGTATTCTTTTTCTCTGCATCCGTCTGCAATCACAGGTGCATTCTCTTCTTTCGTAAAACATATCCCTATGCGGGGTGCATTCTCCAATGTATCACGAAGTTTAAAACGTATATAGATTCCCGTATCATACAAGAAATAAGACGATATATCCGGAAGGTACATGGAAGGAATTGTAAAGGACTTTATCTCGCTGTACACACGACTATAAGGTTCATTCAAGCACTCACCCAGTATACCGGGAGTATTGTATATACCCCATGCATAAGTCACAGTCCGGTAATAATACGTACCAGCCTCCCAAGGCTCCCTGTCGAACGACCAAATGTACTGATATGAATCTTCATCATAAACACTGCATACCTCAGTTTTTACCCCATTTCCATACATGTAATTCCCAAAATTCTCATCCAACAAATACTCCTTCACAGGCGATATGCCAATGCGCACTTCTTCCAAATTCTGCAAATACGAATCCCGGACCACACGTCCACTAAAATAATACACAGGAGACGACTGGTCTTCAAAGGTCTCTCCCTCCTGATATACCCGTTCCGGTACTCCTTCCGTCAAGTTAATCACATTATTCAGAGTAATCTCAGAAACAGGGAAACTCGGCAACATGGGTTCATCGACATCACATGCCGAAAAGCACAGCAACGCCGCCAAGCATCCTCCAACAAAAAAATTCTTTTTCATCATATCGTATTATATTTATATAACATTACAAATCCAGTTACACAACATCCCGAAACCATTTTATGAAATATTCCGGAAACCGACAAAAGTTCTCCTCCATACCCGCTCCATACCAACTCCATACCTGCTCCATAGTTTGTCCAACCCTATAGAACAGAAAAAAATACGGAAACAAAGCGGACAAAATAAGGACCGGATCCCCCTCTCGAAGGCAACTTAAATAAGTTTAAAATAAGACCTTTCCCTTGCTTCACCAAAGCAAAAATAGAGTAGATATTTAATATAAGCAAACGTATTTTCGGGATATTTTAACTAAAATAACTCTTTTCCCACATAAGCATACGAAAAATACAACTAACCGGACAAAAAATATACCACCCTTTGTGATTTTCTGACTACTTTTGCAACTAACAATATCAAAGCAACTAAAACGAAAGCATGGAGAACGTAGAACAAGAGTTCCTGTCCATGATACGGGAATATGAACGCGTCATTTATAAGGTGTGCTACCTGTACACCACACCCAATGCAACGCTCAACGACCTGTATCAAGACGTCGTACTCAACTTGTGGAAAGCCTACCCCAAGTTCAGACGAGAATGTAAGATATCCACATGGATATACCGCATCGCCCTGAACACTTGCATCAGTTTCATCCGCAAAGAGAAAAATATTCCCGAAATCGTGGCACTGAACCAAGCGTCAGACCGCATAGAGGAGTCGGACGAGATGCAAACCATGCTGAAGCAACTCTACCGGATGATCAACCGGCTGGGACAATTGGAGAAATCCATCATCCTGCTCTATCTGGAAGAGAAAAGCTACGAAGAAATTGCTGAAATCACCGGACTGACACTGACAAACGTCGCCACCCGAATCAGCCGGATTAAAGACAAACTTAAAAAAATGAATAAGAAGGAATAATATGGAACTGGATGAACTGAAGAAGAGCTGGAACACCCTGGACGAACATCTGAAGCGGAAAAAACTGACTGACGAAACGCAGATTGCGAAGATGATTGCCACCCATAAAGCGGATGCACAGAAAAGCATAGGACGCCTCAGTAGCCTGCAACGCCTCTCTTTGAGCATCGGAATAGTAGGACTGACACTACTCCTGACCATTTGGCTGATACCGTCCGTCTTTCATATCAGTGCAGAATGGCAACCTAAAATCAACACATTTGTGGTTTTCCTCTGTGTCAGCATACTGGCGGGCATCTGGTGGGATTACAGAACCTATCGGTGGATGATGGATACCCGGATAGACGAGATGCCGATAGCCGTTGTCAGTAAACGTATGGAGAACTTCCGCCGATGGACCAAGTATGAGATCATTGCCACCTCGATATGGGCGATACTGTTCAATGTACTCAACTATTGGGTGATGGGGTACTATAGGGCGGACTGGAAAATCCAAACCGTACTAATCTTGGTCTTCATCGTATTCGACGTCGCTGTCATCTACTTGTTCTACAAGAAAGTGGTCTACAAAAATATCAATAACGCAAGAAAAAACATTGAAGAACTAAAACAGATATGTACAGATTAGTTTTACTCCTCCTCCTTTTTTTAGTCGTTCCCGATACGTATATCTACTATGTGCATGTCCTGCACAAAACCCGGAATATCCGGCTCCGCATCGCCTACTGGTTGCCTACCCTCCTACTGGCAACCGGCTATTGCATCTTGTTATGCACCAGCGGTGAGAACATTATGGCACACCACGCCTACGCCATTGGGAAACTAACTGTCGGCGTCTTCCTGTTTGCCATACCCAAGACTCTATTCATGCTTTTTTCATTAATAGGAGTGTTATTCCATCGCCTTCTGCATTGGTGCCGTCTGCCCTTCACGGTTACCGGGTTAACCGTAGGCGCGGTGGTTTTCTTTTCCATCCTTTATGGTACATTGTTCGGCATCAACCGTTTCGAAGTCAAGGAAGTCGAGTTCCATCATCCCCACCTGCCCCAAGGCTTCGATGGATACCGCATTGTGCAACTGTCTGACATACATATCGGCAGTTGGACCGAAGACCCGGCTTCCATAGAAAAACTGGTAGAACTGGTCAACGAGCAACATCCCGATCTGGTTGTCTTCACCGGCGACCTGGTCAACCAGCGCAGTTGCGAACTAAACGGGTTCCAACCCATCTTGTCTCGTCTGTATGCCCGCAATGGAGTGTATTCCGTCTTGGGCAATCACGACTATGGTAGCTATTACCATTGGAAAGATCCCAAGGAGCAGACCGCTAATTTGAAACGACTACTCCACGAAGAAGCATCTATGGACTGGAGACTACTGAACAACGACCATGCCATACTACATCATCAAGGGGACAGCATTGCTCTAATTGGTGTAGAAAACGATGGCGAACCTCCCTTCTCACAATTCGCCGACCTGACGAAAGCGACAGAAGGCACCGAGGGCATGTTCCGCATCCTCCTGAGCCACAACCCCACACACTGGAGGCGGGAAGTATTGCCGACTACAGACATTGAACTGATGCTGGCAGGACATACGCATGCTATGCAGAGCATCATACTGGGCTATTCGCTTGCTTCACTGATATATCCCGAATGGGGAGGGCTCTACACAGAGGGCAACAGGGGGCTATATGTCAATATCGGTATCGGTTACGTAGGTCTACCCTTCCGCTTTGGGGCATGGCCGGAAATCACGGTACTAACCCTACGCAGGTGATTTCTATATAAAATATCGCATATCATATGCTTATATCAAGATATTGCAAGGCATCAAGTAAGTTAGAGTTTTTCAATCACTTCTTTAGAAAGTCCCGTAGCTTGTGAAATAACTTCAACTGGTACCCCCAGTTTTTTCAAGTTACTGGCATTCCCCATCTTTTCCTCCGAACGTCCTTGCTCAACACCTTGTTCGATACCTTGCTCAATGCCTTGTTGGAGACCTTGCTCGATGCCTTGTTGGAGACCTTGCTCAATGCCTTGTTGGAGACCTTGTTCGATACCTTGTTGAAGACCTTGTTGAAGACCTTGCTCGATACCCTTTTTCATCCCTTTTTCAAGTCCTCTTATCTCTGCCGTCTCCATCACACTGAACCAATCCCGGTAATTTTTCAAGCTCTCCTCATATTCATATCTCTCCTTACGGTTGAATTTGGCTATCTCCGCCACCTCAAACAAGTGCCCGAAAACCTTGTCCTGCAACACCTGGGGACGTTCCATCAAAGAAGCCAAATTACGGATAGCAAAAAGCCATTTGTCAAACAAAGTCACAAGTTCCGATTCCGTCTTGGTGAACTTGGGCATCTCCAGATAAATAAACGTCAGCTTATCATAAAACACAGACTTCGTATCGATATCCATCAACTTTATCTCATGATAGAAATCGTCCGTATGCTCCATGCCGGGAAGGCAGAAATTTAGAATACCGATAGTATATACACCCTTAAGTTCATAATTCCAGATTCCGCGTGGAGCCTGTTCACGGATCGCGAAAGTGGAATAATAGATACTGCGGTCCTTGAAAAACTGCTGCTCACCCTTTTGCATCTCCACCACGAACATTTCACCGCTCTCATTCTTGCAATACACATCAAATACAGCGCGGCGATCATACTCTTGGGTACCCAGATGTTCGGCATTCAGATAAGTGATGTCCGATATATTTTCACGCCCATGCAACAAGGCATTGAGGAAACTGATCAGAAGATCCTTGTTCATCTCCGTACCGAACAACTTCTTGAATGCAAAATCAGTATAAAAATTGATATACCTATCTATTAATCCCTGTGAACACATAATTTTTATTCTATTATTTTATTTAAAATAACTACAGTTTATCTATCTTCCAACCGACAGTCCTGCAACTTAAATCATTCACCCAAATAAGGAGATATTCGGATAAGAGAACACCCGCTGATAGTTAGATTGTTGCAAATATAAGAATTATTTCTATACTTCACAACTACCATATCATACTCCTAAAAAAAGCCTTCCCCCTGCCACACAACCGGTATCACCGTCATGCGACAGGGGGAAGGCTTCCGTTTTATATAAATGTATTAAATGAAGTGTATTTAAAGAATGGCTTCCTTTATCTTCTCCACAATACGTTTCACATCTTCATCAGTCACCCAAGGACCTGCGGGAAGACAGAAACCGACTTTGAAAATCTCCTCCTCTACCCCGTTAGTATAAACCGCCGCATCAGCATATACCGGCTGCTTGTGCATAGGCTTCCACACAGGACGGGTCTCGATACGATTAGCAGACATAAACACACGCAAAGCCTCCACATTATCATTGGGCTGGCAGTCAGTCGTGGCACTATCCACCGCCTTGATCACACCGGCAGCACCACCCACAGCACTCTTTATAACCTCCTTATACGCATGTTCCTGACCTTGCACCTTCACGTCAGCATCCAGCGTAGCCGTACAAAGCCAAAAATTGGAATCATAACGCGGATCGGCAGGTTGCCGATGGACATGTACGCCCCTCACGTCTTTCAGCAATTCCTCATAAAGAGCCTGCACGTGCTTGTGATGGTCAATATGAGCCTGCGCCACAGTCATCTGTCCGCGACCGATACCCGCACAGATATTACTCATGCGATAGTTATAACCGATAGCCGTATGCTGGTAATAAGGATAAGCGTCACGGGCCTGCGTGGCATACCACATGATCGTATTCTTGTCCTCCGCGTTCCGGCAAATCAGGGCACCACCACCCGAAGTCGTAATCATCTTGTTACCGTTAAAGCTCAGCACACCGAACTTACCGAAAGTACCCAACACCCGTCCAGCAAACTTAGAACCAAAACCCTCCGCAGCATCCTCCACCACGGGAATATCATAGCGGTTGGCAATCTCCATGATCCGTTCGCAATCGTAGGGCATACCGTAGAGGGCTACCGGAACAATCGCCTTCGGCTTCTTTCCCGTCTGGGCAATGCGGTCTTTTATCGCCTCTTCCAACAGTACCGGATCCATGTTCCAGGTCTCCGGCTCAGAACCTACGAACACAGGTTGGGCACCCAAATAGGTAATGGGATGCGAAGAGGCACAGAAAGTAAAGCTCTGTACCAGCACTTCATCTCCCGGACCGACGCCGCAGGCGATCAAAGCCAAGTGTACCGCTGCCGTACCTGCACTCAATGCTACCACTTCATGCGTACCGCCCGTAAACTGTTTCAAGTCCTCCTCGAAAGCATTCACGTTAGGACCCAAAGGCACTACCCAATTCGTATCAAATGCCTCCTTGACATATTGCTGTTCAAATCCGCCTTCGCTCATGTGGGCGAGGCAGAGATAAATTTGTTTCTCCATAAGATATATGTGATTATTCTAAATGATTCGACCTCCTCACGTAATGAGGAACAAAAAGAAAGGAAAGAACCTTAGAGATCCTTTCCAAGCACTGTATAAACGATGATTTTGATATCATTCCAAAACGACCAATGATCCAGATATTCTATATTAATCCGCACCTTATCAGGAAAAAGCACCTCATCATTATATTTCTGAGGATTTTCCTGTTCTGCTAATAGTTCTTCTTCGTTCCGATATTTCAGACTTGCCGGTCCGGTTATACCAGGCTTTAACAATAACATTCTTCTATCGTCCCCCTCCAGTTTGTCCGCATATCCCGGAACATCCGGACGAGGACCTACGAAACTCATATCTCCTATCAGCACATTCCACAACTCCGGTAATTCATCCAACTTATATTTCCGCAACTTTGCTCCAAGTGGAGTAATTCGGCTTTCTCCCTTCACCGAAACGGAACTTCCTGAATGGCCGACCGTCATCGAACGGAACTTGTACATCGTAAACAACTTTCCATGCTGCCCCACCCTCTTTTGCTTAAAGATAACAGGACCACCCGGCATTTTCACACGGATCAAAATGGCTACAACCAATAAGATAGGAGACAAAAAGAGCAAACCGAATAGAGAAGCCATTCGGTCAAAAAGAGATTTGAAAAACATGTGATAGTGATTTCTTAATCAATTTTTATTAGCCTTGCATTATATTTCTCTCCAAATTATCTATCTGCTTTGAATAAATAGATTCATAAATGCCACTTGATAATCCCAAAGATAAATCTTTCATATTTATTTCAAATAGAATAAGCCATTATTATAATCTAGTTTCATTTTTCAAAGCACTAATTAGATAGGAAATTGAGAAATCACGATTCTTCTCAATGTTTTTACCGACACTCATATAATCAATTGGAGTAAATAATTTATCATTTATATTTTCTGTTCCAGCTATTAGCCTTCCCTCTATCTCAGTCATCTTGAATAATGTAGCAAGACGATTATTAGTCGACATAGTATCTTTATCACTAAATCGTTTGAATGCAAAAAATTCCTTTTCAAAATGTATAGAAAACACACTACAATGAAATGAGTCCGTTAATATACATTTTGCAAACTTTATCAAATTAAGAAACTGAAACGGATTAATATCAAATGGAGTCTCATCCATATACGTTTTGATATTCTTGTTATACCCTGCTATATGAACTATGCCCACCAATTTCACATTCCAATACTCCTTAAGACGCTTTGCAAATTTCAAATATTGTTCATTATCACCTAAAAAATAACATAAGATATAATCATCATTAATAATACGAGTGCCAACATTTTTATCCCATTCTTCCTTTGTAAAAAGTAACGTAGGATCGCAAACAACAGGTACCTCTATACCAGTCAAGTCCATAATGATTTCCGCACCTCTTTCTTCCCGAACCGCAATATGATTAAACCTAGGCAGAAAGTGTTTTGCCTTTTCAGCTTGTTGTTTAGGTAAAAATGGGATGCCAAAGCTCGGAGCATATGCCACCTTATTCACATTATCAGGAACAAAGTTTAATGTATAATAATTTCCCTCTATATTAGCCGGTCTCCACAATTGATCACTACCTACTACCACTGCAGTATACCCCTCACACATCTTTCCAATCTCTTCCCATGAATTTTCGACAGGAGAAAATTTGAAATATTCATCTCGGAACCGATTAAAAGCAGCTTCTCTCACGCGCTGCTGTTCAGCAAAAGAACGGCTCACATGGCGCATAAAAATACCCTTCAACATCGTGGAATAACTACGTAGTTCATTCAAATTAAACATGCGTCTCATAAAATATTTTCTGCGAGCCGCGTCTATTTGATGTTGAACACCGATTATACTAATAACCTCTGGTATATAACCAAGTTTTTTTATCATTTCAAACATCGCATACGACTGTAGGAAACTTCCGTAATTATGCGTGTATGTAGTAATTGCCAAACCTATTTTCCTATTCATACAACAATATAATATTTATTCCATTTTATCTTTTAACGTCACCCTTACCATGAAGCAACCAAAACAACCTCTTAGCTACCATATATACACCCAGTCGATTACTCCACAATCTGATACGCTTTTCAACCCTGTGTCTAATTGTCACAGGAAACCATTTTTGAAAGCATTCTGTTGCCGGCATACTATTTAAATCCACAAAAAAAGCTGCCCTATCTGGATTCATTTTCACAGAATTACATAACTCATTTACACCTGAAACTGCATCATCTACATCTATTTCAACAGATATTCCATCATCTTTTATTTCTTCCCATATAGTCCATGCTTTAGGTGTATGCATCAATGCACGAGTTACACCTTTATCATTATCAAGCAATTTACTAAATTTTGCTACATCAAAACAGTCCCATATAGTAAAATCTGTTACAGCATATCGCTTTTTAGACACACATGCAAAGCATGAGGGTCTAGGTGACAAGTTATTAAAAAATGCACGCAACATAATATCAGTATCAATACCTTCTTTATACCATACATTTCCATCCTGATCATAAAACGTCAACTGAGAATATTTATATCCATAAACTTTATCTCGAAATTTCACGTTACTTGCCAACCGGCCTTTTTTCTCTGTTACTGCTTCAATATATTTACGAAAAACTTTGGGAGATGGACAAGAATGACATACTACATTCACTTTAATCAACTTATCATAATCATGATTATGGAGGAATTTATGTAAACCTTCCAATTGACAAGGTGTACCACTAAACAAAACCCATTTGCCTTCTTTCAATAACCAACGCACTTGCAAAAAAGCATCACCGATTTCACTTTGCGCATACTTTGAGTTACGAAATTTGGACAATTCATTAAGACTATTTACTGCCACATGCTGAACGTTCAAATTTCTATCATAAGCTGCCCCAAACACTACTCCCTCATGTTGTATTACCCAAGAAGCAATAGCTGTAAACAGTCCTCCAGATGTACTTTCATTGAGAATAATAGAATCATTATGCTGAAATAATACAGCTCTTTGTTTAAAGGGAACTTCTTTAATAGGATTTCGAACAGGACACACTTTATCACATGCCCCACAATCATTACAAAGAGATTTATCTACTTGAGGATAAAGAAAACCTTCATCATCTTCCACCATACTAATGGCCTTTTTCACACATATAGATACACAAGCAGTACATCCACAACAATCTTTTTTATCAATTATTTCAACCATTATGTTTTCCCCAATATTTCATCATATATTTTCCACATTTCATGAAGTGCATTTTCTATCTCGAAAGGAGCCACTGCCTCCCAACAACTTGCTGCCATCTGATTCCTTAACTTTTCATCATTAGCAAGAATTGCTATAGCTTTTGCAAAGCCTTCAATGTCATTTGGTTTACAAGTATATCCTGTTTTACCATCAATCACATAATCAAGAATACCATGTACGTCACTTGATATAAGAGGTACACCAGCAGCCATAGCCTCTATACCAGCAAGTCCAAGTCCCTCTATACGAGAAGGGAAAGCACTAATATCAGCAGTATTACAAAGTTCTGGAATATCCTTACGAAAACCCAAGAATTTAACCTTTTCTGCAATTCCTAAAGTTTTAGCTACACATGCCAAGTGTTCTTTAAGAGGGCCTTTTCCACATATCGCATAATAAATTTTAGAATCATGAAGCATCCCTAATGCACGAATTACAACTTCATGATTCTTACGTTCAATCATTTCACCAATAGATAGTATCAAAATACAATCCTCAGGCACTCCAAGATTGCACTTATATGCTCTGCGATCAACCTTACATTTATGGATACGGTTAATATCCACACCAACTCCAGGAATATAATGTACAAAAGGAGCATAGAAAGTCTTAGATCGATTATAATCCTCCTTATTAATAGTCACAATATAATCGCAAAAACGGGACATAAAACGTTCTATAGGGTAGAACATAATCCAATTCTTCCAAGGAGCAGCTTTATGAAAATGGAAGCCATGACAGGTATACATTACAATCGTACCTCTTTTTCGAGCATTCCGAGCTGCAAATCTTGTAAGGATACCAACTGTTGGTGTGTGAACATGTATAAGGTTAAAGTTGTTTTCATCAATGATACGCTTTAAATGTTTGTAACACATCAAATTCTGACTACAAAATGGCGAACGAACAAAACATATATTATGAAGAATAACACCCTCGCTGGAGATTTTTTGAATATATGCACGGGTACGCCCTTCATCCGTATCTTCCATATAATCGAAATTGCAAGCGATATGCAATTCACATTTTTTTATTTTATTGATATAGTCTACATTCTCCTTATTAAACCACTCAATGAAAGACACGACAGATGCAACAATTAGAACCTTTTTTTTTGTCATAACAGTTCCTTTATCTTTTCAAACGCATATTTTTCATCATATTTCTCCATTTCTTTTCCCGATGGCAAGGAATTAAAGTTCCTAATGATATCAACAGAAATATCCCTATAGACTTTGTCTTTTACAAGGAAACGATTTATGTCCGTATCAAAACATGCAATAAAAAGTTCATAGCATATAGCTTCCACAAGTGCCATAGGTAACATCTCCAATTTATATAATGAGACAAATAAATAGACATCAGAAGCTATTAAATACTTCTCCACATCACTCTGAAACCCCATCCATCTATAATTTTCACTCTTATAAGTCTTTGCTCCTTCATCATCTACGCCATCACCCAAAAGTAAAAATTTCATATTATTATATTTTCTTGCTGCTTTAGCCAATTCGATGAACTTACCTACATTTTTACCCTCCATAAAACGAGTCGAATAAACATAAACAACATCAGAATCAGAATATCCCAACTCCTTTCGAAGTTCTCTTCGTATATGCTGCCATTCCTTCTTAGGATAAGAAAGAAGCTTGAAGTTCACGATAAAATGTTTCGTAATATGTATAAAACGTTCTACATTACGAGACGTAATAGGTGTTATTTGTATAAAATCAGTACAAACAATATTGATAATACACGAAAGCATAAAAAATTTCCACTTCGGATAATTCAGATGCTGTATATATATTACTTTTTTTCTCGACCATCCCAACGGTAATAATCTGTATAATAACATTCGGAGTAAGTTCTTGTTTGTATGAACATAAATGTAATCCATATCTCGTATTACTCCCCTATTTAGTTTATGTACTATATCCACATAACGACCTGCATATTTTTCGTATTCACCATTTCCATAATACACACCATAAAATGTACTATCCACACCAAATTTTTTCAAAATTACAGAGTAATTCAAAGCTACACTCTGTCCACCTCCAACCTTCAAAAGCCCCAAAAGATGAATTGCTTTCATATCTCAGATTTTTTAACCAATGCTTTTCTCACGATTTCCGTTTTATTATCATTATTATAAAAAGACACCGCATTCTGCGAAAAAGTATCAAAATTGTCTGAAATCATTCGAATCGCCTCTAAAAAAGCCTTTGAATCCAACTTTTCAATACATACCCCCATACAATTATGTTCTATCGTGTATTTAAGTCCCGGAATATCATTGCCAATCATTGGAATTCCAAATTGAGAAAACTCATAGATCTTATTAGGAGCACAATATATCGAATTTAACGGCGATGTAAAAGAACCATAAACTGGAGTATATATTAAGACTCCAACAAAAGCATGACTAGTCACCTCCAAATGATAAGGAGCAACTATATACGGTAAAATCACAGTTCTTTTATAACTTTTCAAATGGTCACAATTACTACCTGTCATAACCACAAATACAAAACTGTCATTTAAAGCCTCTATAGCTTCAGCTATAGCCTCGATGGGACGTTCCACATCAACAACACCTTGATATAGTATTATTTTCTTATCTTTCAGCCTTTCTATAGTATTTTTTGCTAATTCAGATCGCGTAATTTCAGAGTTACGTTTAAAGCCATTAACCATCGGTTTATTTGAAATAACTAATGGCAAATCTTTTAATTTAAACCAAGTTCGTGTTATTTGAGCACGGTTATACTCACATACTATCACTTTATGAGCTGCATAGGCCAACTTTGCAATATTTAAACCCAATGTATATTTACCTATATATGATATCCGTTCCACCAATTCAAATAAATGCAAATTATACCGATACTTAATCAATCTCATACCCATGTGCTTCACCGTAATATTAGACATAACCCAAAGCAATGTATCATCATCATAATATGTATCAATATAATTCCAAATATTCTTACGAACTAAAAATAAATTTTTCAATTTAGATAATGGCGAAACATTATAATCATAATCCGTTCCAATTTTGTACACATGAACAGATCTTGGCAATATATCATTCAATTGATTATTAACTACAGTAGTAAGAACTGTCACATCACAACCAACATTCACTAACTCAAATATTAACGCCATTGTTGGCGGATATGCCAATATTGAATCCACTTGTATTAAAATTACTTTTTCATACATAATAATTTATAAATTATTTTTACAATTCAAGTCCAGATTGCTTGCATGAATTCTATCTTTCACAAAAAAATATGGTACTAAAAAATATACAATCATAATGGAAGTAAGATGTAATCCCGACATAAAAGAAAATACTATAAATGCAAATAACAATGAATGACCACAGACCGTATTATTCTTCCATAATTCAACTAACATCAAAATGTAAAAAATAAGGCCAATCATACCTGTTTTGATCAAAAAAGCCTGAACAACATTAAAATACATATCATCTTCCTCAAAAAGAAAAGAGACTGAAGATTGCTTTATTTTATTTTGAATTTCCGCAAAATTATTAATGCCAAAAATTTTTTCTATAAAATTATATTCATGATAGACAAAAAAACCTCTATATATACGATAAAATCCTGAATGCACCTCATTATCAACCGTATTCATTGTTATTTCTTCCGAACGTCCACTATAATACTCTACAGATTCATTATCTGCTAAATAATGATATCCCAAGATTGATATACATACTATAGCCCCCAATACAAAAAAACGGAATTTACTATTCAACCTTTTCAAAAATGACAATATATAAACAAATAAAATACAACATAGTCCAACAATTCCATTTCCTGACTGTAATACAAACAAGGCTATACAAGTACCTCCACCTAAAAGCCATCTATTGATACCTCTCTCTAAATAAATAGACATAGCAAGAAATGGTAATAAAAATTGAGCCAAATGAGCCGGTTCGCTAAAAAAAGCAGTTGAACGTCCAACAATAGATAAATATTCTTGAAAAGATCCAAAAGTATCCATAGCTGCAAATGTTGGGTTTAAAGGTAAAAAAGGAATAATACCCGAAATTCGATAGCCAGTAGTATGAAAACTAAATTCTTGTAAAAAAAAGAAAATTACCGTTACTATTCCTGCTATTTTATATGATTTATAAAAGAAACCAATATTTGCACATCCAAAGAACATCAGAAATTGTAAAAAGGAAAACATAACGCCTGCAACTCTATTAGGCATCTCCAGTATGTTATAGACACCTGAAAATATGGTTATAATAATAAAATATACAAAATAAATCCACAAAAATTTAGGTATAACGTCCTTTTTCACACTGTATTTATGAGCAAAAAAACCATATACTACCATACCTCCAGTAACTATATTAGCCAAATTCACCCCAAAAAATGCATAAATTTGAAGAATAGGATATATAACAAGTACTATCATTGTTATTTTAGCAAATAACGAAAGAGGCTTATCATAACCTGTTTGCGAAAGATTCATACCTGTCTTAGTTTCCATGTTTGACTTATTTTAATATTTTATTAATGATTATACATCCCATTGTTCATACAGATGTCTATCATGATTTTCAATAGACAGAATGTCAATTTGGAGTTTACGGAACGGGAGAAAAAGGAGTATTTACCAGTTTTTGCTTCAGTTCTCCTTCCACTTATACCGGAACTATATAACTTTGTGTGGTGATAAAAGTACTAAAATCTGTTAACCGTTCATTGCTTTCAAAATTTCAGCATACCTTTATAGTATGTTGCTCCATCAATTCCATAGTAGATTTCCCACTGAGGATGCTTGCATAGAATATTTCAAGGCAGTTCGTATGCAACAGGGGGTGTCATGCCCAGAGTGTAAAACAATCACTCATAAGTGGTTGGGTGGTCGTAAAGTCTTTCAATGTCCCCAATGCGGTTGCTTGATACCTCTAACAAAAGGAACCGTAATGGAACACAGCAAATTATCACTTAGTTCTTGGTTCTACACCATGCACCTTATGACTTCTGTCAAGCAAGTGCTTTCGGCTAAGGAGGTACAACCCCAATTAGGTGCCTCCCAGTATCCACCGATATGGCTAATGATGATGAAGCTTCGCAACATTATGGGCAAGCGTGACGCCATCTATGAATTGTCCGGTGAAGTTGAGCTGGACGAGGCATTCTTCCCGATACGGGTTCCGGAAGAAGCCCAAGGTGAGACTATCAGAAGAGGTGCAGGCAGTCAGCGGCAAGCCAAGGTCTTGGTTATAGTAGAAAGTAAATCTGCTGACGAAGTACTTCTCAGCTACTTGAAAAGCCAAGATAAAGGTGACAAAGCAGGAAAGTTCGCAAGCATGATGAAAGGCAAATCCATAAAAAAGGTTGTGCATTACATTAAAATGTTTGTGTTGGACAATTTAAATGCCAATACAATAGATAAAATCGTAAGGGAATATGTTGCCAAGGACGCTGTTGTCATCACTGATAATTCCTCTTCCCACGTTAATCTCTCTGAGTATTTCTCCAAGCATGAGTCATTTACAGAGAAAGGCAATGTTGACGAGGTTGTAAAGAGTGTTCTCCCATGGGTACACATCGTGATTGGGCGTTGCAGGGATGGCATAGCAGCTATTCACGGAGATGTTGATGCACAATTCCTGCAACTGTACCTGAATGAGTATTGCTGGAAATTCAACAGACGTTTCTTTCGGGATTCTTCAGATCCCAAATACGACTTATTTGACAGGTTAGTCAAAATTTCCGCACTATACACATCTGACATTAAATGGAGAAATTACGAGCAAATTGATGACGAAGATGTCATTTAAGGTTTGTTAGTACTTTTATCACCACACAAAGCTATATAATGCCAAGTATACTTGTAACATTTGTGAAACAGATTGTAAGGAACTTTATTCTTTACATAACTCCTGAATGAACTCGCCTTAGGGTATTGATTCCGCCTTATAGCGGATAAATAAATATTCAAAAAACTCTGCTGCTATACATAAATTAATAAGTTTTTGATTATAGCGGCGAAGGTCGATATTTTTATGATTGGAAACAAAACGTCATTTGGGGACGCTTACATATTTACTTCCAATATGCTTTAAAATTATGACGCATAACTCGTTTTTCTACAGGTGGCAACTGCATGTAATTCCCAAAGAGCGCTTTGAGACATTTATCATAGTCTTTTGGGATTTTGAACTTCTGATTCTCGAAATCCATCAATTCAAAACCTTGAATACAAGTTCTCGGAAATTTTCTATTTTTAATAGTAATAAACACTATACAATCTACAAATCTATCATCTCCAAAATTACTTTTTTTTGCAAGGTCAATTATACGCTTTTGGATTTTTGAGAAGCTTTTCAGAGAATATAAAAACTTCTTTATGGCAAGTTTCAACCATTCACTTCCTTTATAAAAGGACAAACACGCCACTTTTGATGAACGCATTCTATTAAGAGATTCAGATTCCTTACAGATTCTTTGATATTTCACCTCATCATCAGGTATGTTTTCGATAGGGAAAATATCAATTTTAACACCTATATCTTTATGATTAAGACTCTGCTCAACTAGCAATGTACGTTTATCCACTACATTAGCATAAGGAGCATAATAATTCAAATCCAACTCAGGAGCCAACACTTCCAAATCTTTATAGTATCCATTGAATTCTTTCAAAAATCGGTTATAATCTTCTCTCGGCATCATGATATCAATGTCATCATCCCATGGGATGTATCCTTTGTGTCTAACAGCACCTAATAAAGTACCATATGCTAAATAATACATAATACCTTTAGCATCACAAAAATCTCTTACATTTATAAGAATATCAAGTTGGAGTTTCTTTAGTTCTTCAATACCAATCTCTTCCATTTTACTTATAGTTATATCCACCATTCACCTCAATCAAACTACTATTAATAAATGGATTGTCAATACAGAACCGAAATGCATCCACAATCTCATCGATAGTGGCAAAACGGTGAATAGCTGTTTTTTTGTAAATATTCTGCTTAATATTTTCAGGTTTCTCCTTCTGCCAAGGAGTCTCAACAAAGCCAGGAACAATGGTATTGACGGTCGTTCCAGTTCCTTCAAATTCCTTAACAAGGTTCTTACAAAGAGCATGTACAGCCGACTTTGCCACTCCATACGCTAATACCATAGCATGAGGATTAACTCCCATCTGAGAACCTGTGAAGAGAATACGGCTACCTGTAGGAATGATAGGATAGAACTCACGACACATGATATAGTGCGAATTAACAGCCACCTCCATCATCATGTCCCAATCCTTGTCTGTATATTCTGTAAACGACTTGCGGATAGACATACCTGCATTACAATGAAGGCAATCCAAATGATTAGTCTTTTTCTTTACGTAGTTAATGAAGCGATACACCTCCTCACGATTAGTCTGGTCGGTCTTGACTGCCTCAAAATTTTCCATCTTCTCGGTAAAGTCTGGTCCTACGTATGTGGCAAACACATAATATCCTTTACTTAAAAGCATCTTAGCAACACCTAATCCTATACCAGAGGTACCACCGGTCACAACTGCATACTTCATAGTTCCTTCAAATTTTCGTTTCGATTAAACTTCTCAATAATTTCTACTATTGCTACACTCTCCCGACTATGGAGCTTGTAACTACTTTGACGTTGATTTACAATCATTGACATAAATTCCTGAATCTCATAACGGAGACCGTCACCATCATAACTATAAAAATATTTCTTATTCTTGGTTTGATCTTCATATCGAATCTCGAAGAAATCAGTCAGCCACCACGGAGCTGGAACATACACATAACCCTTGGTTCCAGAGATAACCATATTACCCTCTGTCTTCACACCAATACCCAAAGTCATAGATGCAGTTGCATGTGGATAGCAGAAGTTTACTTTAGTATAAATATCCACACCATTTTCCTTCTTCGAATAGAAATCCACCTTCTCATATTCCCTACCTAAAAGCTTAATTATCGCCATCACATTGAGAGGAGCATATTCGTTCATTGCACCACCTAACTGTGTTGCATCCAACTCACGAGTAGGTGCAACCACCATCTTCGAGAGCGAAGTTTTTACATCCACCACATCTCCAATCACACCACTCTTTACAAGAGTCAGTAAGTGACAAAAAGCTGGACAATAAGCAGTCTTACTTGCCTCTAAAAGTACAAGGTTACATGACTCTGCAAAATCATAAAGTTGACGAGCTTGTTCAGCCGACAGCATAAAAGGAATCTCACAGAGCACATGCTTTCCTGCTAAAAGCGACATCTTGGTATAATCGTAATGAGTAAGATGGGGAGAAGCTACATAAACTGCATCTACTTCATTTAAAAAATCCACAAAGTTATCAGAGAATATATTCAAGCCAAACTGTTCTCCAAATGTTTCTGCGCTCTCCTTGTTGAGATCATAAATAGCCGTCACGTTCGCGCTATTCACAAACTTTGATTCCGGAACAAAACGCTTAGCAATACGACCGGAACCAACGATTCCGATACGATATACCTCCTCAGTCTGCTCACGAAGTATAGTAGAAGAGATACCTTCGGTACGAGGGAGATAAACTACCTTACAATACTCGCTCAAATAATCAAACTTACCCTTCCAATCCGAACCGATGGCAAAGATATCAACATTATATCGCTGAATATCATCAATCTTCTGTCCTAGATAATCCTCAATGATCACCTCATCAGCATATCCAGTTGCTTTTACAGCCTCAACGCGTTCCAGTACGTTATTACGCACATTAAGTTTCCCTCGCCCTCTATCGAAACTATCGCTAGTAACACCTACAATAAGATAGTCACCTAAATCTTTCGCACGCTTTAGAAGATTATAATGACCTTGATGGAATAGGTCGTATGTTCCGTAAGTAATTACTTTCTTCATATCACTATAATAATTGTAAGCGTCCAATTTTGATGTACCCCATAGGAAAAGCCCCCCTTGGAAAGCTTTTCTCTTAAAGTATTCAAAAAACGGACTTGATTTTTAAAGTTTGTCAGTAGAAGGTGTATTAAAATGAAGATTTTGGTATGTTCTCTATAACTCATCTGTACCAATATATTTAATCAGCTTCAAACGGCCTATTTTCATCACCCTAAAGAAAAGATTCAATAATACGCTTGAAAATTTGAGCCCAAAATTTTACCTACGTAATTTTTAGTCACATTCAAATTAACCGATTTACAATCATGAGCTCAAATTCATGTATTATTCTAACAATATCAATCAACAAAATTTGGAGAGTTGGATATTTTCCATATTTTTTTATGAACTTCACTCGACCTTCGTGCATCATAGCACGTTGCATTTTCAAAGACGCCTCTGAATTTATAGTTTTAGAATGTTCGTGAAGATAAGCCAAATTCAAAATAATATAATTATTTAAACCTGCATCTTTGACAACTTTCCCTAAAAAACGTTCCTCACAAAACAAAAAAGTACTCTCATTAAAAAAACCAATCTGCTCCATAATTTCATATTTAGTAAAGAGGAATGCTCCTGGAATAATGCCAACTCTTTGAACATTTTCAAATCTTGTATTCTGTTTATACACATGTTTTTTTATTCTAAATAGTATAGAATTAAGACGAATATCATACCAAAAATTCGGAACTTTTAAAATGGGAAAACTTGCTATTTTCCCATCAGGTAACATTTGTATAGGTGATATTACAGCGGGTTTATCAAGTTTATCATAAATTTCAATCAATGCATCCACTGTGTCCCATGAAAAATGAACATCATTATTAATAATACAAACATACTTTGGAGCATATTTTTTTGCATAACGTAAACCATAATTATTACCTTTCGCATATCCCCCATTTTCTCGTGATTGAATAACATCAACTAAATCATTCTCAGAAAAAGCTTCAGATATCTTTTGAAAGGATTCATTAGGTGAAGCATTATCCACTATAATAATCTTTGAATCCCTTCTCTTTGCTTCAAGTAATTCGTCTGTCACTCGAATTGTATCAAGATACGATTTATAGTTTAATATTAAAAATAATACTTTTATCATATAGTTACTATTTATGGAATCGTTTTAATACTACCATTAAGCTATTTTCAACCAAATCATTTTTTAGAATTGCTATTTCTACAGATAAACAATATATGACTACAATAATAGATACAGAAATCAGAGAAAGCCATATGGATTCAATTACGTACTCAATATATAAAGCAATTAATAATATGGGGAACATTAAAATTATCCTCTTTAAGAAAGCAACAACAGGAATTCGAAATTGAATATATTTGCATACATAATATTGAGCAGATAACATTACTGCGAATTCACTTAAGATCCAAACAATTGCAGTCCCACTTGAAGCAAAATGTGATACCAATATTATATTAAATATAATTCCAACCGATGCTCCTATCATTGAATTTCGAAAAATCGCAGCATCCTTTTTCATTGGGGAAAGAATTTGAACTACAAGAACCTGCTCATAACAAATAACAAACATTAATGGCATTACTAAACGCATCGGAAAGATAGCTCCCTCATACCCCACACCCGCAACAATACGAACAATATGCGGTGCACAGACTTCGGATATCACAACCACAGGCATAGCAAATGCAAACAAAACATCTAGAGATTTGTCAGTAAGACGCCTAAACTCTTGAAAATCACCTTCGGCTAATAACATGCTCATACGTGGCATCATAACCCCCGTATAAGCAGTAAAAAGAGACATAATAAGAATATAGAGTTTTGTTGCTGTTGTATAATATCCAACTTCTACACTATTAGTAACAAATCCTAAATACACAACATTAAAAGTCGTATACATCGAAGTCAAAAGCATGTATACACCTAATATTAAAAAAGGTTTCAAATAAAGTCTAATATTTATTTCTTTAATACTATAATATACAAATTTCCGACTATAAACAATATTAACAATTGCATTTATAACAACGACAAACGAAGTTAATGTAAAGTATAAAAAATAATCATCCTTATCTTTGACAAGAATAAATATAGAAATTACATATAAACATCTAATAATAATAGTGCGTCCTGTAACATATTTAAAATCCTCAAGTCCTTTGAACAACCACTCAACAAGTAAGGTACTAGCCAAAATTTTAGCCATACCGACATATAACATTTGCTCATAGTCATGAAAAAAAGGAAGAAACATGACACATAAAAATAGCACTAATATCATTATAACTGTTGCTATTAGATTCAGAGTAAGTAACTCACTAAATGTTTTTGATAATAGCTTTTTATCCCCTCTAGTTCTTGCTATTTCTCGAGTCCCTACAGTCATAACCCCCATCATTGAAAAACAAATAAAGTACTGAATAATACTATCTACAAAATTACAGATACCAATATTGTTTACTCCCAGTACTCTAGTTACATATGGAAATGTTATAAGTGGAAAAATATAACTAGAAATAGTAAGAATACTGTTATAAAATATATTTCTTTTTATACTCCCCATACAAGATTATTGTGTCAAATATCACAGGTATAGAAAAATGGCTATCAAATAGTTTTAAAAAAAAGACAAGCAAATTACATACCAAATATCTCAATATATATTTTCAAAAAAAAATTTTTGCCTCGCTTTAATAAGTTCATCCTCACTTATTCTTTTTTTATGAGCTGTATCTTTATCCACCCAAGGATATTCACATGCCTTTATTTTTATGCGTTCAGCATACTCCGCAACATTCATTATATAATGAGCCGGAACTCCACCCCACACTTCATTATCTGGAACTTGCTTTGTCACGACACTACGTGCTGCAATAACAGAGTTTCGACCAACAGAACACCCTGGCATAAGCATTGTTTCTGCACAAATAAAACAATTGTCATGAAGTGTTATGGGACCCACCTTATCCAATGAGCCTTCCGGTAAGCCAAGATATCTAGCTATATTAAAACAAGAGACATCGTGATTAATAAATCTCACATTTGACGCACACGTCACATTATTTCCAATACTAATAAGATAAGGCTCTGTACCAAAAGATTTTGTATAAAGTTGAACGTTTGACCCACAATGATAAAATTTAGTTGACATCATCTCTGCAGTTTTATAGGCGTTAGCTCTATAAAATTTTATTTTCCATATAATATCCTTTATATTCATTTTACTTAAATTTCATGCATTAGAAATGTTTTCTATAAAAAAACACTATACTATCTAACTATAAATTTAGTGTTAATATCCTTCATAAGACTTCTGGTTCTCCTTTTCAAAGATTGAAATAATACGAGAGCATGCCTTTCCATCTCCATAAGGATTTACCGCCTTAGACATCTTATCGTATGCCTCCTTATTATCCAAAAGCATACTTACCTCACTCATAATCTTATCATAATCAGTTCCAACAAGATGAACCGTACCACTTGATAATGCTTCCGGACGTTCCGTCGTATCACGCATCACCAGTACAGGCTTGCCCAATCCAGGTGCTTCCTCTTGAATGCCTCCGGAATCTGTCAATACAATAGTAGATTTCTCCATCAAGAATACAAATTCCAAATATTGAAGCGGCTCGATGAAGAACATATTACCCAATTTATCAAGATTATCGCCAAACACTTCATGAATCGGTTTACGAACATTAGGATTAAGATGCATCGGATATACAAAATCCACATCTGGATATTTCAGCACAAGATCCTTAATAGCCGTACACATGTTAATAAAACCATCACCAAAATTTTCACGACGATGCCCGGTAATGAGAACAAGTTTTTTGCCGCCTTTCAAACGAGTAACATCATAACCCGATGCAACAAGTACGCGTTCCTGTTCTTCAGCAAGAGTAGCATCATTCCTCAATTTATCAACCACCATGTGCAGAGCATCAATCACGGTATTACCCGTCACATAAATTTTACCTTGCGCTTTCTCTTCCAACAAATTATTCTCTGAGAGAGGAGTTGGTGAGAAATTATAGGTTGCAATACGACCTGTTATCTGACGATTCATCTCTTCTGGCCAAGGACTATAAATATTATGTGTACGAAGACCAGCTTCCACATGGCCTACCGGTATTTGTTGATAGAAAGCGGCAAGAGCGGCTGCGGTGGAAGTCGTTGTATCTCCATGCACAAGCACAACATCAGGACGACACTCCTTAAAGACATCACGCATACCTGTCAGTACACGAGCTGTAACATCATAGAGATCCTGGCCCTGTTTCATAATGTTGAGATCATAATCGGGCTTGACATCAAAGATGGTTAATACTTGGTCAAGCATTTCTCTATGCTGACCCGTAACACATACTATCGTTTCAAATTCACTAGGATATTTTTGGAATTCCTTTACTAAAGGACACATCTTAATAGCCTCTGGACGAGTTCCAAAGACTAACATTATCTTCTTTATCATTACTACGATTATTATTATTCAGATTGTTTACTTTTCTACTGTTACTTTCTTCAACTCATCTCTGTTCAAGAATTTGAATGATGTATGAGAGTAGAAACAATAATGATTTCGATTAAGTAAAAAGGAGGAATCTATATTTTCTAAGAACTGTGTTTTATCAAGCATTTTTTTGAATTTCCAAACACCATGTTTGTCTTTACCATATTTTGAAATGGCATTATAAAAAATGAAACACAACTCTTCATTTGACAGTTGTGCCTGCAACAGATTTAGATAATGTTCCGTATCAGATATATTCCCTTTGTTGTAACAATAATCTACTACAAATTTTATCGCATTAAATATATATCTGTATAAATAACCAATATTACATTGCATTTCCTCGACATATCTCACATACAAATCTGCGAGCATTCCTTCATACTGTTCAATCACTGATGAAGTAGCCGTTATCGGTTCTAAATTATCATTTATTTGTTTTAAATCAGGATCGTTCTTTAAAGATTGGGTATAATACCGTTTGAAATGCGTATAATATTCAACGAGATTATGTATCCCTCTATCTGACAGACATGAACAAATATTGGCATTCACAGTCTCTTGGACTTGCTTTAACATTCCTAATATATTAAAGTAGGTGGTTTCAAAACGAGTTTTATCACTTTCCTCCTTTGTTACCAACAACTGTTCCCGTTGTTCCCTAAATGTAATAAACAAAAACAACGTGGTTGTAAAAGTCAATAAAATACCAATTGTCCCCCATAAGAAATCGCCAATATTATTATGTAATTGTGATGCTATATTACGATCTATAAAAATCCAAGCAAACATGTCATCATGCCAATGACAATAAAATATTGCAAGATATAATATTGCCAATACTACAGCTACCGCAAATGCAATAACAGCAAGTATTATACAAAGTGTCTTGATATTAAAGTTAGTGCATTTCATGAATTTCCAATACACTTTTTTGAGTATTCTAATCAAGATTGAATTGCTCTTTTATATAAGATATAACATGATTGGATTGCTCCTCCATGGAAGAAAATGTAGGATAATGATCACCGCCTAAAACAATATCGTTGGTTATATCTATTGTCATACCCAATGTTTGAATATTCTGAAGAGAGAAAATTTTGTCTTTATCTCCAACTTTAACAGTTACTGCTATATCCTCACAAGAGAAATCGTTATCTACTTCATAAACCGTGTTTGCATCGTTCCGTTTCGTTTTTATTCTATTAATAAAATCCAATACATTAATGAAGTTATTGCGATAAGGGGTATATACAACGGTTGTTGATACATTTTGATTACCTATGGTATTTCCAGAAACCTTATCAATACTAAGGTCTTCCTTTTGAACTTTACGAAGTTCTATTTTTTTTGCTTCGTAATGAAGCTTTTCCATTTTTCTTTGTACCAACGCATCAATACAAAGAGGAACAATTTTAAGGACGTACGCACCATCAGATGGCGTGGTTTTATAATAGTTGATAATAGCATTATTCAATACTGTCATAATACCTGTATTACCAATCTTTTCTAATATGAGAAAACCAATATTTGAATTTTCCGGAATATAAAACATGAAATAGAAAGGTTTCAACAATGCATTGTTTGAAGTTTTACGAAATACAACTGCACCATTGTTGATATCAACACATTCTTCTTCTGTACCGTATTCTCCACATTCCAATATGCCAGACAAATAACGTCCACGCCTATACAAAATATATTCTCCATTTTGGTCACGCGAAAGTCTGAAGACATTGCCTTCCTCATCATCCCCATCTCTATTTACAGGAACATGTTGGTCACCTCTGTTCATATCCATTTTCCAACTAGACATCATTGTATCTATATATTGGAGAAAATCTTGCCCGTTATTAAAATCTGAGAGCACCTGCTTTTCATCCTTTTTCAAACGGGTATTTATAGATACGGAATAAACAGCTAAGGAATACGATTGTGCCATAGTTGATAAGCACTAAAACTTAATGTTATCCCCATTTAAGGAAAAACACTTTAATTAAACAGTAAGAAGGAAAAAGTCCCAATGAGAGTATTTATAACCCCAAATTGTATTTTCTACAAAAAGCCATCCAATCAGAAACAACGAAAGGAGTGCCATAGTCTTCATACGCTTTCATCTTCGATATCTTTTCCATTGCGTTTTTGAGGTATTGAAGTTCAGAATCAGTTACAGTACCCTCTTTTATCTTATCAATGATAGCATCCATCATATCTTTACAGATATAGTCCGGACTATACATATCATCGAAATAGCAATAGTGTTCATCCTCAACAAAGTGACGGGACAGGATATCAAGTATTTCATAAAAGAGTGTGAATGCCTCATGACATTCATCTTTCTTCAACATTTCTTTGATTTGTACTTTATATGGCTGGAGCAAAAATGCAATCTTGTCACAATCGTCATAAATATTACGTGAATTGAAGACAGCTTCTACTTTTTCCTTGAAAGAAATCATTTGATTTTTCAAGAGTTCCAAAGTGTGGGGTTCAACTGTGCCATACGATAACATCTGTATTCTTCTTTTGAGGTTCTGGACAAGAGACAAATATAAGAAAGGCACACCGGATCTAATGTGCGCATTTGCTTACATAATTCTACAATTCGATGTAGACCATAATAATTGCGAACCAAACGCCAGTCATCCAAACTGCCATATTCAAGCACACGCTGTATTATCTGCTGTTGGCAGATATCCATTAATGCTCTTCACGCAGTTTCTCAAAAGTCTGTATGCCGATAGGCAATTTACGCATCATATCCATTTCTAATTCCAACTTTTTTTAGATAATCAGGAGATAAAGGAGTTATCACTTCGCTACGCTCCGTTAGAAGTCAGAGGGAGTTAAGCCGATACTCTTGCTTATCAAATGTTCAATACGTAAATATACGATTTTTCTGAAAAGGGGAAACCGGTTTATCGTTTTTTATACCTACAGACCACATTTTTCACTCCACTTCCTCCCATGGATAGGGGTTGTCCATCACATTCTGAAGCTCTGCAATGGCTTCTTCTTGTTCGGAAGTCAATGATGCGGGATTCCAAGAAGCGATGATGTGATGGGCTTCTTCTGCCAAAGGCTCATCGTACACTTCACCATAGCAGGCGGTCAGGAGACGGAGTTTCAACAAAGAAGGGGGAAGCGTATCAAGAAGATCCCAACAACGGTTCAGGATTTCCTGAACATGTTCCCGTTTCTCACCATGATCTATGAAAGAGGCATTGTAACCCATCAGAAGCGCAAGGCAGACTTCCGCCTGTTCTTCAACTGTCCCTCCTTGGACACAGGAATCATACAAGGCAGTAGTCAGACGATAGACCTCACTATTTAGGCGGGACAGGTCGGCACTATAAACAGAGGTTCCGTCAGAACCCAAATACATCAGTTTGTGAGAGACACGCTGAAGTTTTTTCGCATCTTCGGATAAAGACATGGTATTTAATCGTATTTAATGAACAGTAAACAATTGACAATTGCTGCTGATTGATAAATTACTTGATTACTTCTATTAAGTCCGGGTGAATGGTTGCCATGGCAACAGCTATCACACCTTGGACGGCGATGACTACACGGCGGTCGCGGGCACCTTTTACTTTCAGAAAAACTCCTTCATGGCCTTCAAAGTCACCGCCTGTTATACGGACACGGGTACCTTTCGAGAGGTTCAGCTCGTCGGGCTGGAAGTAAAGGAGGTGGTCATTGTAAGTACCGGCAACGGCTATGAAACGTTGCATCTCGACATCAGGAATGATGATTTTACGACTGCTGCGGGTATCAGTGATATACTGGAGGTAACTGACCTTAGACTTCACGCGCTTCACATCCGACGGGCAAGCGTGGACGAAAAGCAGGTTATGGACCACAGGGACAAGGGCACGCACTTTCTTACCACGCTTCATGACGATCTTGTATTGCATAGGGACGAAACAGCCCAAGTGTTCTTTTTCAAGGAGACGCATAGCATCAGATTCGCGGCGGTAAGTGGCACGCATAGCGTACCAGACGGCTTTTTCTGAAACTTTTTCCGGTGCCTGTTCCAAAGCCTTTTCGGATACCTTTTCAGCTGTTTTTTCAGGGGATTTTGCAAGTTCTTTATTCGTTTCCATAAGCCTGAATGTTCAGAAAAGGGTGTTCCTTCGGGGCTTTGACATCCTTGCATAAGCTTGAATCTCAATCATTTGCGAACACTTTATGTCGAATAGGGCAAGCCTTGTGTTCCTCTTGCATGAAGATTTTCTGCACTTGAACATAATTACGCAGCTAAATCACTATAAACGAATGGATTATCAAGGGATAATCGTTTTTTAAACGTTCGTTTATTGGACACA
>NZ_CAJUHF010000011.1 GCF_910585845.1 uncultured Bacteroides sp. | reverse complement strand
CGCTTGATTCTTGGCTAATCTGGAATGTGGCAGTTTCAAAACTTCGTCAGGAATGAAGTAACGGTAGATGCCTCGGGTATGGTTTATATACCCTTAGGCGGATATACCTCATAGGCATATCCCCTTTGGTGTATCATATCATACGGCGTAGGCTCTGCGTTACTCGTTCTACGAAGTGACGGCAGCCACAGCCACAGATTAGCAGGACGGGTAAAGGTACGGATCCTGCGCTTTTTTTTGTTTAACAAGTCCATAGAGGGTCATGGACAAATACATGGAGTCCCCTCTATGAATAGACAGATTATCCTCTACCTGTTTGTACTTCTCATCGGTATAACTTGTGCAACAGCATTGTTTTCGTGCTGCCGCAATGTAAACTCTATTGACGACCCTCATTTTGACGAATTTGGTGCCCCGCTTGATACTACTATAGTACTGTTCTCCCCCAAGCGCCCAAAGTCTGTCAAACTCTATATTGAAACCTCAGGAAGCATGAATGGCTTCTTCCGAGCCAACCGAGCCAATAACTTCAAGAAAACCGTGTGGTCGGTTTTCTCCGGCCTTGTTCCAATAGCCGATGGCAATGTTTATCCCATGTCTAATGATGGTGATATTGACACACAAGTGACTCTTGATAATTTCCGCAATAAAATGAATGCCGGATCATTTGTTTCTAATTCGTCCACACATGTCCCCACGATGCTTCATAATATCATTAAGAACATCAACACTACAAAAGACGAAGCTGCAGTTCTCGTATCAGACATGAAATACAGCCCTATGGGCAAAACTGCCGCCCCCGAACTTCTCCAGTACCAAGAACAGATTAGAAATGTCATCGGTACTCATCCGAATGTTTCGCTTGCCTTCGTATGCGCTAATTCTGAATTTCTAAAGCCTAACAGCTCAGTTGCCGAAGCTAATTCACCTTATTATTTCATTATCATTGGTAACTCCCAAAATGTCGCTGCCCTCCGCAATGATATCGCCCGGTGGTGCGAAGCAAGCGATTCCTATGTCGATTCCGGTGATATGGCAATGAATTACCAGACCCCTTCTTATTCAATTGAAAGTGTCAAGAACGGCATTCGTAGTGCTGAACATCCCCAAAATTTAATTACAACATTCGATACAGAAGTTTCTGATACCTGTTCGTTCATTGTCCGCATAGACATGACCGGCTATCCTTGGAGTGCCGTTGATGCAGATGCCCTTAAAGAGTGTTTCAAGGCAAAAGCCGTTTATGGTTCTTCTGTCGATGCCGAGCTTCTTACTGGAAATGAGCATCTCGTTGACAATCATGCTTATAAAGGAGATTTCGAGCGTGCGTCTTATGCAGACTATCTCGTGAAATTATATAATGTCGCACTTGATGATGAAGTAATCGAATGGACATTTACCAATAAACCTTTTGACGGGCGTTATTCGATAGCCTTTCATACCATCATCAACGCGAAGCAAGAGAAAGACCTTGCCGGTTCTTTCTCTTTCAACAAGTTTATCGAAGGATGCTTCAACGCCCGCCTCAATACTTTCGATGAGACTCCCGTCCGTATCCTTGTTTCCTCGTACCAATGAAATAAAATCAACTAAATATGGGTATTATAAAAATATTTTTCCTCCTAATGTCTAAGGGAAAGTTCCTTCAGAACTTTGCTCATAACGAGCAGTTGAAAGCTCAGGCGGAACAGGTTTGGCGGCAGCTTGACGGGTATTCACCTATTCTGCTTATAATAACTGCTGTTCTCGGCATCGGTCTCGCGATTTTTTATTATGGCACATATAATGAAATGCCGGGGCGTCATTACAAAATTAAACACTGGGGCATGTGGGCATTCATTGCATTCTTGCTATCTTTCATTGTTACTGTCACCATTGAATATGTGTGTATCAAAACTCACATCAAGGTAGGACTGGCCTCCCTCTATTGGCTTTGTGCCTTGAATAACGCCCTCTATTGCGCTATTCTTTATTTCTTAACCTCATTAGTGTGGTGCAATTTGTTCCGCACCAATGCTTATAAATTCCTCAAATTCAGAAGATCATGAAAAGGGTATTTGTATTTTGTATCGGCGGTACCGGACTCCGCGTGATGAAATCCATAACCATGCTTCTTGCAGCAGGTATGGACGCCAACGGCTATACGATTGTTCCTGTCTTCATCGACCCACACATAGACTTAGAGGAAAAGCGTAACCTCCAAACGCTTATCGGTGAATACGAAACTATTTACAACAATATCATCCTCAGTGACGGCCAACGCCTCAATCCGATACGCGGTTTCTTCGGCACGGATATTACTGATCTTGCCAAGTTAAACGGCCAGCAAAACGACATATCCGAACCTATCGCCGAGAAACGCTCTTTCGGGCAATACCTCAATGTTGGCAAAATCGATTCTAAGGACGTAAACGACTACCTCGTTCAGACCTTGTTCTCACGAGCCAATTTGGACAATGACCTTTCAGTAGGATTCAAAGGCAGTCCAAATGTCGGAACTGTCGTGCTCGGTGAAATGATCAAAGGTGCCGACTGGTTCAAAGCGTTTTGCAACGCTTGCCAGAAAGGCGACCGTATCTTCATCATAAGTTCCATTTTCGGCGGTACAGGTGCCTCCGGCTATCCACTCCTTGAAAAGAAAGTACGCCAATCTACCGGCCATCCTAATGTCAAGGATGCGATGATGGGAGCGGTTTCGGTTCTTCCCTACTTCTCACTTGAAGACCCCTCTACCACCGATAGCGACATCGACTCAGCCAACTTTCTCACCAAAACAAAGTCTGCCCTCGCTTACTATGAAAGCAGCGTCCTGTCAGACTATCTTTACTATATCGGTGAGCAAGGCATGAAGACCACTTACGCTAACGATGAGAAGAAACAAGAAGACAAAGCGCATTTCATTGAACTTGTCGCCGCAACCGCTCTCTTTGATTTCCTCTCCAAAACCGACAAACCCGACAAGCCACAGGCACTTTCCCGCGCTATCAAGGAAGATGCTGAATCTCTTACGGTTACTTCTTTGGGAGATGCATATAACGATGTGGTCAAAGCTGTCGCCGACATGATGTTACTCGCAAGATTGGTTCACTTCTTGCCCGAAGAGAGCCAATTCCCGCTTACTATAAATCGCGGTTTCAATAAAGACTTTTATGCCGACAAATCTTTCGTCAGCCTCCGCAACTTCCTTGTCCGATTCTCGCAATGGTATCAGGAACTCGCAGAGAATAAACGCGGATTCGCTCCGCTTGCCATCGCTGACCCGAATAAGCGTCGGGCAAAACTCTCCAATTGGATTCAAGATTTCTCACTTGACGCAAAAGATGAGTCCTATTACTTGTTGGATATGATACGCGCAAGTAACAAGGATAAGGATGATACCCATACCATCAAGTTCCGTCGTTTCCTTGACTACGCGTATCAAGCCATCGATAAATATACCTCTAAAATAATATAAATGTTATGAGTAGTGTTGACCTCAATATAATCGAACGTGGGCTCAAAGGCCAGCAGTGGACAGCTGAGAAAGGGCCTATCACTGCCGGAGACCTCGCTAAAATCTCAGAGCAGCGTACGAACAACAGTAGCGCGTTGAATGCTCTCCCTACCCCCTTTGCCCGTTTCTTCGTAGTCAAGGAGGCTTTTCGCCGTGTCCTCGAAGAAGTAAAGAATCCCAAGAAAAGCGCCGGAGACGCCTATAACCGCCTTGTTTCAGATACTCTCGACATTTTTGAACTTCTCTACAATCAGACATTCCACGAAGGACGTTGGGGAACCTCCCGTAAAATCGTCATTCGCGAATGGGAGCTTGCCACCGACTTGAAAAATCTAAAAGAAAAAGTTCCTATCCTCGGCAGTGTAGTCGAGGATTACTTCTCCTCTGACCTCAAAGCATCCGGCGACCGCCTGTTCTTTGTGGTGCTTGTCGATGATAAGGGCAATGATTTTCTTCTCGCTGCTTCATCACCGTTTACAGGCTTCGTAACTCCGCCTGACCTCGATAAGAAAGTAGATCACCGTGGTAACGGAACCGCATCCTTTATGGGCAAACGCTATCAGCAGATGCCTTCGCTCATCCGTAAGTCCGGCAGCACATACTTCCGCGATATTCGCTTGTTTGATGCCCGCGACAAGGATTTCAAGAACTATATGTTCCATCTCGTTAACAAGCCCACTCTGGGCGACGAGATGAAAGAACTGCGCGACTACATCAAGCAAATCCGGATTACAGACCCGGATATCACCCCCAATTGGCAACCTCAATTCAAGCCCATTATGTCCGATAACTCGAACGAGCTTGTCATCAATGGCCTGCCTATCGGCAAGGACTCTGGTCTCAGCACTGTGAACTTCTTCAATGATACGCTTATCCGTCTGCCGTTCCGCCTGTCAAAGGAGTACTATCAGCCTATGACTTATGCCGGTGAAGATAACGATAACAGAGATTACGACTTCATGTTACCCATCAACCATGAAGCTCTTTCCCTTATTGAGGACGATTTCCAGTGCGTCTGCAAAGTAACCAATACCAAAGTTATCGTAACCCTCAAATATAAGGGGCAGGAGTACACCAAAGAGTATTCTGTTGATCCAGACAACTTCGGTTCCCGTGGTCGCATCGTGAACTTGCAACGTGAGAAGATCAACTTCAACCTTGCAGTATTCCCGAACATCCTCTCGCCAAACATAAGTGAAAACAACTACTTTAAAGTAATGGCGGTTGTCAACGATTCGACAACCGATTACCGCCCCGTATCTATCAACAATCTGGAAATGTCGTTCTTTTGCCGAAACAGCGATAACCGTTTCGAGGAAATCGAGACAATAGACAAGGATAACACTCATGCCAAATTCGGTGTTCGCCCTGCAGTTGTACGTTCCGAACAGAACGATGAGAGAGAGATTGATGCAGGCTCGAAGTTCTACGAGATATTCAACTCCAAGTTCGATGCCATCAGTCTACGCTTTACCCTCGACAGCGGAACCTGCGAGGGCGTACTGTTTCCGAATTGGAAACGCGCCCAGAGTACACAAGATGCCTACACTTATGCCGTTGACTTGGGTACAACAAATACTTATATCTCATGCAGCAAGTCCGGTTGCGACAACGAACCCGAACAATTAAACATGGAAGAGCCGATGGTGGCATTGCTCCACGACTTCAAGCGTTCGTCCCAACATTCGCTCGTGTCGGTTATCGAGAATGCTATTGCTCCCAAATGTCGCAAGAACTTCAATAGCGAGTTCGTCCCAACTCTTATTGACGGTTCTGTTTATCGTTTCCCAATCCGCACTGCTCTTTGTGTGCAGAAAGGCGATAAAAGCAAGCCCTCGCTATTCGACAACTGTAACATCGCTTTCTTCTATGAGAAGTCCATGGGGCTTGGCAACCAGTCCATCCTCACCGATATCAAGTGGGAAGACAGTCACGAAAAAGAACTTCGCCTGTTCATACGCGAATTGCTCCTTATCATCAAGACAGACATTCTCCAAAAGAACGGTCAGCTTGCCAAAACCAAGTTGATATGGTTCCGCCCTCTCAGCTTCAAGGGTGCAATCAAAGAACTCTATACATCAATTTGGCAAGAAGAAGCGAAGGCTCTCTTCAACATCGGAGCTTCACAAATCGACAGTGTTTCCGAATCGGAAGCTCCATATTACTATTTCAACAAAAAGGATTCTTTCAACAGCGTCGATGCTGTCTCCATCGTCGATATAGGCGGCGGTTCAAGCGACTTCATCTATTTTGCCAATGGTAAACCTAAAATCGCAAACTCAGTCCATTTCGGTTGTGATGTGCTTTGGAGTAATGGCTTCAACGACTTCGATAATAGCCGAGAGAACGGCATCTACCAACGTTTTGCTGAAACTATTCATCTCGGTGAGCATACCGATGAGCTTGAACAACTCAATATCAAGATGTGCAAAGGCAATGAGGCTTCCACAAAGGACATCATTAACTTCTGGCTTAGCAACGATAGCCGTTGCGAAATCACTAAGAAGCTGAAAGAAACATACAAGCCTCTATTCCTTTATCATTTCGCCTCAATCGTGTACTTCATGGCGAAGATGTATAAAGCCAAAGAACTCGATTGTCCTCGATCCGTTCTTTTCTGTGGTAACGGTAGCCGTTATATCGACGGTCTGCTTTCTTCCGACAAAACAACCATCAAGGAACTTGTCGCCACGATATTCAAGAATGTTTATGACAACATCAAGGATATTCAGGTCATTCTTCCCGACAGCCGTAAAGAATGTACTTGCTATGGTGGACTTTATCGTAACACCGATGCCGATATTCCCGAAGAGTTTAACTTCCAAGGCGTTTCCGATAAGGTTTATAAAGATGTCAAGCAGCTTAAAGACGACTTTCATTCAGTTAGTCGTGACCTTCTCAGTACCTTCGAATCGTTCAATGAACTATACACCGCCCTCCTGCGCATTCTCATAAACAAGGGTGAACTTGACAAGCAGGTTGACACAAACAAGATTGTCAACCTCATTTCGTCCGGTACACAAGACTCTTTGGAGAAGAACTTTAAGAAACAAGTCATTGACAAGTTCAATGACAGCGAAATTTACCACGATTCGGTATTCTTCTTGCCGATAATTGATAACGTACTAAAACTTACTAAGGAGGATAAGAAAGTTTAATATGTTTCAGTCAAGTATATCTATCGCATCGCTGATTATCTCTATCGCGACTTTTGTCATTGCGTTTAGCGTTCAGTTCTATTACTTCATCAGCAACCGGAAGAAGCTGAAAGTAGTACGTAATTTCTTTGCCAAGAAAAGAGATTACGAAATATATGGCAAGGCAGAAGACTCCCAACTCAACCCTGATGTGGCCAAGGAAGGCTCCAATCTCCATGCCCTCATTAAAGAACTGAACGAATACACCAAAAAGAATCATGGCACTACGGATTTCTCGATCATTCAAAATAAGACTGATCGGAAAATCAATGTACTGTACGACAATGCAACTTCAAGAATAGCATTCCCTACATACGTGGGTCTTATGGGTACTTTTATCGGTGTATTCCTCGGCCTGCTGTTTTTCACAATAGGTTTGGGGTCTTCGCCCAATGGAGAGGGTATCACCGATGAAACCATCGGTAATCTTATCTCTGGTGTCCTTGTTTCAATGTCTACAAGTTTCATTGGTTTACTCCTTACTACTATTACTCATCATCTTGCAGCCAAGACTCAAAAGATTGTGTGTGAAGACAAGAATGATTTCTATGAGTTTATTCAGAATGAGCTTATGCCAACCCTTGGCGTCAGCATGGTAGCCGCACTGAATAAATTGCATCATACGATCAATCTTTTTGAACCTTCTTTCAATAGCGTAATCAACAAGTTCCAATCCACCTTTGATTCATGTACCCAACGTTTCGGCAGTGCTTTTGAACAGAATGTCACTGTCGTTTCCGAAGCCGTACGTGTCATGGGCAAAAATATGGATAAAATCAACAAAAATGTTGACCTCCAAGCTCAACTTCTAAAGACCCTACACTCTCACGAGGTTGTTAAATCTCTTGATGCCTTTGTCCAAGCTTCGCAAAACTTCAATCTCGTTACAACGAGCCTCAATCATCTTGAGGGTACTATTAACACCATCAAGAATACATGCACTGAACTGATAAATACTCAACGCCATTACAACGAGTCACTTGAAATACCTCTCAATGTCGCCAATAAACTGAATCAGATACTCGACCGTATTACCGACTTTGAGAAAAGCATTAACGCTCTCGGACGCAGTATCGAGAAGACAGACCTTCTTGGCAACACCGAAATTGAAGCTCTCAAACGAACGGTTAACGCTATCAAGAAAAAGCAGGAAATCGCAGTTGAAGCAATGGAAGTTTCCGATGGACATCTTGAAAATATCTTTCATATGCAGTCTGAATCTATCGCTAAACTCGGTCGCACATATGAGGAAAGTTTTACTTCTTATGCAGAAATATTTCAAAATAATCTCGATGGTCTCAAAAAGGAAATACTCGAACGCCGCCGCGAAATCGTCAATGCTATCGAGGAGAAGTTTTCTCTCGATCAGATTCAACAAGAGTTCTCTCAGCTTGGCAAGCTGAAAAAGATAGAGGAATTGCTTACTTCAATTCATTCTAACAGCACTCGTGAAGAAGTTAACAAAACACTTGATACTACTCGCCAGGAAGTTGAATCCATCCATAAACTTCTTGATAAAGCTATTGAAGATGCTAAAAAGAATCCTGATACGGGTTCTTCCGGTGGTGGTGGTTTCTTGGGCCTGCTTGGCAGGCGTAAATAATATTACTTATGGACAGTCACAATAATAAAAGTGCGTTTTGGCCAAGCTACGTGGATATTATGACCACTTTGTTCGCTATTATGCTTGTGCTTTTTGCCGTATCATATAGCCGCTTCAAGATTAAGCAACGCGAACTGGAGGAATTTAAAGATAAATATGAGGAAATCATGGCAATCTACAAAGCTGTGGATAACATTGATCCCGAATATTTCGAATTCAACAAAGAGTATCTCAAACATATCTTCAAGATCCAAGTAAACTACCAAAAGGGCAAATTCTCGCTTGACAATCTTCTGCAAGATGATCCTAACTCAGATGAATATAATCTGACTAAAGCCAACGCCATTCGTCAACAGATTATAGATGCAGGCGAAGAGATTAAGAAAACAATACTTAACTTACAGCAGAATGATTCTTTGCGTACAGACATTAAGTATCTCGTTGTTATCGAGGGACAAGCTTCTTCCGACAGTTATCACGTTGATGATTACTTCAACAATGATGTCCTCAGCTACCAACGAGCTCTTAAATTGCATGAGTTCTGGAGGGATAAGGCAGAAATTGACTTCACCAATATGGATAAATGTGAGCTTGTCATTGCGGGTAGCGGTGAACATGGAGTTCCCCGCGCACCTCGTATAAACGATAAAGATGATTCCAAAAACCAAAGATTCCTTATACATATAGTTCCTGTAATTGGTGATATTCATCTCAATCCTAAGCTTTCAAAATAGTTCTGACATCAGAAATCGTATTTAATGCAAATCAGTAACTGGTGTTGAAATAGCATGAATGTTGGTGTAACAAGGATTTAACTTCGCAATGGTTCTTACGCATCCAAAATAATCTAACACATAAAGAGGGAATGCACTTAATACCGCCACTTCGGGACATTTATGACAAATGTGCTTCTCGAATTGCTTTGAAAAAATAGCTTCCTGTGATATCAAAGTAGCAGGCAAAGTAAAAGTATCATTGACAAGATCGTTAGCTTTGCATAAATGGGCCGTAATCAGTTCCCGCCAGACATCTTCCGTGTATGAGTTTACATTTGACAATTGTGGCTTGCTGTCTGTAGCAGCGACACTCTTGTAATGAGGTTCTTTCAAACACTCGTCTTTGTCATGGCACTCGTCTTTGTATGGACAATTCCTGCGCTTACATTTTACTCTTAGCGACTTGAAACTTTCCAAATCCTTAAAATGACGTATGGCCTCTACCATTGGATAACTGATGTAAAGCATTCCCTCTCCAGTCTCATCATTGAAAAAGGAAAGCATTTCTCTTACCTTATCATCATCCGCCAATGTGGAGTGAGCATCATAGTCAAAAAACAAATATATATAGGCAAAGCTGTCTCGATTATAATCTTTTAGAATTTTGGCATTCTCGGCAGTACGTTCCTTTAATACAGAAACTATGTCAATTGAAAATTCTTTTTCTCCTTTGATGATACGATATAATTGGTATATCTCCGCATCGAATACGCATTTTATGGCATGTCTATCCCCCAAGAAATTACGTTCTAATTTCTCGACAAGCCTATCCTCTGTCTTGACTCCCTCAAAGATAAAAAGCGTTTTTTCTTTATTCATCATAAAAAGCTCCTGCCCGATAGATTTTTTCAATGTTATGACCAAAACGCAATTCTTTGTCTGTACAATCAGCCAAACATTTGATTTTGTTATTGTTCAGAATAAAGTTGCAATCTGGGCGCAAAAGATCGTTCGTCATCAGATATGTATTATGTGACGATGTGAAAATCTGACAATCCAACGCGAACAACCGCTTACATACCTCAAAAGCCAAGCGGAAATGATAGAAAGCATCAAACTCATCTATAAAGACAAACGAAGCTTCGTTCATGCGCTTCATCCAAAAATACAACAACTGTAACGACTGGGTTCCTGTTGATGCTACTAAGCTGAATGGAACTTTATTTTCATCTATTTGGCAAAGAATCTGTCTATCTGTAGTATCGTGTGCAGCAAACCAGAAAGTCTGGTCACTGACTTTCTGCAGAAAGTCAGAGAAATCGTCAAGTAGGTTATTGGCGATGATAAACTCATCCAACATTGTCGTATTTGTTTCAAGTCCGATAAATTCACGGACATCAAGATTCCTGAACCAAAGCATGGAATTAACAAAACGATTGAGCCTGATCAAATAATGCGCTGAATTGAGCGGATAAGATGTAAGCAGGAAATTGATTATAGACACATTATTAGCATTGCTCTCAAGGTTCCTTTTTATACTTTCATCCATAGGAAACTGCTGCTTGTCAATACGAAATGAGTTATCCTTCCGTTCAAAGATATTCATTCTATTTACAAAAAGACTTTCCTCCATCAATACCCCGACAGCATTCTTGGCATAAATGTAATCTATTGTGTCATTGCCAAATCTGAATGTGTATTCAAATTTTACGACTCCGTTATTGTTACCTGCATAAATGAAATTCACATAATAATCTATTTTTTTCCATTTCGGAGATAAATGGTTCTCGATGTCAAATAGAGCCAAACTAAAATTCGTCTTACCCGATCCATTTGGACCATATATGATGCCATTCTTTATAACACCATCTTTAAGCACGGATTTATTAAACTCATAATTGGCAGGCTTGGATAAATCCCACTCAATACGATTGGCAAATCCTCTATAATTCGTAACTGCAAATTTGGTTAGCATATCTATTTCAACTTGATCCGATTGCAAAGATACGTGTTATTTTGATTGTACCGTAACTTTTTTACGGCAATTTGATTAAATCGGTACTATTACACCCATCTGTTTATACCCGTTGCTTACAACCGCAGTCGAATCAACCATCGTTACAAACAACGAGATTCTCCCGTAATTACACAATAATTCGGCTCACTTTTCTTCCCCCAGACCTCGCAAAATTGCGATTTATCTCTAAATTTGCAGTCCGAAACAAAGGGAATGGAAAATGGAAAGGTGAAAATGGAAAATGATTTCCAGTCTCCCCATTTTCCCCTTTCCATTTTCCATTTTCCACTTCTTTATAAAATAAAGACCAATGACTGTAGAAGAACTGAAAGACAAAGTGCTGCAAGATGTCCCGTTGACACGCGAAGAGGCCGAATGGCTGGCCGTGGAACCGGACAAGGAAACACTCTACGAAGCAGCACACCAGATAACCGTCGCACGCGCGTCACAAGAGTTCGACATGTGCTCCATCATCAACGCCAAGTCCGGACGCTGCCCGGAAAACTGCAAGTGGTGCGCACAGTCGGCACACTACCACACGAAAGCCGACGTGTACGACCTGCTGGACGAAGACGAATGCCTGCGCCATGCCTGCCACAATGAGGCACAAGGCGTGGCCCGCTTCTCGCTCGTGACAAGCGGGCGGAAGCCTTCGGGAAAGAACATGGAGAGACTGTGCGAAACAGTACGCTACATCCGCCGGAAAAGCTCCATACAGCTCTGCGCCTCGCTCGGACTGCTGAGCGAAGAGGACTTGAGGGCACTGCACAACGCCGGCGTGACACGCTACCACTGCAACCTGGAGACCGCCCCAAGCTACTTCCCCACCCTGTGCACCACGCATACGCAGGAAGAGAAGCTGCGCACACTGGCTGCCGCCCGTCGCGTAGGCATGGACATCTGCTGCGGCGGCATCATCGGCATGGGCGAAACCATGTCGCAACGCATTGAGTTTGCCTTCACCCTGAAAGAACTGGAGGTCGGCTCCATACCGCTCAACCTGCTGCAACCCATACCCGGAACCCCCTTGGAGGCACAGACGCCCCTGACAGAAGAGGAAGTGCTGACTACCATCGCCCTGTTCCGGTTCATCAACCCCACGGCATACCTGCGCTTCGCCGGCGGACGCTCGCAACTGTCGAAGGATGCCGTGAAGAAAGCGCTGCACGTCGGCATCAACTCCGCCATCGTGGGCGACCTGCTGACCACACTCGGCTCGAAAGTGTCGGAAGACAAGGTCCTGATAGAGGATGCGGGCTACCGGTTCAGCGACTCGCAGTTCGACCGGGAGCACCTGTGGCACCCATACACCTCCACGACCAACCCGCTGCCCGTATATAAAGTGAAACGGGCGGACGGCGCCACCATCACCCTCGAAAGCGGACAGACGCTGGTGGAGGGCATGTCGTCGTGGTGGTGCATGGTGCACGGCTACAACCATCCGGTGCTGAATGCCGCCCTACAGGAGCAGATGGGGAAGATGTCGCACGTCATGTTCGGCGGACTGACACACGACCCTGCCATCGAACTGGGCAAACGGTTGCTGCCGCTGGTGCCTCCTTCGATGCAGAAGATATTCTATGCCGACTCCGGTTCGGTGGCGGTGGAGGTGGCCATGAAGATGGCTGTGCAGTACTGGTATGCCCAAAGCCTGTCGGCACCGGAGCAGGAACATCTGGCACGGAAGAGCAACTTCGTCACCATCCGCAGCGGATACCACGGGGACACGTGGAACGCCATGTCGGTATGCGACCCAGTGACGGGCATGCACTCGCTGTTCGGTCCGGCACTGCCGGTGCGCCATTTCGTCTCCCGTCCGCGTTCGCGCTTCGGCGGGGAGTGGCACGAGGAGGATGTGCAGGAGCTGCGCGACATCGTAGAGAAGCATCACGACGAACTGGCAGCACTTATTCTCGAACCGATCGTTCAGGGTGCCGGAGGCATGTGGTTCTATCATCCGCAGTTCTTGCGCGAAGCGGCGCGGATATGTCGGGAATACGGCTTGCTGCTGATCTTCGACGAGATAGCCACGGGATTCGGACGCACGGGCAAGATGTTTGCCTGGGAGCATGCGGGCGTGGAACCGGACATCATGTGCATAGGTAAGGCGCTGACCGGCGGGTATATGACTTTCTCCGCCGTACTGGCTACGAACGGAGTGGCAGACACCATCTCCAACCATGCTCCGGGGGCATTCATGCACGGACCTACATTCATGGGCAATCCGCTGGCGTGTGCCGTAGCGTGTGCGTCGATACGCCTGCTCACCTCGCCGGAATATGACTGGCAGGGAAAAGTGGCACGCATCGAGGAGCAGCTACGACGCGAACTGGAACCAGCAAGGGAGTTGCCGCAAGTGGCGGACGTAAGAGTGCTGGGCGCCATCGGAGTGATTGAAATGAAGGAGCCTGTAGACATGGCATGGATGCAACGCCGCTTCGTGGAAGAGGGCATTTGGGTGCGTCCGTTCGGAAGATTGGTCTACGTCATGCCGCCTTTCATCATCGAACCGGAACAGCTGAGCAAACTGACAGGGGGACTGATGAAGATAGTAAAGGAAATCTAACTCGCGAAAATCAAAGGGAATCTAACTCACGAAAGTCAACTTCCCCAAAAGTTACAACGAAATGAATGCAATAGAACAGATGCAACAAGAGTTGCAGATATTGGAAGAGCACAGCAACCTGCGCTCCCTCCCTGCCCTGACGCACGAAGGACGATACGTCGAGGCACACGGACGGCGCATGCTGAATCTCTCTTCGAACGATTACTTGGGTCTGGCAGCCGACCGCCAACTGCGTGAGGAGTTCCTGCAAGGATTGACGGCAGACAGCTTCCTGCCCACCTCCTCTTCTTCGCGCCTGCTGACCGGAAACTTCAGCATCTACGACGAACTGGAGCAGACACTCGCCGGCCTCTTCGGCACAGAAGCCGCATTGGTGTTCAACAGCGGTTATCATGCCAACACCGGCATACTGCCCGCCGTGAGTGATGCACACACCCTGATACTGGCAGACAAGCTGGTGCACGCCAGCCTGATAGACGGTATCCGGTTGTCGGCCGCACGCTGCATCCGCTACCGCCACAACGACTTGAAACAGCTGGAACGCCTGCTGACGGAAAACCACAGCGCCTATCGGCAAGTCATCATCGTGACGGAAAGCCTGTTCAGCATGGACGGTGATGCGGCAGACCTGAAAGAACTGGTGCGACTGAAGCAGGCGTACGACAATGTCCTGCTCTACGTGGACGAGGCGCATGCTTTCGGAGTGCGGGGCGAACGGGGACTGGGCTACGCGGAAGAGTGCGGCTGCATCGGAGAGATCGACTTTCTGGTAGGAACCTTCGGCAAGGCGGCTGCATCGGCAGGTGCCTACATCGTGTGCCGGAGAGCCATAAGGGAGTATCTGGTGAACCGGATGAGGACATTTATATTCACCACCGCCCTGCCTCCGGTCAACATTGCCTGGACGCTGTTTATCGTGCGGAAACTGACCGGTTTCCAAGCCCGAAGAATGCATCTGGAACGTATCAGCAGTATGCTTCGCAACGCTTTGACCGAGAAAGGATATGCCTGTCCCAGCACAAGCCACATCGTGCCCATGATTGCCGGAGCAAGCGCGGACGCCATCCTGAAAGCGGAAGCCCTGCAACGCCACGGATTCTATGCCCTGCCCGTACGGCCGCCTACGGTACCGGAAGGCACATCGCGCATACGCTTCTCGCTGACGGCGGACATCACGGAAGAGGAAGTGGAAGAATTGATAAAACATATAGGATAAAGGAAGGGATACATCACATAAGAATATGATATAGCATACAACAGTTATGATACAGCATACTACAGTTATGATATACCATATAACAATATGATACAGCATACAACAATATGATACAGAAATACATCATACACGAAGGAAATCCTCGGCTACTGCTCTTCTTTGCCGGATGGGGAGCGGACGAAACACCGTTCAAAGCGTATCGTCCCGCCGGAAGCGACTTCATGATTTGCTACGACTACAGAGACCTGTCATTTGATGCAGACATGCTGAAAGCCTACGAACAAGTGAATGTCGTAGGTTGGTCGATGGGGGTCTGGGCCGTATCGCAGACATTGGGAAGGCTGATTGCTGACGGAAAAAACAGCGTTACCGATGTTGATGCGAAAAACAACGTTACCGATGCTGATGCAAAAGCCATCGGACATCTCCGCCTATCCTTAGGGAAGAGCATCGCCATAAACGGCACTCCCTTCCCCATCGACGAAGAACGGGGAATACCGCCTGCCATCTACCGGGGCACATTGGAGGGGCTGACGGACGCATCCCTGCACAAATTCCTCCGCCGCATGTGTGCGGACAGCAAGGCATTCAGAGAGTTCCTCGCCGTCACTCCACGCAGACCGCTGGAAGAGTTGCGCGAAGAGTTAGCTTCCATAGAAACGGCATATACCACCGGAAAGGCTTACCCCTTCGGCTGGGACGTCTCCATCGTAGCCGCTGAAGACCGTATCATCCCCCCCGGCAACCAGCAGACGGCATGGACACGCGACGAAATAAGCATGCCTTTCCTATCGGATAAACATCTCCTTATCCATACGGACAAGGCACACTACGACCGGGAACTGTTTGAAACCTGGCTGGAAAAAGAGTGGACTTCCTACAAAAAAGGAGAAGATTGCAAAGAGAAAACATGGATAAACAACTGATAGCCGGAAGGTTTGCACGTGCACGCAACACGTATCCGCAGGAAGCCAAAGTGCAGCAGCAAGTCATCGAGAAGATGATGCGCCTGTTGCCTGACCTCCCTTTCCGCCGCATCGCAGAGTTCGGATGCGGCACCGGAAGCTATTCGAGGATATTGATGCAACGGCTGCAACCGGATGCCCTGCTGCTGAACGACTTATGTCCGGAGATGAAAGAGTGTCTCGGTGACCTGCTGTGTCAGAACGGCGTACAGTTCGTCTCCGGCGATGCCGAAACCTTGGAGTTCCCGAAGGATACGGAACTGATCACCTCCTGCTCCACCCTGCAATGGTTCAGCAATCCCAGAAGGTTCTTTGCCCGTTGCCACAGCTTCTTATCGGAAGGCGGATATCTCGCCTTCAGCACCTTCGGAACGGGAAACATGCGGGAGATACATGCCCTGACGGGAAACGGGCTTCACTACCTGCCAACCGCGGAGCTATGCCATCTGCTCAGCCCGTACTTCGAGACGCTGCACGTGGAGGAGGAGACCGTGACCCTCCACTTCGCCACCCCTCTCCAAGTGTTGCAACACCTGAAACAGACCGGAGTGAACGGTACGGAAAAGAAAGTATGGACACGAGGACGCCTGCAAACCTTCTGCAACGAATATGCCGGACGGTTCAGCTGCGAAAACGGATGTGTCAGCCTGACTTACCATCCGGTCTATGTGGTCGCACGGAAAAAAGAGAAGAAGCCATAAGGAAAACAAAACTGAAAGTATAAAAGTAGAACTGAAAGCAGGACTGAATACAGGACTGAAAGCATAAAAGTATACTGAAAGTAGAACTGAAAAACAGGACTGAAAATATAAACGAACAACAAAACAACAATGGGAAACAACATCTATTTCGTCAGCGGCATTGATACGGATGCCGGAAAATCATATTGCACCGCTTTCCTTGCCCGCCAACTGGCTGACAGCGGCAAGCGCGTCATCACCCAGAAATTCATCCAGACCGGAAACACAGGACACTCCGAAGACATCGACCTGCACCGCAAAATCATGGGTACGGGCATGACGGAAGAAGACCGCGAAGGACTGACCATGCCCGAGATCTTCTCCTATCCCTGCTCGCCCCACCTCGCCTCACGGATAGACAACCGACCGATAGACTTCGACAAGATAGAACGTGCCACCCGCGAACTTGCCCGACGCTACGACATCGTCCTCGTGGAGGGTGCAGGCGGACTGATGGTGCCGCTCACCGAGGACTATCTGACCATCGACTACGTGGCAGAGAAACAATATCCGCTCGTCTTCGTCACCTCCGGAAAGTTAGGAAGCATAAACCACACACTGCTCAGCTTCGAAGCGATACGCCACCGGGGAATACAGCTGGACACCGTGATGTACAACCTCTACCCCACCGTGGAAGACAAGACCATACAGGAGGACACGATGCAATACATCCGCCGCTACCTGGAGAAACACTTCCCCGACACACGGTTTGTCGTGGTACCGGAAATACCGCTCAATTCTTTATAGTCCCTGTTTTTTTGCGTACATTTGCCGTCGAAAGTTTCGCAAGTAACGTATGAACGGACTGTACTTGCGAAACTTAAATCATTAACGAACACAATGGAAACATTAACATTCAATCCTGAAGAGGAAATGCTGCTCGTCGTCACCGGTGTACTTCTCGTCGTCCAGCTCCTCTATTACATGTGCCTGTACAACCGCATACATACGCGTAGCCGTGCCCTAAAGCGGCAAGAGGTGCACTTCGCACAAGAGCTGCCCCCCCTCTCCGTCATCATCTATGCCCGCGAGGAGGTGGAGAACCTGCGCCGCAACCTGACTGCCGTGCTGGAACAAGACTATCCGAATTTCGAGGTCATCATCATCAACGACGGCAACGCGGACGAGAGCGAAGACTACCTGACACAACTGGAAGAGAAGTACCCGAACCTCTATCACAGCTTCGTGCCCTCCTCCTCCAGATACATCAGCCACAAGAAACTCGCCATCACCCTCGGCGTAAGGGCAAGCAAACATGACTGGCTCGTATTTACCGAAGCAAACTGCCTGCCCGACAGCAACCAATGGCTGCGGACTCTGGCACACAACTTCACCCCGCATACGCAAATCGTACTCGGCTACAGCGGATACGAACGCGGCAGGGGATGGCTGCACAAGCGGGTCTCCTTCGACAACCTGTTCCACGCCATGCGCTACCTGGGCTATGCGCTCGCCGGGAGGCCTTACATCGGCATCGGACGCAACATGGCTTATCGCAAAGAGCTGTTCTATGCCCAAAAGGGATTCTCCGCACACCTCGACCTGCAACGTGGCGACGACGACCTCTTCATCAACAAAGCTGCCACACCCGAAAACACACGTGTGGAGACGGATGCGGACGCCATTGTGCGTGTACAGCCTGTGTATCGTGCCAAAGACTGGCGGGAGGAGAAAGTGAACTATGCAATGACGGCACACTTCTACAAGGGACCGCAGCGTTACCTGTCGGGGATGGAGACGGGTACGCGCCTGTTGTTTTATGCTGCCTGGATAGGGGCTGTGGCAGTAGGAATCATGCATCTGCATTGGCTGACGGTGTGCCTTGGCTTCCTCGCTTTCGTCCTGCGGTATGCCGTTCAGGCCTTCGTCATCAACCGGACAGCCGCCGACCTGAAAGAGAAGAGACGCTACTACTTCACCCTTCCGGTATTCGACTTCCTGCAACCGTTACAGTCCCTACGCTGGAAAACGTACTGTCTGTTGAGGAAGAAAAGTGATTTCCTTAGGAGATGACTCAGATTTCTTAAAGAAATGATTCAAATTCCTGAGGAAATGATTCCCCTTACTCCCACTTCATCGAGTTCGCCGGCCGTATCTTCGTGATCAGGTAAGACGGTCCCAGCAGCATCAGGACGGAAGCCAGCAGGGTACCGGCGTTCAGCAGGAGGAACAGCAAGAGATTGAAGGAGACCGGAACAGTATCCATATAATAGGTCTCCGGATCGAGTTTGAAGACGCCGAACGCCTTCTGCACAAAGTAGAAGGCAAGACCGATGGCATTGCCCCACAGCATCCCCTTGCCTATCAGGAAAACGGCGAACCAAAGAAACACCCGCCGAATGGTCGTATTGTCGGCGCCGAGCGACTTCAGCACACCGATCATGGAAGTACGTTCGATGATGATGATCAGCAGGCCGGAGACCATCGTAAAGCCTGCCACGCCAATCATCAGCACCAGTATCACCCAGATATTCACGTCCAGTATGTCCAGCCAGGCGAATATCTGCGGATTAAGCTCTTCGACACTACGCACGCAGTAATCCTCGCCATATCGGTCCACCGTCCCATCCATGTCGGCGGCTATCCGGAAGGTGGTCTCTTCCAGACGGCTGTAGTCCTCTACCTGCAACTCCGCACCGCTCGCCTGACCCCGCTCCCAGCCGTTCAGGCGGTTCACAAGATAGAGGTCAGTCAGAAGGAAAAGCTGGTCATACTCCGAGAAATTGGTCTGATAGATGCCCGCAATCTGCAGGCGGCGGACACGGACTTCGTCCTGAATATAATAGGTGTCTATCTTGTCGCCCAGCTTCAGCCGGAGCTTCGTGGCAAGCGACTTGGAGATGAGCACACGGTTGGAAGAGGCGGTGTCGCTGAACTGGGGCAGCTCGCCCTCCAGCAGGTGACGGTGGAAAAAGGCAGGGTCGAACTCCGGTCCCACTCCTTTCAGCACCATGCCCTGAAAGTCTTCTGCCGTCTTTATCATTCCCGGCTTTGTGGAGAAACGCTGCACATGCTTCACCTCCGGATAGGCGGACAGGCGGGAGAGCAGACTGTCGTCCACCACCACCGGACGCGTCTCGTAGGAACGTGCCGCATCGGCATTCGTAAGCTGGATGTCCGAACCGAATCCGGTCACCTTGCCACGCACCTCACGCTTGAAACCCACTACGACCGACACCGTGACGATCATCACTGCCAGCCCGATAGCAATGCCTATGCGGGCTATGAGCACTGCCGGACGGGATACTTGCTTCTCCGGCTCGCCGGCGCTATAGACGCGGCGGGCTATGAAACGGGAAAGATTCATAAAGAAAAACCGTTAATAATGTTTTGATTTCGGCACACCTCCGCCTGTCTCTTCTTTTTACTTAAAAAGTCTCCCGTCCCGGATACGCCTCCAACGCCTTCTGTAGCACGAAGAGCGCACGAATCAGGTCTTCTTTCTTCAGCACGTAGGCGATGCGGACCTCGTTGCGTCCGGCGCCGGGCGTGGTATAGAAACCGGAAGCAGGCGCCATGAAGACGGTCTGTTTCTCGTATTCGAACTCGGAGAGGCACCAGGCACAGAACTTGTCGGAATCGTCCACCGGAAGTTTTGCCACCGTATAGAATGCTCCCATCGGGATGGGCGAATAGACGCCCGGTATGCGGTTCAGCCCGTCGATCAGGCACTTACGGCGTTCCACGTACTCATCGTAGGTGTCGCGCAAGTAATCCTCGCCGGCATCCAGCGATGCCTCGGCAGCAATCTGACCGATCAGCGGGGGACTGAGGCGTGCCTGGCAGAACTTCATCACCGCGTCCCTGATCTCCTTGTTCTTCGTGATCAGGGCACCGATACGGATGCCGCACTCGGAGTAGCGCTTGGACACGGAGTCGATCAGCACCACATTGTTCTCTATCCCCTCCAAATGGCAGGCGGAGATGTAGGGAGAACCGGTATAGATGAATTCACGGTACACTTCGTCGGAGAAGAGGAACAGGTCATACTTCTTCACCAGGTCGCGTATCTGGTTCATCTCGCGGCGCGTGTAGAGGTAGCCCGTGGGGTTGTTGGGGTTGCAGATGAGAATGGCACGGGTGCGCTCATTGATCAGTTCCTCGAACTTTTCGACCTTCGGCAGCGAGAATCCCTCCTCTATCGTGGTGGCAATCGTGCGGATCTTGGCACCTACGGAGATGGCAAACGCCATGTAGTTGGCATACGCCGGTTCGGGAACGATGATTTCGTCGCCCGGATTCAGGCACGCCAGGAAGGAGAACAGCACAGCTTCCGAGCCGCCCGAAGTAATGATGATATCATCCGCGGTCAGTTTGATGTTGAACTTATCGTAATAGCCCACCAGCTTCTCGCGGTAGCTGCGGTAGCCTGCACTGGGGCTATACTCCAGGATCTTACGGTCGACGTTACGTATCGCATCGATCGCTACCTGCGGTGTGGGCAGGTCGGGCTGTCCGATGTTGAGATGGAATACATGCACTCCCCTCTGCTTGGCTGCATCAGCCAGAGGAGCCAACTTTCTGATGGGAGAAGCGGGCATTTCCGTCCCGCGGATAGATATTTTCGGCATATCAGGATATTTACTGAATATTTACTGAATTTGAATACTAACACAAAAACGGCAACGGAGTTCACCGTTGCTCAATCGAAGTTGCAAAAATAGCACTTTTATTGATACGATATGAAAAGCATTGGCAAAAAAGTTTAAAAACATCATCTTAATATCCGATAAGTTTGTTGCATTCCCCAAAGAAAGCATATCTTTGATATGGTTGTAAGAAGGGACATATTTCGGACAAGGGAAGGAGGTATTCTGAAGAAAGAAAGAGTATATCCCGAAGAAAAAAGAGTATATTCCGGAGGAAACAGTTCTGTCCGGATACCAACAATTTATTATAAACTTACAACAGTAAACGATACCATAATAGTAAACGATACATAACAGAGAACGATACCATGATATTAAACCTGATAACTTTCGCCTCACAGCTTCATAAACAGGCAGCCGTCCTCAGTTCGCACGAGATGGTGCTGAATGAGCTGGAGAAATATTTTACCGTGAACCTGGTGGATTATCACGACATAGACAAGCTTACGGACAACGATTTCCAACTGCTCTTCATCGCCACCGGAGGAGTGGAGCGGCTGGTCATCCAGCATTTCGAATCGCTTCCCCGCCCTGCCATCCTGCTGGCGGACGGTATGCAGAACTCGCTCGCCGCCGCCCTCGAAATCTCCGCCTGGCTGCGCAGCCGGGGCATGAAGAGCGAAATCCTGCACGGCGAACTGTCCGAAATCATCAAGCGCATCTTCGTGCTGCACAGCAACTTCAAGGCGCAACAAGCCCTCTCCGGTTCGCGCATCGGCGTGGTGGGCACTCCCGCCCCGTGGCTGATAGCCAGCAATGTGGATTACCTGCTTGCCAAGCGTCGTTGGGGAATAGAATATACGGACATCCCACTGGAGCGCGTGTACGAATATTTCGCCCGAATCACGGACGACGAGGTAGGCGAAGCGTGCGCAACGTTTGCCGGCAAAGCGCTTGCCTGTCGTGAAGCCGCGCCCGAAGACCTGATAAAGGCGATGCGCCTGTATCGTGCACTGAAGCAGCTCGCCGTAGAAGAAAATCTGAGTGCCCTCACCCTGAACTGCTTCAAGCTGATAGAGCAGCTCGGAACCACCGGTTGCCTCGCCTTGGCCCTGCTGAACGACGAAGGCATCATAGCCGGATGCGAAGGCGACCTGCAGTCGGTCTTCACCCAGCTGGTCATGAAGGTGCTGACCGGCAAGTCGTCTTTCATGGCAAACCCCTCGATGATAAACGCACGGACCAACGAAATCGTATTGGCGCACTGCACCGTAGGCGTAGCGCAAACCGAAAAGTACATCATCCGCAGCCACTTCGAGACGGAAACCGGAATCGGCATCCAAGGCATCATGCCCACCGGACACGTCACCCTGGTGAAATGCGGCGGAGAGTGCCTCGACGAGTATTACCTCAGCACAGGCACACTGACCGAGAACACGAATTACCTCAATATGTGCCGCACGCAGGTACGCGTCAAGCTCGATACTCCTGCCGAATATTTCCTGAGGAATCCGCTTGGAAACCACCATATAATGGTACAGGGGAATTACGCCATGCAGCTGCACGAGTTCATGCAGGCAAACGGGTGCAGACGGATGGAATAGAACAAGATAGAAACGAAACGAAGCTGAATAAAAACGAAACAGAACTGAAACGGAACTGATTCTTTCCGCCTACTTATCATTCGTCATGCAACGCCTCGGCAGGCTGTACCCGCATCGCCTGCATGGCGGGGAAGCAGATGCCCGTCAGCACCATCACACCCATGAGCAGGAAAGTGGACAGCGAGACGATGACGAAGCGGAGGGTCGTAGCATCAGTCTGTTCGGTCATGGTGGCACCCGCCATCACGATATTGCCGCAGACGAACAGTGCCGGAAGGGCAGCCAAGGACAACAACAGGATGCCTTCGCCCAGCAGCAGTCCGAAAATCTTCTTGCGACTGCTCCCCATCGCCATGCGCAGGGCAATCTCGCACCGGCGGTGGCGCGTACGGAACCAGAAGGTACCCATCAGCCCGATGAACACGTTGAAGATGAAGAAAAGCACAATGAGCCATGCACCGCGGATGTAAGGCGTAATGCCCTCGGCAGCATCCCGCTCTATCTTCTGCTCCCGATAGCTCTGTATGTCGAACAGGTAGAAGGGAGCCACCTGCAACTGCGGCGTCATCTCGCGATAGAAACGGGCGGCAAAATCGTCCGTATCCGCCTCCGGACGCACACGGATGGAGATGGAGGGCGCGTACTGCCACTGATAGAACCAGCCGGGGAACGGCGTCAGGATGAAAGGCTCGTAGCGGGCATAGTCGTCGCTCTTCTGCAAGGCGCACACGGCTGCCACCCGATAGCGCAAACCTCCGGAATAGTAATCCATGAACTCACGCCCCACTACCCCGTCGCCCGTATGGAACAGGCTGTCCGCCAGGTCACGGGTGACGATGGCAGGCTGCGGACTGGCTGCCGGGTTCCATTCGGCAGATGCACGTTCTTGTGTGGCGAACAACTCCCTGCCCTGCTCCAGCGGGATGCGCATCACGTCGAAATACTCCGTTGAGACGTAGCGGATGTTGGCGGTGGTCACCCGCACACTGTCCACCGTGTAGCCCTGATACATGTGCCTACGGGTATAGGCGTCCGTGCCCAACCACATCGCCGCGTTCTCCACGGCAGGATGCTGCCTGATGCGGCGCACCACCTCTTCCATCGGCTTGAACCAGAAGCGTTGCAGGCTGTCCTCGGACGTGCACTCTACGAACTGCGTAGGATTGCTGGAGATTCTGATCTTATATACGTGCTCCAAGTCGTAGCCCTTCGGCAAACGTTCGGCATGGATAAAGCCGTAGAGCACATCCAAGCAATACCACATCAGTATAAAAACTATCCATAACTCGGCAAACAGCCATCCGTTACTGCGGCGCTGGTTCCAAATCTGTTGTAAAATTGAATGTAACATGTTTAAAAAATGGAAAGTGGAAAGTGGAAAATGGAAAATTAAGAATGAAGGATGAAAAATGGAGGATGGAGAATGGAGAATGAAGGATGGGAAAAGGAAAGGGAAATTTTCCACTTTCCACTTTCCATTTTCCATTTTCCATTCTCAAAAGAACTACTCTCCCCCTAAAACTTCCGCTATCGGCTTATGCGTGACATTCCATGCGGGGATGAACACGGAAAGCAGGTTGAACAACAGGCATACCGCCAGCACGACCACAAACACCACGGGACGCAGGAAGAGCAGGATACTCACCTCGAAATTGGCACCGGGCGCACCGTAGCCCAACATCCACTCCTTGCCCCACCACAAGAGCAGGCACGAAAGGACGAAGCCAAGCAACGCGCCTGCCAACGCCAACACCAGATTCTCGCACAGCAACTGCATCATCAAGGTAGACCGACGGGCACCATACGCCTTCCTCACCGCCAGTTCCGCCACCCGACGCGACATCTGCGAGGAGATAAGCCCGCTGACATTGATGGCAGGCACAATCAGCAGAATCAGCCCCAGAATGATGCAAGTGACGGCAGGCGAGAGCGTGTCGCTGCGGAAGAACTGCCGCTCCGTGTAGGTGCTGAGGTCGGGAAGCTCCAGCTTGTATTCGGTCAGCGTCTCATTGAAGCGGGCGAGCGAATGCTCTATCTGTTCTTTCAGTTCCACGGTGCTGACTCCGGGCTTGGCGAGCGCCACCACGTCAAACCCGCCACGCAAGCCCTCGGCATCGGTACGGATGGGCTGCGTGGAATAAGGCATCCACAACTCCCCGTAGGCAAACGTGAACAGCGAACTGACGTCCTGGGTGACCCCGATAATGCGCTTGGGACGGAAGTTCACGAAATAGTTCTTGCCCACCGCCTCTTCGGCCGAACCGAATGCCTCGCGTGCCAGCCGCTCGCCTATCACGACCACGTCGCGACACGCGTCCATCTCCTCCTGACTGAACAGGCGCCCTGCCACAAGGGGGATGTCGTACACGCGCCAGTAGTTCAAGTCTACCCGACGAACCGTGCGGCGCATGCCCTGCGCAGGCGAAGGACCGCAATAGAGGACATAGCCAGGTCCCTGATAGGCGACCGTCTCCGCCCCCGGAAGCCCGTCGAAAACGGCATGAGCCGCGCGATAGGACATGCCGGTGTTGCTGTCGCTATGGTCTGCCCGACGGTAGTAGTAGCCGTAGGAGGAATAGACCGTGCGGTCGCGGTGTATCTCCGGACGGATATTTGCCGTCTGTATGTCGTACACCATATAGACCACCATCACGAAAGCGATGCTCACCGCCGTACCGATGATGGAAACCACGCTGAAGAACGGATTTTGACGAATCAATGTCAGTATTTGTTTCATTTGTTCCTTGGGTTCTTGAGGTTCTTTAAGCTCTTTAGATTCCTTGAATTCGTTAGGTCCTTTGGATTCATTAAATTCTTTGGGTTCTTTAAGTTCTTTGAATTCGTTAGATTCTTTGGGATTTGAGTTTTGTAATCATTCCTCATGCAACGCTTCCGCCGGCTGTATCCTCATCGCCCGTCGTGCGGGGATGCCGATGCCGACGACGATCATCGTTGCCATTAGCAACAGGCTGATGGCGGCACAGATCAGCAACCGGTCCCACTCCAGCGTCGTGCCGTTGCGCCACGCGTTGAGTTCGGCGTTTGCCAGGCTCCAGTCCAGCAGCAAGGCGATGGGCGTGACCACGGCAAGCAGCAGCAAGCCTTCGGTGAGTAGGCGGCAGAAGACAGCCCTGTCCGTCGCCCCGTGCGCCTTGTGCAACGCAATCTCCGAACGGCGTTGCTGGGTGCGGAACCAGAAGGTGCCGAGCAGTCCGAGGAAGATGTTCAGTAGCAGGAAACCCATGCCCATCACATAGTCACGGACAACATTCGTGCGCGCCTGCTGGAAGTTGCGGCGGATATCCTTGAAAGAGCGGATTTCGGAGATGAAGAGGTTGCCGATGCGGAACTGGCTCTCGCTGTCCTTCTTCAGGTTGGCGATGAAGTCGTGGTCATGCCCTTCGCGGACACGCACACACAGCTCCAGACCTACATAGTAGAAAGACTGCTTGAACAGGAAGCAGTACGAAGCGCGTGCCTCCTCGAAGTCGGAGTAGCGCACCACCTGCAGGGCTGCTCCGAGCTTGTAACTTCGCGTCGTATCTCCGAAGAGCTGGAAAGGCTTGCCGACCAGGTCCGTCAGCCGGACGCCATACCTGCGGTTGTAGAGGTTGTCGGAAGCAAGGAACTCGTTGCGATCCAGCATCTCCGCCAGCTGTTCGGGCGTCTCCCCGCGCGTGCCCTGATAGCGGAACACACGCACAAAGTCGGGAGTAACCATACGGCGGATAGTCCATTCGGGCGACCGGAGCGTATCGTAACGCACGTCTCCCGTGGAGCTGCTTCCATTATAAGGATAGGAATTTTGCGAAAGGCTGACCGCCTCCACTTCCGGACGCCGGCGCAGGCGCTCCAGCAGTTCGGAGATGTCCGCATGGGTCTCTTCCTGGGTCTTGTCGGGCACGTAATCGGGACTTTTCGACGTCAGTTCGCCCAACTCAATGAGGTAACAGTGCTCGATATCGAAACCTCGAGGCTCCAGATAAGTGGCGGCACGGGTATAGAGATAGTCCACCACATACCACATCACTACGCTCACCAGCAGCAGCTCCAAGGCAAGCCACAGGTTCGAGCGCCATTCGTTCTTGATCTGTATAAAGAGTTTCTTTGTCATTTTCTTTAGTAATTAACGTTTTTAAGAGGAAGGATTTTGGGAAGAAGTTTAACTTCTTCTCAAATATCCCCCTTCTTTAAATCAATGCATCTTCCCTCCCAAGGCGTTGACAATGCTTGTGCGTGAAGCATGCCATGCCGGAATGCCGGAGCTGAGCAGGTTGAGCAAAAAGCAGAACAGCAGTGCCCAGCCGAAGGTAGAGGCATGCAGCAGGATGTCGGCATCTACAGCGGGAGGATTGAGCGTCTGGCTATACTCCTGCGCAAACAGGATGGAGTTGCCCAAGTAGGCGAATGCCACACTGAGCAGCAGTCCCAGCAGACCCGCCATCAGGGTAACAACCAGATTCTCGGCAATGATCTGCCCCATCAGTTCCAAGCGCGTGCTGCCGAAGGCGCGGCGCACACCGATCTCCGACACACGCTGGCGCAGGCGGCTCTGCGTCATGCTGCTCAGGTTGATGGCGGGCACGACGAGCAGGATCACAAAGATAATCAGCCGCTGGCGGCGTGCCTGTTCCACATCCGGCTCCTGATTGGCGGAGAAGGCGATTGCGTTCTTCTCCTGGTCGTAGGGGCGGTTGCGGTAGATGAACTCATATCCGTTGCTCCCGACCAGTGCATTGTACTCCTGTTTGCGACGCTCCACCTCGCTGCGGATGGCATCGAAGTCCTTGCGGTCGCGTGCCAGAATGGTGCAGCTCATCATGCCCATGTGGTCGTTACACCACGTGGTCTTCGTAAGCTCCGTCGACGTGTAGGGCACCCATACCTGCCCGTAGGCCGTCGTGGCCAGCGTGGAGACGTCCTTCACGACGCCCGCCACCTTGTAGGGTGCATGGTTCAGCAGAAACTCGCGCCCTTCGACGTCGGTCCGCTGGAAGAGTTTCTTCGCCACGCTCTCCGTGACGACCGCCACCGGCAGTCCGGCATCGAACGATGCCTTGTCGTAGGGCTTTCCCGCGATGAACGAGAAGTCGAACACGCGCCAGAAGACATCGTCCGTCTGCATCAGGTCGATGCCCATGGCGGGCTGGCCGGAGAGGTTAACCGGTGTGGAAACGACGATCGAAGAGTAGATGGTGACAGCTTCCGGCGTCGTCAGCGTCTGGAAGCATTCGCGTGCGGTCGTCACACTCATCGGGCCGTTGCTGCTTCCGTCGCCCCAGGCCGCATTGGTGATACTCATGTAGTGTACGTGCAGGAAACGGTCGCGGTTGCTCTCCGGAGCAAACGGCGCCACTTTCACCTGCTGCATCATCACCACCAGCATGATAAGAAAGATGGCGAGTGCCGTACCGGCTATGCCTACGGCACTGATCAGCGATTGTTGCCGCAACTGTGCCCAAGCTTGATTGAAATATTGTCTGATCATATACGTTATCTATTTAATAATAAAATCATTCCTCATGCAGCGCTTCTGCCGGCTCTATCCGCATCGCCTGGCGTGCCGGGAAGAAGATTCCCATCATCACCATCAGCGCGATCAGCAGCCATGCGCCCAACGAACCGAGCAGGAAGCGCAGCACGCCCCACTTCACCGGCCACGTAGAGATCAGCTCCGTACGTCCGATGGTAAGCTCTGCCATGCCGATGTTGTAGCACACCAGCATGGCTGGCAGCGCCACTATCGTCAGCAGCAACAGCCCTTCGCCCGTCAGCAGACGGAACACTTGGCTCTTCGTGCTGCCCATAGCCAGCCGCAAGGCTATCTCGCTACGGCGGCGGCGCGTGCGGAACCAGAAGGTACCGATCAGCCCCAGGAAGACGTTCACCAGGAGGAAGAGCACGACGATGGCCTGGCTGTTCACCTTGTCCGTATCGCCGTTCATCACCTCGAATTGATGTTGCTGTTGCGTGTAGGGCACCGCGTCCGCCACGAAAAGGTTGTCCGTGTCCAGCCGGGCGGCTATCTCGCGGACGAACCGTGCACGATAGTCGTCACCGTCGGCAGCCGCCTTCACACGGAAGACGATATTGGCATTCTCGTCGGCATATCTTTTCTTCACACTATTCTCGTCCAAGCGATAGAAGTAACAGGGCGCATCGTCACCGTAGCGATAGGTACGGAAAGCCTCTATCGTACCGCTCTGCGTGACCGTCAACGTCGTATCGTACGGATGTCCCAACGGGGTATCTTGCGAGAACTCCGGTATCCGCCTCTTGAAGCGGTTCACCGTCGCCTGGCTCAGCATCACGTGATTCCTGTCCGCAGGCATCTCACTGAAGGGGCAGCGCGCATCGTCCTTCATGCGGAAGACGTCGATGTAACCGCCTGTGGTGTTGATGAGACGTGCATTCACCCAGACGGAATCCTGCGCCGACAGCGAGTTATAACTGTTGCTGCCACTCATCGGCAGGCTCCAGTAGCAGAGCGCGGCGACTTCCACCGTAGGCTCTTGTTGCAGCTTTTCCAGAACGCTCCAATACTTGTCGGCGTCCGTCAGCGAAGAGTCGCGGCTCTCGCCTCCCTTCACTAACTCCAGCAGGTAGACATGCTCGATGTCGACCCCCAACGGGCGGTAGAAGGTGTACTTCATGCACCCCAGCGAATCGCAGAGGAACCACATCACGATGAACACCAAGAAAAATTCGGCAAGCACCCAGCCGTTCTGGCGAAGGCGTGCCCGTATCATGCGTAAGTTGTGTATGGCAAATTTCATAAGATTCCTCCTTTCATTTATCGTTCAAAGATTCTACAATGGAACGCTTTGCCGCCAGCCATGCCGGAAGCGCCGCACTCATCAGGTTGATAACCACACAGAAGGCGAAAGCCAGCAGGAATATCCACGGGCTGAACAGTACGTCCATGCTGAGACTGAACTCGCCGGACGTGCCCACATTGCCACTGCCCGTAAACAGCCATTCGCGCATCAGGTAGACGGACAAGTAGCTGAGCAACAGCCCTGCCACTCCGCCCAGCAGCGTCAGCATCAGGTTCTCGTTCAGAATCTGGCGAACCAGTACCCATCGGGTTCCTCCGAATGCCTTGCGCACACCCAGCTCTGCCATGCGTTGCTGCATACGGCTGCTGCTAAGCCCGCACAGGTTGAGCGACGGCACCAGCAGGATGATGAGCAGGGCAACGGCATATTGCAGGTAGAGCATCGGCAGGTCGGGACCGATGTTGCACCACACATGGTTGACGTGTGCCACGATGTTGTCCGGCTGTTCCATGATGTCTATCTTGCGGTTTCCCAGTCCGGCATTGACCGCCTCCACCCGCTTGGAGAGTTCTTCGCGGATGGCGGGGAAGTCGTCGGCACTCTTTGCCACTATCGCGATCTGCATGCCGCCGGAATAGCTCCATACTCCGTTTGCCTGCAACATGCCAGGTGTGTAGGGCACCCATATCTGCGCGTATGCATCCTTGGCTGCCACGGAGATGTCCTCCACCACGCCTGCAATGCGCATGGTCTCGCGGTTATAGAGCAACTGCTGTCCGACCACTTCGGTCGTACCGAACAGTTTCCGCGCCACGGAGGCACAGACGACGACACTCTGCACCTCTTCTTCGCTGAAGCCGCGGCCTGTTAGGAAGTGCGGTTTGAACACTTTCCAGAAGCTGGCATCGGTGATCCTCTTGTCCACCTTCAGTCGGTTGCTGCCATCGGTCAGCGACACCAGCGCCCCCGAAATCCCACCGAACGCCGTTGCTGCCTCTATCCCCTTCAGCGGAAGGACACACTCTTTCAGGAACGCCGGCGAAGTGAAGCCGTACGACTGCTCGTCCTGGTTGTCCTGATTATAGATACGCATGGCCATCACATAGAGGCTGCGGCTACGGTTCACCTCCGGCGTGAAGTCTGCATACTTCGTCTGCCAGGTAATGACGATGGCCATGATCATCGTAATGGCAAATGCCGTTCCCGCAATGGATATCGCGCTCAGAAACGGGTTCTGCCGTAAATTCATAATTGTCTGACGAATCATACTTGTTAAATTAAGGTGAAAATAGAAAATGGAAAGGTGAAAATGAAGATCCCCCATTCCTCATTTTCCATTTTCAATTTTCCATTTTCCATTTTCCATTTTCTACATCATCCTATCTGTCTTCCGTCGAAGAAGCGTACGGTTCTTGAGGTTTGTTTGGCCTGCTCTTCGTTGTGGGTCACCATCACGATGGTTCGTCCGTCTTCCTTGTTCAGGCGGTGCAGCAGTTCCATGACTTCGGCACCCATCTTAGAGTCCAGGTTACCGGTCGGCTCATCGGCGAGGATCAGGTCCGGATTGCCAATGATGGCACGGGCTATGGCGACACGCTGGCACTGACCGCCGGAGAGCTGCGTCGGCATGTGGCGCATGCGGTGGCTCAGGCCGACCTTTGCCAGCACCTCTTCCGCCAGGAGGCGGCGCTCTTTGGCAGATACTTTTCTGTAGAGCAGCGGCAGTTCCACATTGTCGAGCACGTTCAACGAATTGATCAGGTGGAAGGACTGGAAGACGAAGCCCAGTTTCTTGTTACGGAAAGCGGCCAGTTCCTTGTCCTTCATGCCGTCCGTGCGCACGCCGTCAATCTCAATCGTGCCGCTTGTCGGCGCATCCAGCAGTCCGATGATGTTCAGCAAAGTGGATTTTCCGCAACCGGAAGGCCCCATAATACTGAGAAACTCGCCCTTCGCTACTTCAAGGTTCACGTTTTCCAATGCTACAGTCTCAATCTCATTTGTACGATAAATCTTGTTTATCTCTGTCAGTTTAATCATAATGGTAAATATTTAATTGTTTATATTGTTATTGTTTGTTTCTTTTAAGAAGTTGTTTTAATAAGGAGTCTTTTTGAGGAGTTCTTTTGGGGGAGTTCCTTTCGAGAAGTTAGAGAAGTTCTTACTCACTTATCATTTATCACTCATCATTTATCACTCATCATTTATCACTTATCATTCACTCATCATTTATCATTCATCCCTCAACGCCTCTGTCGGCGGTATCCGGCTGATACTGCGTGCCGGGATGTAGATGCCTGCCAGCACCACGAGCAGCAGTATCAGGAGAATGATGCACGACACAATGAGGAAGTGCAGCGTAAAGTCCGACACCCAGTAATTGTCCGTATTCTCCATCCAGCACAAGCTCATGCTCATGCTCAACCCCTCCTTCAGGGCATATTGCAGGTAGATCAGGAATCCGGTAAGCGAAGCGATGAACGTCAGCACCGCCCCTTCGCCCATCAGCAGACGGACGATGTGGCCGGGCGTAGCTCCGAAAGAAAGCATCACCCCTATCTCTTCGCGGCGGGTGCGTGTCTGCAACCAGAATGTACCTGCCACTCCCAGACAAAGATTGATCAGGAAGAAGAGTGCCATAGCAAGGTTGCGGCGATAGATGGGTGTAGACTCATAGTTCTCATGCTCTTCTATCAACTTCTCATACGAGAGAACCGTACGGGCAAACAGGTTGCCGCGCCTCAGCTCCTTCACCATCCACGGACGGAACTCATGCAGGAAACGCTGCATACTGACTCCTTCCTTCAAGCGTATCAGGATTCGTGCGTCATCGGGCAGGTATTCCCTCGGCGAAGATATAGGACGGAATACTACCGGAACAGGTCGCCAGAAGCTGTAAGCCTTGATGGTGCCGATGGTGCCCGCTACCTGATAGAAAGTCGTGTCGCTGCCCCTTCCACTTGTGTGACAACGTCTTCCCACGGCATTCCCAGTATGGAAAAGCCTTTCGGCCGCATTCTCCGTCAGCACAATGTCATTGGGACCGTAGTTGAGATCGGAGAGTTGCCGGAGCGTTCTGCCCTCGCCCTCCTTGAAGCCGTATGCCTCGAAGAAGCGCGTATGGGGCATGAAGTACATCTGCATAATCGTCACCTTGACGGAATCGCCTTCAGCTATCAGCTGGGTGTTGGAGTTTCCCTGCGGCGAATTGGGATAGCAGAAGCCCAGCACCGGAGCCGTCGCCTCCACCCCCTCAAAGTCGGCGGCATGGCGCACCAGATTGAAATAGCTGTCGAGCAGTACCGCCGAGTCCTGCGCTGCCGGATCGTAACCTTGTGCATTGGGCTGCAATGCTCCCAAAGAAACCAGACAGAGGCGGTCGGCATCGTAGCCCAACGGGATGTTCCGGTCGTGTGTCACCACAATCACAGGATCCAGCACCACCCAACTGATGATGCTCACCAAGACCAACTCAGCAAGCAGCCATCCGTTGCGGCGACGGCGAGCCCATAGATTCTTCAATATCAGTTTCAACATTTTCTTTCGTTTTTTTTAGTTTGTTACTTTCTTGGGAGAAAAGAGGTTCCTCGTCAGCTTGTCACCTTTTCTCATTCAGTGAACTCACAATGGGTTTGCGGAGCGAGTTCCATGCCGGGAGCAATGCCGAGAGCAGGTTTAGCAACACGCACAACAGCAGGGCGGCAAGGAAGACCAACGGCGCGAAAAGCATCTCGCCTGCCACGCGCACTTCCACGCCTTCGGGTACGGCATCCGCCCAATCGTCCAGCACCGTAAACACCCATTCGCGTCCGGCGTAGAGCACCACCCAAGCCAAAAGCAGACCCAACACGCCTCCTAACAGGGTAAGCAGCAGGTTCTCCCACATCACCTGCGAGAGCAGCGCCCCGCGCCCTGCGCCGAAGGACTTGCGCACGCCCATCTCCGGCAAGCGCCCCTCCATGCGGCTGGCTATCATGCCGCTCAGGTTCAGGGCAGGCACCAGCAGCAGTACCAACAACACCAGCAGGAACTGCCGCACTGTTGCCCATACATCCAGTTCCTCACTGACATACTCCTGAAAGATGCTCACCAGATGGGTGGTAGGCTGCTCCCAGAAAGAGACCTGCCAATCGTCGGGATTCGCCAGATTCTCACGGCGCACGATGTCTTTCAGTTCATTCCGCAAGGCGACTCCCTGCTCTCCGTTTTCCACCAAGAACGTCACACTGAAAGCACCCAGGAAAGGAGCGCCGTATTTCGGTTCGCGATAGTCGGAAACTACGCTATAAGGGACATAAAGCTGCGCATAAGACTTGGAAGTAAGGTAGCTGGCGGAACGTACCACGCCACACACCCGGAAGTCGGTATAGTTCAGGCAGAACGTCTGTCCCACCACCCCTTCGGTCGTGCCGAACAGGCGGCGTGCCAATTCGTCGGTGATGACTGCCGTGCAGATGCCGCTGGACAGGTCGGCATCGGTGAAGGGTTTCCCTTCCAGAAAGCGGAAGGCGTAGATGCGGAAGAAAGCCGGATCGGTCAGCCGTACATTGACATGGAAGTCGCCGCTCTGGTCGGCAGGTTGTATATAGCTGTTTTCGGACCAATCGCCATTAGCAAGCTTCGCCGACACCGCAAGGGCGTTCTTCATCGGATAGAACCACTCTTGCAACGCCTTGTAGGAGACTGCCCACCGTACAACCTGATGATTGCCCTCTGGCCCTTTCTCGAAACGGGAACCGGTCAGATAGAGCGTATTCTGCCGGTTCACCTCCGGATAGACCGGTGCCAGCTTCACGTAGTATATCATCGCCATAATCATGGTCATGGCAATAGCCAGCCCGGTACCTGCAATGTAGAGCGTACTGAACAGTTTGTTCTGCTTCAGCAGTTCCCAGGCTTGTTTCAAATAGATTCTAATCATTGGATGTATCTTCTTTTAAGGAGTTGTCAGGAGTTATCAGGAATTATCGGGAGTTATTCCCGACATTCAGACTAATTTACCTTGAGTTTATTCTTGTTTTTATACTGGCTCATGTCACTCACAACCACCTGATCGCCGGGCTGGAGTCCGCTGATGACCTCCACGAATTCGAAGTTCGAATCGCCCAGCTGCACTTTGCGCTTCACGATCTCCTTGTCGGAGGTGCGGACGAAGAGTTCATATTCGCCACGACCCACGTAGTAGGAGGCATTGGCTATGCGCATCACGTCCTCCTTCACGGCGTTCATCACATAGACATCCGTCTTCAGACCTGAACGCAAACGACGGTTGTTGTCTTCGTTCAGCTGGACGGTGAAGGAGATCACACCGTTCTTCGACAACGGGGTCACACTGCTTACCGCGCCTTCCAGTTTCTCGCTGCCTATCTTCACGACTGCCTTGCCACCGGCTGCCACGCGGTCTCCATACGTATCGGCTATCTCGCCCTCCACCTTGAAGTGGCTCAGGTCGGAAATCACGGCAAGACGGCTGCCTTGGGAGACTTGTTCGCCTATCTGGTTGTTGATGTAGGTCAGGATCGCCTTACGTGGCGAACGCACCTGCGCATCGTCCAGCGTACGCTTCATCTCGGCAAGTCCCTTGCGGAAGATGCTGAAATCCAGTTCCTGCACTTTATATTCGGCGGCAAGCACTTCCTTCTCGTTGTCATATTGCTGTTGCAGCTGCTCGTACTCCAGTTGTGCCACGTTATAGCTCAGTTCCGCCTGGCGCACCTTGTCGGTAGTTCCCGAACCCAAGCTGTCGAGATACTGTTCGTTGCGCAGTTCCACCTTCTTGCGGTTCAGCTGCATGGCGGAGACTTTGATCTTCATGGCGAGGTCGTTCAGCTTGGTCTGATTGTTCACGCGGAGCTGCTCCAGCTTGTAGCTGCGCATCTGCTCTTCGTCCAGCAGCTTCTTGTAGTCGGTCTCCACGCTTTGCAGATCGAGTTTCAGAATCGGTGTGCCTACGTCTACGCTGTCGCCACCTTTCTTATATATCTCGACGATACGGGTGCTGATGGGCGAGTTGATGATCTCTTCAAACGCCGGAACCACCTTGCCCGATGCACTCACGCTGACTTCAATCGTGCCTTTGTCCACTGTGGAAAGCACCAGGTCTTTTGCATTCACTCCGGCACGCATCAGGGAGATGAGCACACTGATAACGATGATGCCTGCCACGCCGATACTGCCGTAACGGATAATTCTCTTGTTGCGCTCTTTGTCGCGCACTGCTTTAGGTATTTCTCTGTCCATGTCTACTATTTGGTAATTTGTTATTTATCGTTTTCCTGTTTCGACCTGTCTTTGTCCGGAAGGGGGTTCATCCTGATATGCCCTTTGTTCCGACATGGGATTCATCCCGATATGACTTTTGTCCGGAAGGGGATTCATTCGGCATTGCCCTTTTTCGGAAGCGGACAGGCTGTCGATTCACACGCCATATGATATGCCAAATGCGTGCCAAAACCGTAAGCAACTGATTACAAGCGGATAGACAAAAAAGAAGGGTGTCCGATATCGAACACCCTGTACATTTTCGGATAGGTCTTTCATGACTTTCTCCTGTTCTTATCTCAACCTCAACTGGTCTTCTTTTTTATCTCAGCCTCAACCGATCTCCTACTTCGGGGACATACTCGGCGTCTTTCCGGTTCATCTTATAGAGGTTCTTCAGGCGTATGCCGTATTTCTGGGAGATGGAGTGCATGGAATCTCCGTCTTTCACCACATAGACAACGTGCAGTTTGGAGGCTTTCGTCTTTTTACTCTTCAGATAGATGATATCGCCGTTCTCCAGCGTATAGTCTTTTTGGAGGTCATTATACTTCGCCAGCTTCGTCCAACTGATGCCGAACTCCTTGCCCAGGAAACGGAACGTATCGCCATCGCGCGCCACGACGTATGCGATGTCGTTCGCAATATACACCTGATGCGGATGGGCAAGCCAAGGCTTCTTCTTCATCTCCGCCTCCCAGCGTCGCATCTCGCGCTTGCTCATGCCGCGGCTGTCGTACTTGTAGAGGTGATAATCTTCGATGATCGTAATCAGGCGGTTGGCGTATGAGGGGTCTGTGGCATAACCGGCCTTTTTCAGTCCACGCGCCCAGCCTTTATAGTCCGTCGTCTTCAGCCGGAACAGGAAGGCGTATCGGGCACCCTGTTTCAGGAAGGCGGAATGGTCTTCGTAGGAGTGGCGGGGATGGCTGTAGGCACGGAAGCACTCATTGCGTGCATCATCGTCGTGCCTCACGGTGCGTCCGCGCCAGTTGCTGCCGCACTTGATGCCGAAGTGGTTGTTGCTTTTGCGTGCCAGTGTACTCTGTCCGGCGCCGCTCTCCAGTAGCCCTTGCGCCAGGGTGATGCTGGCAGGTATCTTGTGTTCCTTCATCTGCTGCACGGCAAGCGGGGCATATTTTTCGATGTATTCCACGTAACGGGCATTCCGACGCTGCGCCTGTGCGGCAACGGCACACGCAAGGAACGTCAGGAGGACGAGGGTGAATCTGAAATCGTTCGTTCTGTTCATAATCGGTAGGGATTGAGTGCACAAAAATCCTAAAAAGAATTGGATTTACCAATCTCTTTCCTAACTTTGTAACATTAATTATCTAGAAACAAGGATTGCCTTATGAGAGATTTGAATTTACACATCAGCTTCAAGCTCTATGCATACGACGAATTGAGCGAGGCGGACCGTTGGCTGCTGGATGCCGCCTGCGAGGCCACCGGACGCAGTTATGCCCCCTATTCGCACTTCTCGGTGGGTGCCGCCGCACGACTGGCAGACGGCACGATCGTCACAGGTACGAATCAGGAGAATGCCGCATATCCGTCGGGTCTGTGTGCCGAACGCACCACGTTGTTCTATGCCAACTCGCAATATCCCGACCAGCCGGTGACGACACTTGCCATTGCCGCACGCAACGAAGAAGGCTTTCTCGACGACCCGATTCCGCCCTGCGGTGCCTGTCGGCAGGTGATGCTCGAAACGGAGAAACGCTTCCAGCAGCCTATGCGCCTTCTTCTCTACGGCAAGAAAGGGGTTTATGAAATAGAACGGGCAAGCGACTTATTGCCGTTGTCGTTCGATGCCGCATCGATGAAGTGAGGTATTCCAAATTTGCAGCAACCTCATGAGTAAGATAGAAATCTGCCCTGCCCGTCCTTCGGACCTGAACCGTCTGATGGAGATATTCGACCATGCACGCCGCTTCATGGCCTCCGTCGGCAACGGCAACCAATGGATCAACGGCTATCCTTCGAGCGAACTGATTGCCCGCGAAATAGCCGACGGGCATTGCTACGTGTGCCGGGACGAGCACGAGAACATAGTCGGCACTTTTTGCTTTGTCCCCAGTCCCGACCCCAACTACTCGGTCATCGAAGACGGCAACTGGCTGAACGATGCCCCCTACTACGTCATCCATCGCATCGCCTCCGACGGAACCTGCAAAGGCATCGGCGACACCTGCATAGCGTGGTGCGCCAAGCAGTGCGGCAACCTGCGTGCCGACACCCATCAAGACAACCTTATCATGCAACGCCTGCTTGCCCGAAACGGATTCAAGCGGTGCGGGACCATACGTGTGGCAAACGGGACGGAAAGGATTGCGTATCAAAGGGGATAAGACAGCAACGGAATTAAACAGCAGAATTAAGGAGTCAGACCTCCTCGCAAACTACCATCTCCATTCCCTTATACACCACCACAACCTTGTGCAGTTGCGTATCGCCTATGGCTTTCTTCACCGTTTCGGTGCTTCGTCATACGTACTCAACAGATAGGTATAGAGCTGTTCTTGCACAACCAGGTTGGGGATGATAAGTTTGGTCTTTCCCTTGTACAGACCACCGATGGAAAGCATGCCGAAGTAAAAGAGCAGGCTCACGAAGTTGTCGGGATTGGTCATGCCTGAGGCGGGGAATCCCCGTTTCAATTCGCCGGTGATGTACCCCTGCTTTACTAAGGTCTGTATGATGGAAGCGTCGTGGGCGAACTCCTTGTCCTTGCGGATGAGCATACGCAGCTTTTCGTAGTCCATACGGATATTGTCCTCCACCATGTTGCGCGGAGAGGTACCCCATTGTATATAGTTCTTGACGAAATAGAGCACCATGTTGGAGTTATACATGGTGGTTTTACCGTAGCATTCTTCGGCAAAGCAGTAGTTGTCGTACCAAGGTTTCATCAGCTCTATCAATTCGTCCACACTGTGCTTGAAAGGGCTGTTCGTGGAATAATAGGTCAGCATCTCGCGCACCTCCTCTTCGGTGAAGCCCATCAGTTCGTTAAATTCGGGTGAGAGGGAGTAATTGGTGCCGATGTTGAAGCCACTCGTCAGGTCGTCCATCGTCACGGGACTGACACCGGTGATGAAACAACGTCCTATGCTTGAATAAGTGCCTGCCTTAATCTTGTTGAAGAAGGCACGCAGATAACCTTCGCCATGTGTCTCGTTAGTGTAACGGTACAGGCTTTCGGGATTGGAAAGGATGGAATTGGTGAAGTGGTCGTATTCGTCGATGAAGAGATATATCTTTTGACCTGCTTTCGCACATTCCGTGTATAGAAATTCAAATTGTTCGACCGCTCCGTCCTTTCGGTCCAACTGTTCCCTGATGCCTTGAGGAAGATAGTCGGCATAAATATCACAGAAATAGTCGAACATCGTCTGGCAATGCGCATCCAGCCCCTTTCGGTAGTCATTCAGTTCGCCCACAATACCCGAAAAATTGAGATAGAGCACAAGGTAACTGTTACGGCTCGGCGTAGGGTGCTGCCCGATATAGAGGTCACCGAACAGTTTGTCAAACTGGTCACGTGTACGAATGTCATAATAGTGTTGCAGGATATTCAACGTCAGACTCTTACCGAAACGGCGGGGACGGATGAAAAAGAAGAAGCGATCCGCCTCCTCTATCATAGGAATGAAGTGTGTCTTATCCACGTAATAATAGTTTTCGCAACGAATATCCGCGAAATTCATCATGCCGTATGGCAAACGTTTTCTGTTCGGTACTACATATCCCTTCATAATTTCCACGCCTTTTAAGAAGTTACTTCTAATCAGAAACAAAGGTAAAGCCTTTTTGTTGCTTTTCCAAACGGTATGCCACTAATTTGCAGGATTCATGCACGGCTTTCTTCACGATATCCCATCGTCTCCCTATTGCCTCTTTCAAAAGAAATGCTTACCTTTGCCACCGATAACAAACCATTACTCCAATGAGAATTTCCAAGTAAAGACAATACCTATCCGGTAAACTTCTCAATAAAATCCTACGAATATCTTTTTCGCCTCGCGAGACGGTTCAGTTCGTCCCGTAAGCTGAAAATATTCACCTCACGAGATGATTTTTTTTGTCCCGTGGGACGAATTTATCCGTCCCACGAGACCAATAGATTAACACACACTATTTTCTTTTTATCATGAGTATCATTATCAGAGACCTTAGCTATGCACATCCCGACAAGGAAATCCTCTTCCGCCACCTCAACCTGACCATCAACCGCGGAGAGAAAATCGCACTGACCGGAAACAACGGTTGCGGCAAGTCTACCCTGATGCGGATTGTCGCCGGAGAGCTGTCTCCTTTGGGCGGCACGATCCACCGTCCCGAACATCTTTACTACGTGCCCCAGCATTTCGGCCAGTACGACGACATGACCGTGGCACAGGCCTTAGGGATAGACCGCAAACTGGAAGCCTTGTACAGCATCCTGAACGGAGATGCCTCCGAAGCACATTTCGCCACACTTGCCGACGACTGGACCCTCGAAGAGCGCGTACACGCTGCCCTGACGGCATGGGGAATGGATGGCACTCCCCTCACACGCCCGTTGAACGGCCTCAGCGGCGGAGAAAAGACCCGCCTGTTTCTGGCAGGCATGGAGCTGCACGCTCCCGATGCCATCTTGCTGGACGAGCCTACGAACCACTTGGACGCGAGGGGCAGGGAACGGCTGTACGAGTTTGTGAAGCGTACTTCCGCCGCCCTCCTCGTCGTCAGCCACGACCGCGCACTGCTGAATCTCCTGCCCGCCATCGGCGAACTGTCCGCCAACGGGCTGACCCTTTACGGCGGAAACTATGACTTTTTCAAAGAGCAGAAGAGCATCCGCCTCAACGCCCTGCAAGAACAACTGGAGGAGAAACAGAAAGCCCTCCGCCTTGCCCGGAAAGCCGCCCGCGACATCGCCGAACAGAAAGCGAAGCAAAACGTACGCGGCGAGAAAGCGTCCATCAAAAATGGCGTACCGCGCATCATGATGGGCGTCCTGAAAGACAAAGCGGAGTCCAGCACCAGCCGGCTGAAAAGCGCACAGGACGAGAAAGCAGGCAAGTTGCAGCAGGAGATGCAAAGCATCCGGAACGCCCTTCCGCTTGCCGAGAAGCTGAAAACCGATTTCAGCGCCCCCACCCTGCACGAAGGCAAGACGCTGGTCACGGCAACGGAACTCAATTTCCGCTATCCGGACGCCGGGCATTTCCTTTGGGAACGCCCGCTCAACTTCCAACTGAGAAGCGGCGACCGCATCTGCATCGAAGGGAACAACGGCAGCGGCAAGACCACCCTGCTGAAGCTGATTTGCGGAATGTCGCCGACGGAGCACCGTATGCTTTCCGCAACTAATCGTACTCCTTTCGCAGCCGATAGCACATCTTCTGTAACAGAGGCATCTTCCGTAACCGAGATATTTTCCGTAACAGAGATATCTTCCGTAACAGAGATATTTTCCGTAACAGAGGCATCTTCCGTAACTGAAGTATCTTCTGCAACCGAAGTATCCTCCACGCTTCCCGTCCTGACCGGCAACCTGGAGCGTGCCGACTTCAGCTTTGTCTACCTGGACCAGGAGTATTCCCTGATCCGCAACCACCTCAGTATCCTGGAGCAAGCAGAATTGTTCAACCGCCGCCTGCTTCCGGAGCATGAGCTGAAAACCATACTGAACCGTTATCTCTTTCCGGCAACCGTCTGGCGCAAGCCCTGTTCGCAACTCAGCGGCGGAGAGAAGATGCGCCTCTCCTTCTGCTGCCTGATGATTGCGGATAATGCCCCCGATGTCTTCATTCTGGACGAACCAACCAACAATCTGGACATCGAAAGCATCGGAATCATCACGGAAACCATACGGAACTATACCGGAACAGTGGTCGCCGTATCGCACGACAAGGAGTTTCTGAGGGAGATTGGCACGCTTGTCACTCATACAATTTGAGATTTGTGCTGCTTTTAGCCAAAATAATTTTGAGATTCATGTGATAAAGAGCATAAATCCACATCACCAACACATCTACCGTAAAAACAATAGTGTCACAATACAAATAAATACGCTATCTTTGCGCACATCAAAACCACATCTTATCTGCATAGGCCGTTCTATATTTAAGACTTCAGACATTAATCATCCCATCTGAAGCGCACTCAACGGAGTCTCACGAACGCCTTAGAGATAAGCAGGATTGATTGATCAAAAAAATGTATGAACAATGGAGAATGTAGAGAAACAAGATATCACACAGTGGTTCGTCTTCTTCAAGGACCAACTGCTGCTAAGAAAAGAAGATAACGGAGAAGGAGGAATCGTATACAGCGTGCCATGCGGAACACAGCCTCCCCTGCCTGCTCATGCGGACAGCACGATTCATGAAGACGGCACGACGCATAAAGACGATACGTCGCATGGAGGCAGCACGATTCATGAAGTATGCCTGCCCACTGGCGAAACTGTGCGCGCATTAGCCATCAGCCAGCCCATAGAGGAGACGGAAGAGTGGTTCATGGTCAACCTGCGGAGTTCCTACGAATACATCACTCCGGAAGCATACAGAGCTGCCGGAAAAGCTTACCAGATTCTATACTGGGACCAGCACAGCCGTTTCTGCCCCGTATGCGGCTCACCTACCGAACAGCTGACTAACATCATGAAGAAGTGCCCTGCGTGTGCCCACGAGATATATCCACCCATCTCTACCGCCATCATCGTGCTGGTGCGCCGCGGAGAAGAGATCCTGCTGGTGCATGCGCGCAACTTCCGCGGCACGTTCTACGGACTGGTAGCAGGCTTCCTCGAACCCGGCGAAACACTGGAACAATGCGTGCAAAGGGAGGTGCTGGAGGAGACCGGACTGAAAGTAAAGAACATCACCTATTTCGATAATCAACCCTGGCCCTACCCCAGCGGACTGATGGTGGGATTCATCGCCGACTACGAAAGCGGAGAAATCAAACTGCAACAGGAGGAACTTAGTGCCGGAGCCTTCTACTCCAAAGACAACCTTCCCGAACTCCCACGGAAACTGAGCATAGCCAGAAGAATGATAGACTGGTGGAGAAAATAAAAAACGAACGTTCCCCCGCTACAGAAATACTCTTGTAACGGGGGAACATTCTATAGAAGCAAGTCCTGATGTGCTTCACATCAGGACTTGCAAATATCATCAGATGCCGAGCGACTTGCGGACAGCCTCTACCTTTTCTTCGGCAGCGGCATTGGCACCGGCATAGCACTTCGAGCAACCCATCTCGCCCTTCACTTCGATATAGAACTTGATCTTCGGTTCCGTACCCGACGGACGAACGGAGATCTTCGAACCGTCTTCCGTGAAGTATTGAAGCACATTAGACGTCTCAGGCATATCCAGGTCTTGTACGTTGCCTTGGGCATCGGTAGCTTTCAGGCTCTTGTAGTCTTTGATCAGCGCAACGGGAGAACCTCCGATCTCTTTCGGCGGATTGGCACGGAAGTTGTCCATCATAGCCTTGATTTCATCGGCACCACTCTTACCCGGCTTCACAACGTTGACTGTGGTTTCCTTGGAGTAACCGTACTCTACGTAGATATCCATCAATACGTCATACAGCGTCTTGCCCTGGTCTTTTGCCCATGCACAGATCTCGGCAAGCAGGGAACATGCAGAAACGGCGTCTTTGTCACGGACAAAGTCTTCGGCAAGGAAGCCGTAGCTCTCTTCGCCACCACCGATGTATTGCTGTTTGCCTTCGCTCAGACGGATCTCACGTGCAATCCACTTGAAACCGGTGTAGCAGTCGCGCATTTCAATCTTGTTCTTGTCTGCTACTGCCTTAATCAGCTCGGTAGTCACAATGGTCTTCACGATGAAATCGTTGGGGTTCATCTTGCCCGTAGCGATACGGTTCTTGATGATGTAGTACAAGAAGATCAAAGCGGTCTGGTTACCGTTGATAAGCACCCATTCGCCCTTGTCGTCCTTGCAAGCCATACCTACGCGGTCGGCATCCGGATCACTTGCCATCACGATGTCGGCATCGATCTTCTTCGCCAATGCAATGGACATGGAGAGGGCTTCGGCATTTTCGGGATTGGGAGATACCACTGTGGGGAAGTTACCGTCCTTCACCATCTGCTCGGGCACACAGTTGACATTCTCAAATCCCCATACTTTCAGTGAGGCAGGAATCAATGTGCGTCCTGCACCGTGCAGCGGAGTATAGACAATGTTCAGATCCTTCTGACGCTTGATCACTTCCGGGTCGATGGAAATGGAATGTACCTTCTCCAAGTACACCTTGTCTACGTCTTCACCGATAATCTGGATCAGCTCCTTATTGCCGTCGAACTTGATGTCGGCAACGGTCACCTTGTTCACCTCGTCGATGATGGCAGTGTCGTGCGGAGCAAGCACCTGTGCACCGTCGTTCCAATAGGCCTTGTAGCCGTTGTATTCTCTCGGGTTGTGGCTGGCAGTGATATTGATACCGCTCTGGCAACCGAAATGGCGGATGGCAAACGAAACTTCCGGCGTAGGACGCAGGTCGTCGAAAAGATAAACCTTGATGCCGTTTGCAGAGAAGATGTCGGCGGAGATTTTGGCAAACTTGTCGCTGTCGTTACGGCAGTCATAGCCCACAACTACGGAAATCTGCTCTTCGTCCTTGAAACATTTGTTCAGGTAGTTGGAAAGGCCCTGCGTAGCGGCACCTACCGTATAGATATTCATTCGGTTGGTTCCTACGCCCATTATGCCGCGCAGACCGCCCGTACCGAATTCCAGGTCTTTATAAAAACAATCGATCAACTCTGTCTTATCTTCGTTCTCCAACATACGTTTCACTTCTGCCTGAGTTTCGGCGTCGTAAGCCGGGGTAAGCCACATCTGGGCTTTCTCAGTCACCAACTTGATCAGTTCTTGATTTTCCATATAATTATCTATTTTAGAGGTTAATATCTATTTTTCTGCCTGATAAGTCATGCGTAACTGCCTCATGCGGCTCATCGACGAATGAAACCAGTCACGCACATTTATCGGCTTGTAAGTTACAAATGTAGGCGAATAAGTTTAAATATCCTACTTTTTTCACTAAAGATTTACACTATCCTGTGCAGTTTTTGCAGGAATGCACCGGTTATTCCGGTATGCGATACCGTTCTCCCGTCTGTTTCACGTATTCTTCCAGGAACTCTTTCGGATATCCGGGACGAACCACACCTGCCGGCTGGCCGATGGCATTGCGTTCGAACTTGCCGTCTTTCATGCGGCGGACTACACCGTCATTGTACTTCACGATAAGGAACTCGCCAAGACGCTTCCAGGTGTCGAGTGTGCTTTGTGCAACCAAATCGGTATAGTTGGAAAGGAATTCCTTTGCTTGTGCAGGATCTTTGGCGTAGAGTTTGGATGCGGTAGCCTCGATGCCCTCTTGTGCTTCGCGGAAGGTAATTTCCAGTTCGGCTTGAGCGGCACGCACGTCGCCCACCATCAGGTCGTAACGGGGATAGACCATGTTTGCCACCCAGTTGAAAATCCAGAAAGCAGAGTTCCAAGAGAAAGTGATATAGTCGGCTCCGTCCACACGGGAGTAGCATACGGGCACCTTATTCGTGCAGCAATATACGGGAGTGAAGACCGTCAGGTTGGCATCGTCCGTACCGAACCACAGCACACCGCCAATGGCATCGGGCATGGAAGAGCGCATCTGGGACACAAACACGAAACCGGTCTGCTGCGTGGAGATGGGGCGTTCGTTGAAGTAACTCTTGTCGCCCACCTTGAAGGAGAGCGGAGAAAGGCGGTAAGGAGTGTGGTACGGACCGGCACCGAAGTCCTTACTGATGTCCAGCGGAGTGCCTTCGTAATGGTCGCGCATGGCGTTCTGCACATCTTGCACGGATATCTTCCGGTTAGGTTTCAGATAGAGGGGCATGGGGCGGTCGGTCTTACCTTCGATGTAGGGAAGGAATTCTTCGCCACGGTCGGTGAACATATTGAAGTAGCTCCATACACGTGCCTCGCAGTAGCGGCGTGCACCGAAATCCAGAGGTGCATAAGCGTCGGCAAAGCTGAAATCCTTGTTCACCCCATTGAAGTAGCCTTTCTCGCGGGCAAAAGAGATGACATCGGAGGAATACATGCAGTTATTCTTGTCGTTCATGTCGAACTGGTGGATGCGTGCCTGATTGGCATGTGCCGAGATGCAGTCGTCGGGGATGCGCACGGCCACCCATACGGCACCACGCACGCCGGGACCTTTGCCTATCATCTCCATGATCCAGATTTCGTTCGGGTCGGCAATGGTGAAAGATTCGCCGCTGCTGTAGTAGCCGTACTCTTGCACGAGGTCGGTCATCACCTTGATTGCCTCACGGGCGGTGCGGGAGCGTTGCAAACCCAGATAGATCAGGCTTCCGTAATCAATGACTCCGGTGGTGTCCACCAGTTCGGGACGACCGCCGAAAGTGGTTTCGGCAATGGTCAGCTGAAACTCATTGATGTTGCCGATGACGTTGTACGTCTGGCGTGCCTGTTCTATCTTGCCCAGATACTTGCCGGTGTCCCACTCGTGTATGTCAATCAGTGTGCCTTTCTTGTGCATGCCGGCAGGATAATGATACAACTCGCCGAACAAGCCGTAGGAGTCGGCAGAATAAGAAACAATGGTAGAACCGTCCGTGGAGACATTCTTACCTACAATAAGATTGGTACATGCCAGTGCATTCACCACTGCCACCGCTACCAACAAGACGGAAAGGGTCAGTCTTTTGCTTTTCATACTTTGTTATGTTTATAAATTGGTTATTGTTCTTATATTGGTTATTGTTCTTATACAAATTATATTTTAGGAGTTCTTTAACTACTCGGTCAGATGACAAAGATATCCTCACCACACGAACGGAACACGCTTCGTGGTGCGGTTGCCACAGCCATCGGTCACTGTGATTTCCACGACATGCCTGCCCCGCTCTACGCGTTTAGGGTCAATCTCGTAAACCAGGTTCCCACTGATGGAGTTGGGTTTGCCGAACAGGACATACTTTCCGTCGATGGTACCGCGGTAGGTGCTGATGCCTGTCTCTTCATCTTTCGCCTTGAACACGATGCGCTTCGTAGCGCCCCACTGCTTCGGATTGAGCGGAGTGACGGTAGGAGGCACGGTATCTATGCCGACGGTGTACGTGCCCAGCTCGCGGATGGTGGTCTTCATGAAACCGTCTTCGTACTTGCCGCCTACGCTATACTTCCTGCCGCGTGCATCCACTCCTGCCACATAATACTTCGTCATGTCCTCCACCGGACAGTGGCGCAAGCCGATACGCAGTTCGCAACGGCCGTGAAGAGGAATGCGCGTGTCGTTCAGCTGATAAGTGAAAGCCACATCCCCACTGTCTGCACGCACGGCATAGTTCAGATAGGCATCGTCATAGAGCATCCCGCGCGGAACCACCAGCGAAAGCCCAGGCTCCTGCACGTAGTTCACCTTGTTCCAGCGGAAGACGTACTTCTCGCGATACTCTACGGGAGGAATCTCCATCCGCTTGCCTTGCACGGTAAACGAGACTTTCGACGTGTTTCCGAAAGCATCCTTCAGGGTATAGGAGAAATCGTAAGGACGTTCCTCATTGATGTCTATCAGTCCCCGGTTGCCGTTGGAGGCATGCAGCATCCGCAGCGTATTGCCCGGTTCGATGAACGACTTCATATATTGCCCGTAGGTCCACGAGTTGATCATGCGGTTCTCTTCTTCCGAGAAGCGGTCCACCACGCTCCGGAACACCTCTACGCTGTCCACCTCCAGCACCACTGTGTGCACACCGTAGCGATTGCTCGCCCCATCCATATAGTCGTATGCACGGATGCCCGCTCCGACCATTCCCCAAGCAGTAATCGGCTGCTTGGGATGGAGGGGAAAGGCGCGGCGTTCCGACGTTCCGTCCACCACTCCCCTGCCGGGTTGCGGAAACAGCATGATACCTTCGGCACGCGGGGCGACATTGTCCTTCACCTGCTTCTTGAAGAAAGCCATCGGATCGACGTAATCGTCCGTCTCCGCCTCGAATACGTCCAGATGCAGATGCGGGCCGAACGAATATCCGGTGTTGCCGCTCAGGGCGATGACCTGCCCTGCCTTTACAGCATACTCGCCCGGTTCGGGAACAATCTCCACTTCCCATGTCTCCTTTTCATACTGCAAGTCTTCCACCCTGCGTGCCACGTCGCCGACAAAGGCACTGAGATGGCGGTTGATCGTCTTGTATCCATTGGCGTAGATCACATCGAGCACATAGCCCGAACCGTGCGTGACGCGGATGCGGGATATGTAGCCCTCCGCCAATGCCCGCACGGGCTTGCCTATCGTGCCACCGGTCTTGAAGTCGAGGCCTCCATGAAAATGGTTGGCGCGTATCTCACCGAAATTACCGGAGAAAATCATCGGAAAGTCGAAAGGCGGAGAGAACGTCGCCTCCTGTGCACAGGCAACCCCGCCCGACATGAACGAGAAAAGTAAATATATAGCTGGCTTAAGATATCTGTTCATCAGGTGTAATCTTTGTTTTAACGCAGGCAAAGATAGCATAAACCGCGAGCAGAATAAAATGAACTTGTTCCTTTTTTATGCCGAAGGCATGGCTTTTTCATGGGGAGGAGGGAAAGAGAGAAACTCTTTCCTGATAAAAAGCATCATTCGCCTTGGGATGTTCTCTGCATCTGTACTGTAATGGAGTCGCCATACTCCCGCAGCACTTCGAGCGTACGCGCCCTGCGTTTGCGTCCCTTGAAGTCCCAAAACTCTTTGGTGAAAGGCGTCATCAGGTCCAGACCACCTATGCCGGCTCCACCGCCGGCGCTCTGCCAACTGCCTACCGCCATATTATTCGCCCGCTCCGTCACGCGATAGCGCAAACCGGTAGCTTCTATTTCCTCCAGGCTCTTGCGCATTCCTTTATCCAGAGGGCGCTTTGCCCAGTTGGTATAGGTCTTGCGTGTGACCAGTTCATGGAAAGGATTGCCACGCCACGTATTCTTATCTATATTGATTTTCTTCTGATACACCGGGTCCCAGTTATACTTCGTACGCGCGTTATAGGGGCGCAGCGTCAGGACGACTTTCTTCTTCGGCACTTCGGGTATTTCGGGCAGCGTCGTGTTGAAGTCCATCCACTGCTTCTCCTCCGACATCCGCAGTTTGCCCATATACGGTTCCTGCTCCAGCTCTTTCAGCGCCTTCGGGTTCAGTTTCAGTTCCCCCTCTCCGTCCAGCAGGCGACGTAGCCGCAAAGAGTCCTGAGGGGTCCAGTCTTGGGCGCAAAGAGGAAGGACTGCTGCAAAAAGCAGTCCGATTATAGTGCTGTATGTTCTCATTAACTTGTTTTCTTACTCTCTTGTTGACTTATCGACTTACCGTCTTACGGATTTACTGTCTCATGAATTTACAGTCTTACGGATCTACAGTTTTACAGTTTTACAGTTTTACGGATTTACAGTCTCACTGTCTTACCACCACATATATCCGCTTCCGCAAAGCGGTTCATCGTAACAGGGGTCTATGGTCCACATCGTGCGGGGATACTTTCGGTTCTCCCACCAACGGCGGTAACGGGCGGCGGCATCCTGCACTTCGTCATCGGACAGGAAATAGATACCTTCGTAGTTTTCCGCATCGACATGCACCATCTTGCATCCCATCGAGGCATTCTGCCCCAGACGGACGGTTTCCACCGTCCACAAGATACACTCTCCCAAGCGGAGCTTGCCTCCTGCCGAATAAGAGACCGGAGCCAACGGAAAAGAGGGAATCACCGTCAGGTCTTCGGCATACTTCAGCAAGCCTTCTATGTCATTAACGGTAAAATGGGGCACAGTGTTCAGCCCGTCTGCATTTTCCGGCGAATAGGTGCCTTCCTTCAGCTGTTTTACAAACAGGTCGACATCCGGATTATTGGGGTCGAACGTCTCGTCCATGCAGGACACCAAGGAGAAGCACAGGCTGAGCAGCAATGCCAGCACAACAGCACAACATGAATGGCGTGAACAACGTGAATGATATGAACTGCACGAATGATATGAACGACATGAATGATATGAACGACATGAACGATATCGGCATAAGTCGAACTTGATTCGCATGCCGGAATCTAATATAGTACGATTAAATAATATACAATGAAGAGATAGAGATTTCATTTCTGTATCGTTTCTAAGGTTAATAGACCATGCGGACACCGCAAAGCAGATTCAAGTTCGTCGGACGTTCCGTGCGCAATGTCCTTGTCCGGGAGTCCGTATCAAAATGATGGGATACCGAAGGCTCGGCAAACAGGGCTATCCGGTCGTTCAGCTTATAGCGGACGCCCAAGCCTGCCATAGCGGACAACTGTAGGGGTTCCGCTCCGAAACAGTTGTCTTCGGCTCCGGACAGGCACTTCTCGACTGCTCCGCCCAGCGTGGCATAGAGATCGACTTTGGATGCGCTTGCCAGCATCGCATTCAGTTTGACGGGAACCGCCAGTGTGTGCAAGACGCGCTCTCCTTCACCCTCCAGACGGTTGTACTGCAATCCTGCCTCAAGAGAGAAATGCCGGTTCAGGCGGCGTTCTGCCGAGAGGTTTGCCGTGAGGGGCATTCCGAAACCGGATTTCGGCAACGAAGTGCCTACTCCTGCCTTGAAAGCCCAGTTCCGCCTTCTGCCTACCGCATCAGCACCGGACACGGCTGTTTTCTCCGCATGCGAAGAGCAGGAGTTGGAGGCTGTAGTGCCGGTCGTATTCTCCGTATCCGCTGCTGCATAATATCCGTTTCCTTCACGACTTGAGGCGTTCTGCCCATACATGCCGTTTCCCCGTTGCGGATGATTGCCGTAGAGGTGCTGACGGATGGTGATGGAAACGGTGACGGACAGGGATTCGTTCTCTTCTTCATCTTGAGCAAACGCCACGGCGGACGATGCCGGTCCGGGGTGTTTCTGTCCGGGATCAGGCACCGCCGGAACGGTGTTATGAATCGAAGGGAAATTCTCCTGCACCACATCTCCGTTCATGTTGCCTTCCGGTGTCAAGGTAGCTACCTTCGTAAACGCCTCTTGTATCTCATCCTTCGGAGAGAAATACCAGAATGCGGCAGAAGCGGCTCCCAGCACCATGATGACGGAAGCGGCTGCCGCCACACGGTGGAACCGTGGAACGAGCAGAATGCCTTTTCGCCTTTGTCCGGACAAGCCGTCAGCAGCTCCGGACAGACAGTCGGCAGTCTCGGACAGACAGTCAGCAGTCTCGGACAGGCAGTCGGTAGTCCCGAACGAACTGTCGATCGCTCCGGACACGGCAGCGGGAGTGGAGCGATCGGTTCCGGCTTTCGGAAGTCCGGCTTGCAGCTCTTCCCAGAATCCGTCCCGCACCGTCATCTCTACACCCGAGAGGCGGCTGCGGAACAAACCGGTTATTTCGGCTTGAGCCGTTATTTCATCATTTCCTTTCATACGCTGTATATTCTTTAATTCTTTTTGCTAACAGGTTCTTGGCACGATGCAGCTGCGAGGTGGACGAATGTTCCTTGATTCCAAGCATTTCCGCGATCTCCTTGTGCGATTTCTCCTCGAAGACGTACAAGTTGAAAACGGTGCGGCAACCATCGGGCAACTCGGCAACGAATGCCATCAACTGCTCCTCGGAGAGGCAGCTTCCCGCCTCGACAGTGCTTGCTTCGTCGGGGAGGTCGGGCAGTTGCGCTTCGTTGGTCACCAACTGGCTGATGCGCTTCTGCCTCCTCAGGTAGTCTATCGCCTGCGTCACCATCACTCGCGTCACCCATGTGGCAAGTGCGCATTCGCCACGGAACGTGAAATGGGTGAAGAGCTTGATAAACCCATCGTGCAATACGTCGTGTGCCGCGTCGATATCGCCCGTATAGCGGTAGCATACCGCAAGCATCTGCTTGGCGTAAAGGGTGTACAATTCCTTACGGGCGGAATCTTTCCCTGCCCGGCAACCCTCTACCAGTTCTATCTCATTTTCCAATGTCAGTGCTTTTTTTTTAAAAAACGGACGCCGCTTCGCGTCATCTGTCTGTTAGACGCAGTTTCACGGAGAATGCTGCAAGATTATTTCTAAAAAGAAGTTAAAGAATAACGTTTTCGTCCTACGAGACGGATTTTTTCGGCTCACGAGACGGATTTATTCGTCCCACGAGATAGATTTTTTCGGCTCGTGAAACCATTTTTTTCGGCTCATGAGATGAAATGATTCGGCTCACGGGACAAAAATGATTCAATTCACGGAACAAAATGATTCGGTTCACAACAGGACGTTTTTTTCCGGTTCACGAAGAGGTGAAAAAAAGAAGTCGGGCGTACGAAAGAATGAGGGCGCATACAAAAGAAAGGAGTGTATCAAAACGCTCTTTTCATGAAAAATATCCCTACCACAGACAACTGTAGCAGGGATAAATAGTTCACAATTCGGGCATTATAACATGCCCTCATTTTTCCGGATTATGCCCTTTCCTTTAGCATGCCTTGAAACTCATGTCCAATCCTTTCACGGAGTGAGTGAGGGCGCCCACCGAGATGAAGTCCACACCACACTCGGCATAGTCGCGCAACGTGTCGAAGGTGATGCCGCCGGAAGATTCGGTCTCGTAGCGTCCGCCTACCATCTCGACGGCCTTCTTCGTCATCTCAGGCGTGAAGTTGTCGAACATGATACGGTCCACACCGCCCAAATCGAGCACTTGCTGCAATTCGTCGAAGTTACGCACTTCGATTTCGATCTTCAGGTCCTTGCCTTTCTCCTTGCAATACTCCTTGGCACGGTTGATGGCTTTGTCGATGCCTCCGGCAAAGTCGACGTGGTTGTCTTTCAGCAGGATCATGTCGAAGAGTCCGATACGGTGGTTCACGCCGCCGCCTATCTTCACTGCCATCTTTTCGAGCATACGCATGCCCGGAGTGGTCTTGCGGGTGTCGAGCACACGGGTATTCGTGCCTTTCAGGCGTTCGGCATACTTGTGCGTCATGGTGGCAATGCCGCTCATGCGCTGCATGATGTTCAGCATCAGGCGTTCCGTCTGCAACAGAGACTGCACCTTGCCTTCCACCACCATAGCCACATCGCCCGGCTTCACTTCGGCGCCGTCGTTGATGAACACTTCCACTTTCATGTCGGGGTCGAAACGGCGGAAGACTTCCTTTGCCACTTCGATGCCTGCCAGTATGCCCGCTTCCTTAATCAGAAGTCTGGATTTCCCCATCGCCGTGGCGGGAATGCACGACAGGGTGGTATGGTCGCCATCGCCAATGTCTTCGGCGAATGCCAAATCGATCAAACTGTCAATCAGTTCTTTTTCTTTATTCATTTGTCTTTTCTATTCTTATTTGATGTATGACATATTTGTTCTGCACTTTTCTAAAGAAACAATTCACCCGAAAGTTTCCGTTCTTGGTCCCCAATGTACCGATGATGAAACTGGATTCATCACGTTTTCCCTGATGGTTCACGTCAAAACAGCTGACCTTGTTGTCCGCAAAGAAGGACGACATCGTTCTTTCAGCTGTCTGTTTGTCGGCATTGGTGGGACGATTCTGTATGATCAGATCCACCTTGTCCGCCAGATACCTGTTCAACTCCTGAGAGTTTCCTTTCTTGAAAGCCACAATCACCCCTACAGGCGTATCCTGTGCCCAAAGCGAGGATATGCCCAAGACGAGACTGGCAAACAATAAAACTACTCGTTTTTTCATAATCACAAGTATTTGTTTGAGTTAGCAAGAAGTCGGATATATGGCGTACGGACGGAGTTTTCTCCTTTTCGGAGCAGGCGCTTTTCCTTATTTATATAGGAGTTTTCCCTTTTCATACAGGAACAAAAAGCCGCTCTTCTGCCTGCCAAATCTTCCTCTTGTTAACTAAATATATACGCAAAGGTAAGCATTTATTATAAAATACAACAATAAAGTACTAATTTTGTGCGCAAATCATAACCAAAACAGCATGAAAACAACCTTACTCGTAGTAGGAAGAACCGTAGAACAGCATTTTATCACTGCCATCAACGACTATGTGCAACGCACGAAACGCTACCTGACTTTTGAGATGGAAGTCATAACGGAACTGAAAAATACCAAAAGTCTCTCGATGGAGGTGCAGAAAGAGAAAGAAGGCGAACTGATATGTAAAGCCTTCCAGCCGGGCGACGTCATCGTGTTGCTGGACGAAGGGGGAAAGGAGATGCGTTCCATCGAGTTTGCCGACTATATGAAACGCAAAATGAATACCGTAAACAAGCGGCTTGTGTTCGTCATCGGAGGCCCCTATGGCTTCTCGCCCAAGGTGTATCAAGCGGCACACGAGAAGATCTCCCTCTCCAAGATGACCTTCTCGCACCAGATGGTGCGGCTTATCTTTGTGGAGCAATTGTATCGGGCAATGAACATACTCAGCGGAGGACCTTATCATCACGAGTAAACCCGCAGCGGTGACAGTGCGTCTACATTGATATCCTCCGCCCCTACCCCCCCAAAAAAAACGGCCTGGTTTTCCAATCATCGGCCCTTAGGAATAGAAAAGCCGCTAACACCTTTGCCTCTCATCCGGCAACGATATCAGCGGCTTTTGTTACAGAAGTAAGCGCGAAGCCCTATTTACGGGAAGAGTTTTCCAACTCCCCGTCCTGTTTCAGCTGTTCCACAAAGGTATCAATGCGTTGCAACTCCTTGGGGATATTGATATTCTGCGGACAGTGGGACGAACATTGGTTACAACCGATACAATGGCTTGCCTGACGCAGACGAGGCACACTCCGGTCGTATCCGATGAGGAAAGCACGGCGTGCCTGCCTATAGTTTTCGTCCTGACGGCTCTTGGGCACGTTGCCTTCGTTCACGCATTTATTATAATGTATAAGTATCGCCGGAATGTCGATGCCATAGGGACAGGGCATACAGTATTTACAGTCATTGCAGGGCACCGTGGGATATTTCAGTATCAGTTGTGCCGTCTCTTCCAGGAACTCCTTATCGTCCTCGGTCAGAGGAACCAACGGAGAGTAGGTACGGATGTTGTCCTGCAAATGCTCCATATACGTCATGCCGCTCAACACGGTCAATACCATCTCCGGAGAACCGGCAAAACGGAATGCCCATGATGCCACACTGTCTTCGGGACGACGTTGTTTCAGACGTGTCATGATGTGGGTAGGTACGTTGGAAAGGCGGCCTCCCAGCAACGGTTCCATGATGATTGCCGGAATGTTACGCTTCACCAGTTCTGCATACAAGTACTCCGCATTCACATTACGTTTCGAAGCATGTTTCCAGTCGACGTAGTTGAGTTGTATCTGCACAAAATCCCACTTCACTTCGTCGTGAAGGGAAAGCGCATAATCGAACGTATCTACCGAACCGTGGAAGGAGAAACCCAGATTGCGGATGCGCCCTGCCTCCCGCTCTTTCAGCAGGAACTCGATCATACCATTATTTATATAGCGCGCCTTGAAAGCTTCCGTTCCGCCGCCGCCAATGGAATGGAGCAGATAATAATCGATATAGTCCGTCTGTAGGTCTTCGAAGGACTTGCGGTACATGGCAATGGAGTTTTCACGGCTGTAATTGCTGAAATTGGAGAGCTTGGTAGCAATGAAAAGCTTCTCGCGAGGATGACGTTTCAGTGCAATGCCCGTCGACTTCTCCGACCATCCCTGCACATAAACCGGAGACGTATCGAAATAATTCACTCCGTGGGCAATGGCGTAGTCCACTAATTCGTTCACGGCATCCTGGTCGATGATGTCTCCTTTTCCGTCCGTCGAAGGGATGGTCGGCCAGCGCATACAGCCATAGCCGAGCAGGGAGACACGGTCTTTCTGCGTGGTAGAGGTACGATAGGTCATCTTGTCGATAGGCACAGGAGTGGAAGCACTACCTCCGGCAGTCACCCCGTCTTTTTGCTTGCAGCCGACGAGAGTGGCAGTTGCCGTAGTGGCGGCTGCGCTGATACCTACGATTTTCAGGAAATCTCTGCGGCTGATGTTTTTATTATGTTCTTCCATATATGTTTCTAACATTTATCACATTACTATTATTAAATCACCCGATGGCGTTCATGCCCCTCGACATAGATGGCACTGAACGGACGTGCCGGACAAAGATTCTCGCAGGCACCGCAACCGATGCAACGCTCTACATTGACAACCGGAATCTTCGGCGACTTGTCATCTTCGGCATCGGAAAGCACCATCGTGATGGCACCGGACGGACAATGGCGGGCACAATTGCCACACTCTACCCCATCCGTCAGCGGCACGCAGTTCTTCTTGATCCATACGGCATGGCCTATCTGGGTAGATGACTTATCGGCAAGGCTGATGGGGCGGATGGCACCCGCGGGACATACTTCGGAGCACTTGGTACATTCGGGACGGCAATAGCCGCGTTCGTACGACATCTCCGGCTGCATCAGCGTCAGCAGATTGCCGGACGGACGCAAAACCTGATTGGGACATACCGACACGCAGAGCTGGCATGCAGTGCAGTGTTGGGTGAAATGGCGTGCCCCCAACGAGCCTGCGGGATAGATAGGTGTCGCACGTTCGGGAATCTTCTTGTCTTCGATGACAGCCAGACCACCGTCCACTTTCTTCTCCTGCGCTTTCAGCAAGGTAGTGGCAGCAAACATAGTTCCGGCAGAGAAAAAGGCGCGACGTGCATTATCCACTTTCTCCGTTGCCTGACCGCTGTCCGCTTTTCCGGCAGCCGCGGAGGAGGGTTGCACTTGCTTGCGCGGACGTTCATAGCGGATGGCTCCTTTCTTACACTTTCCGAGGCAGTCCATACAGGCTACGCAGCGGCTATAATCTATCTTGTGGTTTGCCGAGTCGATGCAGGATGCCTTGCAGTTGCGTGCACACAAACCGCAGCTGTTACACTTGCTCGTATCGATCACCGGTTTCAACAAAGAGAAGCGCGACAAGAATCCCAGCACCGTGCCCACCGGACAGATGGTGTTGCAGTAGGTACGTCCGTTGCGCCAAGCCAACACGGCAAGGATGACGAACGTCAAGGCAGCTACAACAAATGTTCCCACAGACTTCACCCATACATCTACGGAATAGAACATATAGCTGTCCGCACGTTCTGCCAGATAGGCAAGCAGATTGTTTCCCCACTGATAGAGAGGGACGAAAAGATTGGAGGCGATGCGTCCGTACGCACTGTATGGCGCAAGCAGCGCAGCCAAAGAGCCTACGCCCCCTACCAAAGCCAATGCAAACACAGCCAACACCCCGTAGCGCAACCAATTGAGCGCAGGCGAATAGGAGTAGCGGTTCTTCTTCTGTTTTTTACCCAGCCATGCCGCCACGTCCTGAAAGACACCCAAGGGGCATATCACCGAACAATACACACGTCCCAAGAGCAGCGTCAATACAATCAGGGCGATCACAACCCCTACATTCAGTGCCAACACCGCAGGCAGGAACTGAATCTTAGCCATCCAACCGAACCAACCGTGCAACGTCCCCGTAAAATCGAGGAACAGAAGCGTGATCAGCACGAAGAAGAAGATGGCAAACGTTAGTCTGATTTTTCGTAACATACTTCTTTTCTTATGAATATTATTTATTTAAGTTTCACAAACAATCTATATATGTAGTTCATCAACTCACAAACTTATCAAATCATATATTTATCAAATCACATACTTACAAAGGTATCAACTTATAAAGGTATCTATCGGTCGAGAACTCCCGTTTACTCCGATAACTCCTCTTTTCACCGTTCAATTCCGTTTGACTATATAAACCAAATACTTGCTTAAAAACTTATGTTTATTCCCCCCATGAATGTGGCTTTCGGCATCGGATAGCCGGCTATGATCTCGTAACGTTGTGCCAGCAGGTTCTCGCCGCGCACATAGAACGACAGGAGGCGGCTTGCCTTGAAGTCCGCCTGTACGTCCCACAGTACGAAGTCCTCTTTGACGTCCGAATCCAGTTCGGTGTAAAGCCCTTTCACGTACTGGATACCGGTAGATGCGCTCCAACGCCCTCTCTTAAAGTTCACGCCTCCGTAGAGTTTATGTTCGGGAGAAGCCAGCACCGGATGCTCCATGTGGAGCCAGCTGTAGTTTGCCGTGAGGCTCCACATCGGATTGAGGCGGTATCCGATGTTCGCTTCCGCTCCCCAGTTCTCTATCTTGCCTGAGTTCTGATTGAGCATTCCGCTGCCTGCCGGATTGGGAAGGCGCAGAATGAGGTTGTCTCCATTGATGTAGAAGAGGTTTACACCATACGACAGACGGTGTTCCATGAGATGTTGCGAGAAGGAAAGCTCATAGTTCCACAGTTTCTCGGGCTTCAAGTCCGGATTTTGCGGGGGAAACATATACATCTCGCGAATGGTAGGATTACGGAATCCTTTGCTTGCCATAGCCTTGACTTCGGCGTCCTGCGGGAGGTGGAAAGCCAATCCTACCTGCGGTACAAACTCCGTTCCCGTCTGCGAATGATGGTCCACACGTGCGCCGGCATCGAACGTGAGCCAGGAGGCAAGGTCTTGCCGGAAATCTACGTAACCCGCTACTTCGTCCAGCGACTTATCTGCCGAAGTCTCGCGGTGCCCGTCGGAGAACCGGTTCCATGCTTCGCCGCCAAAATGAAAATAATCGACACCTACGGTCACGCGGTTTCCTTGGAAAAGTTGCACACTCTGATGCCACGACAGACCGAGCATCTGGTCATTGGAGTTGAAGCGATAGTCCAGCGGATTGCTGCCGGGCTGATATCCATCGTTTATCCAATGGTCACCCCAATTGTAGAAGAAGGTCAGCGCTCCCGACGTCCGTTTGTAATGGTTCTCTAAGGCGAAGGATGTCATTCCGCGGGTGATACGCTGGTCGTTGTCGAGGTATGGGCGATCTACTGTTCCCGGATTGGTGGCATTGAAGCGGGTGATGTTGACGTCTCCCCACAGTTTCCAGTTGTCCGTGAAGTCATATCCCAGCTTGAGATATCCGCCGTACTGTTCAAAAGCCATATTGGCGCGATGCCCGTCCGTGCGGTTATAGGAGGCGGTCACCGCACTACTGAAGCGTCCTTTCCGGACGCGGTTGGTCGCTTCGGTCTGTATGGTTCCGTACGAACCGGCACCGAGGTGGATATTTGTGTTCACCCCGTCTCCCTGCATCTTACGTGTAACGATGTTGATGACACCTCCCATCGCATTGGAGCCATAGAGCACCGATGCCGGACCTCGAAGCACCTCCACACGCTCAGCCATCATCGACTGGCAGGCATCGGCAATGGGATGCCCCATCAAGCCCATGTACTGGGGATGTCCGTCGATCAGGACCAGCAATCCGGTAGTAGGCAGTCCGGCTTGGGCAGGACCTCCGATTCCGCGCAGTGACATCTGACCTGATGCTCCGGTGGATACTCCATAGCCCAATACACCACGCGAAGTGGAAAAGAATCCGGGAACCTGTGCATTCAGCACCGGAAGTACGGAGCTTTGTTTGCCGGCTTCGAGTTGCGGGCGCCCCACTACCGAGACGGTCATAGGCAAATGGCGCACGTCCGTCTCGCTGCGTGCTCCTGTCACTACTACTTCATTGATTGCATAACTGCCGGCTATCTGCAGGCTGTCTCTATTTGTCTGTGCATGCATGCTTACTGCCCCCAACAGACAGCAAGCACACAGTATCATTCTTTCTTTTCTCATCTTTACTGAAAACGTTCTTACCTAATACTATTAATTTAGGTCACAAAAATAGGAATTGTATCCCTTATTTCTTATAAACAAATTACTGTTATGTATACCAAAATTACAGATCACACTATTAGTAAGTAGAGAATTGAGAGCTCCCTCTCCACTTCCCAAACTGCTCCTTTGCAAAGAAAAGAAAAATTATTGAAACATAAGACAAAGAAAGATACAAAAACAGAAAAACGGAAATAAATAGGGAAGAGAAGCAAACGCCACATACACTGGGCAACAAAACACACATTTTTACAACAAATTGATATTCATTCTTTTATAAACGAAATCGAAGCAAAAGTTTGCAATTTAGTACCATTTTAGTATCACTATTTTGTCTTTGTATTTATAGCACACAAAACCTTCGTATTTTTCACATGCATGTACACATTTTCTTGAATTACGCAAGGAAAATCGGGAAAAAGGTGTTAACTTTGCAATCAAAATTCAACTGCGCTAATGACCTGAAGAATAAAAACGATAAAGCAACATATGAAACTCCTTCGCTGTCTTATGGGCTTTGGTCAGCCTCGCAGGGATAGCGGCGGAGTTTTCCGCTTTTATATACGACAATGGCAAAAAAGACAAAAACAAAGGACGTAGTAAAGAAAACCATCGAGCAAACATTGTGGGATTCGGCAAACGAATTACGTGGCAATCTTGATGCAGCCGAGTATAAAAGTGTGGTACTTGGACTTGTGTTCCTAAAATATATCAACGACTGCTTCAAAGTTAAGCATGACGAACTTGTTGCTGAAGGTGAAGGCTTTGAGGAAGACCCAGACGAATATATTGGCGATAACATATTCTTTGTTCCTGTCGATGCTCGTTGGGAGAAAGTTGTCAATGCCTCACTTACTGCCGAAATCGGAGCTGTCGTTGATGCGGCAATGGAAGCATTGGAGAAAGAAAACAAGCAGCTCAAAGGCATTCTTCCCAAGAACTATGCTCGTCCAGAACTAGATAAACGCCGCTTGGGTAACGTAATTGATATTTTTGAAAACAACCTCCACTTTACAGGTTCGGAAGCTCGTGATGTGCTTGGACGCGTATATGAATATTTTCTTGGAGAATTTGCCCGTGAAGAAGGCAAGAAAGGTGGTGAGTTCTACACCCCTTCATGTGTAGTCCGTACCATAGTTGAAGTTATTCAGCCTTATAAGGGAAAAATCTTTGACCCTGCTTGTGGTTCGGGCGGTATGTTTGTGCAGAGTAGTAAGTTTATTGAACGCCATCAGGGTAATATCAATAAAATATCCGTTTATGGCCAGGAGCTTAACAGCAATACGTGGAAATTAGCGCAAATGAACCTTGCCATTTGTGGAATTGAAGCCAATTTTGGCGATAGTTTCGGGGATTCCTTTCACGATGACAAACATCCATTCTTGAAAGCGGATTTCGTAATGGCAAATCCACCGTTTAATATTTCCAAATGGGGTGGTGACCAGTTACGTGACGACCCACGTTGGCAATACGGTATACCACCGGAGGGAAATGCCAACTTTGCATGGATGCAACACATGTTGTATCACTTGGCAGACAATGGACGCATCGGCTTGGTTCTTGCCAATGGCTCGCTATCCTCACAACAGGGAACAGAGGGAGATATTCGTGAAAACATTGTCAAAGCCGATTTGGTGGAAGGTATTATCGCCATGCCATCCCAACTGTTCTACAATGTGCAGATACCTTGTTGCTTGTGGTTTTTGACAAAAAAGAAAGCACAACCGGGCAAAACGCTTTTCATAGATGCTCGTAACATGGGCTATATGAAAGACCGCACACACCGTGAACTCTCTTGTGGAGAAGAAACGGAGGAGCATGGCAATGACATCGCACGTATCGCAGATACTTTTGAGCAGTTCCGTGCTGGAACGCTTGAAACCGAAAAGGGATTTTCAGCCATTGCAACAATCAAGGATATAGAGAAGCAAGATTTTATCCTCACCCCCGGACGTTATGTCGGCATAGCCGAAGTGGAGGAAGACGGCGAACCATTTCAAGAAAAAATGGAACGCCTCACTTCCGAACTGTCTGATTTATTCGCCCAGTCGCACACGCTCGAAGACGAAATCCGCAAGCAATTGGCAAAAATCGGCTTCACCGTCAAGTGATATAGCTTCTACTCTTCGTTAGGTTCACCATATAATAACGAAGAATATGAAAGAAAAATTAATTCAGGAAATCAGCACCGCAATGACAGAAGTGTTAAGTTTTGAACAAGTAACTCACCTTAATAGCGTATTGCTTCAAATTGTAAGCCAATACACTATTACCGAAGACGGCGAGACACTGCACGAAAATGCAGCGTCTAACGACCGCCTGCTTGACATATTTCTGTCTGCAAAACAAGTGGAGGGTTGCACTACCCCGACAATCAAATACTATGGCTCTACCATTCGACAGCTATTCAAGAAGATGCCTAAAAAGGTGACTGACTACACGACCGAGGACATTAGAGCCTACCTTGCCGTATTCCAGCGAAAAAACAAATCAAGTAAAGTGACTATTGACAATATCCGTCGGATATTTTCCTCATTTTTTTCTTGGCTCGAAGAAGAGGACTACATTATCAAAAGTCCCGTCCGCAGAATACACAAAGTAAAAACAGGTACACAGGTAAAAGAGGTATTGAGTGATGAGAATATCGAACAGCTCCGTGACAATTGTACTAAAATCCGCGATCTTGCCATTATCGACTTACTAGCTTCAACTGGTATGCGTGTAGGCGAATTGGTAAAACTCAATCGAGAAGACATCAACTTCACAGAGCGTGAATGTATCGTATTTGGCAAGGGTAACAAGGAACGCATCGTTTACTTCAATGCCCGTGCAAAGATTCATCTACAACAATACTTAGCTTCTCGCAAAGACAGAAATAAGGCTCTTTTTGTCTCTTTAGCTAAACCGCATAAACGCTTGGAGATTTCGGGGGTAGAAACTCGTCTGCGCAAAATTGGCCGCTCTGCAAAGATCGTGCGTGTTCATCCTCACAAGTTTCGCCGTACATTGGCAACAATGGCTATCGACAAAGGTATGCCTGTGGAACAAGTGCAACGCTTACTTGGTCATGTCAAGATTGATACTACCATGCACTATGCAATGGTGAATCAAAACAATGTCAAACTCTCACACCGTAAATTCATAAATTAGCATGTGGTATTGTTTGACACATAACAGTGGCTCATCTTTCCTGAAAAACAGACAAGGAAATGATAATTTAGAGCAGCAGGCGCAGGCGTTGTTCAAGTCGTGGTTCGTAGACTTCGAGCCATTCAGAGGCGGTGAATTTGTAGATTCAGCTCTCGGTAGTACCCCCAAAGAGTTACCAATAGTTTACATCGAAGATATACCTCACAATATAGAAAGTGGAAAAAGACCCAAAGGTGGTGCAACCTTTGAAGGCGTTCCAAGCATTGGGGCGGAAAATATCAAAGGATTGGGGTATTATGACTATTCTAAGACAAAGTACATTCCAAAAGAATATGCTCAAACTATAAAAAAGGGAAAGATAAATGGATATGAGCTATTGATTTACAAAGACGGAGGCAAACCGGGATATTTTATTCCAAATTTCTCTATCTTTGGAGAAGGATTTCCTTTCAACGAAATGTATATCAATGAGCATGTCTTCATCTTGGACTTAATGGATAACGCTTATAATGCGTTTGCATATTTTTATATGCGTACACCATACATTATGAACCAATTAAATTCAATTGGAGGAAAGGCTGCAATCCCCGGTATAAATACAAAAGATATTGAGTGTCTTCCAATATACTCAAATGAAAGTCCGTATGTAAAAAGGTATGGAGACATAGTTCTTCCTTTTATCAAAACGATACTTTCTAACAGTCTTGAAAATGCAAGGTTGGCAAAGATGCGTGACACGCTTCTCCCACAGCTAATGTCTGGTGAACTAAAAATTAGTGAATAAAAACGGAGAAATAAAATGGTTAAATCTATCGGCATATTAGATAAGGATTACACTTTATGGGTTAAAGAGCTTGTAAAGCGTTATCGTGGCAGCCAAATCAAGGCGGCTATAAAAGTGAATAGAGAATTGCTTCGCTATTATTGGGAACTTGGTAAAGATATTGAAGAAAAGCAAGCAGATAACAAGTATGGCAGTAAGTTTTACGCTACATTAAGCCGTGACTTGCGCCATGAAATGCCTGATGTGGAAGGATTATCTGAAACATCAATCCGTTACGCAAAACGTTTCTATACTCTTTATAAACAACAGATTGCGATTCTTCCACAAATTGTGGAAGAATCTGAGAAAGAAAATCTTCCACAGCTTGTGGAAAGATTATATTCTGATTTATTCTCTATTCCTTGGGGACATCATCGTTATATCATAGACAAATGTTCGACTGATTCAGACAAGGCTTTGTTCTATGTCCGCCAAACATTAGAGAATGGATGGAGCAGGGATATATTACTCAATGTATTAGGCACAAATCTGTATGAGCGCAGCGGAAAGGCTCTCACAAATTTCAAGAGTACGCTCCCTGATGTGGATAGCGATTTGGCGCAGGAACTAACACGCGACCCCTACGATTTCTCATTCACGGGATTACGAGGAAAATATAATGAACGACTACTAAAAGATACATTGCTCACCAATATCACAAACTTTCTGTTGGAGCTTGGCACAGGTTTCGCCTATGTAGGCAAAGAATATCGCTTGCAAATAGCAGAGAAAGAGAAGTTTATAGACTTGCTTTTCTACAATCTTAAATTGTCTTGCTATGTGGTAGTAGAGGTAAAAATCGGAGAGTTTGACTTTGCTGATGCCGGTCAATTAGGCGGTTATGTTGTTGCTTGCAATCATCTTCTTCGCAAGGAGGGGCGCGATAATCCGACAATAGGATTACTCATTTGCAAGCAGAAAAGCAATACGTTGGCTCAATATGCGTTAGAATCAAGTAGTCAGCCTCTCGGAATATCCGAATATGAGCTTGAAAAACTCTATCCTGAAAAGGTTGAAGGAACAATGCCATCAATCAAAGAGATAGAAGCCACATTAGATGGTCAAACAAACAGCTAAATTCTCATTTATGGAAGAGTGGAAAGAATACCAATTAAAGGATGTAACTACCATTTTGGGTGATGGTTTACATGGAACTCCAAAATATGACGAAAATGGAACTGTGTTTTTTATCAATGGGAATAATCTTGTTGATGGAAAAATTGAGATAAAGGATTCAACAAAGCGTGTTTCAGAATATGAAGCTAATAAGTATAGAAAAAATCTAACCCCGCGAACTATATTGGTTTCTATTAATGGTACAATCGGCAATGTTGCAAAATATAAGGGAGAAGCATGCATTTTAGGTAAAAGTGCTTGTTACTTTAATGTGGCAGATAATTTCGACCTGAATTTTATATATTATGTTATTGCCTCGCAACAATTTAAAGATACAATAACACATTTAGCTACAGGCACAACAATTAAGAATGTATCATTGGAAACAATGAGGAATTATTCATTTATGGCACCAAGTATAAATGAACAAAAACGCATTTCGTCTATTCTGTCATCTTTTGATGACAAAATCGAGTTGAACCGCCGTATAAATGATAATTTAGAGCAGCAGGCGCAGGCGTTGTTCAAGGCTTGGTTCGTGGATTTCGAGCCGTTTAAGGATGGCGAATTTGTGGATGATGACTTTGGGAGAAGACCATATGGATGGAATGTAAAGCCATTGAAATACCTCGTTGAAAAAGTTAAATCCGGGGATTGGGGTAAGGATGAACAGATGGGAAACCACACGATGAGGACATTTTGTATGAGAGGTGCAGATTTTCCTGATATTAAAGAAGGAAGCAAAGGCAAAATGCCTATTCGCTATATCTTGGAAAAGAATTTTAGGGAGAAAACTCTTTGTGATGGAAATGTTGTTGTAGAAATTTCCGGTGGTTCGCCAACTCAATCGACAGGTCGTATTGTACTAATTGATAAAACTTTTATTGCAGATTGCGATAATGCGCTGATATGTACAAACTTCTGCAAATCGTTGGAGATTAAAGAAAGTTTTTCTTTATTCTTTTACCTTTTGTGGCAATATCTTTACGACAAAAAAGTGATGTTTATATATGAAAATGGTTCTAATGGACTAAAGAATTTAAATATCAATAGTTTGCTAGAGAGAGAATTATTTGTTATTCCACCCAAAGAAATAATATCAAGGTTTAATCTTGTTGTTTCGCTCTTACTTTCAAAAAAGCAAGCTAATGGAATAGAAATTTCTCGTTTGGCTTCTCTCCGTGATACACTCCTGCCTAAGCTAATGTCTGGGAATATGAGTTTTGATTATTAATCATTTACACAATGCAATATGATTGAAAAGATTATAAATAGAAATATAGGGAAAAGTCAGAAATGTAGGATAAAATACGGAAGTAGTTCTGATTTTGATGTTTTGATTATGAATGTCAATGATGGTAAAAGGACACGCATTTATTCAATAGATGCACAACACCTTTCTTCTCAGAAAGATTCAATCTATTTCTATCCAGAGATAAGGAACGGTGTAGTTACAATAAAGTGGAATCGTGAAATTGAAAACTACGTAAACGAAGTACAATAGGCTACGATTATTTGTGGTCAAATTGCTATATTTATATTATGAATGACTTTGAAGAATATATAAGACAGGGTGAGCCTCAGAAAAGAGAAAAAGGCTATGCTTGGCAGACTGCTATCGGATTGCAGGCGGTGGACGATTTGAAACCGTCTGAATATCTGATACAAACGGCTCGTCAACATATCGAGGGAGATATAACTATCGAAGAAGCCAAACAACTTATTGATAGTTACTATCAGTCTAAGACTGTCCGAGCTGACATAGAAGACAGAACGGAAGAAGCCGATAAGGTGTCGGCACGTATCGCAGAGATATTGTCGGAGAAGACGTTCACATTCTCGCCTGTTGAATATATCACCATTCATCGCCGACTTTTCCAAGGTATCTATAAATTCGCAGGAAAGGTCAGGGATTACAATATCACCAAAAAGGAGTGGGTGCTGAAAGGTGAGACCGTACTTTATGCCAGTGCCGACAGCATACGAGAAACTCTTGATTATGATTTTATGCAGGAGAAGAATTTCAGCTATAAGGATTTGAACATTAGCGACGCTATCACGCATATCGCCAAGTTTATATCCGGAGTTTGGCAAATTCACGCTTTTGGTGAGGGGAACACCCGTACCACGGCAGTGTTCACAATCAAATACCTGCGCACATTTGGTTTCGACATCAGCAACGAAGCGTTTGCCAATCATTCATGGTATTTCCGTAATGCCTTGGTTCGTGCCAACTACAACAATTTGAGCAAAGGCATTTATGCTACTACCGAATATATTGAAGCATTCTTCCGGAACTTGATTCTACATGAGCATAACGAGCTAAAGAATCGGACAATGCTTGTGCAGGAATCTTCTTCGCAAAACATTCAAAGTGCAAGTACATCCAATGACGTTGCTTCAAAGTGTAATATTTGCACTTTGAGTTGCACTTTGGAAGAAGTTGCCGTGCTCAACTTCTTGCGAGAACAGCCTAAAGCTACGCAAAAAGAAATCGCTGCGCATATAGGCAAATCTGAGAGAACAGTCAAGACCATTACCGTAAATTTGACCGAAAAAGGCATCATCGAGCGCAAAAACGGCAAAAGAAACGGTTTTTGGGAGATTAAAACGAATAATTTAAACAGCTAAATTCTCATTTATGGAAGAGTGGAAAGAATACCAATTAAAGGATGTAACTACCATTTTGGGTGATGGTTTACATGGAACTCCAAAATATGACGAAAATGGAACTGTGTTTTTTATCAATGGGAATAATCTTGTTGATGGAAAAATTGAGATAAAGGATTCAACAAAGCGTGTTTCAGAATATGAAGCTAATAAGTATAGAAAAAATCTAACCCCGCGAACTATATTGGTTTCTATTAATGGTACAATCGGCAATGTTGCAAAATATAAGGGAGAAGCATGCATTTTAGGTAAAAGTGCTTGTTACTTTAATGTGGCAGATAATTTCGACCTGAATTTTATATATTATGTTATTGCCTCGCAACAATTTAAAGATACAATAACACATTTAGCTACAGGCACAACAATTAAGAATGTATCATTGGAAACAATGAGGAATTATTCATTTATGGCACCAAGTATAAATGAACAAAAACGCATTTCGTCTATTCTGTCATCTTTTGATGACAAAATCGAGTTGAACCGCCGTATAAATGATAATTTAGAGCAGCAGGCGCAGGCGTTGTTCAAGGCTTGGTTCGTGGATTTCGAGCCGTTTAAGGATGGCGAATTTGTGGATGATGACTTTGGGAGAAGACCATATGGATGGAATGTAAAGCCATTGAAATACCTCGTTGAAAAAGTTAAATCCGGGGATTGGGGTAAGGATGAACAGATGGGAAACCACACGATGAGGACATTTTGTATGAGAGGTGCAGATTTTCCTGATATTAAAGAAGGAAGCAAAGGCAAAATGCCTATTCGCTATATCTTGGAAAAGAATTTTAGGGAGAAAACTCTTTGTGATGGAAATGTTGTTGTAGAAATTTCCGGTGGTTCGCCAACTCAATCGACAGGTCGTATTGTACTAATTGATAAAACTTTTATTGCAGATTGCGATAATGCGCTGATATGTACAAACTTCTGCAAATCGTTGGAGATTAAAGAAAGTTTTTCTTTATTCTTTTACCTTTTGTGGCAATATCTTTACGACAAAAAAGTGATGTTTATATATGAAAATGGTTCTAATGGACTAAAGAATTTAAATATCAATAGTTTGCTAGAGAGAGAATTATTTGTTATTCCACCCAAAGAAATAATATCAAGGTTTAATCTTGTTGTTTCGCTCTTACTTTCAAAAAAGCAAGCTAATGGAATAGAAATTTCTCGTTTGGCTTCTCTCCGTGATACACTCCTGCCTAAGCTAATGTCTGGGAATATGAGTTTTGATTATTAATCATTTACACAATGCAATATGATTGAAAAGATTATAAATAGAAATATAGGGAAAAGTCAGAAATGTAGGATAAAATACGGAAGTAGTTCTGATTTTGATGTTTTGATTATGAATGTCAATGATGGTAAAAGGACACGCATTTATTCAATAGATGCACAACACCTTTCTTCTCAGAAAGATTCAATCTATTTCTATCCAGAGATAAGGAACGGTGTAGTTACAATAAAGTGGAATCGTGAAATTGAAAACTACGTAAACGAAGTACAATAGGCTACGATTATTTGTGGTCAAATTGCTATATTTATATTATGAATGACTTTGAAGAATATATAAGACAGGGTGAGCCTCAGAAAAGAGAAAAAGGCTATGCTTGGCAGACTGCTATCGGATTGCAGGCGGTGGACGATTTGAAACCGTCTGAATATCTGATACAAACGGCTCGTCAACATATCGAGGGAGATATAACTATCGAAGAAGCCAAACAACTTATTGATAGTTACTATCAGTCTAAGACTGTCCGAGCTGACATAGAAGACAGAACGGAAGAAGCCGATAAGGTGTCGGCACGTATCGCAGAGATATTGTCGGAGAAGACGTTCACATTCTCGCCTGTTGAATATATCACCATTCATCGCCGACTTTTCCAAGGTATCTATAAATTCGCAGGAAAGGTCAGGGATTACAATATCACCAAAAAGGAGTGGGTGCTGAAAGGTGAGACCGTACTTTATGCCAGTGCCGACAGCATACGAGAAACTCTTGATTATGATTTTATGCAGGAGAAGAATTTCAGCTATAAGGATTTGAACATTAGCGACGCTATCACGCATATCGCCAAGTTTATATCCGGAGTTTGGCAAATTCACGCTTTTGGTGAGGGGAACACCCGTACCACGGCAGTGTTCACAATCAAATACCTGCGCACATTTGGTTTCGACATCAGCAACGAAGCGTTTGCCAATCATTCATGGTATTTCCGTAATGCCTTGGTTCGTGCCAACTACAACAATTTGAGCAAAGGCATTTATGCTACTACCGAATATATTGAAGCATTCTTCCGGAACTTGATTCTACATGAGCATAACGAGCTAAAGAATCGGACAATGCTTGTGCAGGAATCTTCTTCGCAAAACATTCAAAGTGCAAGTACATCCAATGACGTTGCTTCAAAGTGTAATATTTGCACTTTGAGTTGCACTTTGGAAGAAGTTGCCGTGCTCAACTTCTTGCGAGAACAGCCTAAAGCTACGCAAAAAGAAATCGCTGCGCATATAGGCAAATCTGAGAGAACAGTCAAGACCATTACCGTAAATTTGACCGAAAAAGGCATCATCGAGCGCAAAAACGGCAAAAGAAACGGTTTTTGGGAGATTAAAACGAATAATTTAAACAGCTAAATTCTCATTTATGGAACAGTGGAATATTATAAAAGCATATGATTATTGCTATAATGTGACAGATGGTACGCATGATAGCCCCAAGCAAACAGAGTTTGGAAAATATCTTATTACATCAAAACATATTAAGGATAATCGCATTGATTTTGAAAGTGCTTATAAAATATCAGAAGATGATTATAATAAGATTATTACTCGGAGTAAAGTTGATCAATGGGATATTATTATAAGTATGATTGGTGCTTATTGTGGTTTTTGTTGTATTGAGTCTTCCAAACAAACAGATTATGCTATTAAAAATGTAGGACTTCTTAAAGTAGGCAATGAACTTAAATGTAAATGGTTATATTATTATTTAACCTCACCGCATGGAAAGCAGCAGCTTTCTAAATTACGAAGTGGCTCATCACAACCATATATTTCATTGGGAGCATTAAGGAATTTAGACATACCTGTTCCTAATGAAAATACAATGAGTGATATTGTATCTGTTCTTTCATCCCTCGACTCCAAAATCGAACTAAACCGCCGGATAAATGATAATTTAATTCCAACCTATTATGCCTAATACGTTCCATTTTACAGAAGATTCATACGAGCAGTCGATAATCTCTTTGTTCAAGGAAATGGGCTATGAATATCATTATGGCCCGGAACTTGAAACCGACACCTGCCGAGAACTCACTGATGCCACCATACCGGGAGCATTGCGTAAGGCGATGTTGCTTATCAATGGAACAGACAAAGTTGGAGCCGTTGACGAAGCTATCCGACAAATACGTGAATTATTCAGCCAGCCTTTGGTTAGTGCAAACGTGACCCTTACCGATTGGCTACAAAATGGCTTGGACGTTACGTTCAAAACTGACCAAGGAACACTGCGCAGTGACCATATTAAAATAATAGACCCCGTTAATATAGACAACAACTCATTTGTTGTTGCCAATCAATGGACGATCGTAAACGGTAATTCCACCAAACGTGCCGATATTGTGGTGTTTGTTAATGGCCTGCCTGTCTCTGTCATTGAGTTGAAGTCTCCTTCCCGTGAAGTTACCAATTCGGAGGAAGCCCATCAGCAGTTGCAGAACTATATGCGTATTGTTCCGCAACTCTTTACCGCTTGCCAAATGCTTGTGATAAGCGACATGGCAGACACTCGTGTAGGTACGATTACGGCACCGCTTGACCGGTATATGGAGTGGAAAACCACAGACGGGAGTTATGAAAGTACAGTATTTGCCGACTTTGAGACTTTCTTTAATGGTATCTTCACCAAACATCGCTTCATTGATATTATTGCAGACTTCACCCTCACTATGGGTGTGGATAAAAAACTCCGCATCCTTGCTGGTTATCATCAGTATTTTGCCGTAAAGAAAGCTCTTGACTGCACAAAGCAAGCCTTACAACGCAATGACGGTAAAATTGGTGTATTCTGGCACACGCAAGGTTCTGGTAAAAGTCTTTCAATGGTATTCTATGCCCATCAGCTTTTGAAGAATCTGTTGAGTGCGACCTTGCTTGTTCTGACAGACCGCCTCGATTTGAACGACCAACTTCATAACACTTTTGCGGCTTGTAGCGATTACTTGCGCCAAACGCCTATAAAGGCTACTGACGGCGAACACTTGTATGAACTGCTGGAAAAGCGTAAAAGTCATGGTATTATTTTTGCCAATATCCAAAAATTCAAAGACCGTGACAAACTAATCACCAACCGTGCCGATGTGATTGTGATTAGCGATGAAGCCCACCGCACACAGTCAAACACCAGAACAAAGGTAGATACAGAAACAGGTGAGTTAAAACTCGGCTTTGCGGCTATTGTACGTAAACTATTGCCTCATGCTGCGTTCATCGGCTTCACTGGTACACCTATTGAGCAAGACGACAACGATACAAGAGAGGTCTTCGGCAACTATATCGACATCTACGACATGACCCAAGCCGTGGAAGACGGTGCTACAGTCCCTGTATATTACGAAAGCCGCTTGTTGAAATTGGATTTGGATGCCGACACGCTTAAATTGCTGGATAACGAGTATGAGAAACTTGCGGAAGAAGGAGCGGAAGAACAGGACATCAAACGCTCAAAGGATGAAAATGCACGTCTTCACGCCTTGCTCTCAGCTCCGCAAACCATAGACTCTCTATGTAAGGACATCATAGACCATTACGAGAACAACCGTGCCGACTTGCTTACGGGCAAGGCTATGATTGTGGTGATTGACCGTGCTACAGGAATTGATATTTACAAAAAGCTGATAGAACTTCGTCCTCAGTGGAAAGACATTATTTGTGTAGTCATGACACAAGGAAACCAAGATCCAGTAGAATGGAATGATATTATTGGGTCTGGCGCACGAAAAGAGGAACTGGCTCGTCAGTTCAAGGATAACAATTCACCGCTGAAAATCGCTATTGTCGTGGATATGTGGCTCACAGGTTTTGATGTACCCTCGCTTGCCACGATGTACGTTTATAAACCTATGAAGGGGCATAACCTGATGCAGGCTATTGCCCGGGTAAACCGTGTTTTCCCGGAAAAGAGCGGTGGTTTGGTGGTGGATTATATAGGCATAGCCAAAGCTCTTAAAAAAGCCATGCACGACTATACAGGACGTGACAAGAAACGCTTTGGTGACCCGAATATCAAGACTACTGCATATCAGCAATTTGTCGTTGCACTAAAGCGTTGCCGTGAATGTATGGATGACTACGACTATTCCGCTTTTGCCGACTGTTCCAACTTGCAACGAGCCAATCTTATAAGAGGCGGGGTGAACGTATTGCTTGACAAAAACAATCTTGTTTCTTCTCAACCTACCACCCAGACAGATGAAAACGGCATCATTACTTTAGTGGATGCTGTTCCTGCTGAAGCGCAAAAGGTTTTTATGGAAGAAAGCAAACGTCTGGCGCAATCCGCATCGCTTTGTCGAAGTTTACTAACCCCTGCGGAACGTTATGAAGAAGCATACTTTGAAGCAGTGAGGACGTTGCTTTTACGCCTAACGGGAAACAAGAAGATTACCCGAAAAATCATAGACGAGCGCATTACGCAGTTGCTCAAAGTGGCTATCAAGGCTGACGGCGTGGTGGAAATACTCAGCACCAAGGGGACTGAATTTTCTCTTTTTGACGAGAATTTCTTGAAAGAGATTGCCGAAATGAAAGAGAAAAACTTTGCACTCGAATTGCTCAAACGCTTGCTTGAAGAACATATAAGGAAACATGCTAAAAAGAGAATGGTAGAAGCTGAGAAATTCAGCGAAATGCTTGATGCTCGGCTTGCCGAATACTTGCGTGGCTTGATTTCCAATGAAGAAGTGATAAAAGAGTTGCTGAAAATGGCGCAGGAGCTGAAAGCGAATGCTGAGCAAGCGTCAGAATTGGGGCTGACAGAGGAAGAGCAAGCATTTTACGATGCCTTGACAAAGCCGCAAGCCGTAAAAGATTTCTACGAAAACGACCAACTTGTTGCTATGGCAAAGGAACTGACCGAAGCCTTACGCAGCAGCAAAACGATTGACTGGCGACAGAAAGAGTCAGCTCGTGCCAAAATGCGCTCTATGGTAAAACGATTGCTCAAAAAATACAAGTACCCACCCGAAGAACAAGAAGCAGCCCTCGAAACTGTTATCCGTCAATGCGAGCTATATGCAGATTCGGATAATGAGGATTAGCCAAATAATCATGGTCAAGATTTGCTTTGATTGAAAAATGACAGTCATAACAAGTCTTGACTATTACACCTGTCTTCTGTTACAGACCTGGCCTGTCGGTTGAATATGACCAGTGTGGAATCCACGTCGACAACATCCACCTGTTTTTCGTAAGCCCCTACGGTCACGGCCAGTTCCGGGCACAATTCGTTAAGCATGACCGTAGTCACCTGATGTTTGTCTGCAACTGTTCTTAACTGCCTGTTTTCTTCCCGGTATTCATGCCATTGTGCCCAACTGACGGTAAACAGAAAAAAGAAACGAGTGTACAACCGATACCAGCCCATGCGTAAGGGGTCTTGTGCCAGCCATCGGGGACTTTGCTCCATAATCATCTTGTTGTGTTTATCACCTTGTTCGGACGGATTGCTTGCCATACTCCAGATATAAAGCCGTGCCTTTGCTACATCTTTTCCGAAGCCTGCCTGTCATTCATCGGCAAATGCAATACGAGTGTCGTGACTCCATTCAACTTGTTGGACAACGATTTATTTACATCGCCCTCCAGAATTTCTGAAAGTCTTTATAACGTCCATAGCAAATCAATTCATCGCCAGCCTGAATCTGGTCCTTCTCCTCCGGTTTGTCCATCATAAGATGTTCTGTGAACGAGATGCCCAAGCAATTCTTCGCCTGCCTGGCACGCTTCAACGCCAACAACCGCAAGCCAAATTCGTCGTAGAGGTTCAATTCGTTGGTGTAATAGCCCACCATCTTCTCCGGTACGGCAAACTTCACCACATAGTAATCCAATCCCACCCTGAACGTCTCCATATCGGAACCGAATTCCAAAAGATGCACCAGCCCTCGGGCAGCATCTTCCTCAGGCGTCAATATCCGTTCCAGTTCGAAAGCCTCCAGCACGGAACGGTGGACACTGTCTATCGCCCTTGCGAAAATATGCTTCACCTTCATCTGCTTCAGGATAGCCACCACACGGATGGAAGCCCCGAAGTTTTCGCCAATAGCCACTATCACCACGTCCACCCCATTCAGCGGAAGGACGGACAACGACTGGTCGTCCGTGGCATCCAATACAAACGCCGTGGCTATTTTCTCCTTGATGCTGTCTACGCGGCTCACACTGACATCCGCACCGATCACCTCATGCCCCAACGCCGAAAGTTCTTCGGCAAGCATGTGACCGTAATTTCCCAAACCTATAATGATGTACTTCATATCTATATAATTTTAAGTTTCACAAGCTCAACCTCTTAGTTGACAAGGATTCAGTTGACAAGTTTACAAAGGAACACCTGAAATCCGTTAATTGATAATGATCTGACCGCTCGGATAACGATACTTCGTATGTTTCTTCTGCCTGACAATGCCTAACATCAGCGTGATCATCCCCACACGACCGATAAACATCTGGACGATGACTAGTAATTTACTGTCATCGCCCAGCGTAGGAGTAAGGTTCAGACTAGCTCCTACCGTACTCAGTGCCGACACGCACTCAAACAACAGCGCCATGACAGGCACCTGAGGCTCCCACAACGTCAGCACAAACACACAGGCAGACAAGACACCGGCATACATCACCACCGTAGCATTGGAACGCCGGATTGAATCGTAAGACAATTCACGTCCGAAGACCTCCACCCTCTCCGTGCCACGCAACACGGCAACCAAGTTCAGCACCACCACCGCAAACGCATTCACCTTGATACCGCCCGCCGTGGACTGTGCCGCACCGCCAACCCACATCAGGAAGATGTAAATCAGCACGGTCTGTACCCCAAACGTTGTCAAGTCCACACTGTTGAACCCTGCCGTACGCGGGCAAACCGCATTAAAGAAAGCCTGCGTCCACTTATCAGCCACGGACATTCCGGCAAAAGCACCGTTCCACTCGAAGAAGGCTATAGACACCGTGCCCAGCACCAACAGCAGGAACGTCATAATCAGCACGATGCTCGTATTCAGGTTATACAGATGGTAGAAGCGATGCTTGTCCCACTTCCACGTATGCAGAAACGTCCACGCCTTGCGCAGGTGATGGAGCACAATCCCCTTCAGATTCACCAATATCGGAAAACCGATACCCCCCAGAATGATCAGCAACGATATGTAGATGAAAAAAGGATTATGCCCCGCCATCACCGACGGATTCCCCAGATTGCCCGGCAAGGTAGAGAATCCCGCATTGCAGAATGCCGAAATGGCATGGAAAGCCGCAAAAGCCGCCTCCTCCTGAAATGTCATCCCCATCGTGGCATGAATATCGCTCCAGATAGCAAGCATCCCCACCCCTTCGATGGCCAACGTAAAGCCCAATATATGCAGCAACGTAGGGAGCAACGAACTCAACGAATCGGAACTGACCATATCACGGACCACCAACTGATTGTAGACCGATGTGTTCCCCATGAAGAACATGGCAAAGAAACTGGTCAGTGTCATCACCCCCAAACCTCCGATCTGTATCAGCAGGACAATCACCACAAAACCGGAAGCCGTGAATGTGGACGCCACATCCACCGAAGTCAGCCCCGTGACACACACCGCACTGGTCGAAATGAACAGCGCATCTACCCACGAAATACCGCTCGTGGTACATCGGGGAAGCATCAACAAACCCGCCCCGACAAGGATGATGACCAGGAAACTGACTGCCAGAATAAGCGAAGGATTCGTCCGCCGCCCCAGCAACCGGACCAGTCCGTTGGATAGGTTGAGAAATGAAAATATAAGTAGCAGCGAAGTCCGATAGAACTTCCCGTCCAAAAATTCCCAAAGCAACCAGAGAGCTTCTTCTTCCGGTGGATGGAAAAAGAGAGGAACCAAAGTGAGATAAAGCAATGCAACCAGTACCCACGTCAACCGGTTGAATCTACGTTTCGTATGCTGATAATCCAGCAGTATGTATAACGTGACTTCCAGCAGGAATATACCCCTAACGATGTCGTACAAATGTTGCAATCGCCCGACGCTCTGCTCAGAAACCGTAACCCCGTGCTCATACACCACGCCCAGAATCAGCAGGAGAGAAGCCAGGTAGGCCACATAAACCATCCCCGTCAGGAGTACCCGGATGTACGGATAGAGCCACTTGTTCTGATACAGCAATATTTTATGATAGATCTTCATGGGAAAAATCAAACAAACAAGAACAAATCAAACAAACAAATAAGAACAAATCAACATAAGCAAAACAACACTTACAGATAAAAAACAAAAGAAAAAAGAAAATGTTTTGAAAATAATGGTTACATTTGACGTCGAAATTCTAAAATCGAATAATCACTATGAGCAATAAGACTAAAAGATTCATCCTCCCGGAAGAGGAAATTCCGCACTACTGGTACAACATACAAGCAGATATGGTGAACAAACCCATGCCACCTCTCAACCCCGCCACCAAGCAACCGTTGAAACCGGAAGACATGTTCCCGATCTTCGCCGAAGAGCTGTGCCGACAAGAGCTGAACCAGACGGACGCCTGGATCGAGATACCTGAGGAAGTACGCGAAATGTACAAGTACTACCGTAGCACACCGCTGGTACGCGCCTACGGACTGGAGAAAGCACTCGGCACCCCGGCGCACATCTACTTCAAGAACGAGAGTGTCAGCCCGATGGGGTCGCACAAACTAAACTCGGCCATCCCGCAGGCATACTACTGCAAGCAGGAGGGCGTAACCAACGTCACGACCGAAACCGGTGCCGGACAATGGGGTGCATCCTTGGCATACGCCGCACGACTGTTCGGGCTGGAAGCCGCAGTATATCAGGTGAAAATCAGCTACGAGCAGAAGCCTTACCGCCGCAGCGTCATGCAGACGTTCGGCGCACAAGTCACTCCGTCGCCCTCCATGTCCACCCGTGCCGGAAAAGACATCCTGACAGCGCATCCCAACCATCAAGGTTCTTTGGGAACAGCCATATCCGAAGCCATCGAACTGGCGCGTAGCACGCCCAACTGTAAGTACACTCTCGGTTCTGTGCTGAGCCACGTCACCCTGCACCAGACTGTCATCGGACTGGAAGCCGAAAAGCAAATGGCAATGGCAGGCGAATATCCCGATGTAGTGATCGGTTGCTTCGGAGGCGGCTCCAACTTCGGAGGTATCTCCTTCCCCTTCATGCGCCACAACATCCTCGAAGGCAAGCTGACGCGTTTCGTGGCTGCCGAACCCACCTCTTGTCCCAAACTGACACGCGGCAAGTTCCAGTATGACTTCGGCGACGAGGCAGGATATACTCCGTTGCTTCCGATGTTTACCTTAGGACATAACTTCGCCCCTGCCAACATCCATGCAGGCGGATTGCGCTACCACGGTGCAGGCGTCATCGTCTCCCAACTGCTGAAGGACAAGATGATGGAAGCTGTTGATATCAACCAGTTGGAATCGTTCGATGCCGGTATACTCTTCGCCCAAGCCGAAGGTATCATCCCCGCACCCGAATCGTGCCACGCCATCGCCGCCACCATCCGCGAAGCCAACCGCTGCAAAGAGACCGGCGAAGAGAAAGTCATCCTGTTCAACCTCTCCGGTCACGGCCTGATTGACATGGCTTCCTACGACAAGTATCTCTCCGGCGACCTCGTGAACTACGAACTGACCGATCAGGATATTCAGAAGAATCTGGATGAGATTGGAAACTTAGAATAAGTGGAAAATGGGACGCTCTTCTCGGTATCGTTCTTGAAATAGTGCGTGTTCGAAAAGCTCTCCCGGTCGGAAGAAGAAGCATTGGTGCCATAATCCAGTTTGAGCGCCAGGTTCCTTCCCTTACGGCTGAACTTACGGTTCACTTGCAGCATGAACGTGAGGTTATAGAGGTCATTGTCGTACAGGCTGGAGGAATTTCTCTCGTTCAGCAGCGTCTCGTCCGACCAACTCTCCTGATAGCCGCTCCCTCTTCTGGCGTTCGCGTTGTAACGGTATTGCGGACGAAACACCAGATTGGTCACAGAGTCCATCTTCCACTCCAGATAGGCGTTGGCTATCAGGTTGTGGGTCTTCGTACGGTTGTCGCCGGTGCTGTGTGTGATAGATATCCATGCACAATAAAAACATGTACAACAGTATGCTTCGCAGAGCCAGATATGTGTATTTGCCACAGTCCATACGCGCCAGTCAAAAAGATCCTTTCCGAAGATATCGTTTTACTTCTTGGGAGTGTTCTTTCCTGCCGGTCTCTTCTCCGCTCCGGACTTTTGGGTGTTCCTTCTGTCAAACTCCCTTTTGAACTTGTTCGCATTGTTCATCTCCGCCTGGTAGATCTTCTGGATCTGCTTGGGGGTAAGGACCTTGCGGAACTCATTGTAATACTTCTCACGCACGTCGAGGATCTTGCGGCTCTGCACAAACCTGTCCTTGATCTGCTTCTCTATCTCCGCATCCGTCTGCACTGCATTCTGTGCCTGACCGCCCTTTGCATTGCCACCGTTCTCTGCTCTACTTTTGCGGTTCATCGTTCTGCATTCACGCAATTCCTTCAGATAATTCTCGTAGACCGGAACGAACTTGGCTGCCGTAGCGTCATCCAGCATCAGTGTCTTCACCATCATGTTCGTCTGTCGCTTCATCACCTGTTCGGGAGTAGGACGCTGCTTGTTATCCCTATTATCCTTGTTATCCTTGTTCTGTGCAGAAACAACTTGTCCGCCCATCAGAAAAACGGCCAATACCAAATACATCAATCTTGTTTTCATAAGCTTCTTGATTTTTAATTAATACTCATAATACTTGGAGCCTGTTTAAACTTTCTTCAAAAGGCTCTTAGTTCAGAAATATATCGTTTTCAGAGAAGTTGACGAGCTCTTCCAACTCCTCATCCGACAATTCATAAATCCATTTATCCATCGCCTCGCTACCGCCCATTTCCGCTGCCAGCATGTCCGAAGTGCTTTCTACCGCATTGTCCGTGCGGAAATAAGACAACGCAAACACGATGCCTGCCAGCATCGCCGCTGCCGCAACCGTAGCGGAAAACAACACCTTCAATCGATGCCGACCGTGCATCTTCGGCCGATGTTGCACGGGCTGTGCGCCATACGTGCGTTGCATAACTTCCTGCTGCATCTCCTCGAAGAAATGCTCAGGCGTGCGATAAGGCACCTTTTTGCCGATCCTGTCAAAATCAAATTCTTTATCCATCGTTCTTATCTATTTAGATCGTTCTTATCCGTTTAGATTGTTCTTATCTATTTAGATCGTTCTTATCTGTTTAGGATATATTCTTTTATTTTTTCTTTCGCATAGTGATAATTCACCTTGAGGGCGTCGACCTTACTGTCCAAGATGCGGCTGATCTCTTCGTACTCAAGTTCGTCGTAATAGCGCAAGTTAAACACCAGCCTTTGCTTCTCGGGCAGGCTCAGGATGGCTTCCTGAAACTTGACCGCCAGTTCGTTTTCATAATCGATGTAATCGGATGCTTTCAGTTTATTCATCAGTTCCTCCTGTACTTCTTCTGCCGCGATTGCTTCTTCGTTCTTCCGTGCATTCAGCAAGCGCAAGCTTTCGTTGGTTGCAATCCTATAGATCCAAGTACTCAATGAGCTTTCGCCACGAAACTGTTCCCAACCCCGATACACCCGGATGAAAACTTCCTGAAGCACATCTTCCGCATCCTCATGCGACACGACCAGACGCCGTATATAGTAATATATAGGCTCTTGGAATTTGTCCATCAGCATCTTAAAACCCTTCTTGGGGTCGGAAGCATATACCTGCCGAATCTTATCTTCGTTTATCATCAGTTCTTTTGTTTCTTAGCTTTGTTAGGTTAGAAACGGGAAAGAGGACGAAGTTAAATCTGGGGAGTTCATTTTTTGCATTTATTAAGAGCTGTGCAATTGCTCCATGAGATGAATGATTTCGTCTCACGAGATGAATTTATTTGTCTCGCGAGACGGTTTCTCTTGCCTCGCGGGATGAATTCTTTTGTCTCGCGGGACGGATTTTTTTGTCCCACGGGATGAAAACAGTTGCTTCGTGATGAAAGTTATCGGCTATGGGGAGGAGTACTTGGAAAGAAAAGGCAATAGGGCAAAAAAAAAGGCTATCTATCCCAGACAGCCAATCTTTTTGTTAACCTTAAATCTAATACTATGAAAAACACGTTGCAAAGATACGGACTTTGGACATATCTCCAAATTTTCAGCCTCTAATAAGCGTTTTTATAACATGGTTTAATAGACCTAATAAACTTGTTAACGATTCAAAGGCGTTGTGTTAAAAATTAACACGGGATAAAATTCTGGTAAAACTAAACTGAAAGATTATTGGATTTATACAAAAGAACCGTTAAATTCGCAAAGAGATTGATTACTTTTTCCTTTTGCTTTGTTTATAACAGAAAAAAAGGCAAAGTATTAACTAACAAAAAACAAGGTTGATGTTGAAAGGAGCTATCTTCTTGCTATGTATCATGCTATCTCCCAGTTTGCTTGCGCAAAATGAGAGGAATGACTCCATCGTGCACGACACTCTCACGACCGGCAAACAAAAGCGAGGCTTCACAAAAGCCATAAAGAAGTTCTTGAACTTCAGCGACTTCGACACGACCTACATAAGTCCCAACCGTTACAACTACGCCTTCATGCTGGACCACTTCACGAACTACGAGTATTACTCCGTGGGAACCAACATGCCCGAACCCCAGCAACTACGCTTCACCCCCAACCCTCACAACAAGATAGGGGCCTACTTCGGATGGCGGTGGATATTCTTGGGATGGTCGGTCGATACGGACGCACTGGCGGGAAAGAAGAGCAAGGAAAACAGAGGAACGGAATTCGACCTCAGCCTTTATAGCTCCAAATTAGGGGTAGACATATTCTACCGCCGCACAGGAAATGATTATAAGATACACAATGTGACCGGCTTCTCCGACCTTATCCAGTCCAATTACTCGGAAGATTTCAACGGCCTGAAAGTGAATATGAAAGGTATGAACCTGTACTATATCTTCAACCACCGTTGTTTCTCCTATCCTGCCGCTTTCAGCCAGTCCACCAATCAGCGCCGCAGCGCAGGCTCACTGATAGCCGGCTACTCCGTATCTACCCATAACCTGAACTTTGACTACAACAAACTGCCCGAAGTCATTCGAGAAACGATGAGTGCCGACATGAAGGTGGAACACATCAAATACACGAATATCAGCCTCAACTTCGGTTATGCCTACAACTGGGTATTCGCACGGAATTTCCTTGCTTCCCTATCGCTCAATCCGGCGGTCGCCTACAAGACCTCACACATAGAAAAGACGGAAAAGGAGCAAAACAACTGGTACAGAAACTTCAATATAGACTTCATTTTGCGTGTCGGCGTGGTGTACAACAACAGCAAGTACTTCGCAGGAGCCTCTTTCTTGGGCAGAACCTACGACTACTATCGGAGCAACTTCTCGCTGAACAATGGCTTCGGAACGCTGCAAATATATGCCGGACTGAACTTCTGCCTGAAAAAAGAATACCGGAAAAAGAAATGACCACCAGGCATTTAGAGCCTGTTTTTAAGTTTTCTTCTACCAGAACTTATTATGCTCGGCACTATACTCAAATCCGGCAGACCGCAACACGTCTACAATCTTTTCCTTACTGACATCCATGTCCTCACAAAGCTCGTCCAGCGAAGAATAACAATCGCGCAATTTCATATTGATGAAGCTGAAAAGCATCATCGGATCTTCTGGCAATTCCATTTCTATATCTAAATTACTTAGAGCCTGTTTCAATTCTGTTCAGTCTGCTGTTTGAGAGTTCTATTTGAAGAAAATTCAAACAGGCCCTTAAATTGGTTTCGGGCGCAAACTTACGTAAAATCTCTGGAATATCCGCCGAATTGCAGCAGATTAACGCAACAGGATTTGATAATTAGGGAGTTAGAAGAAAAACACAGAAGTTGGGCAGACAATTGAAAACCGTCTTAAAGCAGATTAAAGCAAAAGAACGGTTTCCTAATCATTACCCGATGAAAGTGCAGATTTGACAGTCCTTGTTTCATTTTGCGGCGTTCTGCGCAGCTTTGCTTATCAATAGGTAACTCGTTGATTTATAGTTTTGCAACCAAAAAGAAACGAGTATGGCAAGAAGCACATTCAAGGTGCTGTTCTACGTGAACGGCAGTAAGGAAAAGAACGGAATTGTCCCCATCATGGGACGGGTTACAATCAATGGTACGGTAGCACAGTTCAGCTGCAAGCGGACTATCCCGAAAGAGCTTTGGGATGCCAAAGGGAACAAGGCAAAGGGCAAGAGTCTGGAAGCGAGGGAAACCAATCTTGCGCTTGACAACATCAAGGCTCAAATCATCAAGCATTACCAGCGTATATCCGACCGTGAAGCCTATGTAACGGCAGAAATGGTACGCAATGCCTATCAGGGATTGGGCGGTGAGTATGAAACGTTGCTCGGTGCTTTCGACAAGGAAAATGAAGTGTTCAAGAAGCGTGTCGGAAAAGACAGGGTCAGGGCTACCTATATGGCAAGGGTACGGGCAAGAAACCATGTGGCGGCATTCATCAGGTCACATTACAAGCGGAACGACATCTCCATGCCTGAACTTACGCCCGACTTCATCAAGGAGTTCGCCGTGTTCCTTTCCAACGAAGCCGGACTGCACAACGGTTCGATATGGGAAAACTGCATGTGGCTGAAAGGTGTGGTGATGCGGGCACACTTCAATGGACATATACCGAGAAATCCGTTTGCCCAGTTCCATATAAGCCCGAACACGAAAGAGCGTGAATATCTGACGGAGAATGAGCTGAAAACATTGATGGAATTTCAGTTCAAAGACCCCAAGAACTTCTATCTCCGTGATATTTTTGTTTTCGCCAGTTTTACCGCCCTCTCATTCGTGGATATAAAGGAATTAAGCAACGACCAGATTGTGGAAGTAAACGGTGAGAAATGGATTATTTCCAAACGACACAAGACGGGTGTACCGTTTCAGGTAAAGCTGCTGGATATTCCCTTGCAGATAATCGAGCGTTACAAGGCTTTTCAGGAAAACAATCTTGTATTTCCCAATCTCAACTATTGGTCAATATGCAAGCGTATGGGAAAGATGATAAAGGAATGCGGCATCACCAAGAAAATCAGCTTTCACTGCTCAAGACATATTAAATTGTCTTTATCGCTGAAATTGAATAGTTTGCAAAGATTTATTTCTTGCTAGGTAACGATTTGGAAACGAGCGTAGTTCTATATTCCGCCTCATCTTGCATTAAATCAAAAGAACGCTTTTCTTATCTGCAAAGGTAATATCATTTTTTTGAATAACAAACCTTTGCAAATAGTGAAAATCAATAAATCATTGGCTATGGTTGTAAAAATCTATATCCAAGTCCGTACTTTTAAAATTTGCTTTAAGTACATGACAAAAATTTGAAAACATCGAATTTTGGGGTATAAGTCGGAC